>URCO01000006.1:0-74065 GCA_900546375.1 uncultured Collinsella sp.
GGCCCGTGGGTTATACCCTAAGAGCAAACCACCCTTTTTAAGGGTGGTTCTGATTGTTGAATGCGCGGTAAGCCGGGCCTTTTCTGAGTCCAAACGGTCAGCAACCATCCGCGAACGGTATTTGTTCAAAAAAGAACAAAGACAAACAAATTATTGTTGCAGTTAATGTTCGAATGTGTTCAAATAAACATGAACAGTGAAGAACCGCACATTCAGATGCCCGGACCTGAACGCGATTCAACACTTCCAAACAGAAACTACGCACCTGCGTATCTCTCAAGGAGGATGTCATGAGAGTTGTAATCGCTTCCGATGCCGACGGTATGTCGATGAAGGAGTCCATCAAGGAGATGCTCATCGCCGACGGTCACGAGGTCGTCGACTATTCCGAGACCCCTGCCGCGGACTTTGTCGATTCCGCCACCGCCGTTGCCAAGGACCTGCTGGAGCACAAGGATTCCCAGGGCTTCGCATTCGATAAGTACGGCGTCGGCTCCTATATGGCCGCCGTCAAGATCAAGGGCATGGTCGTCGCCAACATTTCCGATGAGCGTTCCGCTTACATGACCCGCGAACACAACGGCTCGCGCATGGTCACCATGGGCCCGGGCGTTGTGGGCACCGAGGTCGCCAAGAAGATCGCCCGCGAGTTCCTGCGCGCCCAGTACGCCGGCGGCCGTCACCAGATCCGTGTCGACATGCTCAATAAGATGGCCTAACGAGAGCCACCGAGAACTCGAACTTCTATCTCAACTTGTGAATTCAGACGAAAGGACGTTCTGATGAAGAAGACCATCGCAATCGGTTGCGACCATATCGTTACGGACGAGAAGATCTATCTGGCCGACCGCCTGGAGCAGGCTGGCTACAAGGTGCTTGACTGCGGCACCTACAGCCACACCCGTACGCACTATCCCATTTACGGTAAGGCCGTGGGCGAGGCTGTTGCCAGCGGCAAGGCCGACTTTGGCGTGGCCCTGTGCGGCACCGGCATCGGCATCACCAACGCCGTCAACAAGGTTCCCGGCGCCCGCTGCGCCCTGGTTCGCGACATGACCTCTGCCCTGTATGCCCGTCGCGAGCTCAACGCCAACATCGTGGGCTTTGGCGGCAAGATCACCGGCGAGTTCCTGATGGCCGATATCATGCTTGCCTTCCTGGAGGAGCCCTACGACAAGACTCCCGAGCACGATGCCCTGATTGCCAAGATTGATGCCTGCAACAAGGCCGACGCCGAGGCTCAGGCTGACCCGCACTTCTTTGACGAGTTCCTGGAGAAGTGGGACCGCGGCGAATACCACGACTAGTGGGGTTCCGGCGTTCTACCGAACGCCAGACCAGTCGACGCTGCGAAGCCATCTGGCGGGCGAGCTGCTCCGATAACACTTTTGCTTGCTGAGCTTGTGTGCTTCGTTTTGGCGGTACCTGGCATTCTGCAGCTTTTTAATTGACGGCTCGCGTTTCTGTGAGGGGGCGCGGGCCGGTTTTCTAAACAGGAGTTCAATATGATTCTGACCGTTACCATGAACCCGTCGATTGATACGCGCTATCAGCTCGACAAGCTGGTCATCGACGATGTTAACCGCGTGACGCCCGAAAAGACCGCTGGTGGCAAGGGTCTCAACGTGAGTCGTGTGCTGCTGCAGTTGGGCGACGATGTGCTTGCGACCGGCCTGCTTGGCGGCCACATGGGTGCCTATATGGCCGAGCTTATGGATGCCGACGGCGTCAAGAACGACTTTGTGCCCATCGCCGGTGAGACGCGCATTTGCCTGAATATCCTGCACGAGGGTAATCAGACCGAGCTGCTGGAGAGCGGCCCGCAGATTGCCCCGGCCGAGCTCGAGGCCTTTACGGCCAAGTTCGCCGAGCTTGCAGCGAAGGCGAACGTTGTGACGCTTTCGGGCTCGCTGCCGCGTGGCGTCGATGCCGGCTACTATGCCGAGCTCGTCAAGATCGCCGAGGAGGCGGGTGCCAAGGTGCTGCTCGACACCTCGGGTGCATCGCTGGAGGCCGCGCTGGAGTCCGACGCCAAGCCCGAGCTCGTGAAGCCCAACCTGACCGAGATTAACGGCCTGCTGGGTACGTCCTTTACGACCGATGATGTCGATGCCCTGCGCGAGGCGCTTGCCGCCGATGGCCGCTTTGCCGGTATTCCCTGGGTTGTCGTTTCAATGGGCGCTACCGGTTCGGTGGGCTTCCATGAGGGTCGCGCGTTCCGCGCCAAGACGCCCGCGATTGCGGCTGTGAACGCGACAGGTTCCGGCGACTCGACTATCGCCGGCTTTGCGCATGCCATTGCTGCCGGTGCCGACGACGTCACGGTGCTCAAGACTGCCAATACCTGCGGCAAGCTCAACGCCATGGACCCCAAGACCGGCCACCTGGTCATGGACCGCTGGGACGAGATCTACAACGGCGTTGTCGTGACTGAACTGTAGGGTTACGCGGTTTTACCAAACCGCGTAACGGCGCGACGCTGCAAACGCCCCTAAGCGGCAATCTGACGTTCAATCGTCGGGCATGACCAAAAGGTCAATGCCCTCCTCTTTCACGTCACCTTGCTCGCTTAGGGGCGTTTTCGCTGTCGTTGCCAAAACATCGGCGTTGCCTTGTCGCAAGTAGTCATCGGGGACGCTCTTTAATGACTAGTCGTTTAAGAACGCCCCTTAAGAATGACCCCAATGACTACACTCAAAAAACGGCGCCCGCCGGCGATGTTGCCGGCGGGCGCCGTTGTCTTGAAGACGAAATGATCCGTTTTCCTCCGTCCCCAAGGGATCATTACAGCGAGTCGATAAAGCGCTGTTGGGCGGCGCGGCCGGCTTCGTCCCACTTAAAGACGCCGGCGTTGTCGAGCACGTGGCCAAACACCACGCCGACCTCCTCGTGCAGGATATCGATGGCGTTATCCGCCGTAAGCTCATCGGCGCGGCGGGCAAAGACGTCCTCGGCCCATGCGGCGTGGCTGCGGCAAAGGTCGTCGCCCTCGAGCGCGCCGGCAAGGTCGTAGCTGGTATCGGCTTTAGCCGCCAGCAGGTGCTCGCGGACAACGCCGAGCTCGGGAACCAAGCGCGGCGGCAAAATCGCCAGGCCCATGACCTCGATCAGACCGATGTTCTCCTTTTTAATATGGTGATACTCGGCATGCGGGTGGAATACGCCCAGCGGATGATCGCCGGTCGTGATGTTGCAGCGAAGCGTTAGGTAGGCCTCGTAGATCTCGCCGCCGGCGTTGCCGCGGGAGTCGACGCGGCGGATGACGGGCGTCACGGTGTTGTGCGCTACGCCGTCGGCCGTGTGCGCGATAACGCCCACAGACTCGTCGGTCCACTCGCGCCAGGCGAGGATAATCTTCTCGGCAGCGTCGAGCAACTGGGCGCGGTCGTGCGAGCGCAGTCGCAGCACCGAAAGCGGCCACTGCAACACGGTGCCGCTGACCTGGTCAAAGCCGGGCACGCTAAACTGCGAGACTTCGGTGGCATGCATCATGGGGAACTCGTGTGCGCCGCCCTGGAAGTGGTCGTGCGACAGAATCGAGCCGCCCACGATGGGCAGGTCGGCGTTGGAGCCGATAAAGTAGTGCGGGAACAGGTCGACAAAGTCGAGCAGGCAGGTCAGGCTCTTGCGATCCACGTGCATCGGGCGATGCTTGGAGCTCATGGCAATGCAGTGCTCGTTAAAGTACGCATACGGGCTGTACTGGAAGCCCCAGCGCTCGCCGTCGAGCTGGATGGGGATAACGCGCAGGTTCTGACGGGCGGGGTGGGCGCCGCCGTCGGTTGCGGCGGAGCGTCCAGGGTAGCCTTCGTTTTCGATGCACAGCTGGCAGGCGGGATACTTCTCGCCCGTGTTCTTGGCCGCACCGGCCGCGGCGATATCGCGCGGGTCCTTCTCAGGCTTGGACAGGTTGATGGTGATCTCGAGGTCGCCCCAGTTGGTGGGGGTGCTCCATTTGATATTGCGCGCGATGGCGGCGCGGCGCACGTAACCGGCGTCACAGCACAGGCCGTAGAACCAGTCGGTCGCGGCGCGGGGCTCGTTGACGCCCATACGTCCGTTGAACTCCTCGTTTACAACCGAAGGCCTCGGCATGAGCGTGCCCATGATGCGCATGGCGATGCGGTCGCGTCCCGATGTCGTATCCTCGGCGGCACCGTTGGCAACGGCGACCTCGGCAAGTGCGGCAAGCGTGCCTTCAAGGTCAAAGTTGGGCAGGGTATCGGGGTGCAAGAGCGAGAGTTTCTCGACCTGGAGCGCCCAGGCCATGTCGAGTGCCGGCCCCGTGGCGCCGATGCACTCCAGAATGGTGTTGTATGCCCAGATGCGGTCGTCCTGTCCGACCATCGATCGGTGGATAGCATACTCAATCAGGCCCTGCGCAGCCTCGCGCACATCAGTCATTACAGCCATGCCGCGTAAGCCCCCTTGTCAGAAATCGCGTAGTGGCGGGCAGAGCCCTCGCCCAGCCAGCTGTTCATCTTGGTGATAAAGGCGTCGACCAGGTCGAGCGGCACGAAGGCCTGAATGGTGCCGCCAAAGCCGCCGCCGTGGATGCGGACGGCGCCGCGGCCGTCGAGTACATGCTCGGCCAGTGCCAGGGCATACATCGAGGGCTGTTCGGAGCCCAGCTTGGCAACGACGTTTTGCAGGTACATGGCAGAGCTGGCGCCCGACTCGCGCGTCAGGACCAGGAACTGATCGATATCGCCGGCGTTAAGGGCTGCCCAGCGCTTATCGACCAGGCCGTTTTCATACCAGTAGTGAACGGCGCGCAGGCAGGCGCGGTCGCCCAGCTTGGCGCGCAGTTCGGGGAGCTTGGCGTCAAAGTCGGCAACGTCGACCTCGCACAGGCGTGTCTTGCCAAACTCGGCGGCGATGTCTTGCATCTCGCGCGGAACGGCGGCGTAGTCGTCGGTGGCGGCCACGTGGTCGGCACCGACCTTAACGAGCACGAGCGCGTAGCCGTGATCCTCAAAGTTGAGCTCGAGCTTCTGGGTCTTAGGCTGGGCTTGATCCTCAAAGTCCATGTAGGCAAGGCCGCCCAGGCATACAGCGGCCTGGTCCATAAGACCGCAGGGCTTGCCGTAATAGTTGTTCTCGGTGCGCTGGCTCATCTGGGCGAGCGCGACGGGCTCGATGGCGGGTGCGCCCCAGAGCGTCTCCATGGCGCGACCGTATGCCGCCTCGACAGCAGCAGAGCTCGAAAGGCCGCCGCCCGAGGGGACAGAGCAGGTGAAGGCGAAGTCGAAGCTCTGGGGCTCAACGCCCAGAGCAGCGATTTCGTGGGCCATGCCGCGGACGAGGCTCGCAGACGTGCCCTTCTCGGACTCTTGAATACCCAGCGTGTCGAGCGTGATCTCAAACGTGGGATAGCCCTCGTCGGCGACGCGGACCTTGTTGGAGTCGGTTGCCACGGCGATGCCGTCGACAGCGACATCGAGCGAGCCGGCGATGACGTGGCCGCCCTCGTGGTCGGTGTGGTTGCCACTGATCTCGGAGCGGCCGGGCGCGTGCACATAGAGCACCTGGCGATCGCCGATGGGCCCAAACTCCTCCTCAAACAGCTTGGTGAGCGTGGCGAGTGTCTTTTCGTCGGGGGTGGTCATCGGAGTCCTTTCCTTGGCGCGTACGGGTAAGTTTTGCGCCGTTATGAGTACGTTAACAACTTGAAGCGACATGAACCAAGTGTTCACGATGCCGCACGTTACGGGCTATGTTAACGTACTCATAACACAACTCTTGTCACTTTTTGAGAATCTGGTAATCGGTAGAAATTCAGCCGTGAACGGTATTGCCGTATAGACTTATAAAGCAGAAGAGATGCGGATTGAAAAAGTAGAGTACGTTAACATGCGTCCGACGATAGCGGACCTCGGCGCGGGCTAAACTCCTGCCCGGGCCGACATTCACGCTATTCAGATCTCGCAAGGGTGAAGGTGATCCTGTGGCAAGGCGCCCGTCCAACGATACAGGTACGCGTCCGGTTTCCATGGCCGACGTCGCCCGCGCTGCCGGCGTTTCGCAGCAGACGGTTTCGCGCGTCGCCAACGGCTTGCCCAACGTTAACGAGCAGACGCGCCAGCGCGTGCAGGCCGCCATGCAAGAGCTCGGCTTTCGTCCGAGTTATGCCGGTCGCTCGCTGCGCGACGGCCGTTACCATTCGGTCGGCCTGTGCGTCAACGATGTCACCAAGTTTGGAAACCTCTCAATGATCGACGGCATCGCCAGTGCTGCTCGCGAGCATAATTGCGCCATCACGCTGGTCGAGATGTCCAAGACCGAGGAGTTTTCGCTTGCCGAGGCCACGCGTCGTATGGCCGCATTGCCAGTGGACGGCATCATCATCGGCATGAGCCGCATGGCGCCCGATTTTGAGGCGTTTGATCCACTGCCGGGCATTGGCACGGTCGTCGTTACCATGTACGCGCACCCGCGGGTGACCACGGTCGATTCCGACCATTACGGCTGCTCGCTCTTGCTTATGGATCACCTGTTTGAGCTGGGGCACGAGCAGATTCGCTATATTGGTGGCCCGTCGTTCTCGGTCGACGAGCAATTTCGCCGCGCTGGCTGGCAGGATGCGCTCGAGCGTAAACACATCGAGCCGGCAGAGCCGCTCGAGGGCGACTGGTCTGCCAACAGCGGCTACGAGGCCGGCAGATATCTGGCCGAGCACGACCGCACCATGACGGCGATTTACGCGGCAAACGACCAGATGGCAAATGGCGCGATTGCCGCGCTGCGCGATAGCGGTCTGCGCGTGCCCGAGGACGTAAGCGTGGTGGGCGTCGACGATTCGCTCGATGATTTTGTAGCGCATAACGAGCTTACGACCGTTCGATTCGACTTGCATCAACGTGGGCGCGAGGTGTTTGAGCATGCGGTTCCCGAGGCGGGTACGGCGGGCAAAACCGTTGCCATTCGTATTCCCGGCCAACTCATTATTCGACATAGCACGGCGATACCGCGCTCATAGTTTGCGCAGGTCAACGGCGGTATATTCCGCCTCAATTACAATCGGTAAGGATGCTGACGGATAGCCGTGGCTATGAAGGCGAGTGTTATGATAGACGGGTTCTTTTGTCTATCTAGGAGGCTTTGCCTGATGGAGATCACCAAGGATATCCGCTACATCGGTGTCGACGATCACGACATTGACCTGTTCGAGGGCCAGTACGATGTGTCCGAGAACGGTATGGCATACAACAGCTACGTTATCTTGGGCGAAAAGATCGCTGTCGCCGATTCAGTCGACGGCGGTTTTGTTGACGAGTGGCTCGGCAACCTCGAGGCCGCGCTTGACGGCCGTACGCCCGACTACCTGGTCGTCCATCACATGGAGCCCGATCACTCCGCCGGCATCGCTGCCTTTATGGAGCGCTATCCCCAGGCCCAGATTGTGGCTAGCATGGGCGCCTTCCGCATGATGGTCAACTACTTTGGCACCGACTACCCCGAGCGCAAGATGGTCGTCAAAGAGGGCGATGTGCTCGACCTGGGCGGCCACAGCCTGACCTTTATCGGCGCCCCCAACGTTCACTGGCCCGAGGTGATCTTCTCCTACGAGTCCACCGACAAGGTGCTCTTTAGTGCCGACGGCTTTGGCAAGTTTGGCGCCAACGACATCGAGGATCCGGAAGGGTGGGCTTGCGAGGCTCGCCGCTACTACTTTGGCATCGTCGGTAAGTTCGGCAAGTTCGTGCAGGCCGTCCTCAAGAAGGCCGCCGACCTGGACATCCAGATCATCTGCCCGCTCCACGGCCCCGTGCTGACCGAGAACCTGGGCTACTACCTCGACACCTATAACACCTGGTCGAGCTATCAGCCCGAGGACGAGGGCATCACGATCGCCTATGCGAGCGTGTATGGCCATCTGAAGGCTGCCGTCGAGGAGCTTGCATCTGCGCTTGAGGCTCGCGGCCAGAAGGTTTCCGTCTTTGACCTGGCTCGCGACGACATGGCCGAGGCCGTTGAGGATGCGTTCCGCTACGACCGCCTGGTGCTCGCCTCCATCACCTATCAGGGCGAGATTTTCCCATTCATGAGCACCTTTATCCACACACTTGCCGAGCATGCCTACCAGAACCGTACCGTGGCGCTTGTCGAGTCCGGTTCCTGGGCGCCCGCGGCTGCCAAGGTTATGACCAAGGAGCTCGAGGGCATGAAGGACATCACCCTGACGCAGAACAAGGTGACCGTGCTGGGCTCGCTCAACGACGCCTCGCGCGCTCAGATCGAGGCCCTCGCCGACGAGCTTTCCAAGTAGCGACACATTCACTTTTGACGCTCAACCATCACAACCACCACAAAGGGGACAGGCACCTTTGTGGTGGTTTTTGTTTAAGCGCCGGCGATGACGAGGGCTGGACGTGAGCTGTCAGTGGCCTCGGCGATCGAGGTGGCGACGGCATGGTCGGGGTCACGGTCCATCACGATGGAGTCGACATCGGCAAGCTCGGCAAAGCGGTACATGCCGCGTCCGTTAACCTTGCTGGCGTCCATGAGGGCGACGCTTTGATGGGCCGCGGCGATCATAGCCGTTTTGGTCTCGGCCATCTGGGGAAAGTCGGTCGTAAAGCCGCAGCTGGGGACAAAAGCGCCAGGGCACATGACGGCAAGATCGGCATGGACCATTTGGAGCGCTTGCATAGTGAGCGGTCCGTACAAATAACGATGGCCTTTGCGCAACGCCCCGCCCAGCATGACGACATCGACCGAGGGCATGCTCTCGTCGATGTAATCGGCAATGGTAATGTCTGCTGTGATGACGGTGATACCGTCGCGTTGATCGAGGAGCCGGACGAACTCGAGCGCCGTGGTGCCCGAGTCGACGAGCAACGTGTCGCCGTCATTGACGAGCTCGATGGCGCTTTGCGCGATGGCCTGCTTGGCGGCGACGTTGACGTTGATGCGGCGATCCTGCGTGGAGACGGTCAGGCGTTTGTGGAGCGATACGGCACCGCCATGCGTGCGGCGCAGCTTGCCTGCTTCGGCGAGCGCGTCCAGGTCGGCGCGGGCGGTGACGGAGGACACGCCAAAGGTCTGGGCGATTTCTGCTACCTGCACCGAGGCATTATGATCGAGCATCTCCATGATGGCGGAACGACGCTCGTCGGCGAAAGCTCGGGTTGTTGCGTGGGCCATATCTGCTCCATCATCGTCTGAAATTTGCAGGAATTGTGTTGACTCTATTTTCGTTCATTTTCTTTTTGAGTAAGAAAATACCTTTCGATTACTTATCTTTTCTATAAAAGAAAGACGCTGAACGCCTAAAATTCAATATCGAACATGTCCACTCTGCTCAAATTCCTTCCGTTTACTTTTCAAAAACGACGGTATTGACCTGCATGGGCTCAATATCTCGCGCGTGTAAAGCCGCTGAATTTCATACAATGAGCGCAGTAAAACGCAAGGTAAAACGCCTTGTGAACAACTACGCCCGATGTCCAGATGCGGGCGAGGGAGAGGAGCAAACGCTCATGGCACTTGTTACCACCGAAAAGATGCTCAAGGACGCTCAGGCCGGCCACTACGCCGTCGGCGCGTTCAACGTCGAGAACCTCGAGTTTGTTATGGCCGTTCTGGCCGCTGCCGAGGAGACCAAGTCCCCCGTCATCATGCAGACCACCCCGGGCACCATCAAGACCGCTGGTCTGGACTACTTCTACGGCATGGTCAAGGCTGCCGCCGAGCGCGCTTCCGTGCCCGTCGCTCTGCACCTCGATCACGGCGATGGCTATGACCGCTGCATGCAGGCTTTCCGCACGGGCTACACCTCTGTCATGATCGACGGCTCGCACGAGTCCTTCGAGGACAACATCGCTCTGACCAAGTCCGTCGCCGACGCTGGCCGCGCCATGGGCGTGCCCGTCGAGGCTGAGCTTGGTAAGGTTGGCGGCAAGGAGGACGACGGTCCCGCGGTTGAGGGCGAGAGCCCCTACACCGATCCGGCCGAGGCCAAGGAGTTCGTCGAGCGTACCGGCTGCACCTCTCTCGCTATTGGCGTTGGCACCAGCCACGGTGTGTACACGAGCGATCCGCACATCGAGCAGTCCGTGGTCAAGGCCATCCGCGACGCCGTCGACGTGCCGCTGGTCCTGCACGGCACCTCTGGTGTGCCCGATGAGCAGGTTGCCGAGGCTGTGAAGAACGGCATCTGCAAGGTTAACTACGCCACCGAGCTGCGTCAGGCCTACACCAAGGGCTTCATGGCCTACATGGCCGAGAACCCCGCCTGCTTCGATCCCAAGAAGCCGGCCAAGGAGGGCATGCGTGAGATCACCGAGCTGGTTAAGATCCGCATGACCAACCTCAACTCTGTGGGCAAAGCAGAGTAACAGCAAGGGTACTCCGACTCGCTACATATCCCGGGGAGGGACGAGGGCTTAGTTCCCCAATCGTCCTCGGGCATGCAAAAAGCCTCGCTGCGCACTTCGTGCGGCGAGGCTTTTTGCCCCCTGCGGAAAGATTGGGGAACTAAGCCCTCGTCCCTCCCAGGTTGATCTACTCGAGGTCGTCGCCCTTGTGGCGTTAGGGCGGAAATGGGTTGGGCGTCAGGGCTTCTTTGTTGATGAGGGGTTAGTATGCCCGGGCTTGGTTGGGGAAGGTTTTGTCTAGAGATGCTTGGAGCTTTTCGAACGATGCTCGTAAGTTGTGGCTCTGGTCGGTTGAGCGTTTGGCTTTTGTGGTTGGGGAGTCGAGGAGGCCGTTTCTCTGTGTCGGGGGGAAGGAGAAAAGGTCTGCATGTGTTAGGGATGGCTGCTGTGCTGCGTCATTGGAAGAATGCATGCTTATGCGGCCTCCTCGATGTCCACCAAAAGGTTGCGCACGGGGTGTGCTGCTAGGTCCCGTGCGTTGGCAGTATTATGCCGCGGCTGCTGCAAAGAAGCGCTAAAGAAAGGCTTAACCTGGTTTGGTGTTACAATGAAACCGCAGGTCAGAGGTATCGAGTAACACTCTTGAAAGGTTTTGAGCTTAAGGCCTTTCTAAGGTTTGTGACGCGGATGTGGCTCGCCTGTGTGGGGCGTGTGGACGGCTCGCTGTTAGCGCTGCGGCTCTGCGGCGCGCACCTGCTCGATGACCTTTTCCATCGTGGCGTCGATACGGTCTTTTTTGAGCTCGCATTCCCAGATGGTTATGGGCGTCCAGCCCATTTGAGTGAGTGCTGCCACGGCAGCGCGGTCGCGCTCGACGTTGCGACGGAACTTTGCCCCCCAAAACTCAACGTTGCGCTTGGGCTGGCTCGGGTTGCACTTGGGGCAGCGGTGCCAAAAGCAACCGTTGACGAAGATGGCGATCTTGCGCCCGGGAAAGGCGATGTCGGGCTTGCCGGGAACCTTCCATTCCAAGCGATAGCCCGTAAGGCCTGCTGCCCGCAGGCGCTGGCGAACGAGCAGCTCGGGCTTGGTGTTGGCGCGCTTGTTGCCCTTCATGGACTTTTTGATGGCGGCGCGACGGCGGACCAGTTCGCGCTCGTCAGCGGAGAGGTCCGAGGTATCGATGCCGTCGAGCAGGCCGGGCTTGGGACGCTTCTTGCTGCGGCGCTTAGGTGCGCGCTTGGGCTTGGTGGCGGGTTTGTCGGCTGTGTTGGGCGCGGCGTCATCGGCGGCGCCGTTGGCCTCGAGCCGGTCTTCCTTCAACTCAATCAGAGCATCAATGAGCCCCTTGTCGGCGGGCATCCACTCAACCGTGGCAAGCGAGGTGCGCGGAATCCAGCGGATATCGAGCTGACGGTCGTGCTTCTGGGGTTCATCGGATTCATCGGCGAGCGAGCAGTAGTAGCACTCCATCGAGAGATGAAAATCGGGGTAGTCATACTCAACGGTATAGAAATCGCGCAGGTTGGTGACTTTGACCTGCAGCTCTTCCATGAGCTCGCGGCGCACGGCGTCCTCGGGCGACTCGCCGCGCATGAGCTTGCCGCCGGGGAACTCCCAAAGTCCCTGCATGTCGCCGTAGCCGCGCTGCACGGCAAGCAGCTCATCGGATCCTTCCTTGCGAATGATCCCAGCGGCAACATGAACAGTCTTCAACAGGAGTCCTCTCTCAATATCAGCACGTGACAGGGTGGCTACTCGTACCTTACACAACGGTAAGGCAAGCGTAAGCCATATCGATGGTAGCCGACTCGTCTTCTTGCGACTATAGATGCCGTAGACTAATTGCAAGAAAGGACTCGGTATGCAAACCACGCACATGGCGACCTCGGTACTGGAGGTCGCTCATCTCGAAAAGGTATACGGAGCGCTGGGCAACGTGACCCGCGCGCTCAACGACGTCAGCTTTACCGTCAACCGCGGCGAATTCGTCGGCATCATGGGCGCTTCGGGCTCGGGCAAGTCGACGTTGCTCAACTGCGTGTCGACCATCGATAGCGCCACGAGCGGCACGATCCGCATCAACGGGCAGGACGTAACACGCATGAAGCAGGCTAAGCTTTCGCAGTTCCGCCGCGAGGAGCTCGGCTTTATCTTCCAGGACTCCAACCTGCTCGATACGCTCACGGCACGCGAGAACATCGCCCTGCCGCTCACCATCGCCCGCACAAACTCGGCAGAGATCTCGACCCGCGTGCAGGATGTGGCAGCGCGCCTGTCCATCAGTCAGGTGCTCGACAAGTATCCCTACCAAATGTCCGGCGGCCAGCAGCAGCGCGTCGCCGCGGCTCGCGCGCTCGTCACCGACCCCACCATGATTATGGCCGACGAGCCCACCGGCGCCCTCGATTCCAAGAGCGCTCGCCTGCTGCTCGAGAGCCTAGAGGCCCTTAACCGCCGCCTACGCGCCACCGTGCTCATGGTCACGCACGACAGCTTTGCCGCCAGCTACACGAGCCGTGTGCTGTTTATTCGCGACGGCAAGATCTTCACCGAGCTGCGCCGCGGCGACATCGACCGCCGAGAGTTCTTCGACCGCATTATGGAGGTCGTTGCCATGATGGGCGGTGAGGGCTCCGATGCTCTGTAAACTCGCTTGGGGCAACGTCCGCCGCGCCGGCCGCGACTACCTCGTCTACCTTTTGACGCTCACCCTGGGCGTCACGGTCTTCTATGCCTTTAACACCATCTCGATGCAGGTCGACATCGCCGGAATCGATGAAAAGGGCTTAGCGCAGGTAATGGGCAGCATGCTCGGCGACCTGACGTACTTTTTGGCCGGTGTCATGGCCTTTTTGATGGTGTATGCCAATAACTTCATCATGAAACGCCGCAAGAAGGAGTTTGGCCTGTACCAGGTGCTCGGCATGGGGCGCGGGCGCGTCGCCACGATCATGGCGCTCGAGACGGTGATTGTCTCGGTGGTGGCCTTTGTCGCCGGCATTGTGCTGGGTGTGGGACTCTCCCAGCTCATGACGTTCTTTACGGCCTCGCTCTTTAAGACACAGATTGCCAATTTCCACTTCTTTTTCTCGGTGCATGCGTTCAATCTGACCCTTGCCTGCATGCTCGTAATGTTTGTGCTCACGCTACTGCTGAACCTTCGCGCCGTGCGTCGTACCAAACTCATCGAGCTTATGGGTGCCGAGCGTCGCAACGAGAGCATCAAGACGCGCAACCCCTGGATCGCGATTGCCATCTTTGCCGTGGGCGTGGTGCTTGTGGGCGTGGCCTATTACCGTCTGCTACGTGATGGGTTCCCGCTAACCGCGACGGACAGCAAGCTGCAAGAGGCCATGAACCAGTTTGGTATTACGACCGCTATGGTTACCGTGGGCACCTTTGCCCTGTTCTGGGGACTCTCGGGCATGCTCATCAAGCTGCTGCAGAGCCTGCGCGGCGTGTATTGGCGCGGCCTCAACATGTTTACCGTGCGCCAGCTTGCGGCCAAGGTCAACACGGTGTGCTTTTCGATGGGCGTCATCGCGATGCTTCTGTTTTTGGCCATCACCTCGGTGACGTGCGGTATGTCGATCGCCAACGTGATGAACGAAAACCTGGAGCGCTATAATCCGGCCGACATGTCGCAGACGTATATCTATTACACGCCCGATACGCTCGACTTCTACAAAGAGTACATCAATCCGTCTGAAGCCGATCGCATGGTGCTGGCCGATAGTACGGTCGATTTGTACCCCGCATGGCACGGCAAGGGCAAGTCGGCGGACAACAACGACGAGACCGGCAAGAAGGTCGATATCGCCGATGTTGCCGGTGAGCATGTACAGATTGATTCGTATCTGAGTTACCCGCTTGGCGGCTCGGATCCTTCGGTGACTCCAAGCGAGATGTGCAAGACCATGGGCGAAAAGCTTCCCAAGGCGTTCGGGGGTAGCAATGCCGATGCGATGGGTCTGTTTGTGACGCCGGCGAGTCAGTACAACAAACTGCGTCAGATGATGGGCGAGGAGCCGGTGCACATCGGTCACGACCAGTATCTGCTCACGTGTGATATGGGCGGCGAGCTGGTCGACCTGTACACCAAGTATATGGCTGGCGGCCATGCCCTTACCTTGGGCGGGCATACGCTCAAGCCCGCAACCGATAAGTCGGACGAGGACACTGCGGCCATCGCCAACTCAGCGATGGGTAGTAATCCGGGCACCGTCGTCGTTGCCGACGAGCTGTTGTCCCAACTTAATCTGCAGCCGTATTCCAGTAGCCTGCTCGTTAACTACAAACAGGGGATGGATACGACCGAGGCAGACGAGAGCATTAAATACACTCTGCTCGACAATCTGCTCGTTGACGGCAAGGAGCCGGGGTCGTGGGGAACCTTCATCACACGCTCCGAGATGTACACGCAGGCAGCGCAAATGAACGGTCTTATTAGCTACCTGGCCATCTACATCGGCTTTGTATTGGTCGTTGCATGCGCGGCGATTCTGTCGATCCAGCAACTCTCCAACGTGGCCGATGGCAGCCGCAGCTATCGTGTGCTGGCACAGATCGGCTGTGACGACCGCCAGATTCGCCATTCGGTGATGGCGCAGCAAGCGGTATTCTTCCTGTTCCCGTTGGCGGTGGGCTTGGCGCACTCCTTTGTGGCACTTAAGGTGATCATCGAGATGGTGAGCATATTCGGAAATATGAGCATCGGCGGCACCGTGGGCCTCACCTGCGCAATCTTCCTGGCAGCTTATGGCGGCTACTTCCTGGTGACCTACCTTATGAGCACTGGCATGGTGCAAGCTGCCATCGCCACCCGCTACAGCGAGTAACAAGCGGGCAAAATCGTCGCAAAATCAGAGGCGTATGACCGCCGCGAAGGGACCAGGGGCCCTTTCGCGGCGGTTTTTGCCAATCTGGTGCGTCTTAGATACAAGTGAGTAGACTATTTTGGACCTGCCAAGCACATCGCGACAAATGCTCAATAAAACCGCAGGTCAGAGCCGTGGCGTTTTGGGGCGTGCTTGGCTTCCTGCAAAAAGTCTACTCACTTGGTTTTTCTGCTAGAAGACCGCCGCAGGTAGAGGACGGACAGCGAGCGGGTCGCATTTGAGACAAGGTGACGTGAAATGAAAGGGCGCTGACCTTCTGGTCGCGCCCTTGAAGTTGAACGTCAGATTGTACAGGTGCGGCCCGCGCAACGTCGGTCGGTTACGGCGTTTGGTAAAACCGCGTAACTCTAAATACGCTCCGCGATTTCGTGGATGAGGTAGTCGGTCTTTTCCCAGCCCAGGCACGGGTCGGTGATCGACTTGCCAAAGACGCCGCCGTCGACCGGCTGATTGCCGTCCTCCAGGTAGGACTCGATCATAAAGCCCTTGACTAGCTTAGAGATGGACTCATTGCGGCGGCAGCTGTCGAGCACCTCCTTGCAAATACGATACTGCTCCAGCGGACGTTTGCCCGAGTTGTCGTGGTTGCAGTCGATGACCGCTGCCGGGTTGGCATAGCCGGCATGCTCGGTATAGCGCTCGGCCAGGCGCTCCAGGTGCTCGTAGTGGTAATTGGGGTAGGTACGACCGTCGAGACCGATGTAGCCACGCATGACGGCGTGTGCGAGCGGATTGCCGTCGCATTCAACCTCCCAGTTGCGGAAGATAAAGCTCTGATGTGCCTGGGCGGCGTAGATGGAGTTGAGCATGACGGTGGTGGAACCGGCGGTGGGGTTCTTCATGCCCACAGGCACCGAAATGCCGCTCGATACCAAGCGATGCTCCTGGTTTTCGACCGAGCGGGCGCCTACGGCGACGTAGCTCAGCAGGTCGACGAGGTACTGGTAGTTGGACGGGTAGAGCATCTCGTCGGCGGTAAAGAAACCGGTCTCATCGATGACGCGCAGGTGCATGTGGCGAATGGCCTTAACGCCTTCGAGCAGGTCATCGGGCGCCTCGGGGTCGGGGTTGTGCAGCAGACCCTTGTAGCCGGTGCCTTTGGTGCGCGGCTTGTTGGTGTAGACGCGCGGAATGATGATGAGCTTGTCCTTGACCTCTTCGGCGACCTTGGCCAGCCGGTTCATGTACTCAAGCACCGAATCTTCGCGGTCGGCAGAGCACGGGCCGATGATGAGTACCTTGCGCGCGTCCTCGCCGGTAAAGACTTTGGCGACCTCGGCGTCAAATGCCTGCTTTTTGGCAGTAAGCTCGGCGGAAAGCGGCATCTCCTCGCGGATCTCCATGGGGATCGGCAGCCTGCGTTTGAAATCCATGGCCATGCGGGGCCTCCTCAATCTATAGAAAGAACAATAAGCGTATTGTCGAATGCTCGGCATTATCCGCTGTCGCACGCTAAAGTGCAAGCAAAACCTGCCAAAAAGGGACAGGTTTATTTTGGTCGGTTTTATCTGGGGAAATGCCGGCACTCGCTGGAAGGGGAGGACCGGCGTACGGCACGCTGGAGCAAGTTGGATCTCCTGCGGCATACCCCGTGGACAAAAAATGGCAAATATGAGTACTGTTGCTAGCTTAGTATCATATCGACCTTACAAGATAATAGACACAACAGTAAATATGTTCATTGACGTTGGCACACAGAAGCATGCTACCGGGCGTTTTGATCAATTTGAAGGAATATCTAGGCCGCAAAGACGTCGTTTGGGGCAGTTTTGGCTGTTACTAAAAAAGTGACAGTACTCATTTTTGCCATTTTTTGCCCACGGGGCCTTGAGGGAGAGCGTCAATCAGGCCCCAGGGGAGGCGTTTCGAGGCCCAAAGGACACAAAACGGGGGCGCAGTTCATTCTGCGCCCCCGTTTTCTGGGCATTGCGGTTGTTTGCCGCCGGTTGTTACGCCGCTTCGTCGAACTGCGAGTTGTACAGGTCGGCGTAGAAGCCGCCCTGGGCGAGCAGCTCGTCGTGCGTGCCCTTCTCGACGATGTCGCCGTCGCGAATTACCAAGATCACGTCGGCGTTGCGGATCGTGGACAGGCGGTGCGCGATGACAAAGCTTGTACGGCCCTGCATCAGCGCATCCATGGCGCGCTGAATGAGCTCCTCGGTGCGGGTATCGACGTTGGAGGTCGCCTCGTCCAAAATCAGCGCCGGGCGGTCGGCCAAAATGGCACGGGCGATGGTCACGAGCTGGCGCTGACCCTGCGACAGGTTGGTGCCCTCCTCGTTAATCATAAAGTCGTAGCCACCGGCGAGCGTATGAATAAAGTGGTCGCAGCGTGCGGCGCGCGCAGCGGCTTCGACCTCGGCATCGCTCGCGTCGGGGCGTCCGTAGCGGATGTTCTCGCGGATGGTGCCGTTAAACAGCCAGGTATCCTGCAGCACCATGGCAAACTCGCCGCGCAGCGCCGCGCGGTCCCAGTCGCGCACGTCGACGCCCTCGACACGCAGCGAACCGCCGTCCACATCGTAGAAGCGCTGCAGCAGCTTGATGAGCGTGGTCTTGCCAGCGCCGGTGGGACCGACGATGGCGATGGTCTGGCCGGGCTGCGCCTCGCAGCTAAAGTCGTGGATGATGGTCTTGTCGGGCGTGTAGCCAAACTTGACATGGTCGAACTCCACGTGGCCGGGGCGCTTTTCGGGAATCTGCGCGTCGGCCTTCTGCTCCTCCTCGGGCGCGGCCAGGAACTCAAACACGCGCTCGGTGGCGGCGGCCATCGACTGCATCGTGTTGCTCACGTTGCCCAGCTGCTGCACGGGTTGCGTAAAGTTGCGAACATACTGGATAAAGCTCTGGATGTCGCCGGGCGTGGCATTGCCGGTCAGCGCGAGCTGCGCGCCCACTACGACAACGCCCACGTAACCCATGTTGCCCACCAGGCTCATAAGCGGCATCATCAGGCCCGACAGGAACTGCGAGCGCCAGCCACTAATAAAGAGGCGGTCGTTTTGGCGGTCGAACTCCTCGATCGAAGCCTCGGCGCGGTCGAACACCTGAATGACGTTCTGGCCGGCAAAATCCTCCTCGATAATGCCGTTGACGGTGCCCAGGACCTGCTGCTGCTCGCGGAAGTACGGCTGCGAGAAGTGAATCATCACCGTTAAGATAATCGCGGCGGCCGGCAGCGTGAGCACGGTGACGCCGGTGAGCGGCAGGCTGATCGACAGCATCATGACGAGCACGCCGATAATCTGCGTGACGGACGTAATAAGCTGCGTCACGCTCTGGTTGAGCGACTGGCCGAGTGTATCGACGTCGTTGGTGATGCGGCTGAGCACATCGCCCTTGCTGTGACCATTGAAGTAGCTCATCGGCACGACGGCAATCTTGGCTGCGATCTCCTTGCGCATGCGGTAGCAGATCTTTTGCGTGACACCGGTCATGAGCCAGCCCTGGACCAGGCTGCAGACAGAGCTCGCCAGATACAGGCAGAGCAAAAAGCCGAGCGTCTTGGCGATCCAGTCAAAGTCAACGTCGCCGGTGCCGTTGACCTTGGCGACCAGGCCTTCGAACAGCTTGGTCGTAACCTGGCCGAGCACCTTGGGTCCCACAATGTTAAAGATGACCGAGCACACGGCAAAGGCGACGGCGGCAAACACGGCAATCTTGTGCTGGCCGATATAGCCGAGCAGCTGCCTCATGGTGCCCTTAAAGTCCTTGGCCTTTTCGCCGCGACGCATGCCGCCCATGCGGCCCATGGGACCACGCTGGCGGGTGGGCTTGGGAATCTGAGTCTTGGTCTCGTCTGCCATTAGCGCTCGCCTCCTTCCATGACGGCTGCAATTTCTTCTTGGGTAAGCCCCAGCTCCTCGGCGGAAAGCTGTGACTGTGCGATCTCCAGGTACGCCGGGCAGCTGCGCAGCAGCTCCTCGTGCGTGCCGGTGCCCACTACGTGGCCGTCGTCGAGCACGATGATCTGGTCGGCGTGCATGATGGTCGCGATGCGCTGGGCCACGACCACGAGCGCGGCGTCGGTGACGTTTTTGGCCAGCTCTTCGCGCAGGCGCGCGTCGGTCTTGTAGTCGAGGGCGCTAAACGAATCATCGAACACCACGACCTCGGGCTTTTTGGCCAACGCGCGGGCGATGGCCAGACGCTGGCGCTGACCGCCCGAGACATTGGAGCCGCCCTGGCTAATGGGGGAGTCGTATCCGTCCTCGCGCTCGGCGATAAAGTCCTCCGCCTGGGCGACGTGTGCTGCCTGGCGCATATCCTCGTCACTCACCATGTCGCCGGCAAACTTGAGGTTGCTCTCGACGGTACCCGAGAACAGACGACCCTGCTGCGGAATATAACCGATGCGGCGGCGCAGCTCAGAGAGGGTCATGTCGCGCACGTCGATGCCGTCGAGCGAAATGCTGCCGCCCGTGACGTCGTACAGGCGCGGAATCAACTGTACAAGCGTGGACTTGCCCGAGCCCGTGGAACCAATGATGCCGAGCATCTGGCCGGCGTGCGTGGTGAAGTTTACGCCGCTAATGACGTCGGCGCGGGCATCGGGATACTGGAAGCTCACGTCGCGGAAGCACAGCTCACCGCGCGGCGCGCTGGTCGCAGGCAGTTTGGGCGAGGCAGGGTCGTTGATGCTCGTGGGGCAAGTGATGACCTCTTCTACGCGCTCGGCTGCGACCTCGGCGCGGGGCAGGATGACCGAAACCATGGTGAGGATCATAAACGCCATGACGATCTGCATGGTGTAGGAGATAAACGCCATCATGTTGCCGACCTGCATCACGCCGTCGGACACGCCCTGCGCGCCAAACCAGACGATAAGCACAGTGACGCAGTTCATGACGAGCATCATGAGCGGCATCATAAAGCTCATGGCTCGGTTGGTGTAGAGCTGCGTGGTCATCAGGTCGAGCGAAGCCTTGTCAAAACGCTCGAGCTCATGCTCCTCGCGGTTGAACGAGCGGATAGGCATAAGGCCGTCGAGCAGCTCGCGGGCGGTAAGGTTCACGCGGTCCACGTAACTTTGCATCTTTTTGAACTTGGGCATGGTGAGGCCCATGAGCACGCCGACGACGGCCGAGACCGCGATGATGGCAACGGCGATGGTCCACTCCAGGCCGGTATGGTTGGCCAGGACGCGCATGACGGCGACGATGCCCATGACGGGGGCCATCAGACACATGCGGATAAACAGGGTTGCGGCCATCTGGATCTGCTGAATGTCATTGGTGCAGCGGGTGATGAGCGAGGCCTGGCTAAACTTGCCCACCTCGGCCGGCGAGAAGTGCATAACCTTGTTGAAGGTCTCGCGGCGCAGGTCGCGTGCGATGGAGCAGGCGGTGCGCGAAGCCACGGCACCGGTCAGGATGGTGGCGACCAGCGACACCAGACACAGACCAAACATCGTGGTCGCCATGCGGCCCAGGTAGGCGTTCTGCACGTCGGCGGGGTCGATGCCCTGCGCCTTGTACTCGTCCTGTACATAGCTCACGGCGCGCTGGGTGACGATGGAGCCCGACATGGAGCCCATTTTGTCCGCCATTTCGTTGGCGCCCTCGACGAGCTTGCTTTGGTCTACCAGACCGCCCTCGACACCCAGGCGCAGGCTCTTCATGGTGATCTTGCCGCCGTCGGCGTCGATCTGCTTTTGCATATTCTGCGCCGCTGCGGCCTTCTGCTGCATCTCGGCGAGCTGCTCGGGCGTCATCGCTGCCATTTGCTCGGGCGTGGGCATGGCCTGAGCGGCGTCGCTGTCTTTCTCGCTGGACGTGCCGGTCATGTCTCCCATGGAGTCGGCGTCGATGCCCTGGTTGAGCGAAAGGACGACGGTCTCGGGCAGGCTCATAATGTCGGTAATTTTGCCTCCATCGGCACGCTCTTCCTCGGTGCCCTTGTACGTTCGAATGCCGTTTTTGTCAGCCTTGCCAAACGCAGCCTCTACCGTCTTGGCGTCTTTGGCGCTCATAAAGAGTTCGAGGTCGTCGAGCGATTCGGCGCGAATGGTGTCGGGCACGGGCGAGGCGATGCCGCCTTGCTGCACGCCCACGTCGACGATATCGCTCATGTAGGTAGGCAGTGCCAGATCGGCGTTGCAGCTGATTACGATAAGTACGATAGCTGCGAACAGTGCCAGGATATGCTTTTTAAAGAGCTTGAGAATCCTCACTCGGCATCTCTCCTTTCTTGATTGCGGTCGATAATTTCGTTGGCACGTCTAAGAAGGCGCACCATCTCTTGGGTATCTGTTTCGCCGAGCTGCTCGAGGAAAGCCGCGGTGCGGTTCTCGAATTCCCGTCGTTTGATTTCGAGATCCTGGAATCCCTTGTCGGTCACCGTGACGTGTACGCGACGACGGTCGGTCTTTGAGTGCTCGCGCTCGACCCAGCCCTTGGCCTCGAGGGCGCGCAGGATATTGGCGATGCGGGCGCTCGAGACCCAGGCACGATCGGCGAGTTCGCTCGGCGTGAGCGAGCCGCCGGCGCGCATGAGGGCGCGCATGACGGCCATCTCGCCACCCAGAGCCTGGTCGGCAAAGCGCGAAACGCGCTGGTGCATGCTGCCAAACTCGGTAAAGAGCTGACGCCCAAGCTCATGGAAATCGGTATCTTCCACCGAAAACCCCTAACACTAGAAACTATTTTCGGTGGAAGATGATACCCCCATACGCGGGCCTCATACAGTAGGCAATATTAAGAGCTCATTAAGACTTAAAATCATTCAATTGCTAAAGCGTTTCAAAGAACTATTATGCACGCGGTTAGGCGAGGGGTTGTCACCACCATGACGACTGGGACTCATATAATCGCCACGTGCGATGCTCCAACTTCCCGCAAGGAGACACCTTACATAAAGGGGGATGGAGTCATGGCATTTGACTTCACGGGCAAGACCGCGATTGTCACGGGCGGCACTCAGGGCATTGGCCTCGAGATCGCCAAGGGCATCGTCGCGGGCGGCGGACATGTCGCGCTCATCGCAAGGAACGCTGCTAAGGGCGAGGCCGCTGTGGCCGAGCTTGGCGAGGGCAACAAGTTCTATCAGCTCGATGTCGCCGATGCGCCCAAGGCGCGCGAGACCGTCGAGCAGATTTTTACGGACCTGCCGCAAACCAACATCCTGATCAACTGCGCTGGCGTCATCAGCACCAAGAAGTTTGACGAGATCGATGACACCGAGTGGCGTCGCACCATCGACATCAACCTCAACGGTACCTTCACTATGATGAACGCCGTGTACCCGCACTTTAAGGCGGCCCATGCCGGCACTATCGTCAACGTGAGTTCCGTTGCGGGCAAAATCGGTGGTGGCCTGCTCGGCACCGCTGCCTACGCGAGCTCCAAGGCCGGTGTTAACGGTCTAACCAAGGCAGTCGCCAAGGAAGGCGGCAAGTTCGGCGTCCGCTGTAACGCTGTGTGCCCGTCGCTCACGTTGACCGATATGACCTCGATTCTCTCTGACGAGAACTCTCAGCGCATCATCAACGGTATTCCTCTGGGCCGCGCCGCCCAGGCTAGCGAGCCTGCGCAGATGGTGCTGTTCTTCGCTTCCGACCTCGCCAGCTTCGTGAACGGCGAGATTGGTGACTGCGACGGCGGCATCGTTCTGGACGGGTAATACCCCGCGGTGATCGTTTGGCGGCGACCCTGGCGACTCGGGGTTGTCGCCTTCTTTCTGACATAGGCGCGTGCGGCTACGATTCGCATGCATCCAAAGGAGATATATATGAGTGAATCGACTGCGGTGGAGGCGCCGGCGGCAAAGGAGCCGTTCTTTAAGATGTCCTCCATCCCGGGCGCCAATATCTTGGTGCCGCTTCTGTTGGGCTGCCTGCTCAACACGCTATTCCCCGACCTGTTTAAAACGCTCGGTAGCTTTACGCTTGGCATGACCCAGCAGGGTGCAGGCCCGCTCGTTGGCGCCTTTTTGCTCATCGTCGGTACGACGATTTCGTTTAAGAGTGCTCCCGCCGCCGCTGCACGCGGCGCCATCATCATCGCCGTCAAGCAGATCGTGGTCGTTGCCGTGTCGCTGCTCATCCTTTATGTGTTCAACGACAACCTGTTTGGCATCTCTGCCATGGTGATGCTGGCGGCTTGCACCGGCGCCAACAACGCTATGTACGCTGGTCTGATGGGCACCATGGGCAACGAGGCCGAGCGTGGCGCTGTCGCCATCACCACGCTCGTTGTCGGCCCTCCGGTCACGATGATCGTGCTCGGCGCTGCCGGTCAGGCTCCGATCGGCTGGTCGCTCGTGGGTGCCATTCTGCCGATCGTCATCGGCATTATTCTGGGCAACCTCTTCCCCAGCTTTAAGAAGATGATGGCACCGGCACTTTCCGCCATCATCGTGCTCGTCTTCTTTGCCATGGGCTCGACCATGACCTTTGGCCAGCTCATTAATGGCGGTCTCCCCGGTATTCTGCTCGGCGTGATCTGCTCGGTGGTCTTTGCAATTCCCGTCATCGCGGTCGATAAGCTCACGGGTGGTACGGGTGTCGCAGGTGCGGCCATTTCGAGCTGCGCTGGAGCCAATGTGGCCACGCCTGCTGCCATGGCAAGCGTCAACGAGGCCTTGTACGGCGGTGCGGTGCTCGCGACGGCTACGGCACAGGTTGCTGCCTGCGCAATCGTGACGGCTATTTTGGCCCCGCTGGTCTCCAGCTGGTGCTACAAGCATTTTGAGGGCCAGGGCAACGGCAATAGCAAGGCAACGACCGACAAGGCCGCCGCAGCCGCCTAATGCCAAGCGGCAATCAAAGCTAAAAACTAGCTACGCCACAGGGCGGCCACGGGGGATCCCGTGGCCGCCCTGCAGTTTCTGTAGGGTCTCTGAGACACTTTACCCTGCTAAAGCTGGCATAACAGCTAGAGTGAACGTCGTACAAAGGCAAGGAAAAATACCAAACAAATCGGTGAACGGTAGTTGTTCGCGCTCGCATTTCCTGCGGGTTTGTAAAAAACGCCCTTATGATATAAAAAAAGAAACATATAACAGCCCAGATGGAGAGGGTCGCTATGTTATCCTTCTCAGACGGGTGAAATCTTGGGTTTTGGGTTGTAGTTCCAAGGTGGACAAACGTTTTCTCTGCACCAGCGTGTGGTGAAGAACGGAAGAAGCCGGTAGTGCAAGCCGAAAATTCAAGAATTCAATAAGCAGCGGTGTGAGAGAGCGCCGCATTACACGTAACTAGGAGCGTGGTTACACAATGCAGGAGGCATGGGAAGGCTTCAAGGAAGGCATCTGGACGGGAGAAGTTGACGTCCGAGACTTCATCCAGAAGAACTACACCCCCTACGAGGGCGACGAGTCGTTCCTCGTCGGTCCGACCGAGCGTACCAAGGAGCTGTGGGGCGAGGTTCTCGACCTGCTGCTTAAGGAGCGCGAGCAGGGTGGTGTCCTCGATATGGACACCAAGACCGTCACGGGTATCGTGAGCCACCCCGCTGGCTACATCGATAATGCCCATCGCGACAAGGAGACCATTGTTGGCCTCCAGACCGACAAGCCGCTCAAGCGCGCGCTGCACGTCAACGGTGGTATCCGCATCGCTTGCCAGGCTGCCAGCCAGCACGGCTACAAGGTCGACGAGAACGTTGTCGAGCGCTACACCTTCGAGCGCAAGACCCACAACGCTGGCGTCTTCGATGTTTACACCCCCGAGATGCGTGCTTGCCGCTCGGCTCACATCATCACCGGTCTGCCCGATGGCTATGGCCGCGGCCGCATCATCGGCGACTACCGTCGTGTCGCCCTGTACGGTGTCGACTACCTGATCAAGGACAAGGAGGCCCAGAAGGCTTCCACCCCGACGGTCATGACCGCCGACAACATCCGCGATCGTGAGGAGCTGCAGGAGCAGATCCGCGCCCTCGGCGAGCTCAAGATGATGGCCGAGACCTATGGTTTCGACATTTCCAACCCTGCTACCAACACGCAGGAGGCCATCCAGTGGATGTACTTCGCCTACCTCGCTGCCGTCAAGGAGCAGAACGGCGCCGCTATGTCCATCGGCCGTACCTCCACGTTCATCGACATCTACGCTGAGCGCGACCTTGCCAACGGCACCTTCACCGAGGAGCAGATCCAGGAGTTCGTGGATCACTTCATCATGAAGCTCCGCATGGTCAAGTTTGCCCGTACCCCCGAGTACCAGGCGCTGTTCACCGGCGACCCGCAGTGGGTCACCGAGTCCATCGGCGGCATGGGTGTTGACGGCCGTACGCTCGTTACCAAGATGAGCTACCGTTACCTGCACACGCTCGAGAACATGGGCACCAGCCCCGAGCCCAACATGACTATTCTGTGGTCGACTCGTCTGCCCGAGAACTTCAAGAAGTTCTGTGCCAAGACTTCTGTCGCGAGCTCCTCGATCCAGTACGAGAACGACGACCTCATGCGCGTTTACCACGGCGACGACTACGGCATCGCCTGCTGTGTGTCCTCCATGCGCATTGGCAAGGAGATGCAGTTCTTCGGCGCCCGCGCCAACCTGGCCAAGTGCCTGCTGTACGCACTCAACGGCGGTGTTGACGAGGTCTCCAAGAAGCAGGTCGGCCCCAAGTATCGCGCCGTCGAGGGCGATACGCTCGATTACGACGACGTTGTGGCCAAGTACAACGACATGATGAAGTGGCTCGCTGGCGTGTACGTCAACTCGCTGAACATCATCCACTACATGCACGATAAGTACTGCTACGAGCGCATTCAGATGGCTCTGCACGACAAGCACGTGCACCGCTGGTTCGCTACGGGCATCGCTGGCCTTTCCGTCGTGGCTGACTCCCTGTCCGCCATCAAGTACGCCAAGGTCCACCCCGTCCGTGACGAGAACGGCATCATCGTCGACTTCGAGACCGAGGGCGAGTTCCCCAAGTACGGTAACGACGACGATCGCGTCGACCAGATCGCTCACGACGTTGTGCACCAGTTCATGGAGTACATCCGCATGAACGACACCTACCGCAACTCCGTGCCCACGACCTCGGTTCTGACCATTACCTCCAACGTCGTGTACGGTAAGAAGACCGGCTCCACGCCCGACGGCCGCAAGGCTGGTCAGCCGTTCGCCCCGGGTGCTAACCCCATGCACAAGCGCGATAGCCACGGCGCCATCGCTTCGCTGTCTTCGGTTTCCAAGCTCCCGTTCCGCGATGCTCAGGACGGCATCTCCAACACCTTCTCCATCATCCCGAGTGCGCTCGGCAAGGAGGACCAGGTGTTCTTTGGCGATATCGACCTTGATCAGCTGGGCGAGTAACTATTGTTAGTGCTATACTAACAATAACGATTACTGATTAGTGCGCCGGTTTCGGCCGGCGCCTATCGATCGAAGGAGACACATTATGAAGGTTTCTGAAGTTTCTGAGACTCAGGCCGATAACCTGGTCCACATGCTCGACGCTTACGCCGAGAAGGGTGGCCACCACCTGAACATCAACGTCTTCAACCGTGAGACGCTGCTCGACGCTCAGGCTCACCCCGAGAAGTACCCGCAGCTGACCATCCGCGTTTCCGGCTATGCCGTGAACTTCCACACGCTCACCAAGGAGCAGCAGGACGAGGTCATTGCGCGTACCTTCCACGACAAGTTCTAAAGGGATTTAACTCCCGCAGGATCGCCGGGGCTGTTTGGGCTACCTCCCAAAACGTCCTCGGACATGCAAAGAGGCTCGCTGCGCACTTCGTGCGGCGAGCCTCTTTGCGTCCTGCGGAATGTTTTGGGAGGTAGCCCAAACAGCCCCGGCGGGGGTCCTGTGTAGTCACCCTTTAGGCGGAACTCTCCTAATTATTTGGATGAGTCGTTTACTTACTTGTGCTGTTACCGTCTTCCCGCTGTTGTTGGGGTATGCTTTGTTCGTATGTAAACGTATGACATGTTGATGGGGGAGGGTGCTATGGCTCACGAGAGTGCCCGTTCTAAGGATACGGCTAAGCCTGGCATCAAGGAAGTTGCAGCGGTGGCGGGGGTTTCGCCTACTACGGTATCTCGCGTGCTTAATAATCGCGGCTACATTAGCCAGGAAACCCGCGATAAAGTCCATGCGGCGATGGAGCGCATCAACTATACGCCCAACGATATCGCCCGTGCCATGCTCAACGGTCGCCTGAATCTTATCGGTATGATCGTTCCCTTTGTGAGCAGCCCGTTCCATGCTCAGGTTGTGCAGGCGGTCGAGCGCACGTTAGCGGAAAACGGCTTTAAGATGTTGCTGTGCAACAGCGCCAATCGACCCGATCTTGAGCGTTCCTATATTGACATGCTCCGCCGCAATATGGTCGACGGCGTCATCGTCAACTCCCTCAATATCGGTGCCGAGGCATATGCCGAGATGGGCTTGAGCCTGGTTGGCATCGACTGCGATCTTGGCGAGGGCTCTGTCCAGATTGCAAGTGACAGCTATGGCATTGGCGAGCTCGCCACGCGCCGTCTGATTGATGACGGCTGCAGGCGTATCCTGTGCCTGCGCAGCAATAGCCGCATGCGCATGCCTGCCAATAAGCGTACCGATGCCTACCTCGATGTTGTTGAGCAGGCCGGTTTGTCCGCGCTTGTCCGTGAGGTTGAGTTCGTTAAGCCCGACGACGAAAAGGGCGCGGTCGTTGCGAAGATCCTCGATGAGAACCCCGATATTGACGGCATCTTTGCGGGAGACGATACGATGGCGGCCATCTGTCTCAACGTGATGAAGCAGCGCGGTTTGAGCGCTCCAGACGATATTAAGGTCGTGGGCGCGGATGGTGCCCGCCGAACTATGACGTTTATGCCTGACTTAACAACCGTACGTCAAGATATCGATCGCATCGGAGAGCTCGCGGCGCAATCCATCATCGCTCTTATTAACGGCGATAATCCCGAATCGAATATCAAGCTCCCCGTTGAACTCATTGAGGGCAAAACCGCGTAGTTCATCCCGTGCCAAAAGAATTCCTCAAACGCCTCTGATGACCGTTCACCGGCATATGTCAACCGTTTGCCGACGACTGGAACTGCGAAAAGACGTATTGGTGTGAAAACGTTTGACATATGAAAACGATTGACATATCTTGCCATTGTACCGAGTTAGTATGTCGTGGAAAGGAAGTCTCGGATGCACAAGGTGTATTACCAGCCTGAGGGAATTTGGGTAGGCGACATCATGCCGTACGGCGAGGACGGCACGTTCTATCTCTATCATCAGCGTGACACGCGTAACCCCGAACCTTTCGGAGAGCCGTTTGGCTGGGCACTCGCTACGACCAAGGATTTCGTCAACTACAAGGACTTTGGCGAGAGCCTTGAGCGCGGCGGCGACGAGGAAGTCGACCAGTACATTTATGCCGGCACGGTGTTTAAGGTGGGCGACAAGTACCATGCGCTCTACACTGGTTGCAATCGCGATAAGGTCCGCGCACGTTTGATGAAGCAGGTTCTTCTTCACGCAACGAGCGACGACGCCGTCAAGTGGGAGAAGAACATCGCCGAGACGCTGCTTCCGCCCCAGGAGGGTTACGATGACCGCAACTGGCGCGATCCCTTTGTGCTTTGGGATGAGGAGAACGAAGAGTACATGCTCATCCTCGGCACGCGTGTGGGCGAGGACAAGCGTCTGATGACCGGCCGCCTGGTCAAGTTCACCTCCAAGGATCTGACCAACTGGGAGTTCCAGGGCGACTGGTGGAACCCGGGCCTGTACACCATGTTTGAGATGCCTGATCTCTTTAAGATGGGCGACTGGTGGTACCTCGTCTTTTCCGAGTACAGCGACGGCAACAAGACCCGTTACCGCATGTCTCGCTCTATCAACGGTCCTTGGATCACTCCTGCGGACGATTCCTTCGATGGCCGCGCGTACTATGCCGCACGTACCGCATTTGACGGCGAGCGTCGCGTTCTCTTTGGTTGGGTTCCTACGCGTGACGAGGGCGGCGACCCCAGCTCTTACCTATGGGGTGGCACCTTTATGCCCCTCGAGATCGTTCAGCGTGCCGACGGAACGCTCGGCACCAAGCTCCCCGACAGCATGCTTGGCGCCTTTGGCGAGGCTAAGGCAGTCGAGACCTTTGAGCTTTCCTGCGAGTCGGGCAAGGTCGAGCAGGTGCTCGCCGCGGATGCCGGCTCCACCTACTTGCTCGATACCGACATTGAGCTCGGCGGTAACGCTGCCGGCTTCTCGGTCAAGTTCGCCGAGGACGCCGAGACCGGTCTTGCCTATGAGTTCCGCGCCAACCTGCGCGAGGGCAAGCTCGAGTTCACGCCGGCTCCCCAGTACCCGTGGTTCCAGGTCAACAACATGGGCCTCGAGCGTCCGTTGTTCTTTAAGGGCGAGGGCACTCATCATGTGCGCCTGGTCGTTGACGACGATATCGCGACTATTTTTGTCGATGATGTTGCGCTTAACGCTCGCTTCTGCAATAAGCAGGGCCAGGGTGTGGCGCTGACGGTCACCGACGGTACGCTCAAGTGCGCAAATGCAACGATCGCGTCTCTGTAGCGGCAACGAACCGTTTTATGATTTAGAAAAGGAATGGAGAGGAACATGGACTACAAGGCAGTGTCCCAGCAAGTCGTCGACAACGTCGGCGGACTGGAGAACATCGAGGGCGCCACGCATTGCGTGACCCGTCTGCGTCTGGTGCTCAAGGATACGAGCAAATACAACAAGGCCGAGCTCGAGAACATCGATGGCGTCAAGGGCGTGCTGTACAACAGCGGCCAGCTCATGATCATCTTCGGTACCGGTACCGTCAACAAGGTTTACGATGAGTTTATGGCTTTGACGGGCGTTAAGGAGATCAGCGCTTCCGAGGTCAAGGGCGCCGAGGCGGACAAGAAGGGCAAGTTCTTCTCGGTCCTCAAGGTATTCTCGGACATCTTTATCCCCATCATTCCCGCCTTCGTCGGCGCCGCTATCATCATCGGCCTTAAGTCACTGATCGTTGCCAACGGCCTCTTTGGCATGGAGGGCAGCCTCGCCGATCACAGCGAGTTCCTCAAGAACCTCGCAAGCTTCTTTGCCATTATCGCCACCACGTTCGACTACCTGCCTGTCCTGGTTATGTACAGCGCAGTCAAGCGTTTTGGCGGTAACCCGATCCTGGGCATCCTCGTCGGTATCGTCATGGTTCACCCGAGCCTTATGAACCGCAACACGTTCGTTATGGACCCGACAGGTGCTGAGTACTGGAACTTCGGTCCGCTCTCCATCCCCATGGTTGCTTTCCAGGGCGGCGTGTTCCCTGCAATCCTGACTGCCTGGTTTATGGCCAAGGTCGAAAAGATTGCCCAGAAGTACATCCCCGAGGTCGTCTCGTTTGTCTTTGTCCCGACCGTTACCCTGATTCTTGCTAACGTTGCCCTGTTCACCGTGTTCGGCCCGCTCGGCAACCTGATCGGCGACGTCCTCGCTGGCGTAATCGATGTCCTGTACAACAGGATGGGCGTCTTTGGTGCCTTTGTCTTCGCCGCGTTCCTGCAGCCGCTCGTCGTTACCGGTACGCATCAGTTCATCCAGGGTATCGAGGCCAACCTCGTTGCCACGACTGGCTTCAACTACATCCAGGCCATCTGGTCGGTTTCCATCATCGCCCAGGGTGGCGGCGCCATCGGCATGTACCTCATTCACAAGAAGCACTCCAAAGAGCGCAACATCTGCATGTCGTCCTTTATTCCGACGCTGGTCGGTATCTCCGAGCCCGCTATCTTCGCTGCAAACATGCGCTATTCGATCATTCCGTTCATCTGCGCATGCATCGGTGCAGGCTGCGGCGGTGCCTTCGTGAAGTTCTTTGAGGTGCGCGCTATCGGTCAGGGTCTGACCGGTGTGCTTGGCCTGCTCATCGTTACGCCCGAGACTCTCGTGTGGTATGTGGCTGGCAATCTCATCGCCTTTATCGTGCCGATCGTCTTGATCTTTGCCTACAACAAGGCAAAGGGCGTTCCGACCACCGATGAAGAGGGCGCTGGTGCTGGCTTCGATGTCAGCTTCTAGTTGAGCCGTTCAGCGTAATGTGCGGATAAGTCCATTTGAGGAAGGGCGCTCGGCTCGTGCGAGTCGAGCGTCCTTCCCTATAGACGAGAAAGTCAATGGCGATGTTTAATCAAAAAAATAAGGTGACACGCGCGGACTATGAACAGTGGCGTGCCGGACAGGATGAGACGGCTGGTCGCATCGCGTCCGACCCCGATAGGCTCCTGTTCCATGTGGAGCCTGAGCTTGGCTGGCTCAACGACCCCAACGGTTTGGTTCAGATTGGTGATACGTATCACATCTATCATCAATACGATCCGTTCGATGCTGCGCATGGCGGTCCAGTGCTTTGGAACCATCTGACGACAAAGGATTTTGTGACGTACGAGAATCACGGCCCTGTGCTGTTCCCCGATTCCGATTTGGATTCGAACGGAGCGTATTCTGGTTCTGCCTTTGTACGCGATGGCAAGATTCACTACTTCTATACCGGCAACGTCAAGCATTTTGACCGCGATGATTACGACTACGTGTTGACGGGCCGTGAGCAAAACCAGATTCATATGGTTGCCGAGAATCCCGACGAATTGGGCGAGAAGTGCATAGCTGTTGGACCGGTCGATTACCCCGACGATATCGGTACGCACGTGCGCGATCCCAAGATCCTTGAGCACGATGGTATCTACTACATGGTTCTGGGCGCTCGTACGAAAGACGACCGTGGCTGCGTGCTTGTCTATACCTCGCGCAATCTTGAGGACTGGAGCTATGCGACGCGCATTGAGTTGGGCGAGAAGTTTGGCTTTATGTGGGAGTGCCCCGATCTGTTTGAGCTCGATGGCGAGCTTATTCTCGTTTGCTGTCCGCAGGGTGTGCCTGCCGATGGTTGGCGTTACCGCAATCCGCATCAGTGCGCGTGGTTCCCCATCGAGGCCGATTGGGAGGCGCCGAGCTTTATAATCGTCGGGCAGGGCATGCCCCCGATGGTCGATGCCGGTTTTGATTTCTATGCTCCGCAGTCCTTTGAGGATGCTGCAGGCCGGCGTTTGATGATCGGATGGTCGGGTTGCCCCGATGCGACGGCAGAAAACCCGACGGTGGCGCGCGGGTGGCAGTGCGCGTTGACGGTGCCGCGAGAGCTGAGCATGCGCGATGGTAAGCTCTGCCAGCAGCCGGCGCACGAGATTGAGAGGATGCGCGGCGACTGCGTTCGTACTGTAGGCGGAGGGACCGTTGAGGAGCCGGGCCGCCTGTTTGATCTTGTGGTTTCCTGTGAGGGCGCCAAGATGGTCGAGCTCGAAATCCGCAAGGGTGTCTTTGTACGTTATGCGGACGGGATGCTTACCCTCGACATGGGTGACGAAGGCTATGGGCGCGACCAAAGGTCGATCGAGCTCAGCGAGCTTCGCGACCTGCGCGTGCTTTCGGACACTACGATGGTCGAGATTTTTGCCAACAGCGGCGAGGCGGCACTTACGAGCCGTACCTATTCGCCGGCGGTTTCGGCGATGGGGTTGCATGCCGAGGGTGCGGCGTCGATGGATTTCTACCGCCTCGCGCATTAACCGTGCGTGGAGCACGATTGGACTTGCCGGGCGGAATGTGTCGCAGTTGCCGCAGCGAACTACCGTTTATCGTGTATAGCTACCGTTTGCGGAGTAAGTAACACATTGTTGCAAACCGTGTAGAATCCTAAATAAGCACGGAGTTTTCCAGGGAGACGCTGTCCTTTGTTGTGTGCAAGGGACGGCGTCTCTTTGGCGCTTGGACGCTGTTGTGCAGCAGTGCGGCGGCGCGTGCCATGTATTGAAAAGCCAATGTTGAGATGGGTCGTGATAATAATGGGCAAGTACGTAATCGTGGTTGAGTCTGGGTCGGATGTGACGCCGGAGCTCTGCGAGCGCTACGGCATCGTGCGCGTGCCCATGCATGTCACGATTGGTGACGAGACCGTCGAGGACGGTTCGATCGATCCGCTTGAGATTTATTCACGCTGCAACGAGTTTGGCGTAATGCCCAAGACCAGCGGCTGCGCGCCTGCGGATTTTGCTCACGTGTACGACCGTATCCATGCCGAGCAGCCCAACGCGACTATTCTGCATCTCGCGTATTCCGAGGCCACGACCTGCTCGCATCAGTCCTCCAAGATTGCAGCCAAGGGGCGCGACTACGTGTTCTCCATGGATACGCGTTTTGTCTCGGTGGGCCAGTCGCTTGTTGTCGTCGAGACCGCCAAATACATCGAGGCTCACCCCGATGCCACCGTCGACGAGATCTTTGCATTTACGAATTCCGTCATGGACCGTGTGCTGCTGGGCTTTGTTCCTACCGACCTAGCCTTCCTTAAGGCGGGAGGTCGTCTGTCCAACGTGGCATTCCTTGGCGCCCACCTGCTCAAGATTAAGCCCTGCATTGAGGTAACGGGCGGTAAGTTCGTGGCAACCAAGAAGTTCCGCGGCTCTATGCTCAAGTGCGCCCGCGCCTTTATTGACCACATGGTTGCGAAGGGCGAGATCGACTACTCGCACATTGGCCTGGCGTATTCGGTGGGCCTTTCCCAGGAGCTGCGCGACGACATGGAGGTCTATGCGCATGACCTGGGCTTTAAGGATATTACCTGGACTCAGGTTGGCGGCGTCATCTCGAGCCATTGCGGCCCGACCGCCTTCGGCGCGGTGCTCACGCTCAAGGCGTAAAGGCTGCAGACGAACTTTTTCTCGTTTTCGCGAGTGCTCAGCAGCCATATGATCGATATAAGTCCCTGCCATGGCGGTAGGGGGCAGATTAAAGCATGCCACTCTGGCCCGAGACGTTTAAACGCAAGCGTATGGGCTAGAATGGCTCTGGCATTTATGTAACTAAAACCAAAGAGAGGCAAGGTAGCGGGAATGGCTGAGATGACGCTCGAGGGTGTGGACGCTCGTCCCGAGGACTCTGCGTTTGCCCTGGGTCGCGTGCATTCGATCGAGACGATGGGAACGGTCGACGGTCCCGGCATCCGCTTCGTAGTGTTTGTCCAAGGCTGTCCCATGCGCTGCGCGTATTGCCACAATCCCGATACTTGGTCTGTTAACGGCGGCACCATGGTGACTGTCGAGCACCTGATGGACGAGTTCCAGAGTAACCATGAGTTTTACCGCAGCGGCGGCATTACGGTTTCGGGTGGCGAGCCGCTCCTGCAGCCCGAGTTTTTGGCCGATCTGTTCCGTGCAATGCACAACAATCCTGATGGCCGCGTGCATACCTGCCTCGACAGCTGCGGCTATGCGTTCGATCCTAACCATCCCGAGAAGTTCGATGCCGTACTCAACGAGACCGATATGGTGCTGCTCGACATCAAGCACGCCGATCCCGTCGAGCATAAAAAGCTGACCGGTTGCGATCCCGCACGCATTCTGGCGTTTGGCGATGAGCTGGCGCGTCGCAGGATCAAGGTCGTTATCCGTCACGTGGTGGTGCCGGGCATTACCGACACGGTGGAGGAGTGCGAGGCACTCGGTCGCCTGATTGCCCCGTGGCATAACGTGGTGGGCTTGGAAATGCTGCCGTATCACACGATGGGCGTCGTCAAGTACGAGCAACTGGGCATTCCCTATAAGCTTGAGGGCGTGCCCCAGATGGATACCGCGCGCATGCCCGAGCTGCGCAATGCCGTTATGACCGGCATGAAAAAGCGCCGCACGGAACTCAAAAACGCCATCGGCTAGCGATCCATTTTCGCCCCCAAGGGCACTCATTGGGGACAGACTTAAATGAGTGCCCCTGGGCACCAAGTTGATTGCCAAAGAGCCCCGTCAAGTTGCGGTGGAATAGTTCTTGTTTTTCGGCTTATGCCGCCCAAATAGGAACTATTCCACCGCAACTGCGTTTTGGGCGGAGATGCGCAACAGAATCGTGCCATTTGGATAAATACGCTTGTGGTTTCTTTAAAGACGCCTTAAACGCCGCTGAATATCTTTGGAAAGAAATGCCTGCTCGGTATTATGCTGCTCGTATATGAACGGTAGCAGTCAGGAGACCACGTGCGAAACAACGCATCGCGGGACGAGTATATGCCGCAGCATAGCAGCAGATATGAGACGAAGGGCACATCTTCGCGTGGCCTTGCCGACGCTCGCGTCCGCGTGACGAAGATTGCCGCCATTGGGATGCTAACGTTGACGGTTATTATCCTCGGAATTACCGCCAAAACCTACGCGTCGGAGCGAATGGCACACTCAGATGCGTCAACGGTACAGACGCAAAACGAGAAGGTTTCAAAGTCCAAAGCGTCGGCAGATCTCAAGACGAGACTTTCGAAGGCGGACTTCAACGATATCCCTTCGGGTGATACCGTTCAGACCTTCTCGTTGGTAGATAACAAGACTCCTACCTTGGAGGATGAGAGCCTTGCCTTGCTCCAGGATGCCCTGAGTCGGGCGCAGGAGCTAGGCGATGTGGGCGTGGTGTTCTACGACCTGTCGAGCGGCAAGGGCGTGACGTATAACCCCGATGTCGAGGTTTACGGCGCGAGTAGCTACAAGGCGCTCTATGCGTTGTACATCTGCGAATCTCTGGTCGAGACGGGTCAGGTTTCACTCGATGATTCCCTTGGCACCTATGGTGGCTACAACATGGGTTGGCAGACGGTGCGCGACCTGATCGAGGCCGCGATCGTTAATTCGGACAACGATTCGTTTATTGCGTTACGCGCGGCGTTTGACCGTGTCGGTTACGAGGATTGGATTGCCAGTCTTGGCATCGATTACGATACCGCACTCGATCCGATGAGTGATTTTCCCACCTATTGCCCGCGCACCTCGGCCAAGTTGTGGCGCGAGATGAGCGAGTATTTGAGCCGTGATAGCGAGACGTCGCAATGGCTGTCGGGCCTTCTGGCCTCTACGACCCGGTCCTTTATCCGCGACGGCATTGCGGACGACCAAGCCCTGGTGCGCAACAAGGCCGGCTGGATTAGCGAGGATGGTTGCTATTCGACATGCGATGCGGGCCTCATCGATGTCGATGGCGACACCTACATTATGAGTATCATGACATCGATGCCATGGAGCGATCGCTCGAGCGAGCTGGTGGCTGCGATTGCTAAGACATTCTTTGATACCCGAGCTGCGCTGGCCTAACGTGTTCGTTTGACGAGGTCAAACAAAATGCTGGTACCATACCGTGGTTGAGAATTTCGAATAGGTTTGGGGAATGGCATGGCTACCATCGCGATTATCGGTGCGCTCGAAAAAGAGATCATGCAGATCAAGGAAGAGTTGAGCAACGTTTGCATGGTACAGGAGGCGGGCTTGAACGTTGTGACCGGCGGGCTCGACGGCCTGTCGATTGTCGCCACGACGGCGGGTATGGGCACGGTAAACGCTGCCGCCGCAACGCAGCACCTCATTAGCAAGTATGCTCCACAGGCAGTTGTGTTTTCTGGTATCGCAGGTGGCTTGAATCCCAAGCTCCATATCGACGATGTTGTCATTGGCAAATGCCTGCGCTATCTAGATACCGATACCGCGCTTATCGCCGAGTCTGCACCGGGGCTCGAGGAGTTTGTCTCGACGCCTGCGCTGGTCGATATTGCCGCCGATGTGCTTGCTGAGCGTGGGTTTGTTGATGCATCGACAAATGCGACCGCTTCGAACGAGGGCGCAAAGCAGTTCCTGGTCGGCACGATTGCCACGGGTAACCGCTTTGTGACGGGCGCCACTATGCGCAATGATGCCATCGAGGCGACGCATGCCGATTGTGTCGGCATGGAGGGCGCGGCAATTGCCCATGTCGCAACCAAAAATGGTGTCGATTGCCTGGTGCTGCGTGCTATCAGCGATAATTGTGACGAGGCGTATGATGCGATTTGCGACCGCGAGTTCGATTTGTTCGAGTATGCGCGTGCCGCAAGCGATATCACGCTCGATATCGTTCGACGCATTGCCGCTGCGCAATAGCGCGTTTTTTGCAAGATCCTACGACCAAGGAGTGTCCATGGCCGATTCCATTAACTACCAGCTTGCCAAGTTCGTCGCCAGCTACGGCAAGGTTTCGCAGATCCCCGAGTCCACCTGTCCCGAGGTGAGCTTCGTTGGCCGCTCAAATGTGGGCAAGTCGTCCATCATGAACAAGCTCTTCGGCCGCAAGAACTTGGTGAAGGTTTCGAGCACGCCGGGCAAGACAAGCAACATCAATTTCTTCGAGGCCGACGACGTGCATTTTGTGGACCTGCCGGGCTACGGTTTCGCTCGTCGTTCCAAGGCCGAGCGCGACCGCTGGGCCGAGCTCATCGGTGACTTCTTCGACTCCGAGCGCAGCTTTAACTTGGTTGTGTCGCTAGTGGACATTCGCCATGATCCCAGTAAGCTCGACCATGACATGATCGACTACCTGCAGGGCAACGAGTTCAACTTTATCGTCTGCCTCACCAAGGCCGACAAGCTCAGCCGTACCCAGCAGGTCCGCCAGGCAGCTGCCATCAAAAAGCAACTCAACGTCCCGGCCGAGAACGTGATCATCACAAGCTCCCAGACCGGCACCGGCATCGACGAACTCAAGCGCCGCATCGCCGAAGCCTGCCTCTAATAAGTGCCCCTATCAATAAAATGCAGAACATCAGCCCGGCGACTTTCCAGAGCGTAGGTCCCTGTAGCCGCCGTCAGCGAAGTTAACGTAGGGGAGGCCAGGGGCTTTGCCCCCAAATCTTTCCACAGGACGGCAGGACCCCCGCCGCACGAAGTGCGCAGCGGGGGTCCTGCCATGTCCGAGGACGATTTGGGGGGCAAAGCCCCTGGCCTCCCCGGCGAGTATACGGGACGGCGACTACAGGTATTCGATCTGGGCGCCCTCGGTGTCGCATGTCAGAATATGCGTATCACACTTAGGGAACTGCTCGCGCAGCTTGACCTGCAGGAACTTTGCCACGATGGTGTCGTCGGTCACAGCCATAAGGGTCGAGCCCGATCCGCTGATCCAGATGGTCTTGGCGCCGCCGTTAAGGCAGGTGTCGCGCACGGCGTTGTAGTCGGGAATCAGACGGCGACGATAGGGTTCCTGGATGCGGTCGTCATTGGCGGCGGCAATCAGGTCGAGGTTGCCGGACTCAAGACCGCGCGTCATGCCGGCGATGCGGCCCATCTGCCATACGGCGGTGGAGAGCGGAACCTCCTGCGGCACGACCTTGCGCGCCTCGCTCGTATGCACCTCGTAGGGCGGAATCACGGTAATAAAGCGCAGGCGATCGCTCACCTCGTAGCGCAGGCACTGGGGGAGCGAATCGGTCGGCGTAAAGGAGCAGACGGCGCCGCCCAGGATAGCAGGGGCGACGTTATCGGGATGGCCCTCGACCTCGGTGGCAATGCGGACGAGCTCGGCACGGTCGACGGTGTGGCCCGTCAGCGCGGCGGCCGCCATGATGCCGGCGACGACGCAGGTGGAGCTGGAACCCAGGCCGCGGGCGACGGGCACGTCGGTCTGAATGTCGATAGCGACGGGGAAGGCCGGCTCGCCCCATGCGGCCAGTGCATCGACAAAGCTAACGTAGACCAGGTTGTTCTCGTTTTGGAATTCCTCGGGGCAGCCCGTGATGGTGAGCTTGTCGGCGCGCTCGAAGGTGAAGTGCGAGTAGAGGCTGACGGCCATGCCGAGGGTGTCGTAGCCGATGCCTAGGTTGGCGCTGGTTGCTGGGACGGTGATTTTGATCATGTGGGTCCTCCTGGGCGGGTCTGGCCGTTTAGTTCGCTGCTCGGGCAGTCCTGACTCGCTCGGAAAGCACATTAAGTGCTTTCCGGCTCGTGCGGAACTCGCGACGAACTAAACGGCCAGACCCGCTCGCATGCTCGTCATCATCCCGAAAGCTAAATAAAAAGAAGGTGCGCCGGCTTTCGCCGGCGCTTAATAAGGGATCTAGTTGGTGCTCATTCGTTTTGCTGCGGACTCGACGTAGCTTGCCATCTCATCGACGTCGCAGACGTCTTCGAAACGGACGGGCTTGGATTCGAGTTCGGCGAGCTGGGTCGGGGCGACCGTGTTGGTGGCCTGCTCGAGTACGCGCATAGCCTCAAAGTCGTCCTCGGGAACGTTGAGGCCCAGGGCGTAGCAGCAGGCGCGCGGGAACTTGTAGGGGCTGGCGGTCGAAAGCAGCACGCGAGCCTTGGCGCCCTCGGCGGGAGCGACCTTTTCAAAGACGTGATAGCCGCAAGCAGTATGCGGATCGATCACGTAGCCATTTGCGTCCCAGCAGCTCTTGATGGCAGCGCGGACCTCGTCCTCGCTGGCCCAACCGCAGCCAAAGACGCTCTGAATCTTTGCCAGCAGGTCAGTGGGAACCTCGTAGCGACCAGTCTGTGCCAGCTGCTCCATAAGGCCGGCAACGAGTTCGCAGTCGCCATCGGACAGGAAGTAGAGCATGCGCTCGAGGTTGGAGCTGATGAGGATGTCCATCGACGGCGAGATGGTCGTGAAGAACGGGCGGTTACGGTCGTAAACGCCGGTGGTCAGGAAGTCGGCAAGCACGTTGTTCTTGTCGCTCGCCACGACGAGCTTGGCGACGGGCAGACCCATGCGCTTGGCATAGTAGCCGGCCAGGATATCGCCAAAGTTGCCGGTCGGTACGCAGAACTCCACGGCGTCGCCGGCCTCGATGGCGCCGGCGCGCAACAGCTGCGCATAGGCGGCAAAGTAGTAGACGACCTGCGGTACCAGTCGACCGACATTGATGGAGTTGGCGCTCGAAAGCACCGTGCCGGCGGCCTCCAGACGCTCGGCAAGCTCCTTATCGGCAAAGATGCGCTTGACGGCGCTCTGGGCGTCGTCAAAGTTGCCGCGGATGCCGCAGACGGCGACGTTGTCGCCCTCCTGCGTGGACATCTGCAGGTTCTGGACGCGGCTGACCTTGCCCTCGGGATAAAAGACGGTGATGCCCGTGCCCGGCGCGTCGGCAAAACCGGCGAGTGCGGCCTTGCCGGTGTCGCCCGACGTGGCGGTGACGATCATGATGCGCTCGGCGCCGCCGTCCTTGGCGGAAGTGCGGGCCATCAGACGGGGGAGCATCTGCAGGGCAACGTCCTTGAAGGCGCTTGTGGGGCCGCCAAAGAGCTCCATCACATAGGTCTGAGGGGCGTCAGCGCCCGGCGCAGCGTCGAGTTTGACGAGCGGCGTAACCTCTTCACTCGCGAACGTGCCGCGGTATGCCTCGTCGACACACGCCGAAATTTCTTCGGCCGTGTAATCGTTCAGTAACATTCCCAACACATTTTGAGCGATTTCAAAGTACGATTTATCAGCAAGCGAGCTGATATCGACCTGCTGGGTGCCAAGCTCGTCCGAGACAAACAAACCCCCGTCGGGAGCGATGCCGGTACGGATTGCCACCTTACTTGAGCATGATAAAGTGCGTCCTCGTGTACTATGATAAGTTCCCATATAACAGTGCTCCTCGGATACCTTGGTCCCAATCGGTGAAACCATGGTATCAGAGCGCGCAAAACAGGTTTGCAGAGGCTTTTAGAAAGGTAACCTCCACGCCATGATAAAAATTGCCAAGTTTGGCGGCTCGTCGGTCGCCGACGCCGAACACTTCAAGAAGATCAAGGCCATCGTCGATGCCGACCCTGCCCGCCGTTTTGTGGTGGTTTCCGCCTGCGGTCGCCGCTTTAAGGGCGACACCAAGGTGACCGACCTGCTCTACCTGGTTAACGCGCACGTTAAGTATCACGTGTCGTGCGAGGAGCTGCTCGAGGACATCGGTCAGCGCTATTTTGATATCGCTGACGAGCTGGAGCTCACCTATCCCATCCGCGAGGAGTTCGCAGCCTTTGCCGAGCGCGCCCGCTCGGGCGGCTACTCCACCGAGGAGCTTGTGAGCCGCGGCGAGTACTTCACCGCTCGCCTGATGTCCGAGTACCTGGGCCTGCCGTTCCTGGACGCCGCGACGGTTGTGGCGTTCCATCACGATGGTACGCTCAGCATGAACCGCACCTCCGAGCTGGTGCAGGAGTACGGCCAGCAGGGTGGCTTTGTTATGCCCGGTTTCTACGGCGCGACGCGTGAGGGCCAGATCAAGCTGCTCGATCGAGGCGGTGGCGATATTTCGGGCTCGATTCTGGCCAAGTGCCTTGGCGCCGATCTGTACGAGAACTGGACCGACGTTTCGGGCTTCTATTCTGCCGATCCGCGTATTGTTCCCGAGGCTCAGCCCATTGCGCGCGTTACCTACGAGGAGCTGCGCGAGCTTTCGTACATGGGCGCAAGCGTCCTGCACGAGGAGGCCGTGTTCCCCGTGCGCGAGGCAGGCATTCCGCTGGTCATCAAGAACACCAATGCGCCGCAGGACCCCGGCACCATCATTAGCGAGACGGCTGACGAGGGCGAGGCGGAGCCCATCATTACCGGCGTGACCGGCAAACGCGGCTTTGTCGCCATCAATGTGGCCCGCGACCGCACCAAGCCCCGTGTCGGCTTTATGCGCCGCGCGCTTTCGGTCTTCGAGCGCTATGACGTTTCCGTTGAGCACATGCCCACCGGTGTCGACCGCTTTGGCGCCGTGGTGCAGGAGCAGGACGTTCACGATTCGCTGTACTCGCTTGTGAGCGACATTCAGCAGGAGGTCGAGCCGCTCGAGATCGAGGTTGTCGAGGGCTTGGCGCTCATCGCTACCGTCGGTCGTAACCTGCGCGGCCGCGCGGGTATCTCGGGCCACCTGTTTGGCATGCTTGGCCAGGCCGGCGTGAGCGTGCGCATGATTTCGCAGAGCTGCGACGAGATCAACATCATTATCGGTGTTGAGGAGAAAGACTTCGACCTGGCGATTCAGACCATTTACCGTGCCTTCTCCGACGAGAACGGCATTGTGAAGGTCTCCGACTTGGAGGCTCCCACGCCGGTCGATCCCACCCTGGCTGCGCTCAAAAAGTAGCGACTGCTCGGTAGATTTTTTGGGTCATGTCTCAAAAATCTACGGCGGGGCGTTTCGTTTCGGTTTCGTTTCGACGGGGCGGGTTTCGTGCCCGCCTCGTTCTTGTATACACTGGCAACAATAATCGGCCTGCTCGGCGTGCGGGCAAAAGCCATAACCTTTAAAGGGGGAAGCATGAAACAGTACACGGTTGCTATTTTGGGCGCGACGGGAGCCGTGGGCACCCAGATGCTCGAGTGCCTAAACGAGCAGGAGTTCCCGGTTGGCAAGCTCAAGCTGCTGGCGAGTGCGCGTTCTGCGGGCAAGACCGTCGAGTTCCGCGGCGAGCAGATCGTGATCGAAGAGGCTTGCCCCGAGGCCTTTGAGGGCTGTGACATCGTACTTGGCGCCGCCGGCGACGACATCGCGAAGGAGCTGCTGCCCGAGGCCGTCAAGTGCGGCGCCGTCGTGGTCGACAACAGCCACGCCTTCCGCATGGACCCCGAGGTGCCGCTGGTCGTGCCCGAGATCAATGCCGACGACATCAAGTGGCATCACGGCCTTATCGCCAATCCCAACTGCGCGACCATCATCGGCCTGGTTCCCACGTGGCCGCTGCATCAGCTCGCCGGCGTGAAGCGCATGATCGTCTCGACGTATCAGGCGGCTTCGGGTGCTGGCGCTCCCGGTATGGCCGAGCTCGAGGCTCAACTGGCCGCCCTAGGCCGTGGCGAGGAGATTCCCGAGCCGCGTGCATTTGCCGCCCAGCTCGCGAGCAACCTGATTCCGCAGATTGGCGGCGTCAAGGAAGAGGGCTTTACCTCCGAGGAGATGAAGCTGCAAAACGAGGGCCGCAAGATCATGCACCTGCCCGAGCTGCGCGTGAACTGCACCTGCGTGCGCGTGCCCGTGCTGCGCTCGCACTCCGAGAGCATTACGCTTGAGTTTGAGCGCGACATTACGGTTGACGAGGCCCGTGCTGCGCTGGCTGCCGCTCCCGGCGTCAAGCTGGTTGACGATATGGCTGCCGAGGATGCGCACGACCGCTTCCCCATGCCGATGGATACGTCCGACCAGGATTTGATTTGGGTCGGTCGCGTGCGCCGCGACATCTCGAACCCCGAGGCCGCGCGTGGCATCACCTTCTGGTGCTGCGGCGACCAAATCCGTAAGGGCGCGGCAACCAACGCCGCCCAGATCGCTAAGCTGCTCTGCGAGTAGCGTGACCTGTCCGGCGGGGGCCGGGCTTAGTTTTCAGAACGTCCTCGACCATGTGTGGCGCCTTGTCCTGCTCCTTCGGAGCCGCGGACAAGGCGCCACACTGGTCTGCGGAGTGTTCTGAAAACTAAGCCCAGCCCCCGCCTGCGGCGACGCTGCTGCAAGCGATCTGCGATGGGGTCGTTGTCGGTTGGGGCCGCTGGGCTGATGTGGGGGCACGTGGCTGTTGCGGGTCCTAGTCCCGGCGGCGACCCCGGCGCTTCGCGCCTGCCGCCTTTTGGGACTGTGGAGCGCCGCCGGCAGCTGCGGCGCTGTTGCGCCTGCTGCCTGCGGGAACTTTGGGGTTGAGGCGGTAACTTTGGCGCGCCTGTGTTTGTTGCTTGTGAGGGCTTAGGGGTTGATGCGAATCGAAGGTGAATGGTTTTCCGGGAAGTGAACGACCTATTTTGGACCCTTGAAGCATCGGCATATTTTGGCCGCCATTTCCTGCGGTTTTATCGCATGAATCCTGCTGTTTTGCAATTAAAAAATGCGGATGCTTCGGGGCCCTAGTTTTACTCGTCCACTTCTCGGAAAACCATTCACCTTCGTTTTTGCCGGACATCGTTTTGGGCGTTGCGACTCGGTATCGGCCGATATTGAGAGGGAAAACGCCCTCTCTTGGACAATCGAGTCTGTCCGGACGCATCTGCGGGAGTTGTCTGCACAATTCGCGGTATTATGGAGCGGAGTTTTGAAAGGAGCCGCTGGTGGTCACGACGACGTTTGCTTCGCCTTTGGGCGAAATCTTGCTTGCCGCTGATGGCCGCGGTCTGACGGGGCTTTGGTTTGAGGGGCAGGAGCACTTTGGCTCCACGCTTCTCAAAGAAGATGCGGAGTACGTTGAAGGTGCCGATGCGGTTTCTGGTGCTGGCGGCATGTCGTCGGTGAGTCCCGCAAATGGTGTAGCCTCTTCGGTGCTTGAACGTTCCTGGGCTTGGCTGAATGCTTATTTTGCAGGGCAGGAACCTCGGTTTACGCCGCCGTTACATATGATCGGCACGGCGTTTCAGCGCGAGGTTTGGTTTGAGCTGCTTTCCATTCCGCGTGGCGAGGTTGCCACGTATGGCGAGATCGCCCGGCGTGTTGCGGCTCGACATCGTGTACCGGGAAACGAGGCGCCCGTTGTGTCTCCTCGTGCGGTGGGGGCTGCGGTCGCACGTAATCCCATTTCGATTATCGTGCCGTGCCATCGCGTGGTGGCGGCCGACGGATCGCTCAACGGATATGCCGGCGGCCTTGACCGCAAGGAGTGGCTGCTGCGGCTCGAGGGTGCGTACGAGGAGTAACGTCAGGACACTTTGCATAGCCAAGACGCCGTGAAAGAACGGGATGCGCTTTCCGAATGGCGTTCCAAGCGGAAACCGTGTCCCGGAATACAGCCTCAGAGTGGGACGCTGTTTCCGGTTGAGACCACTTGCTTGGACATCTATCTACGCCCGCTCCTGCAGGGCGTAGATAGATTTGTCCATGTTTAACAGATAAGCCACGACGCAGACAATAAAGAACATCGGCAAGTTGCCAAAGCCGAAGACTTCGCAGCCAATAAGGATGGGTGCGAGCAGAATCGCTGACAGCATAAGACCCATAGCGGCGATGCGCACATAGGGGTTGGGGAACAGTCGAGCCGCAAGGGTCTTGGCGTGGGCAAGACACCAGGCAAAAGCTCCACCTACCATACCAAACGCGATGTCCAGCACCGCAAGCCGGCCAGACCGGGAAGGTCAAGCGCGCAGGAGGCGGCAACGTCAAAACACAAGCGTTAACTGCGCGCCCTGCTCAACGGGCTGCTCCTTGTGCTCGCTCAGAAGGACCATTCGGTCTTCGTATTGCTTTTCGGTCATTTCGATAACGGTGACCTCTCCAGCGCTTGGAAGATTCAGCTTAAGGCGAGCGATATGCGCCGCTGCGGATTCGCGAGTCACCAACAGGCGCGAATACACCGAAAACTGCTCCATATGGTATCCGTCGTTAATCAGAAACTTTCGAAAGTCGCTATACTGCCGACGCTCGGCTTTGCTTCCCGTTGGAAGATCGAACAGAACCAATAACCTCATAACCCTCATGGCTCCTCCCTATTCAACAGTTACCATCTCGAGCCCTTTTAGCTCGGGCAACAACAGCCTCTTAGGATCCTTTTCGAGAACGGCAGTTCTGAGTGAAGAGAGCGTTGTCTCTATGCACTGCTGACAGCCGCAACGTTTTCCGTCGATAGTCATGACGTGCTCAAACACGCGGGCGAGCAACGCTTTGTCGCGCTGGCCCAAAGGCTCTGCAACGCCGTAGCTCATAACAATTAGATCGACGAGAGGGCGGAACGGTTCAATAAGATCGTCGACGAGATTGAATGCGTTGTAAACGCTGTGATGGTGAAGCCCCTGGGATACGAGCCATCCACCGCCAACGGCTGCTCTTCCGATGCCTGCACGCAGGACGCTGTAACCATAATCGAGGGCGGAGCTCTGCATACTGTTGCGTCTTGTTCCATCGGTAATGAGGGCTTTAAAGTACGCGGAGGCAGCTGCGCCTTCTCGATTGTCTGTGTCGCCCGAAAGAACGGTTTTGGCATAAGAGGGGAGAGGGCCTGCAGACAACCCCATTTCTGTGAGAACCACCGCTTGGTTGAGTATCTTTGCCTGAACGATTCGTTTCCAAAGCTGCTTTTTAAACGGAAGGCTCATGGCAAGCTGATCCTCGACGATGCGCGCATGGCGCGAATGGGCGCCCATGGGGAGCATAAGACCATTGGGCATATGATCGCGCCCGCAGATCATGACGCCTATTCCCGCGTCGTTAAGCTGCGACATGCAGGCGACCGTCATCGTGGTTTGATGGGATTCGAGGATGACGACCCAAATGTCCTCGAGGGGAATGGTGGAGCTGCGGTCGTCCACGGTGATCATCAATAGGCCGTTCTTGATGCAGAGGTGGGCCTTGCTCTGGATAAGTATTGTCCGTTGAGCCATTTTGTCGACGACCTTCCCCGCATTAGCGTTACAATACAGCTAAGTCGAAAGCAGCTCACCTTGGGGAAGGGCGCGGCTCCAGACAAGGGGAGCCACTTAAGTGGCTTACCCGTAAAGTAACCCCCGTTCAATCTTCGGATTGGGCGGGGCGAACTTTTTTGGGCGAGTGTTAGCCAGTATTCCGTAAACGGTAGCTATGAATAGCATTTGGGCGGGTCCTTTTGAGCGTTTTTTCGCCTAAGGATTGATTCGATTGTGAAGAAAAGTACATAAATCGCTGTGCCGAATACGGCTCTTTTCTTGCGTGAAGCGCGACGTGTCGACGCATTTTGTCTCGAAAAAATGAATCGCAGATGTAGATCTGAGGTCGAATCAGTCTTCTTTTTTTGAGGCTTGAAACAGAAAAGCCCCTGTTAAAGGGGCTTTTCTGTGCGCACATAGCGTATCACCTTGGGGAAAGGCGCGTGCTCAAGACCTCGCCGATGATCTTAGCCTTGGCGCGCTCAGCGTATCACCTTGGGGAAAGGCGCGTGCTCAAGACTCCGGTCAGGCAGACAAGGCCTTCTCCGTTAGCGTATCACCTTGGGGAAGGGCGCGTGCTCAAGACGTCGGCGAGATTGAGGTCGTGACCGCCCGCAGCGTATCACCTTGGGGAAGGGCGCGTGCTCAAGACGACCGAGCGCGACGGCGTCGAGCACTCGAAAGCGTATCACCTTGGGGAAGGGCGCGTGCTCAAGACTAGCGGACGGTGGCGTCCGTAGCGGCATCCAGCGTATCACCTTGGGGAAGGGCGCGTGCTCAAGACTACGAGCTGTATATCAAGCAGGAGATTGGAAGCGTATCACCTTGGGGAAGGGCGCGTGCTCAAGACGTAGAGCGATTCGGATACGACGTAGCGCGCAGCGTATCACCTTGGGGAAGGGCGCGTGCTCAAGACGAGGGTGATGGTGTCTGCGGCGAGCGGCAAAGCGTATCACCTTGGGGAAGGGCGCGTGCTCAAGACATATCCGATTGCCATTTAAAGCAAAAGACGAGCGTATCACCTTGGGGAAGGGCGCGTGCTCAAGACAGTTATGCGATTCTAAAGGTGCTTTCGCGTAGCGTATCACCTTGGGGAAGGGCGCGTGCTCAAGACTGTACCGCTGTCCACCCACGCGATCAGCATAGCGTATCACCTTGGGGAAGGGCGCGTGCTCAAGACGAGCTCGGTGCTATTCATCTTCGGTGCCCTAGCGTATCACCTTGGGGAAGGGCGCGTGCTCAAGACCGAGTGTGGTAAGGGCATCCAGAGCAGTTGAGCGTATCACCTTGGGGAAGGGCGCGTGCTCAAGACTGTCGGAGCTGGCGCATGGTGCGGTAGTTGAGCGTATCACCTTGGGGAAGGGCGCGTGCTCAAGACATTATGCAATTGCAAAGGTTGACCCGGAAGAGCGTATCACCTTGGGGAAGGGCGCGTGCTCAAGACCTTGTCGACGAGTGCCTGAAGCTCTTTCAGAGCGTATCACCTTGGGGAAGGGCGCGTGCTCAAGACTTGGTGAGCCGTTGGAGCTTTTTCAGCTCGAGCGTATCACCTTGGGGAAGGGCGCGTGCTCAAGACCAGATGGAGCGCAGCAACACCCTGATTGAAAGCGTATCACCTTGGGGAAGGGCGCGTGCTCAAGACCTCGCGGTCGGACCAGATGCGGGCGACCGGAGCGTATCACCTTGGGGAAGGGCGCGTGCTCAAGACCATGTCGTTAAACCAACGGCCAAACACACGAGCGTATCACCTTGGGGAAGGGCGCGTGCTCAAGACTGCGCGCTGCTGTGGCTCTGGATCATCCCGAGCGTATCACCTTGGGGAAGGGCGCGTGCTCAAGACCAGTGGAACTTGCCGCTGTCGTCGACCGTTAGCGTATCACCTTGGGGAAGGGCGCGTGCTCAAGACCTGTCGCCGGACATCGCCTCGACCATTTCGAGCGTATCACCTTGGGGAAGGGCGCGTGCTCAAGACCAGCTTGATGCTCTCATAACTTAATACGTGAGCGTATCACCTTGGGGAAGGGCGCGTGCTCAAGACTCTCGGAGCTTGTTCTCGACAGACGATTGCAGCGTATCACCTTGGGGAAGGGCGCGTGCTCAAGACTGCGCGATGCAGCTTGCAATTATGCCCGTTAACGTATCGCCATGGGGAGCGTATATGGCATAGAGGCGAAGGTTCTCAACCGATTGCATTTATGGGTCTATGCGTTATAAAGGGCAACAAGGAATAAGCAAAAGCCCCACACGATTAAGCAAGAAATGTGCGGGGCAAGCAGCTGCTTTACTTGATGGGTGATTCTCGAACAACAAAGGGTGACATGTCGTTGCTTAGTTTTCCAACGGTAGGGCAACTTATTTTAATTCGAGTAAGCCTGTCTACAAAGGACCAGTTGGCGTTATCGATGTTGTAGCCACTAAACCGCCCCACAAAATCGCCGATTTGCACCAGATCGCCCAGATATATCTCCAGCGGCGGTTTTTTCATAGCGCTTTCCGGCACGGGCTTCCAGGCTTTTCGACCGGTGTGCGCTTTCGCAATCCTGGGCACATACGTTCCATCCTTAAGTGCAGGAATATCCGCCTTATAGACGGGGTCTGCGTACCAAGCGCCCTGCCCCTTCTTGGCCTCCGGGTCATGCCAGAGCCTCAGGCACAACATCTCGCTCACCTTGATGACCGACTTCTCGTCTGCCGACACAACGGCGTTGCCCATGACGATGTCTTTATCGGAGCTCGCCTTGCGAGCAATGTCTTTACCCTGTGCATTAACGCCGGCATAACGATAGACCGTCTGCTCGAACAACTCGCCCTTTCCCTTGCGCGGAACAAAGCGCGTGGGTACGACGAAATCGTGCGCCGCGCGCACTTCGTTCGCAAAGGTTTCCCAGGGCATAACACTTTCGAGAGCCTTCATGATGGCATCACGGCGTTGGGTCTCGTTCATGCCTCTGGTTATGCTCCAGTGTGTCTCTTGGTTGATTCGAGCGGTTTTAATCACGAGGCTTCGACTACATGCTGCAATCACACAAGCATCGGTGGCATGGTGACGATCGTCCGAGCGGTCTTTTTCGCCATTCGAACCAAAGTTAAGCCCCCACCTGTGACGCAGCCATGCGGTCGCTCTGCCAGTGGTAGGAACAACATGTGCCTTTGCGCCATCATCGGGGAACAGCAGGCAGTCGGCGAGGTAAGCGCATACTTCTCGCGACATATAGGCGGTGTCGGTGAAGCTGCGTGCTAAGAATTCGCCTTCCTTGGTATCAAGGTCTTTTTCCAGCAGGAAGTTCTTTTTGCGACGGCTGAGTTTCTGGTTTTCCTGAACGCGACGCTCAAAAGCATCCCATGAAGGCGCACCGTCGTGGGACATCCATTCGTAAGGTGTCTGTTCGCGTTTATCCTGATTGCTTTTGGCGAGGACCAGGACTTTATTGTTGCGCGAGTTTTCTCCCGTGCGAGAGAACGGCAGGATGTGGTCGATCTGCGTGTAGGTGTCGTCGTTAATTAGGCGATCGACTTCGATTTTAGCGCCCGTGTAAAGGTCGAAGTATTCCTGCTCTTCCCATAGGCGGTACTTCTCTATCTGTTTGCCCGTGACCTCATCTGCCGTGCAGCCACGCAGTTCAGCGATTTGCCCGGCAATGCGCTCGCGATTTTTCTCATTCTTCTTATTGGCCTTGGCAATCTCGTCTTTTGCGCGTTGAGGCAACCTGAGCTCTCGATCAAGCTCAACGTGGATTTCGTTTGGCACGCCCCACTTGCGGCAGATGGCGTTGACCACTTTTCGCATTTGCGACATGGAGCGAATGACGACGGGATTGCTATTTGTCCGACCGGTACGTTCGATCCAGGTCTCATAGGGCATCAGGCGATCGGAGCGCTCGAGCTGGGCGCCAGCGATGCGCAGTCCCAGCAGACCGCAGTCATTTTCGGCCTGCGTAAGGTTGAGGACCTCGGGCTCCTCGAGGCAATCGAGCAGCATGTCGAGTGCTTTTTTGGAACGGTTGCCATAGCCGTTAAGAGCTTTGGATGAATAGGGAAGCCTACAAAGCGCCTCGATCTCCGCTTCCGAAAGCGGTAGCCCCTGAAGCTGCTCTTGGAGTACGGGGAGGGCTGAAGAGTATGCCACCGCCTCCATAACGGCATCGGCGAGATTGCGGTCATCGCGCAAACGCTGCAGGAGAATGGGGTTGGTTGCATTGAGGGTATTGCGGAGCACGCGCCATCCCTTGGGCTTGTACACCTCGCGCGTTTTTTCGTCGGCAGCTGGAACTCCCTTAAAGTAATCGCCGGAACTAAGGTCGAGCGCTTTTCTGAGGGCGCCGAATTTAACAGCACAATCTTTGTTGCCTCGAATTGGCTCGCACGAGAACAGGATTGCAATGCACTCATCGCGCTCCGTTGCGCTCAGGGCGCGAGAGGTCCCGTTTTCGTGGATGATGGTGATGTTGCCGAGTGCGCCATAGGCTGAAACGAGTTCGCTCGTAAGCGTGCAGCGTGCAGCTCGTTTTTCTGTTGGGAAGTATGAGCAGTGGCCAACGAGGTCGTACGTGCGGCGGTCGAAGTCTTTGCGCGAACGCTCCCAATCGCAAACCTCGATATATGCGGTCTCAAATTCCGGCGAAGCGTATTTGGAGCCAAAGGAGCGTTGAGCATCAAATAGGATATGGGTTTCTTCGATAAGCTGGGCGTGCGTTACACACTTGTCGTAATTGCCGCCACGATTGCGACTTTGAGGCTGCTGAGCGAGCCATTCGCCAACGGTGCGGCACGAGGTCTCCGCAATTGCTTCCTTGTTGGCCGCAAGGGCAGATAGAACCTTGCCGCCTTCGCTTGATTTATCCTGATTGCCTTCTCCGTGGGGGATGTATCCACGGCGCTTGCAGAGGGAGTATAGGACTAGCGCCCACTCGCGATCGTTGAGCAGGCGGTCAAGCCCATCAACGCGAAGCTTGAGCGGCTGCTTGTCGCCTTTTGTGGTGTGGAAGTACTCTTTGGTGGCGTCTTGGGGGATGAGGCCATAAGCCTTGAGGACTTGGAGACAGTGCTTCAGGCGCGCCTGGGTACGGTCAATGTTTCGACGGGTAGAGCGGAAGCCCCTGCGAATAACCGCAAGACTTTGGCCCGTTTTAGGATGAGTTGGAGAGTCAAATAATCTGACGCCCAAATCCAGGATTTCATGATTGGCTGTGTCGATAAGTGCGAATCCGCAGCTTGCAATTCCTGGATCTATGCCAAGCACAAGATGCCTGGGAAGTCCGAGCTTCCCAATTTCGCGATTGATGGTGATCTCCATGGAGCACCCCTCTCTAATAAGAACTCTAGAGAACAGTACCATCGCGTGGGGACATGGGCCGAGCTTGTTAGCCGAGCGGTCATTTTGTTAGGCAAACGGAAACGATTTATACAGCCTTACATATCGGTTGCCGGATGATGCCGTTTGTTGAAATTGAATCCCGACTGAATCCCGTCCTGAGATTGAATGGCGGGACAGTTACGATGCCCGGCTTGCTTGCAGGTTTGTAGAGCTCCTTGCATTCCTTCTTAAAGTCGAACGCCATGTTGGCCGTCTTTCTGCGTATCGGCCTGCTTAGATAGCGGAATCATATTATAGAAACGAACAGCTGCTCGAATGATTTGGCTGACAGATTGAGATGCGTGCGTTGTGTTTGGCGGTCGGCCTGACCCCGCCGATGATGTCTCTGCCTCCCCGGCGCCTCATCTATAGCTGCCGTTTCCCCATATAAAACCTGCCAAAATAAACCTGTCCCTTTTTGGTCGGTGCGAAATGGGTAATACTAAAGAGTTATCCGACCAGATGGGAGCCGATTGATGGCCTATATCGAATTCAAAGACGTCGTCAAAGCATACGGCGAGGGCGATGCCCGCATTCATGCGCTCGACGGCGCGAGCTTTACGGTCGAGCGCGGCGAGCTCGCCATCATTCTGGGTGCTTCGGGTGCCGGCAAGACCACGGCGCTCAACATTCTGGGCGGCATGGATACGGCGACCTCCGGCACCGTGACGGTGGACGGGCGCGACGTGAGCTCTGCCAACGAGGCGCAGCTCGTGGAATACCGCCGCGCCGACGTCGGCTTTGTCTTCCAGTTCTACAATTTGGTCCCCAACTTGACGGCGCTCGAAAACGTCGAGCTCGCGGCGCAAATCTGCCCCGATTCGCTCGATGCCGAGCAAACGCTTTGCCAGGTTGGCCTGGGCGAGCGCCTCGCCAACTTCCCCGCGCAGCTTTCGGGCGGCGAGCAGCAGCGCGTGTCCATCGCCCGCGCGCTGGCCAAGAACCCCAAGCTGCTTTTGTGCGACGAGCCCACGGGTGCACTCGACTACAAAACCGGCAAGCAGATCTTGCAGTTGCTACAGGACACCTGCCGCAAGCAGGACATCACGGTCATTATCATCACCCACAACTCCGCGCTGGCGCCCATGGCCGATCGCCTGATCCGCTTTAAGAGCGGCCGCGTGGAGAGCGAGACGGTCCAGCAAAATCCCGTGCCTATCGAGACGATCGAGTGGTAGCGCCCATGGACCAAGATTGCCAAAACAGCCAAAACCACGATACGGAGCACGCGGGCCGCGATCGGGAGTTCGCGACCTACCGTACCGCTCAAAGCTCAAACGATATGGTGCCGACGGTTTTTCGCCGAGGCATCTACCGCACGATTCGGGGCAGTCTTAAGCGCTTCCTATCTATCGTGGTCATCACTGCGCTTGGCGTGAGCGTGATGTGCGGCCTTAAGGCGGGCTGCGAGGATTTGTGCGATTCGGTCGACGCCTATTTTGACCAGCAGAATGTCTATGACATTAACGTGCAGTCGACCTATGGCCTTACGCGCGACGATCTCGCGGCTATCCAAGAGGTCGACGGCGTCGAGACGGTCGAGGGCATCTACACCGAGACCGCCTACACCGCCGTGGGCACAACGCGCGAGCGCGTGGTCGTGCAAAGTCTCTCCAAGGAGAACATCGATCAGCCGGTGCTGGTGAGCGGCGATTTGCCCGAGAGCGCCGATGAAGTCGCGGTGACTTCGAAGTTCCTGAAGGCTTCGGGCAAAAAGCTCGGCGATACGGTGAGTTTTGCCGCCAATGACGCGAGCTCGTCCAACCAAAGTGCCAAGGATCAGTTTGCCGCGGGCGATTACACCATTACGGCCGAGGTCCTCGACCCCACTGATGTGAGCTCCGACTCGACAGTCAACGCCTTCCGTGCCGCTTCGGCTGCGGACTATAAGTTCTATGTGAGCGAGGATGCCGCGACATCATCGTCCTACTCCGCGGTCCACGTGATCGTCGAGGGAGCCAAGAGCCTCAACTCCTACTCGGATGCCTACACGGCAAAGATCAATGAGGTCAAGGGCAATATCGAGAAGATCCGCGAGGAGCGTGAAAAGGCGCGCGTCCAGGAGCTGACGGTTGACACGCCGGCAAGCTTGGATGCGGCTGAGCGCCAGGCCGCCATGCTCTTTGGGATTGAGCAGGATAGCATCAACCGCATGGCCGAGGGCAGCGAGGAGCGCGTCCAAGCTCAGGCCGAGTTGGACCAGCGCCGCGCCGCCGCCGATCAGCAATTCGCCGATGCCCGCGCCGAGCTTTCCAATCTGGGTGAATGCACTTGGTACATTCAGGACCGCGGTAACATCGCAAGCTACTCGAGCGTCGAGAGCGACAGTTCTTCGATCGAGGCCATCGCCACGGTGTTCCCGTTTATCTTCTTTATCGTCGCCGTGCTCATCAGCCTCACCACCGCCACGCGCATGGTCGAGGAGGAGCGCACGCTTATTGGCCTGTACAAGGCGCTTGGCTATTCACGCGAGCGCATCCTGTCCAAATACGTGGACTATGCGCTGTGGGCATGTCTGATCGGCGGCGTGCTCGGCAACATCATCGGCTTTGTGGGCCTGCCACTGTTCTTGTTTACGGTGTTCGACGACATGTACTCGCTGCCCCAGATGCTGCTTTCGTACGATATCGTGTCTTCACTCGTGTCGGTGGCGCTGTTTGCCGTGGGCGTGGTGGGCGCTACGATTATCGCCTGCCGCCACGAGATGGCCGAGACCCCAGCCTCGCTCATGCGTCCCAAGGCCCCGCGCGCCGGCTCTCGCATCTTGCTTGAGCGCATCGGCTTTATCTGGCGCCGCATGGGCTTTTTGAACAAGGTGGCAGCACGTAACCTGTTCCGCTACAAAAAGCGCGCTTTTATGACCATCTTCGGTATCGCCGGCTGCACGGCGCTCGTGATCTGCGGTATGGGCATTCGCGACACGTCGGTGGCGCTTTCGCCCAAACAGTACGGGCATATCACGCGCTACGACCTGCTGGCGGTCGCCAATCCCGACGATTTTTCGCAGACGTGCGCGGCATTGGATGAGCGCAGCGCGGCCAATGATTTCAACGTGACCGTGACCTCGACCCTGCCGATTATGACCGACAACGTCACCTTTACGTTTGGCGGCAAGAGCGAGACCGTGCAGCTGATCGTGGTGCCCGATGACCGCACGGGTGACTTGGGCGATTACGTGCGTCTGGAGGATGAGTCCAATGAACCGCTGCCTTTGCGTGACGGAGACGTGTATCTGAGCAAGAGTTCACAGCTGGTGCTGGGGATTCAGCCGGGCGATACGGCTCACGTCCAGGATTCGTCGCTCAATGTTGCCAAGGTCAAAGTCAGCGACATTTCGCTTAACTATCTGGGCAACACGCTTTACATGACGCAGGGCACCTATGAGCGCGCGTTCGGTCGAAGCGCACGTCTTAACGGCGTCTTTGTGCTGCTTAAGGGTTCGTCGGCCGACCAGATTGCGTTTAGCAAGAATCTTAAGAGTGACGGTTGGCTTACGATTTCGAGTACGGCCGAGCATTGGGAAAACTATGAGGCGAACTTTACGATTATCAATTCGGTCGTTGTGCTCGTGACCTTTATGGCAGCGTGCCTATCGTTTGTGGTGGTGTTTACGCTGTCCAACACGAATATCTCCGAGCGCGAGCGCGAGCTGGCGACCATTAAGGTGTTGGGCTTCCGTCGCGGTGAGGTGCACCATTACGTCAACAAGGAGACGTTGATCCTCACGGCGATCGGCGCTGCGCTGGGCGTGCCGCTGGGCGGCTTGCTGGCCGAGAGTTTTACGTACATTTTGCAGATGCCGTCGCTGTACTTTGATGTCGAGGTCGAGCCGCTAAGCTACGTGCTCGCCGTGGTGCTTTCCTTTGGCTTTACGTTTATCGTCAACCTCGCTACCAATCGTACCCTCAACAAGATCGACATGGTCGGCGCCCTCAAGAGTGCCGAGTAACCTGCCAAAAAGGGACAGGTTTATTTTGGCAGGTTTTATCTGGGCAAACGCCGGACACCTACGGGCGACCCGGCGTTTGTTGCTTTGCTATGCTTTGCTATCTTTTGCCTGCAGGCGTGGATGAGAGGCTCTCTTTAGCCTTCGAGATTGGGCTTGAATGGGTCGTATGCCACAAAACGGGCCTATCTACTACGTTTAATTGGATACTCTCAATCATGCCAGGAAAACGAAAAATAAAACCGCAGGTAAAAGGCCTGTCGATTTTCAAAAAAGGCAGGTATGGTCGGCTCTCTCGAGTTAAACGTAGTAAATAGACCCTTTTCTTGGCGCGTGGTCAGCTCAATGCTAATCTCCGTGCCGGAACTGGCCCAGTTGTTTGTAAGTTGCGGTGATATAGGGACTGTTTGGCGCTTTGGAGCCTCAAAACAGTCCCTATATCACCGCAACTTGGAAGGGGCGGACGGTGTCGGATGAGTGGCGCTGGCTGGTTGGGGCGGTTTAGGCCTGTTTGCGGCACTTCCATTGTTTGCGACACCAGCGCATGAGCGCCTTTACGATGGGAATCGTGATGAGGATGATCCATGCAGGATGGGGCTGTCCCAAACAGAGCCACATGTAGAGGAACCAAGCGATGGCGGCTGCTGGATAGACGCATTCAGTGAGCTTTGACAAATGGCGTCGATCGATAAAGTCACCAATCGCGTAGTAGACGGGAACCAAAAAGACAAGGAAAAGCCCCATGCCCCATGTGCCGTAGACAATGCCGAGCACCAGATAGGCGAGAGTGACAAGTGCGGGGAAGGGGAATTTGTTCCATGCACGTCCGACCTTGGTGTGGAAATGCTTGCCATGACGGTCGAGCTTGTCGTGTGCTTCCTTCCAGCTGGAAAACGTCTCGCCGTCAATGGTGACGGTGCCGTCGTCATTGGTACGCACGCTATGTCCATCGTCCTCAAGCGTATCGATATGCACGCCGCCCGGCACCACATGCACCTCTTCGCCCTTGTGCTCGTTGGTCACATGGATGCCGCTCCAACCAACATGGACTTCCTCGCCTTTATTGGGATCAATGACGTGGATACCGCGCGCGAGGGAAATATCGACAAGTGGTTTGTCACCGCAATCGGCGTGCTCGGCAGAATCCTCAGCCTCGTCAGCCACATCCGCCGTCTCGGTGTCGGCGCTACCGTCCTCCGGGCCGTCGGCATCGTTGGCCGCCTCCCCATATAGCAGCTTGTCCAACGACACGCCATACAGCGCGGCGAGCGCAATGAGGTTATCGGTATCGGGTGAGGACTCGCTGCGCTCCCATTTACTAACAGCCTGGCGGCTTACGCCCAGCTGGGCAGCAAGCGCCTCCTGAGAAAGCCCGGCAGCTTTACGGCGATCGACGAGGCGCTGTGCCATCGCAAGATCCATGGTGGTTCCTTTCGTTTGATGGTCGAATCGAATGAGCCGAGTATGCCGAGAACAACCGGTAGCGACCACCATTTCTAGTTAGAATCTGCTCAAACCCTACCGCAACTACCGGTAGCAACCCCTAACGACCAGCCATTTTAGGACAAATGTCAATGCAAGTAGCAGCCAAGAGCTCCCACTCAGTAAATTGCGGTGGAATAGTTCCTAAATTCAGCCATTTGCGGGCAAGCAGGAACTATTTCACCGCAACTGAATTTCAGGTCAGGCACCCGCAGCAAGAAGGCGAATAGCCTCGGCCTCCCCAGTTACCGCAGGAGGCCCCAGGGCTTACCTCCCAAATCTTTCCGCAGGACGGAAGGACCCCGCCGCGCGAAGCGCACGGCGGGGTCCTGACATGTCCGAGGACGATTTGGGAGGTAAGCCCTGGGGGCTCCGATGGGGGCGGTTCCAGCCGAGGCTATTCGTCGCCGAAGCTGATGCCCAGCGCCTTGGCCTCGCGCACCAGATCACTCTGGGGGTCGACAAACTTGAGCTTGCCGGCGACATCCTCGAGCGGCATGTGGCACATTTTGCCGTCGCGCAGGGCAATCATGTAGCCAAACTCGCCGCGCAGGCAGCCGAGCGCTGCCTCGACGCCGCACTGGGTCGCAAAGATGCGATCCTGGGCATCGGGCTGGCCGCCGCGCTGCGTGTGGCCGGGGATGGCGACGCGGGTCTCGCGACCGGTCTTGGCCTCGATCTCCTTGGCGATGTCGTAGACAATCGACGGGCTCGTGCGCTCGGCGAGCTTCTTCTTGTACTCCTTCTTGGACAGTGCCGCGTCCTCCTTGGAGATGGCGCCCTCGGCGACGGCCACGATGGTAAAGCGGCTGCCGGTCTCCATGCGATGCTCGATGGTCTTGATGACGTTATCCATGTCGTAGGGGATCTCGGGAATCAAGATGACATCTGCGCCGCCTGCGACGCCGGCATACAGCGGGATCCAGCCAACCTTATGGCCCATGATCTCGATAACGAACACGCGCCCATGGCTCGAAGCGGTGGTGTGGATGTCGTCGATGCATTTGGTGGCGACGTCGATGGCGCTCGTAAAGCCAAACGTCAACTCGGTGCCCCAGGTGTCGTTATCGATGGTCTTGGGCAGGGCGATAACGTTGAGGCCCTCTTCGCGCAGACGGTTGGCGGTCTTGGTGGATCCGTTACCGCCCAGCATAAACAGGCAGTCGAGCTGCAGCTTATGATAGGTGTGGACCATCGCTGGCACCTTCTCGATGCCATCGGCCTCGGGAATATCCAGACGCTTGAACGGCGTGCGGCTCGTGCCCAGAATAGTGCCGCCGCGGGTGAGGATGCCACTAAAATCGGCGGGCGTCATGACGCGGAACCTGCTGTAGATAAGGCCCTGGTAGCCGTCCTCAAAACCATAGATCTCGATAGGTTCTTCGCTATTGGTCATAAGCGTTTTGACGATGCCGCGCATGGTGGCGTTGAGCGCCTGGCAGTCGCCGCCACTGGTAAGAAGACCGATCCTAAGCATGATGAATCCTTCCGGGCAAGTTATAACATGCGCATAAGTTTACCCCCGCACACTGTTGATGCGGGGGCAAAACGTGTTAGCTCAAGCGTATGGAAATGTAAGCAACGTCAGGCGAGCGTAAGGACGACGGTGCCAGCGCCTTACAGCGCGAAGGCATCGACGTCGCCCCAGTGGCGGCGCAGCGTGATGGCGGCAGCGGGCTCGGTGTTGTCAAAGACGACCGACCACTGCGTGTTGCTGGTGATGTCTTCCGGATTGGGCTCTTGCGCTGCGGCGCGTAGGGCCTTCCAAGCGACTGCCTCGTCCTGGGCACCGACATGGGCGTCAAGGACATCGGCGATTGCGACGGCGCGCTCTTTACCATGGCCCAGCTCGCCATTCTTTTGGTTGGGCAGCACTTCGTCGCCATAGCAGGCGTAGAAGTTCGTAACCTGGCGTACAGGAGTCACTTTGCATGCACGGTCGGGGTCGCGCGGATCCCACTCCACCACCCGCGCGTCACCGGCGGCGTCGTTGATAAAGAAGTGGTAATCGCGTCCTGCCATGGCGTGCATGTCGTAGGCGGAAAGCAGGTCGACAGCTTCTTGCGTGGTGGCGGCACGGTCGAGCACCAGGCGGATGGCGAGCGAGGTATTGATGACGGGGCGTTGCGTGTCCTGGTCACAGGGCTTGGAATCCAGGGTGAGTACGGCAATGGACACGCCGCATTCGTTAACACCGTCGAGCTGAGCAAACGGGCCCATGAGTGCGGCGGCACGTCCCGCGACGGAGTCAAGTGGAGTGTTATCGCCCAGGTTGTTAAGGGCGGCAAACCCGATGGAGGCATAGCCGCCGCGTGGGTGATTGCGCACCAGCAGCGCCGAGGTGTCGTCCTTAAAGTCGTAATTGCGACCGGTGCGCACGCGGCCTTCGGCATCTACGGCGATAAAAGCGCTGCAGGCAAACTGGGGCGCCTGGACATGTGCTGGCACGCCGGGCAACACCTGTGCCACCACAGCATCGATGTAGGCCTGGTCGTCGCGCACATCGGCGGCGATGATGCGATCAAGGTCGTAGTCGTAGGCGATGTCGATCGCGTACAGGTCATAGCCATCCGCGTGGCCGGTCAAGCGTTTGAGCGACGCTGCGGACTTGATTTGCTTGCGGTAAACGATGCCGGTGGCAGCGGCAAGGCCGACGGTGACTCCCGCGACACCGCAGGCGATGGCAATGTTACGTGGCTTCATGACGGCTCCTCTCGTCCTGTTAGCGCAATTGTCGCAAAAGGAGCGCGGGCATGATGGCTCAACTTGGTGAGCGGCGCGGAATTAAGCACGGAATGAAGAGTGCGGCGCTGGCGTGGCGGGGTATGCTGGAGGGGACCATCAACCCAGCGAAAGGGGAGAGCATGACGGATCAGGAAACGCCCGAGCGCGTACACGTGACGGCCGACGATATCGAGGCCGCCAACGACCTTATCGACTTTATCGAGGCATGCCCCAGTATGTTCCATACGGCGGCGACCATTATGGCCGAGCTCGACGAGGCGGGCTTTACCTACCTGCCAGAGAATGCGGCGTGGGACATCGAACCGGGCGGGCGTTATTACACGCAGCGCAACACCTCGAGCGTTGTTGCCTTTAAGGTGGGCGAGGACCTGGCCGCGACGTGGGGCGAGGACGGCGTCGCCGGTGACTATCATTTTCAGCTCACGGCGTCGCACAGCGATTCGCCGACGTTTAAGGTCAAGGCCGTGCCCGAGCTCGATGGCGCAGGCGAGACGCTGCGCCTGAACACCGAGGCCTACGGCGGCATGATCGACTACACCTGGTTCGACCGCCCGCTGGCGCTGGCCGGACGTGTGCTGGTGCGCGAGGGCGACCGTATCGAGAGCCGCCTGCTTGCCACCGAGCGCGAGGTCGCTATTATCCCGAGCCTTGCCATCCACATGAACCGCGGCGTTAACGAGGGCTTTGCTCCCAACCGAGCCGTCGACCTGTGCCCGCTCATCAGCGCCGGCGAGCTTAAACAGGGAGATTTTGACGTACTGATCGCTGACGAACTGGACGTTGAACCCGAGCAGATCCTAGGTCGCGATCTGTTCCTGGTCAATCGTCAGGATGCGCGCATTTGGGGCTGGGCCGACGAGTTTATCTCGACGCCCAAGCTCGACGACCTGGCCTGCGCTTACACCTCGCTGCAGGCATTTTTGGGTGCCGAGAATGCGCATGACATCTCGGTCTTTTGCTGCTTTGATAACGAGGAGGTTGGCTCCGAGACCAAGCAGGGCGCCATGTCGACGTTCTTGGCCGACGCGCTGCGCCGCATCAACGGATCGCTGGGCTTTGACGACGAGTCGTACCATCGCGCACTTGCCGCCTCGATGCTTGTGAGCTGCGACAATGCGCATGCCGTGCACCCCAACCACGCCGAGAAGTGCGATGCTCGCAATCAGGTTGTGCTCAACGGCGGCATTGTCATTAAGGAAGCCGCCAACCAGCACTACTGCACCGATGCCTTTAGCCGCGCGGTGTTCCAGGCCATCTGTGATGACGCCGACGTACCCACACAGGCCTTCGCCAACAAGAGCGATATGGCCGGAGGCTCCACACTCGGCAACCTGTCCAATATGCAGGCGAGCATGCATGCCGTGGACGTGGGCCTGCCGCAGCTGGCCATGCACTCAAGCTACGAGACCGGCGGCGTACGCGACGTGATGTACGCCATCCGCGCCCTCACCGCCTTCTACGAGCGCGACCTCCATATCAACGGAGCCGAAAGCGCGGAGCTCTAAAACCTGCCAAAGAGGGATGTTGATTTCGGCAGGTTTTATCTGGGCGAATGCAAAGGGTGAAACCGAGCTAGATCTGTGATATGTGGCCGCCGAGGTGCAGTGTGCCTCGGCGGCTTTTTGTGTACAGAGTACGGCTAATGCTTATAAATGCTATACATGCTTTACGTATCTACCATAGAGTTTTATGATAGTTTTGAAGTATTAAGGAGGGGTCATGACCACAACAGCCGCTCAGATCAACGTGCGTCTCGATGCCGATCTTAAAAGGAGTGGGGACGCCGCTCTCTCCAGGGCCGGTATGACGCCGAGCCAAGCGGTGCGTGCGCTCTGGCAACTTGCGGCATCTCTGGCTGATCGGCCCGGCGCGCTCGAGGATATCCTGCTGCCCAGTCGTGCCCGGGCGGAACAGCGCGAGCGCGAAAAGGCCGCCAAACGTAAGCTCGAGCTCATGGATCAGGGGTCGAAGCTGTTCGCTGCCGCTTGCCGTGAGTCGGGAATCGATATGGTCAGGGCTCAGCCATCGGACGACGAAGAGCTCAAACGGAATGCCTATGCGGATCGCTATGGCGAGGAGATGAGCTGGCTCTATGAGTGAGGCTCCAAGGCGTATCTTGGTTGACACCAACGTGTGGCTCGATTACTTCATTCCCTCACGACGTGGTCGTTCGGTGGCGATTGAGTTTTTACGCGATGCATGCACGGCGCAGGTGGATTTGCTGTATGCGGCGACATCGTCCAAAGATCTGTTCTATTTGATTTCAAGCGAACATAAGGCATGGTATCGGCGCGAGCATGGCTCACTATCCCAAGATGCCGCCGTGGCGGCGACATCACTTGCATGGGATTGCCTCGACGTGTTGTCGCAACTTGCTACGCCCGTGCCCTGCGACCTGAGCGACATGTGGATGGCGAGTAAGCAGCGTAAGCTCCATAGCGATTACGAAGACGATTTAATCATCGCGGCAGCGATGCGCTCCCAAGCAGATTTACTGGTCACCAACGATGTCAAACTCTGTTCACACGCGCCTGTCGCAGCAATGAGCGTAGAAGACGCAAAGAATTACTTAGCAACGCTCTAACAATTTGAAGACCCCACAGATTGGCCAAACGGCGGGCTCGCAGCGTCGACCGGTCCGCCGTTCGTTAGAACGGCGGAACCCATGGGGCTCGCAGCGTCGAGGGGTTCCGGCGTTTGGTAAAACGCCGGAACAATCTAATGCTCGATCCAGCAGCGCAGGGTCTCGCCGGCCTGCAGGTGACGCAGATTCTCCGCGGCAATGTCGACGACGTTGTTGAGGGTGGCGGCTAGATGGAACCAGCCAGAGACGTGCGGTGTGATGAGCATGTTGGGCGCATCCCACAGCGGGCTTGTCGCGGGCAGGGGCTCGGGGTCGGTGACGTCGACCGCGGCGCCGGCGAGATGTCCCGACTCCAAGGCGGCGACCAAGTCGTCGGCGACCACAAGGTCGCCGCGGCCGCCGTTGGCAAAGAAGGCGCCCGGCTTCATCGCGGCGAAGAACTCGGCGTTCGCCAGGCCGCGGGTCTCGGGTGTGCTTGGCATAAAGGATGCGACGATGTCGGCCTCCGCCAAGCGCTCAGGTAGGGCGTCCATGCCGTCCATGTCCTCAAACACAATGGGGTAGACGAGCGGATGGCGCTTGATGCCGCGGACGTGCGCACCCATGCTGCGGCAGAGCGTGGCAAAGTGGCCGCCAATGTCGCCCGCGCCCAGCACCAGCACGTTGGCATTTTTGAGCGAGGTAACCGGCCCCAAATCCTCCCAGCGATGCTCGCGCTGCAAGTCGTGATAGCCGGGCAGGCGCTTCATCATGGAAAGGACCATGGCAAACATGTGCTCGCTCACGGCCTGACCGTAGGCGCCGATCGAGCAAGACAGCTTAGCTTCAGCCGGCACGGTGCCGGCGGCCAAGTAATCGTCATAGCCGGCGGTCTGCAATTGCAACAGCTGGAGATGCTCGCATGCGGTAAGCAAAGCAGGGTCTATGTTGCCCAAGATCACGTCGGCGTTGGCGACCTGCTCACGCGTGATGGCGTCGGAGCTCGTGTAGATAAAGTCCTCGCCCGGAGCGCTCGACTCAAGAATTGCGCGATGGCGGTCATTGACGGGCAGCAAAACCAGGATGTCCACAAGCAGTCCTCTCCGCTCAGCCTGCAAAAAAGGGACGGGTTTGTTTTGGCAGGTTGTATCAGGCAAAACGTTCAAATAAAACGCCGGATGCAAGACGGGCGTGCCCGTCAGCATCCGGCGCTCGTACGGCTACCAGCTGAGCAGCTCGTACCCGTCCTCGGTCACCACGAGCTGTACCTCGCACTGGGCCGAGTCGCTGCCGTCCTTGGTGCGCACGCACCAGCCGTCGCCCTTGCTAATCTTAATGTCGGGCGCCCCGGCGTTGACCATGGGCTCGATGGTAAAGACCATGCCCGGAGCCATGATGGTGTCCACATCGGGCGCCTCGGTGGTAAAGCCCACAAACGGGTCCTCGTGGAACTCCTTGCCAATGCCGTGTCCGCCGTACTCGCGCACCACGCTAAAGCCGGCGTCCTCGACCGTCTTTTGCACGGCTTCGGCCATAACGGAGAGCGGCAACCATGGCTTGACGGCTGCCAAGCCCGCTTCCACGCTGGCGCGGGTGACCTCGACCAGGCGCTGGCGCTCGGCAGAGACCTCACCGATGCAGAACATGCGGCTCGAATCACTAAAGTAGCCGTCCAGGATCGTGGAGCAGTCGACGTTGATGATGTCGCCCTCGTGCAGCACGTCCGTATCGCAGGGGATACCGTGACAGACCACGTCGTTGATCGAGGTGCATACGCTCTTGGGGTAGCCCTCGTAGTTGAGGTCGGCCGGCGTGCCGCCGTGCTCGACGGTGTAGTCGTAGATCATCTGGTCGATCTGGTTGGTGGTCATGCCCGCGGCGATGTGCTCGCCTACGTAATCGAGCACGCCCACGTTGATGGCGGCCGAGCGCTTGATGCCCTCGATATCGGCGGGCGTCTTGTAGAGCGTGCGGGGCAGAACCTCCCAGCCCTCTTCCCACAAGCGCTCGAGGCGCTCATCAAAGGTGCTATGGCATTTCTTATATTTTTTGCCGCTGCCGCACCAGCAAGCATCGTTGCGGCCGGGCACGGGTCCTTTGTCAAACATGGCTAACTTCCTTTCATCCGCAGCTAGTATAGCCCACCCACGCGTCTATAAAAGTTGCGGTGATATAGTTCCGATTTAAGCGGTTTAACAGCACAAATAGGAACTATATCACCGCAACCGATGGGGCGGGATGGCGGGCACTGGCTGCTGCGTGGTTTTGCTAGTAGCTCACCTGGCAGGGGATGCCGAGGGCGCGCACGCGTGCAGCAATCTTGTCGAGCACCTCGGGCGCCGCTTTAGCAAGGCCGGCGACCGGTGTTTCGCGCGCCACCGTGTAAATGGTCGCCTCCTGTGGGCGAATGCGCTCGAGCGCCGAGAGCCAAGGGCCAACGTACTCCTCGCCGGTGTTATCGAGAGACTTGCCCCGGTACTCGCCGCTCAAAAACATCGTTTGGATAATAACGTGACCGTCAAAGCTCGCGAACGTTTCGATCTGGTGCTCTACATCGTAGGGGCCAACGGGCTGGTCGATCAGCTGGATAAATGCCGGGTCGACCGTATCGAGCTTGAGGATGTTGTCGTCGACCATCATGAGTGCATCGTGCACCTGGGGACGGTCGGCGCGCGTGCCGTTGGAAAGCACGGCAATCTTGGTGTTTGGGGCCAGCTGGTCGCGCAGCGCGATGGCACCGGCGATGGCCTGCGGAAACTCAGGTGCGGCGGTTGGTTCGCCGTTGCCGGCAAACGTGATTACATCGGGCAGCTCACCCTCGATTGCCATCTCGTGCAGCTTGGCCTCGAGTGCATCGAGCACCACGGCAGCCGTGTTATACGGCTCGTGGCAGGGGCGCTCGGCGTTGAGACCGTTCTCGCAGTAGATGCAGTCGAACGTGCAGATTTTGCCGCTCGCCGGCATCATGTTGACACCGAGCGAAAGGCCCAGGCGACGGCTGCGGACGGGCCCAAAGATGGGGCTGGCATTTAAAAACGTAGACATAGGCATATGCTCCTTGGGACAGTTGAGCTTAAGCATAGCATCGGCCTTCATGTGGGTTGCGGGTTTGGGCGCTGTTGTTTAGGCAGAAACCTTGCAATCGGGCGAGTTTTCGAAACCCTGTCATGAAAGGGTGCGAGCTGGGTACAGTAGACGCATTCATGTACACACAAAATGACGCCATCTGACCAAGCCGCACCCCGGCACGGCCTGGTGGTGTTGACGATGGGAACACAGTATGGATTTTACGGTCGAGAATGCGGGCACTACGATCGCCTGCCGCGAGTATGCCGGCCCGGTTGTATCGTCCGATGCACCCGCCTTGGTTTGCGTGCACGGTGCCTGCGTCGACGGCGTCTTTTTTGACGCCATCGCCCGCGAGCTCGCCTGTGACTATCGCGTCATCACCTACGACCGGCGCGGTTGCGGCGAGAGCGGCGACGCTGCAGACGGACGCTACGACCTCGCCGTCCAGGCCGCGGACCTGCAGGCCGTTATCGAGCATATTGGCACTCCGGCAAACGTGCTCGCGCACAGTGCCGGTACGTTGGTGGCCCTGGAGCTTCTCCGTGCAAACCCCGCCATAATCTCGCGTGCGATTCTGCATGAACCCGCCGTGACGGATGAGGGCGCCGGCCTGGGCGCGGCCCCGGTTTTGCTCGAGATGATCGCCGCGGGAAAGGTCTCCAGGGCATTACGGGCCTTCCTGGGCGCCATCGGCGATTCGGACCCTGAGGCCCCCAAGTTAACCGAGGCGGAAGCCAAGCATGCCCTGCGCAACGGCCGCAGTTTCATGGCGAACGAATACGGGATTACTATGACCTGCGTTCCCGATTGGGATAGCGTCCGTGCGTCGAAAACGGTGGCCGCCGTGCTCCTGGGCGAGCTCTCGATTGGCACGCCTCGCGAGGCGGGCACGAGGGTGGCGGCTGAGCTTTTGGACTGTCCGCTCGTAATGGTTCCCGGCGCGCACAACGGCCTGCGCGATCGCCCGGGAGCGGCTGCCCAGACTGTCCTTGGCATCCTGGGGCTCTAACACCCGCAATAGCCAAAGCAGACTTCACCCGCAAACGTTTCGGCATTGTTAACAAATGTGTTCAAAACCTCACGTCTGCGGCTTCAATCGCGCCGTCTGCCAACTCATAAAAATGTAACAGCATTTACGTGCTTACCTGCATCGGCAAGGTGTTACCCTTGTAACATTTGGAACCCACCGCTACCATGCGAAGCTATCGAAAGGGCCCCATATGCTCAATAATCACGAGGTCAATCTAACCGACGAGGAGGCTGCCGCCGAGGTCGCCCGTGTCGCGAAGACCTACCCCGTGGTACGTTTGCTGTCGGCCGATCAGATTAAGAGCGAGCCTAACTGCCTGCTCGCCGGTGATCGCTGCCCTTGTTTGCGCCAGGCAAGTCTTGAGGCCTTGACAGATTCCGATGAGGTGTCGGAGCAACTGCTCAACGATGGCGTTGAGTACCGCGCTCGCCTGCGCCCTCTGAAGGTCGAGGGCGAGCCTCATGTCCTGCTGATGGTGCGTCCGATCGATGGGCAAGAGGCCGCAAAAGAGGACCTTGTCTACACCGACGTGCTGACGAGCGTGCACAATCGCCGATATTACGAGGAAAAGCTCCGTAGCGCCCGCATGAATGCCGGCGTTGCGATGATCGACCTTGATGATTTTAGGGTCTTCAACGATACGTGTGGCCGTCATGCCGGCGACCTTGCGCTCGGTGCCGTGGCGACAGCCATGCGCAGCGGAATCCGTTCGACTGACGAGCTTGTGCGCTATGGCTGCGACAAGTTTGTGGTTGTCATGCCCAATATTCCCTCCGATGACTTCACCCGTCGCCTGCATCAGGTGTCCGATGCCGTTCGTTCCACGATTATTCCGGGCCATGAGTACGTGAGCTTGACGGCATGTGTTGGTGGCGTTCGCATTCATGGCGAGACGGTCGATGAGGGCGTTGGCCGCGCTGTCCAGTTACTGAGCCGCGCTAAGGCAAAAGCCGGTACGGTCGTGACCGATGCCGATTCCATCGAGGCCTTCCAAAGCGAAAAGCCTTTGGTACTTATTGTCGATGACTCCGAGATGAACCGAGTCATTCTCAGCGAGATGCTCAAGGACGAGTATTGCATCCTCGAGGCCGACAACGGTCGTACGGCGCTCGACATGGTCGACCGCTATGGTGATGAGTTGTCGCTCGTGCTGCTGGATATTGTCATGCCGGGCATAAGCGGCTTTGAGGTGCTGGCCGGTCTGTCGCGCCGATCGGTTAGTGACAATCTGCCTGTCATCATGATTTCGAGCGAAGATTCCGATGATATGGTTCTGCGCGCGTACGAGCTGGGCGCCTCGGACTATATCAACCGCCCGTTTGACTCCCGTGTCGTGCGCCGCCGTGTAAGCAACACCATCCGCCTATACGCCAAACAGCGCCGCCTGACGAGCCTGCTGTCCCAGCAGTACAACGAGCGTGTCAAGAACAGTCGCATGCTCATCGACATCATGGCCGGCGTCATGGAGCTTCGCAACGGCGAGAGCGGCAGGCACGTTACGAACATCGAAAAGCTGACCGAGCTGCTGCTTGGCTGTCTGGTCCAGCGTAGCGACACCATTTCCCTTGACAATGAGGAGCGCTCCACGATTGCCCTGGCTTCGGCGCTGCACGATATCGGCAAGATGTCGATTGACGATGCGATTCTCAACAAACCCGGGCGCCTTACGCCCGAGGAGTTCGAGATTATGAAGACGCATACCACGATCGGCGCCGACATGCTGCTTGAGCTGGGTAGCCATCACGCCGGCAATGCGCTTATGGAATATGCGTACCAGATTGCGCGTTGGCATCACGAGCGCTGGGACGGCAAGGGTTATCCCGATGGCCTTAAGGGCGACGAAATTCCCATTGCCGCACAGGTGGTTTCGGTGGCCGACGTGTACGATGCTCTGACGAGCGTGCGCGTGTACAAGGACGCTATCCCGCACAAGGAGGCAATTCAGATGATCCTGGACGGTAAGTGCGGCACCTTTAACCCGCTGCTGCTCGATTGTCTGCTCGAGGTGCAAGACCAAATTGCCGAGACGTTGGCACGCCCCGCCGACGTTGTCGCGTTTCCCACGATTTAGTTTGACCAAAGGAGTTTTTAATCCATGATTTCCATGCGTGAGGCGTATGAGAAGATCGGCGCCAATTATGATGACGCGTGCGCTCGGCTGATGGGCGAGGAAATGCTCGCCCGCTTTGCCCTCAAGTTTTTGGATGACGAGAGCATGGACAAGCTGGAGGCCGCCATGGCGGCGGGAGACGCCGAAGGTGCGTTTATGGCAGCGCACACGCTCAAGGGCGTGAGCCAGAACCTGGGATTCGATAATCTGTACGAGCCGGCGGTCGTGGTAACCGAAGCACTGCGTGGTGCCGATGCCGTTGACGGCGCTCGCGAGGGGATGCATGCGCTGCAGCAGCAATATGCGGCTACGATGTCGGCCCTGCGCGAGGCGGCCGAATAAGAGCTTGCGAGCCTTGGGCTGTGTGCCTGTCGCGTATAGGCAAAAGGGCGCCCCGTCGGACCATGTGGCCGGCGGGGCGCCCTTATCTGTTATGCGGTTCGCGAACTAGCGGGCCTGCTTTACCTTGGCCGCCGCCTCGACAAACGACTTCCACAGGTTAAAGTCGGTCTCGAGTGTCTTCCACGTGTACTCAGGGTGCCATTGCACACCCAGACAGAACGGCTGGCCTTCGACTTCGATGCACTCGGGAACGCCGTCGGTTGCCTTGGCGACCAAGCGCGTGCTCTTACCCAGACGATCGACGCAGCAGTGATGTGCCGAGTTGGTCTGGATCAGCCTGTGCCCGCCAACCGCGCGCTCCAGCAGCGAGCCCGGCATGACCTCGACGGGGTGCACGGGGTCGTTGAGCACGTGGGTGTGGCGCCACTGCGTGCGACCCTCGCGCGCGCCCAGGCTCGGCACGTCCATGCACAGGGTGCCGCCGGTGACGACGTTGAGCAGCTGCGTGCCGCGGCAGGTGGTAAAGAGCGGCTTCTTGGCGCGAAGTGCCTCGTTAACCAGCTTAAACTCAAAACGGTCGCGAATCTCGCAGCACAGCGTGGGGTCGTAAGGACGCTCGTCGCCCCAGCGTTTGGGGTTGACGTCCGGACCGCCGGGAATGGCGATGCCGTCGGCGATTTCCACGTAATGACGGACAACGTCGACGTCTTCGGTAATGGACATCTGCAACGGCAGACCGCCGGCGGCAAGAATGGCGTCGACAAAGACACTTGCGATTTCCTCGTTGGGGGAGAGTGTCTCGCTCAAATAGGGCTTCGCTTCTTCCCAGCGTGGTGCTACCAGGATAAGCGGGCGGTCGGCGGGGTCGACGTCGACATGCGGGGTGTAGGACGATGAGGTGCGGGTTCCGATCATGGTTGCGGCTTTCGAATCCGAGTGGACATGGCACAGGGGTGGCGCGGGGCAAACGTTACTGATGAATTTGCCCGCGTGACAATTGGGTTAGTGACCCTTGATAGAGTTGAGGAAGTCCTGGGCGCGCTTGGTCTGGGGGTGGTCGAAGAACTCGTCAGGCGTGCCAGTTTCCACGATTTGGCCGTCGGCCATAAACACGACGCGGTCGGCCACGCGGCGGGCGAAGTTCATCTCGTGCGTGATGACGATCATCGTCATGCCCTGCTGGGCCAGACGGACCATGACCTCGAGCACCTCGTTGATCATCTCGGGGTCAAGGGCGCTCGTGGGCTCGTCAAAAAGCATGGCCTTGGGTTGCATGGCAAGCGAGCGGGCGATGGCTACGCGCTGCTGCTGGCCGCCCGAGAGCTGTGCGGGCACCTTATCGGCCTGCTCGGCAACGCCCACGCGGCCCAGCAGGTCCATGGCGCGCTCGCGGGCCTCGTCCTTGGAGACGCCCAGCACATCGACCGGTCCCAGCATGACGTTCTGCAGTACGGTCATATGTGCAAACAGGTTGAACTGCTGAAACACCATGCCCAGCTCGGCACGCATACGGGCAAGGTCCTTGCCTTCCTGCGGCAGGGGCTCGCCCTCTATGAGGATCTCGCCCGAGTCGATGGTTTCCAGGCGGTTGATGGTGCGGCACATGGTCGACTTGCCCGAGCCCGAGGGACCGATCACAACGACGACCTCGCCGCGGTTGACCGAGAGATTGATGTCGTTGAGGACGTGTAGGTCGCCATAGTGCTTATCGACGTGCCTGAGCTCGATCAGCGGCTGATTGCCGGTGGAAGAGGTGCTCTGTGCCATGGTGCTCGGCTCCTTATGACTCGAAATGGTAAAGCGTTAGCGGATGATGGTCGCGCCGGTCTTGTGCGAAACATAGACAGCGGCCTTGTTAATCGCGACGTTGATGAGGATGTAGATGACCGCGATCACCAGGTAGACCGATACGAGGGCGTCGTAGTTGGTAATGAGCACGCGGGCATTTTGCATGAGGTCGGGGTAGCTCACCACGTAGGCAACGGTGGTGTCCTTGACTACGACCACAAGCTGCGAAATCAAGGACGGAATGATAAACCGAATAGCCTGCGGCAACACGATTTTAAAGGTGATTTTGGCCTTGGAGAGACCGAGTGCCTGGGCTGCCTCGACCTGACCGCGCGGCACGGCATTGACGCCGGCGCGGAAAATCTCGGCCAGCACGCCGGCTGCGGCGAGCGCTACGGGAAGCGTGAGCATCCAAAACGACGGCAGTGCGATCTTGTACTGGGGCAGCACCAAAAAGAAGAAGTAGATGAACAGCAGGCTCGGTACGCCGCGGAAGAAATCGGTGAGCACGCGGCAGACCAGCTGCAGCGGCTTAATGTCGCTGGTACGGCCGAGCATAAGGGCTAAGCCCAGCACCAGCGCGATGGCGCCAGCGGTGAGTGCGACTTTAACGGTGCCCTCAAAGCCGGCAAGCAGGAACTTCCAGGTGGTGAGGTGCGTAAAGAAATACCAATAGTGAACCGAAAGCTGGCCGGTCACATAAAAGCGCTGCAACACGAGGACGACAAGCGCGGCGACGGCAACAAGCGAGATGGCGGTGCCGATGCGAATCTTGGCGCGCATCTTGGGGCCGGGAGCCTCGTAGAGCGCATCGCGCATGGTGAGCGCGGAGGCGGAGTGCTTGCTCATCGGAGGATCCTCACCTTCTTATCGATGTAGTTGCCAATGTGGCTCACCACAAAGGCCGTGCCCAGGTAGCCGAGCGCCGAGATAAAGAACGCGGCGACGCCGCCGAGCGAGCGCGTGTTGATGTAGCTCACCACGCCGGTGAGCTCCTGCGGTTGCAACGGCACCTGACTGCCGAGCGCGGTGGTGAGCATGACGGCGATAAAGAGGTTGGTCATGGGCAACACGCTCGAGCGCAGCGCCTGCGGAATCAGGATCTTGGCGAGGATACGGCTGAAGCTCATGCCGAGCGAACGTGCGGCTTCGACCTGACCGACGCCGACGGTGTTGATGCCGCTCATAAAGTTCTCGGAGCCAAAGGCCGAGCCCAAAAGAACCGTGGCGACGATAACGCAGGTGCGGTAGGGTAGGACGACCTTGAGCGGCGGCAGCGCATAGACGACGATGATGAGCAGTGCGATGCCGGGGATGTTACGGAAGACCTGGACATACAGGTCGCCAAAGACGCGCAGCGGCTTGAGCGGCGACACGCGTATCACGGTGACGGCGACGGCCAGCACCATGGCGATGGCAAACGACTCAAGCGTCATGCCCCAGGTTGCTAGCAGCGCGTCGATATAGTTCTGGCCATAGAGCGACCAGAGCTCGGAGAGACTCATGCGGACCTCCCGCCGATAAGGAAAGGGGCTCCCGTGTGTACGGAAGCCCCGACAACTCAGTGAGGAAACAGTTTACCGCAATAAAGCGCATCATGCGTTTCCGTATGGTTTCGTTGCGGCCGTTACCAGGCTCGCTGCCTAGGCGCCGATCTCGGGCAGCTCGGGAACATTGGTGTCGCCCGTACGGTCGCCGATGCAGATCTGCCACAGCTCGGTCCAGGTGCCGTCGTCCTCGATCTTCTTAAGGAAGTCGTTAACGAAGGCGACGCCGTCGGAATCGAGCGGCAGACCGATGCCATAGGGCTCCTTGCTGCCGAAGGGCTTGCCGGCAATCTTGTACTTGCCGGGCTCGCGGACCAGGGCGCTCTGCTGCATGTTGTTGTCGATGACGTAGGCGTCAACACGACCCTGCTGGAGTGCCTGGCGGGCCTCCTCGTCGGTCTTGAACTCCTGCTGGCTGGCCTTGGGGGCGAACTCCTCCAGGATGGCAGGGCCGTTGGAGCCGGACTGGACGGCGACGTTCTTGTCGGCCAGGTCGTCGACGCTCTTGATGTCGTCGTTATCGGCGAGCACCAGGATGGCCTGCTGGGTGTAGTAGTAGGGGCCGGCGAAGGAGACGAGCTTCTTGCGCTCGTCGGTAATGGTGTAGGTGGCAAAGACAGCGTCGACCTGGCCGTTCTGCAGGACAGACTCGCGCGTGTCCGAGGTCACCTGGGTGATCTCGACCTTGTTCTCGCCCAGAATGTAGTTGGACAGGAGCTGTGCGATACCGGCATCGAAGCCGCGGGTCTGACCGTCTTTCTCGTTGAGGAGGGAGAAGAGCGTGGAGGTCTGAACCCCACCGATCTTAAAGACGCCGGCGTCCTTGACGGCCGTGGCCCAGGTGCTGGCGGCGATGGCGTCGTCATCAGCCTTGGGGCCGTCGTAGACGAGCTTGTCGAATGCCTTGGCATCGAGCGTGGTGGAAGCCGCGGTATCCTCGGAGCCCTTGGAGGAGCCGGTGGCGGAACCCTTGTCGGCCTCGGCGCTGGTGTCAGAGCAGCCGGCAAGACCAAGGCCGGCGACGGTTGCGAAGGTGGCGGCAACGAAGCCGCGGCGGTCGAGAACGACCTGCTGGGAGAGGTTCTTGCTCATGGGAGAACACCTTTCTCAATAAAATCCCTAGCGGTTGAGTAGAGTTATACCCTATCCCGCTCAAATGGGTCAACACGAAATAACTCAGAAACATACTCGTCTTATGGGTAATTCTACCTACCAAAAAGGGACAGGTTTATTTTGGCAGGTTTTATCTGGGTAAACGTCAGTCATTACAGTAAAGAAAGCGTTTTGCAGACGGCATTATCGCTCGCGGCGGTCGCTATAATGGCGGCAACGAAAACCACCACAAAGGGGACAGGCACCTTTGTGGTGGTTCTTGCAGATGTGGCGGCCCGCCTCGCTGCTTTGTCTCAATCTGTAACATCTGCAGTCGTTTTTGCCGAGTAACTGTTGCAGATTGAGATTTTCTCTTAAGGGAATTCGAATGTCTCGATCTGTAACAGGTAGACGAGGAAATGGGTTCTTACTGTTACAGATCGAGATTTTACCCTTAGGGGGATTTGAATGTCTCAATCTGTAACATCTGGACGGCTAAAAGGTCTCAATCTGTTGCAGATTGAGACAAAGGTCAGGGACTAAGACGTCTTGTCTAGATCTGTAACAGTTAGACGGGAATTCGGGCCCTAGATGTTACAGATCGAGATAATCGCGCCGCGAAAACAAAAACCACCACAAAGGTGCCTGTGAACTGCCTCCCATTTCTTGGACATCGGGAAATGGGAGGTTTTCCATGAGTAT
>URCO01000007.1:0-70709 GCA_900546375.1 uncultured Collinsella sp.
CATACGTCTCGACCAGGGTAAGGTCGGGATTGAACACGACAAAGTCGGCGTCGCGACCGGGCATAATGCTGCCACATTTATCCTCAACGTGAGCAGAGCGCGCGGGTACCTCGGTCGCCATGCGAATTGCGATATCGGCGCTCGCAAGACCCCAGTCGACGATGTTCTTTACGCCCTGCGCGAGCGTGAGCACTGAGCCGGCGATAGCAGAGCCATCGGCGAGCCAGCAAAGGTTGTCCTTCATAATGACGTCCATGCCGCCGCTGGTGTACTTGCCCTCGGGCATGCCTCCGCAACCCAGGCAATCGGTGATCAGCACCGTGTGCTGCCAGCCCTTGGCTTGCAGCAGCGCCTTGATGGCAGCAGGGTTCACGTGTTTGCCGTCGCAAATGATCTCGGCATAGGTGTTGGGCGTGGCCATAGCGGCCCCGACGACACCGGGCTCACGGTGATGGAGGCCGCGCTGGCCGTTATAGGTATGCGTAAAGCAGCTGGCGCCAGCATTGATAGCAGAAACACACTCATCATAGGTGGCATCGGAGTGGCCGATGCAAGTCACGACGCCCTTTGCGCTCAGAGTCGCGGCGTAGGCGGCGGCACCATCGCGCTCGGCCGCCATGGCGCTCTTGACGATACGACCGCCGGCGGCCTCCTGCCACTCGTCAAAAACTGCCTCGGATGGGTCGATCAGATAAGCAGGGTTCTGGGCGCCCACATGCTTCATGGTAAAGAACGGACCCTCCAGGTAGATACCCTGAATACGAGCACCGCAGAACTCAGGTCCGCGCTCTTCGTCCGCCTGTGCTATGGCAGCGCAGGCCTCTTTGATCTGCTCCACGCCGTCGGTAAAGGTCGTAGGCAGCCAGCTGGTGGTACCACGACGAGCGAGCTCGGTCGCGCTGATGTTGATACCCTCGGCATCGTTATCGGTCGTGGCATGGTTATAGAAGCCATGAATGTGGGTGTCCACCATGCCCGGCGCAATCCATGTACCCGAATAATCTTTGATCTCGCAAGCGGGCTCATCGGCCTGCCAAGCGCCAAAGACGCCATCTTCGACCATGAGGTAGCCGCCCAGCTGCGGCCCCGCCGGCAAAAAGAACTTGTCGGCCTTGATAGCATACGTGCTCATCTATGCTCCCGTACCCGCAGTGCGTTTTAGGGCGGATCAAAAACCACTGCATTGTTAATTCGAGCGATTGTTCGTTGCCTTCTACCGCTTGGCACATTTTGCACCCGCCGCAAAACACGCCAAGCCGTTTATACCCAATAACTCTAGACTGCGCGGTTGTGGTAGACCTTGTACTTAAACTGGTCGGCGCGCGCAACCGAACGCGTATACTCGATAACCTCGTTGTTCATGTCATATGTGGTACGAATCAAATCCAGGACCGGTGCGCCTTCGGCAATCTCGAGCAGACGAGCGTCAGAATGGCGGGCAATACTCGCGTAGAATTCCTCCTCTGCCACGCGAACTTTCTCGTGAAAGTCCTGCTCGATCATGTCGTACAGCGATTTGTTCTCGATCATGGGACGCTTAAGCGCAAAGAACTTGCGACTCGGCAGATATGTACACTCAATCATCAGCGGCACACCATCGGCAATACGCAGGCGCTTGATCTTGTACAGACGCTCACCAAGACGCGCGTTCATCTCTATGGCAATATTCTTGTCTGCCTCGACCGCGGTAAACTCAAGAATCGTCGTCTTGGGCACACGGCCGATCGCCTTCATCTGCTCGGTAAAGCTATAGATTTGCGAGAGGTTTGCCGTTTGCAGAGAGCGGTCGCACACCATGGTTCCACGGCCGCGCTGACGAACCACCAAGCCTAAGCGTTCAAGCTCCTGCAGGGCAAGGCGAACCGTAGTACGCGAGAGTCCGTAGCGTTCCGACAGGTCACGCTCGGACGGCAAATAGTCGCCGGGCCGAAGTTCGTGATCGATTTTATCGGTCAGCAAATCGACGAGCTGATCGTACAGAGGTTGTTTGCGCGCTCCCATTGCCATAATGATACCTGCCGGATAAATGACTCGAAATTGGTTGTAACCAGACACCACGTACTATAGCAGTTTTATTGGAATAACAGCAGTTCAACCAGCATATTTCAATATTGTTTGCCGGTTGATAGCCCACGCACTGTAATACCAATTACAACGCTACATCAGGTATCGAGGTAGCAAAAAGGGCCGCCCCCGCGGAGCGGGACGACCCTTTGCAAGACAGATACGTCTTTAAAGCTTAGAGAAGCTTCTTGAGCTCCTCGGCAACAGCTTGGACCTGCGTGCCGATGATGACCTGGGTAGCACCCTTGTCCATCTTCATGACACCCAGAGCGCCAGCCTTCTTGCAGGCAGCCTCGTCGACCAGATCGGAATCGCCGAGCTCGAAGCGAAGGCGAGTAGCGCAGCAGTCAACGGTCTTGACGTTCTCCTTGCAACCGACGGCAGCAAGAACAGCGGCGGCCAGAGCGGCGAACCCGTCGTCGCCAGCAGCGGCGGAAGCGAAGGTCTCCTCGACATCGTCATCCTCGCGACCAGGAGTCATAAGGTTGAACTTGGTGATGGCGAAGCGGAACACGAGGTAGAAGACCACGAAGGCAGCGATGCCCAGCGGGATGATCATCCAGGTGTTGGCAGCAGCCGGGAGGCTAGAGGAGAACAGGAGGTCGGTAGCACCAGCGGAGAAGCAGAAGCCAGCACGGAAACCAACATAGTCTTTTATTACCAAACTAATTCTTAGCAATTTCCATTCGATTTCGTCTCAAAGTTGGTTACTACCAGATGAACTGTGGTACCACATTGTTACTACCAATTTAGCCGGGATCGTTTTCACTTTACATGAATAAAGTCTCTAATAAATTGCATACTACCCCTCTCCTTTCCCTCCTTCCCTCCAACGCAAAAAGCCCCTTAGAACGATGTCCGTTCTAAGGGGCTTCATCAGATATTTCGGCTTCGTACTCGAAAGCTCAAGCAAACCTTACGCAAACAGGCCGTAGATGCTGATGTTGGCCTTGGCGTAGAGGCCGTTAGCATACTCGGTCCACTTGGAGCTGGCGCTCGAAGCCCGCGAGGAATACTGCTGGTAGGCGGTGTAATAGGCGGTCATGGCCTGCTTATAGGTAGCGCTATCGGCCGTAAAGGCATCGTCAGCGAAGGCCTTGGCATAGGTGCTATCGGCGTCCTTCCAAGTGCCCTTCTCGCTATCCCACTCGTCGCCGGCAAGGTTGATGATGTAGTCAGCGTAGTCCTTGCTCGCGGTCTCCTCGTTGCCGTCAGCAGGCTCGGTCGGGGCGGTCGGCATGCTTGCGGAGCTATCGCCAACCTTCTTCTTGTAGAGCTTCTGCAGCGTCGCGGACTGGCGGACGATCTGCTTGGCCTGATCCTTGGACACGCCATACTGCGTGGCCATGGTCTTGTAGTCGGAGGTGCCGATGGAATCCTCGGCGTACTGCTTCATTTCCTTGGAAGAGACGGTAATGCCCTCGTCCTCGGCAGCGTCCAGCAGAATCTGGTTGCGCACGTAGGACAGGATAACGTCGGCAGACGGAGCGGTGTAGTTGCCGTCATCGTCCTTGACGGTGTCGAGGCTGTACTGGCTCTCGATGGCCTCACGCGCGGTGATGTCGCTCTTCTTGCCGTTGTAGCTATAGCTTGCCACGGTCGAATCGAGCTGGTCCTCGGTGAGGGTCGCCGAGCCGACGCCTTTGCCGCCAAAACCACCGTTGCCGATAAAGAAGCCGACCACGGCAGCAATCACGACGGCGACCACAAAGGCGGCAATCATCGTCTTCTTGTGCTTGCAAGCGTGGTCGTCCACGTCGGAGTCGTCGTCCTCGTCCTGTTCCTCGGGCATCAGATTCTCGTCAGCGGCATCCGCGGCAATCTGAGCCTCCAGTCGGGCGTCCTCCCCCTCGGCCGTCGTGCCGGCGGCAATGTGCTCGGCAGACGTACCGGCGACCAGATCGATCTTCTCGTCCTCGTCACCGTCGGGGCCTTCGCCGCGCTCGATGATCTGGATGCCGTCGATCTCGTCCTTCTCGTCCTTCTTTTGAATCAGACCCATATCAGTTACTCCTTGTTAGGAAACATAGTCTTCAATAGAATACGCCCGACAGAGTGCCGGGCGTATTGATTCTTAGGTTATACGCAAACACTTAAGTACTATTTAGGCGTTTGCAGCCTGCATGTCTTAGGCCAGGTGCGCGATAACGGCATCGGCAAAGGCCTGCGTGCCCACGGCGCCCTCGACGGAGCCGGTCTGGGCACGACATACGTCGCCGGTAACCTGCTTACCCTCGTCGAGCGTGGCGGACACGGCGGCGCGGATACGATTGGCCGCATCGTTCTCGCCCAGATGATCGAGCATCATAGCCGCAGACAGAATCTCGGCCGTGGGGTTGGCGATATCCTGGCCAGCGATATCGGGCGCGGAGCCATGCGTTGCCTCGAAGATGGCGCAGTCGGCACCGATGTTGGAGCCGGGGGCCATACCCAGGCCACCTACCAGGCCGGCGCACAGGTCGCTGACGATATCGCCGTACAGGTTGGGCAGCACCAGGACATCGAAGTCGTTGGGGTTCTGGACCAGGCCCATGCAGGTGGCGTCGACGATCTTGTCGTTGAACTCAATATCGGGATAGTTGGCGGCCACCTCGCGCGCAACGCGCAGGAACAGGCCATCGGTCGCCTTCATAATGTTGGCCTTGTGCACGGCCGTCACCTTTTTACGGCCGCAGCGGCGGGCGTACTCAAAGGCGTACTCCACAATGCGGCGGCTCTTGGCGATGGAGATGGGCTTAATTGAGATGGCGGAATCGGCGGCGAAGGTCTTCTGACCCGAGCGCTCGACAAGCTGTGAGAGCTCCTCGACCTCGGCAGCGCCCTCATCGAACTCGATCCCGGCGTAGAGGTCCTCGGTGTTCTCACGCACGATGACCAGGTCGACGTCGCGGAAGCGCGAGCCGTCGCCCGGCTGCGACAGGCAGGGGCGCACGCAGGCGTACAGGTCGAAGTGCTTGCGCAGGGCCACGTTAACGCTGCGGAAACCCGTGCCGACCGGCGTGGTGATGGGGCCCTTGATGGCAACCTTGGTCTCGGCGACCGCATCGAGCACGTGCTGGGGCAGCGGCGTGCCAAACTCGTCCATGACGCCGGCACCTGCCTCCTGGACGTTCCAGTTGATCTGGACACCGGTGGCCTCGACCACGCGGCGCATGGCCTGCGTAATCTCGGGACCGATACCGTCACCGGGAATCAGGACTACATCGTGCGCCATAATCTGTTACTCCTCGTCTTCGGCGTCGTCAGATTTTTTAACGCTAGCACGCTTCTTCTTTTTGGAGAGATCCAGGCCAAAACGTTTAACAAGCATTTCGCAAATCTCGCTCGAACGGGCCTTGAGATAGCTGCCCTTGCCGTTCTCGGCGTCGAACTTAAGGCGCAGCGCAAGCTTCTCGGCGACCTCGGCGTCGATCTCGCCCTGGCCAAACTCGTACAGGCAACCGAGCATATCGCGATACTCAAGGTCGCCGTGGTAGCACTGGATGGCCTCGTCTAGGATGGGCCAAGCCTCGCGTGAACGCTCAGCACTCGTGGCGCCCCACACGCACAGCAGGCGGAAGGCGGCATAGCGCAGCGTGGAGGAAATCTCGTCGAACAGTGCGGTCTCGGCGCCCTCAAAGGCATCGCCCAGCTGCTCGGGGCAGGTGGTGGCGAGCGCCGTCAGGGCATCGAGGGCCTCCCAGCGGGTCTGAGCCTCGGGGCGGTCGAGCGCCTCGATCAGCGCGGGCACGCAGGGCACCACGCGCTGCGGATCGCGCTCGGCAAGCAGGTGCAGCACGCGGGCGGCAAACTGACGGATGCGGCGCGTGGGGCAGCCGAGCTCCTGGACCAGGCGGTCGACGGCGTTCTCGTTCTCCTCTGCCAGCTGGAGCTGTGCCAGCTCCTCGTCGGTGAGCTGTTCGTCTTTGTTTTCTGCCATAGTTACCTCTTTTTACTATTTCTTAGCGTGCTTGTCAGCACCCTTGCTGTCATCGGTGACCGAGATGAGCTGTCGGTCGGCCGCGCCATTGCGACGCGCACGGCGGCGCTCCTCGGCATCGCCCGCGTCGGCGGCGGCGCGGTGAGCCTTGTTGACGTTAAAGACCTCGTCGTGTTTGCGCCACGGACCGACGGACTCGCCAAAGCTCATCTTAAGGCCGGCGATAAAGCCGCCGAGCCAGCCGATCGGCGCAAACTGCACCAGCGGGAACAGCGAGAACACCCAGGTCAGCAGGATGACTGCCGCCGCTCCCGCAAAGTTGGCAATCCAGTAGTCGCGCTTGGTGATGACGCGCTTTTCGCACGCCCACTGGCCGCACAAAAAGCCGATGTAGATCGCGAAGAGAAAGAGCACCAGCGCAAGCACCACGAACGTCCAGCTCATGGGCGCTACTCCCCGTGATGGTGGCCGCAGCAGCACTCGTGGCCATCATCATGGCCGTGGCCGCCGCAGCACTCGTGGTCCTCGCCATGGTGGTGGCCGCAACCGCACTCATGGTCGTCGCCGTGCTCGCCGCAACCGCAGCCGTCCTCGTGAGCACCGTGCTCTTCGGGACGATACTGCGACCAGTCCAGACCGGCGGCGATGGCGTCGGCCTCCTCCTTATAGAGGACCGTGATGGCCTGGGTGCCCAGCTTGGCACCACCGATGGCATCGAGCATGTCGTAGAGCGTAAAGGCCACGTCGGCGCCGGGCAGCGCAAGCTCGCGATCGTCGGCATAGGCGAGCGCCAAGCGCAGGTCCTTGATGAAGTGCTCGACCATAAAGCCGGGCTTGTAGTCGCCGTCGAGCGCCTTGGGCGCCAGGCTCTCCATGGCGCCGGACTTGCCGGTACCGCCCAGGATCATCTGGCGGGTCTTCTCCAGATCAAGGCCGCTCAGCTCGGCAAATGCCATGGCGTCTGCCATGCCGACCATGCAGGCGCCCAGCGACACCTGGTTGGCGAGCTTGGCAGCCTGGCCCTTGCCGGCGCCGTCGAAGCAGCAGATGTTGGCCGCAAAGGTGGCAAGGATGTCGCGGACCGGCGCGATGTCGTTCTCGGTAGCGCCCACGATAGCCGTGAGCGTACCGGCGATAGCGCCCGACTCGCCGCCGGTGACGGGGCAGTCAAACGCCATGCGACCAGAAACCTGGGCGGCCTCGGCAATGTCACGGGCAAGCTCGGGCGAGCTCGTGGTGAGGTCGATCAGGACCGCGCCGGGCTTAGTGCACGCGAGCAGACCGTCGCCCGCCAGGTAGAGTTCCTCGACCTCGGAGGGATAGCCCACCATGGTAAAGACGACATCGGCGTTCGCCGCGGCATCGGCCGGCGTATCTGCCCAGACGGCGCCGCGCTCGATAAGCGCCGCCGCCTTGGACTTGGTGCGGTTGTTGACCGTGACGGGATAGCCGGCGTCCAGAATGTGGCCGGCGATGGGGGCACCCATGATTCCGGTGCCGATGAATGCGACGGAGAGCTTGTTTGCCATGAAACCTTTCCTTTTGGGTTGGGTGTTGTTACCAGGTTGAATACTCGGTGCCAGCGTTTGGGCTGTGAGTCGAGGGCGATTACGGACGCAGCGCTTGCCTACTGACCGCGCACGCGGCGGGCGATACGGTCGGAAAGCGACGCCTTGTCGGCGCGGTTCTTACCCCAAAACGCGCAGCCCACCATGCCGGGGCCCACGTGCGAGCCGATGGTGGGACCCACGGAGCCGCGAATGATCGTGACGTCGGCGCAACCCTCCTCCTTGCGGATGGCGGCTTCGAGCCAGTCACCATCCTTTTCGGCATCGGCCGTCATGATGGCGATGGGCATGGTGCGATCGGGCACGTAGTTCTCGCGGAACGACTTGAGGATGGACTTGAGCGCCTTCTTGCGGCCGCGGTTGACGCCGATCAGCGACAGCGAGCCGGCCAGGTCGTAGGAGAGCTCGGGCTTGACGTCGAGCTTTGCCGTGAGCTGCGCCGCCGCGGGAGGAATGCGGCCGCCGGCAGCCAGTGCGTCGAAGCTCTCGAGCGTAAAGTAGCCGTGCACGTAGGTCTTTGCCTCGTTTGCCCAATCGACCAGCTGCTTGGCGGTCAGTCCCGCCGAACGCTGGCGCACGGCCTCGAGCGCCAAGAGCGCACCGGTCGCGCAGGGCAGAGCGTTGTCGACCACGTAGAGCTCAAAGTTGGGATACTCGGCGCGCACGACATCTGCCGCCTGGCACGCGGAGTTGTAGCTCGACGACAGCGCCGAGGTAAAGCACAGGTAGACCGTGGGCGTGCCCTCTTTGGCGCACTCGGTAAAAAACTCGATATAGCGACCGAGCGACACAGCCGAGGTGGACACGCGGGCACCGGCGCGCATGCGGTCGTAGAACTCCTTAGGGCTCATGCTCGACCAGATGTCGTCTGTGCGCTCCTCGCCATCGATAATGAAAGGGAAACCCAGGATATCGACATCGAGGTTCGCGGCGACCTCGGGGCTAAAGTCGCAGCAGGTATCGACGACGATGCGGCAACGGTTCGAATGACCGGCGGATGCGGCCTTGTCCATCAAAGCGACTCCTTACGTAAAAAGGCGGCCACCCGCATGGGATGGCCGCCAACCGTTAACTCATGCAAGTTAACGTATTTTACTCGTCAAGTGTTTCGATGCGGGGCTTGATGATGCCATATCCACCATTCTTACGGTGATACACCACATTGATGAGACCGGTCGTCGCGTTCTCGAACACGTAGAAGTCGTGGCCCAACAAATCGGTCTGCACCAGCGCCTGCTCCTCGGTCATCGGGGTGACATCGATGACCTTCTCGCGGACGAGCAGGTCGTCGTCCTCCTCGGGCAGCAGCAGGTCGGCCAGATCCTCAACGCGCTCGACCGGCGCGACATCCGCGGCACTGGCACCACCCTGGCGGTTGTCCACGACCTTGGTCTTGAACTTGCGCAGCTGGCGGGTGACCTTATCGGCGGAGAGGTCGATGGCAGCATACATATCTGCGCCGTGCTCGGCAACGCGAATCACCGAACCGCGGGCACGAGCCGTGACCTCGACGATTGCCGGGTTGGGGTTCGAGGGGTTCTTCTCATAACGAAGCACGACGTCGACTGTCATGGGCTCGATGTCGAAAACCTTGAGCGCCTCGCCGATTTTCTCATCCACATGCGCACGCAGAGCATCGGTTACCGTCGTCTTGCGTCCAGAAACCTTGATATCCATACGTGGCTCCAATCTGCCTCGGGGACTTACTGTACTGGCTATGTACCCATTGCCGTGCATTTAATCACGCGATTTCCCAAAGACCCGAATAACGACTGCTTGATACCGCATACCGAAGTCTCGCACTTTTCCGTGGCAAAGTGCGCTATAGGAAGGCGTCGACGGAGTTAATTTTTCTCCTGAAAATTAGCTTTGACCTGCTAGTTTTACCAAAATAGAAAAGCCGGGCTCCCCTATTTGGGAGACCCGGCCATGCGTGTTGAAACCGTGAAGAAGCGCCTCGTTCGATGTGTGGTAGACGCCACCCCTACCAATAACTAGCTATTGAGCTTGTTGATGTCATCGTCGGTGATGGCGCCCTCCTGGCTAGACGACGGACTGTCGCCGTTGTTATCAGAGGCGTCGCCATCGGAGGACTCGGTCTCGTTGGACGTGGAGTCGGATGCCTGCACATTGGCCCCCGAAACAGTCTTGGCGGTAAGGTCATAGGGCATTTGGCCATACCAGACGCAGTGGACCGCCTCGAGCGTGCCGTCGACCGTGATACCGTCGAGGGCATCACTCACGGCACGGCACAGCTCATCGTTAGAGCTAAGGCCTGCGACGCCAAGCGTGGAGGGTGCCTCGAGCGTGCCGACATAGGAGATCTGACTCATCAGGCGCGCGAGGTAACCACCGGCCGTGGAATCACAGATCACGTAATCGACCTCGCCCGACTCGAGTGCCTCGAAGCACTCGTTGATGTTGGAGAAGGTCTTTTGGTTGGCCGTGATGCTCTGCTTGGCAAGCGCTTCCTGCGAGGCCGAGGAAGTCTGAACGCCCAAAGTAGCAGTGTTGAGTGTGTCGGTTGAGACACTCGGGGACTCTCCGTCGCTGGTCTTGCCGAACACGGCGGCAGCATCGTACAGACAGGTGCCAAGCGAGCTGATGTCGCCGCCCGCAGACTTGATGTCGCCAATAAAGATGTCGGCCTTTTTATCGCTGAGCGCGGAATCGGCCGAGGACGCATCGACAAAGGCGACCTTGAGACCCATGCGGCATGCGAGGGCACGAGCGGCATCGACCGCATAGCCCGTGAGGTTTCCGTCGGCATCCTGCATGGCTTGCGGGGCATCGGACGTATCGAGGGCGACCGTCAGGGTTCCCGGCGTGACCAGGGCATTGTCCGATACCGTGGGGGTAACGGCCTCGCGCTCGATCTGGTCGATCGTGGGCGTCGTGAACGTGGACAGTGGATTGAACGCGCATCCGCTCAGGCCCAAAACGGCAATGACCGCCGCGGTCCCAGCACCCAACCGAGCCGCATGCATCAAGCTGCCCCTCACCATGTCCGCTACCCTGCCTTCTGTGTCGTATACGATCCGTGCCCTGCACGGAATATCGGGTTGTTCCCACCAGCTGACCTGGTATTTGACCCCACACTTGCGCACCGGGGCGTTTGCTCAGGAGGCCGCAGCCACCTTCACGACTGGCCCGCTCGCCCGCGAGGCGGTATTGCCCCAAAGAAAGTAGAACGGACGGTGCGGCTTACATCTAGGACGCGCCATGATCGCGCCGCGCGCACGCGGTCGCTTACGTGGATCCCTTTGACCGCGTCTGTCTTGGACTAGGATGAACATTTCGTCCGTCCGCAACCACAGCCTGGCAGGAACGTAGGGCATTATAGCTAAGTTCAAGCTATAGTTTAAGGTTAGGGACGTTATTCGCATCGCGAGCACAGATTTCGCAGGTCGGGGCGGGCCATTCGTGCCCCCATGAAGCCCGGAGCTCCCCCCACGGGGAGCTCCGGGGCACCCGTCTCAGGGTGCCGTGTGCAAAAAACGGCAAATATGAGTACTGCTACCAATTTAGTAGCAGCGTATTTCCGCCCCACGAGCCCTTTTTGAGTTCCGCACAGCCCGCTTGGCGCCAAGATATTCCACATTCGTTTATTATCTCATCGCTGAATCTAGTTTTTCTGCCCAAGTTTCTTTATTTTTGCTGTCACTAATCTAGTAGCAGTACTCATATTTGCTGTTTTTTGCACAGGGCATATAAACAGACCCCCTATAAAGCCATAGTTTTACGCCGGCTTGAGCCCAAAGCACGCTCGGAGCGTATTCAGCAGAGCATCTTGCCTCTTTCGACGAGCCTCTACACGATTCTGATATCGCTTACCCATGCGTTGGTATATGCGCCATGCGAGCGCCTCTAACGCCTCCATGCCGCAGAGCATCTCGTTGTTGACCGTCGCGACCTCGATTCCCATGGACGCCAAACCCGTATTGCGTTTTTCATCGTGAATGCGCCCGCCGCGAGACGAATGGCCCAGCTCACCGTTGTATTCCAGGTCAAACCGAGCTGCTTCCTGATAGGCATCGCAAACCGCATACGGCATCCCCGAGATCGCCTGCGCACGGTCGTTGAACTCGATCTTGTGGTCGGTCTTAAAGGGACCGCAGGCAAATCCGCCATAGGAAAACGGAAGCGAAAACATGGCAAGCATGATGCATTCCATGGGTGAGCGCAGGTTTTCCGACAGAAAGGGGCACAGCCGCCGCAGCTGCTTGGCCGCGCTCCCCTTGCATGCCGCAAGGTAATCTGCCAGGCGATCGGGCGTCAGCACTGGCTCGACCTCAAAGTAGCCCACATCTGACGGCTGGTCCTTATCCTTTGCAAGCCTGTTCACGGTAGGCGAGCTGTAAGGGGGCAGATACTGCCCGCGATCGCTCAGCGAAATCTTGGAGCACAGCTCCTGGGCCAGGGCAAATGCCTGGATGCAGCCGACTTCGCGCGCAACGGCGGCACAGAGGGCCTCGGGAGACAAGCTGTACACCCCCGGCTTCACCTCCAAAATCGAGGCGTCCGGCAGGCCTGTAGAACAAACGGACCAGCTTGCACCAGGCATGCGGCGACGCTGCTTCGCCGACCCCACCAGCAGGCACAAGTCTTCTTGGACCTCGCCACTCACGGCCCCGATCCGCACCAAATCGGGAAGATAAATGTCCTCGGCCGAGGGAGACGATGTATGCAGCACACTGTGCTCTTCATCGGGATCGAGGTCCCTCCAGCTGATGTAACCCATTTGCCGGCGCTCGGCGCGCATCATGCGCAGCGCCGAGGCGCCGGTCAGGACTACGGAGGCCGCCAGTTGCTCGTTTGTCGGCTCGATGCGCCGCGCTATCTTCACTGCCACAAAACCACCCCTACCAAACGCGTGCGATAGCGAGACCATCGACTGCTGCGGCGCCGGCACGCTTGAGCTCCGCCGAGGCTGCTGCCATGGTCGCGCCCGTGGTAATGACATCATCGATGAGCAGCAGGCGCTTGCCCCGCACATCCTCGACCGTCTCGTACATGCCCCGGGCATGTTCCCGGCGCTCATCGCGACCGAGCTCGCGCTGGTCACCGTGACCGTATTTGACCAGGGCGTCCAGCAACGGGACACCCGAAAGATCGCAAAACGAGCGCGCGATTGCTTCCATATGGTCGAATCCACGCCGCCGAAACGCTGCCGCAGTCGCGGGCACAAATACCACCGCGTCGGCGCCGGACAGCACACTGCCGTAGCGATCGGAGGCTGCCACCTGGGCATGCAAGGCGGTGTCGTAGAGTAGCTCCGCCAGATACGGTGCCAGACGGCGCTCGCCCGCATCCTTGTACGCCTTGATGATGCGCGGCAGCGGATGTGCATAGACGGCACACGCCAGACAGCGATCGAGCGCCTCGGCCATTGCCGAAGACGCGCCCTCGACCGAGCACTCGGTACACAGCAAATCCCCAAACGGGGCACCACATCGGATGCAGCTATGGCACGGGTCGATGAGCGCAAACGAGGCCAGACAATCCTGGCAGATCAGCACACCGGAGCGCTCGCAGCCGGCGCATCGCGTGGGCAACAACGCCTCGAGCGCCTCGTATGTCACGTGCTCGGCAAGCGGTAGCAATTCGTCCGCAAACGGTAGGACACCTGCGCCCTGCAAGCGAGTCAATACGTTCAGATGTCTCTTCATGACACAACCCTCCCTACGTTCGGTCGCAGGGAGGGTTGTTGATTCAGCGTTATGATACCCCGATGCGCTCGGGGCAAGGCGGGCTAAATCCGCTCGCGGGCGTTATTCGCCGGTAGGCGGTTGCGGTGCGGACGAGGTGTGGGTCGAGCCTTCGCCGCCGTCCTGGCGCGGCTTGCGGGAGCGACGGCGGCGACGGCGCTTTTGACCCTGGTCGGCCGAGCCCTCGCCACCGCGATCCTCGCGCGGCTCGCGCTCGTCGCGAGCGGCGCCACGCGAAGCCTTGGCAGCCGCTCCCCCGCCATCCCCGGGACGACGGCGCGTGACCTTGACTTCGCCATCCGAAACCTGATCGGCCACAGAAGGAACCGAGGGCTTCTGCTGCGTGCCCGAGGAATGGCGACGACGCGGACGTGGCATGCGCTCCTCCTCACCACGCGGCTTGCCGCCCTTGTCGGCAGGCGCATCGGAACCCGAGCCACCCTTGGGAGCAGCACCGGCCTCGCGAGCGGCTGCAGCGCGGAAGGCGTCCTCGCGCTCCTCGCTCGACAGGTGACGGCGACGACGGCGCGTGGGGTTCATGCCACCGCCGCGGTTTTGCTGCTGGGGCTGCTGAGCCTCGCGCTCGCGGGAGGAGTTCTTGCCTGCGGGAGCGGCCTCGCCGGCATCGCCCGAACCCGCGCGCTTGCGGCGGCGACGACCACCGGCTGCCTCCTCGGCCTCGGGCGCCTCGACCTTGCCGCGGCCCTTTCCGCGGCCACGGCCCTCGCCCTGGCCCTGACCGGAGCGAGCATCGGATTCGGCATCGCGGCGACGGCGCTTGGGCATCGACGTGCCGGCCAGACGGTCGGCGCTCGACAGGCCATCGCCCACATCGACGCCATTCTCGCGATCGAGCTCCATGAGCGCCAGGCGCATCTCGGGCGACTCGATGCGCTCGAGCACGTCACGCGTCACGCAGTCGGGGCGGCAGTTGCAGCCCTGCTCGGCGGCCTTCTTTTTGCAGCCCTCCGAGCACGTCATATCGGCCAGGTTGACCTTAAAGACCTTGCCGTTCTCCAGGCGCAGCACCAGCTGCTCACGCGGCGTGTCATATTCCTGGATACGCGCCTTGCCGAGCGGCGTATCGATAAGCGTCTTCTTTTTGGGCGCGCGGCTCTTAAAGTCCTTGTACGCCTCGAACTCATAGCGCAGGCAGCACATCAGGCGGCCGCAAACGCCGCTGATCTTGGACGAGTTGAGCGGCAGGTCCTGCTCTTTTGCCATGCGAATCGAGACAGGCTCAAACTGTCCGCCAAAGCGCGTGCAGCAGAGCTCCTGTCCGCATTGGGCATAGCCGCCCACCAGGCGGGTCTCATCGCGCACGCCGATCTGACGCATGTCGACGCGAATGTGCAGCGTCGAGGACAGGTCCTTGACGAGCTGACGAAAATCGACGCGCTCCTCGGCTGCAAAGTAGAACACGGCCTTCTCGCCGCCAAACAGGTACTCGACGCCCACCGGCTTCATCTCGAGGTCGAGCTCCTTGACCAGGCGGCGGAAATCGATCATCGCCTCGTCGCCCTGGATGGCCAGGTCGTCGGCAAGCTGCAGGTCGATGTCGCTCGCCACGCGCAGCACGGGCTTGAGCGGCTGGCCGATCTCATCTTGCGGCACCTCGAAGGGATCGGCCGTGACCAGGCCGATCTCGGTTCCGCGCTCGGTGGAGCAAATGGCATAATCGGCCTCGAGGATATCCAGATCCTGCGGGTCGAACCACAGGTCGCGCGAGGCGTAGGTAAACTTAACGGGTACGACTAACGGCATTTCAGTGCCTTCCTGATATCGAACAGCATGACCTCGATGGCCAGCTGGGGAGTAACGTTTCTGGCGATGTTGCGCTCGGCGGTCGCGACCGCCTCGAGCGCCCGGGTGGCACCCGCAACATTCGTCGCGGCGGCAAGCCGCCCGATCGTGTCGCGTACGTCTTCGTTCACGACGTCGGCCGCCTCGTCCTGAAGTGTCAGCAGCACGTCGCGCATGAGCGTCCGCGCGCTCGCCAGCGCTTCCATGATACCCGAACGTTCGCGCGCGTTGAGTTCGCGCTTGTTGCGGTCCTCAAGCAGCTTCAATGCTCCACGTGACAGGTAGTCGGCATTTTGCTCGAGCACCTTTTCCTGCGTGGACTTGACCTCGGCGAGCGGCGCCTTAACGGCGACGATGAGCGACTTGGCGCGACTGAGCACATCGGCCTCATCGGCAGCGATGAGCGAGTCGATGGCGCGGACCATCTGGCGGCGAGCATCCTGGCGCTCGGCACTCTTAAGGAACTCGATACCGCGTGTGGGGCTTCCCGCCACGGCGACCGCCATGCGGCAACGCGCGAGGTCCTGACCCGTCGCGCGACTCACGGCACGCGCGGCCACGGCGGGCGACACCAGCCGAAACGGCACGCACTGGCAGCGGCTCACGATGGTGGGCAGCATCACGTCTGCCGAGGTGCCCAGCAAGATGAACATAACGCCCTCGGGCGGCTCCTCGAGTGTCTTGAGCAGTGCGTTGGCGGTGTTGGCGCGCAGCTGCTCGGCACGGTCGATGATGTAGACCTTGGCCTTGGCGCGGATGGGCGCCAGCGGCACGTCGTCGAGCAGCTCGCGGGTCTGGGCAATGAGGTAGCCCGTGGCGCTCTCGGGCGTGTAATAGTGCACGTCGGGATGCGTGTGCCGAGCAACGCGCACGCAGCTGTCGCATGCGCCGCAGCCGTCCTGCTCGCACAGGAAAGCTTGGGCGAGCGCCCAAGCGGCATCGAGTTTGCCGGCGCCGGGAGCGCCTAAAAACAGATAGGCGTGCGATGCGCGGCCGCTGGCGACGGCGTTGGTCAAAAAATCGCGCACGCGCTCTTGGGTGTCGAGCTTGGCCAGCAGGCTTGCCTGAGCGGGGGCCATGTTACTCGGCCTCCTTGGCAAGCGCGGCGGCGACGGCGTCTTGCGGAATGTCGAGACCGTACGCGCGAACCTGCTCGACCGTCTTCTCGAAGACTTCCTCGATGGGCGCGGTGGCGTCGATGAGCTTTACGCGATTTGGCTCCTCGGCGGCAATGGCGCAGAATCCCTGGTAAACGCGCTCTTGGAATGCCATGCCTTTTGCCTCCATGCGGTCGGCCGCGCCACGAGCTGCCATGCGTAGCGCCGCCTGCTCGGGCGTGATGTGATAGACGAGCGTGAGCGCCGGGTGCGTCCCCGCGACGGCCAGGTTGTTGGCATCGCGCACCATCTGGCGATCGAGGCCATCGGCAAACGCCTGGTAGCAGGTCGTGGAATCGTAGAAACGGTCGCACAGGACCACCTTGCCGGCCGCGAGGGCGGGAGCTATGACCTCGTGCACCAACTGGGCGCGCGCTGCCTCGTAGAGCAGCAACTCGCAGGTGTCGCCCATCGCCGTATTGGCGGGGTCGAGCAGCAGAGCACGGATCTTTTCGCTGATGGCGGTGCCGCCCGGCTCGCGCAGGCTCACAACCTGGTAGCCAGCGAGTTCGAGCGCGCGGGCAAGCAGACGCGCCTGCGTGGACTTGCCGGCACCATCGACGCCCTCGAGTGTGATAAAGCTATGTTGAGCGGGCTCAAAAGCCATGAGCGCAGCCCCTTCCTACAAGGCGCGTAAATGCAGATATATCAACCAAGCCATGATACCCCAGGGGCAGGCGCGCCCCAAATCGGGCCTAGTCATTGGGTAGTCATTGGGGACGCTCTTAAATGACTAGGCGACAGCTAGGAACGTTCCTAAAGTGCCGGCAGAAAAGGAACGTCCCTAACTGCCGACTTTTTTGAGCGCTGGGTATAATCGTCGTATTGCATTGAAATGTGGCGAAAGGAGTGGCAATGTCTCGGTATTGCGCCTCGTGCGGCAAACTTCTTGCAGATGATGCCAAGTTCTGCACCTCATGCGGTGCACCCGTTGAGCAGACAACCGCAAGCAATGGCCAACCCGCGTTTGAGCAGACCGGCTTCCTCGATACGCCGCAAGCTAAGCCGGACGACCCCCTCGCCTATCGCCCCGACCCCGCCGCCAGCCCCGCAGCGGTCGAAACGACGCAGCGCATACCCGTCGCGGACACCCCGCCCCAACAGCAACCGGCATCTACGTACGCGCCTGATTCACCGCAGGCCCCCGCCGCCAAAAAGAGCAGCACCAAGGCGCTTATCGCCGTTATCGTTGTGCTCGTGGCAATTATCATCGCCTTGGTCATCTTTTTTGTGATCAAGCCTTTCGACAACGCCGCCACGCAAACGACTGCCGAGATTACTAAGCTGCACCATGATGTTGACGATGATGACCTCAATCCTCTCGACGACCCCAATAGCCTTTTTGACGATGACGACGAGGATGGCAGCCAGGCGACCCTCTCCGAGCAAAACCTCTACCGTCACCTGAGCGAATACTACGATCTGCTCGAAGATCTCGATAGCCAGGTCCGCGCCTGCGCGCAGGCCTTCAATGGCAGCTATCTGGAAGAAGATCGCACCACCCGTCAAAATCTCGCCGACGTCGCCGAGCGAACGGAGGACACCATCGAGCAGTATTACGATATCGTCGAGGACCTGGACGTCCCCATGAGCTCCAAGAACTACAGCTCTTGGAAAGACATCGTTGCCCTGTATGACGACCTGGACCACCGCATCGACGCGATCTGCGATGCCTGGGAGATCAGCCTAAAGTACGCAAAGCCCGCGGACCATAAGGACGAAATCGTGGCGCCGCTGTCGCGCGACAACGTGGCGGGCACCAATGACAACAAGTACCGTCAGGACTTTGAGGACCGCTATCCCAGCGCCAAGCCCGTCGAGGTGAAATAATCCCAACAATCGATCAAAAACTTGCGGTGAAATAGGGATTGATTAGGCCTTTTGCCAGCAAAAACAGTCCCTATTTCACCGCAACTTAGAAGTGGGGCCGGGCTCGCATTTGCATTTGCGCGCCCGGCCCCACCGTGTCTATATGTGCTCGGATATGTGCTCGGTTACTTGTCGGCAGCGGTCTTTTTGGTAGTCGAATTCTTGGCCGTCGTCTTTTTGGCGGTCGTCTTCTTGGCAGCAGTCTTCTTGGCTGCCGTGGTCTTCTTCGTCGTGCTCGCCTTGGTCGCAGCCTTGCGGCCGCGGGCGGGCTTCTTCTCCTTGGTCGGGCAATCCATGTTGACGCAGATACGCCACGGACCGCGCGCCGTGTTGACCACCACGATGGGGGCGCCGCACTCGGGGCAGGTCTCGCCCGTCGCCTCGAGCTTGCCGCGCGCCGGCAGCGGATAGCTCACGCCGCAGTCATCGTAGTTGGTGCAGCGGATAAAGCGCTTGCCGCTCTTCTCGCTCTTGTGTGCAATCAGATCACCATGGCGTCCGGCCTCGGCGCACACCTTGCACTCGCCCACCTTAAGGTCGGGCTCGTAGTTGGTGGGGCACGTCGGGTTCACGCAGATCTCGAAGGCCTTCTGGCGGAACGGCTGGCACTTAATGCGCGGTGCACCGCATTCGGGGCACACGGCCGCCTCGCCCTCGAGCGGGCTCACCTTGACGCCGCTCGGCACCGGATAGGTCACGTCGCAGTCGGGCCAGCCCATGCAGCCGATAAAGCTGCCGCGGGTCTTGGCGCTCGTCTTCATAACCAAGTCCTTGCCGCACTTGGGGCAGGCGCCCACGCGCGCATCGGCCGTGACGGCGTCGCTGATGGCGTCGCCCAGCTCCTGCGTATGCTTGAGCAGCTCCTCGAGCACGCCGGCCAGCAGCGCGCGCGAGTGCGTCACGACATGCTCTTCGGTGTCCTCGCCGCGCTCCACGCGGGTCATGTCGCCGTCGAGCTCGCTGGTCATATCGGGGCTCGTGATGCGCGGGGCAAACTGCGACAGCGCGTCAATGATGGCAATGCCCAGCTGGCTCGGCTCAACGGGATCGTTTTTGAGATAGCGCACGGCGTACAGGCGCTCGATGATGCTCGCGCGCGTGGACTTGGTACCCAGGCCGCGCTTTTCCATCTCCTGCACGAGCTTGCCCTGGCTGTAGCGCGCGGGCGGCTCGGTCTGCTTGGCCTCGAGCTTAATGTCGAACACGTCGACCGTATCGCCCTGCTCCAGCGGCGGCATCTGCTCGTCGCGCTTAAGGCCGTACGGGTATGCCTCGCGGAAACCGGGGGTCGCGAGCACATCGCCCGAAGCCACGAACGGCTCGCCGTTCACATCGAGCTCGAGCTTGGTGTTCTCGATGGTCGCAGGCCCCATGAGCGTCGCCAGGAAGCGGCGGGCGATGAGGTCGTAGAGCTTGCGCTGGCCGCCATCGAGCGCGGACGGGTCGCCCTCGCCCGTAGGATAGATCGGCGGGTGGTCGGTGGTCTCGACCTTGCCGCGCGTGGGCTTCATGGGACCGGCGAGCACCTTTTTGCACACGGGCGCCAGCGCCGGGTTGATCTTTGCCAGGTCGCTCACCACGGCGCCCAGATCGAGCGTCGCGGGGTACACGGTGTTGTCGACACGCGGGTAGCTGATGAGGCCGGCCATGTAGAGGGACTCGGCGATGCGCATCGTACGCGCAGGCGAGATGCCCTCGGCCGCGGCGGCAGCCTGCAGCGAGGTGGTCGCAAACGGCGTGGGCGGCTGCTGCTTACGCGAGCGCTTGGTCACCGCGGCAACGGTCGCCGTCGTAGCGCCGTCAACGTGGCCGTACGCTGTCTCGGCAGCATCCTTGTCGGTAAAGCGTGCCGTCTTGTGCGCAATCTTAAAGCGGTCGTCCTCGGCAGCACCCTGCGCGGCGCCCATGCCACGGATCTGCCAATAGTCCTCGGGCACAAACGCCATGCGCTCGCGCTCGCGCTCGACCACCAGGGCAAGCGTCGGCGTCTGCACACGGCCGGCAGAGCGCACGTTACCAAAGCCGCCAAACTTGGCGAGCGTCAGGTAGCGCGTGAGCACCGCACCCCAAATGAGGTCGATGTGCTGGCGGCTCTCGCCGGCGTCGGCCAGATTCTGGTCGAGCGAGACGAGATTATCGAAGGCCTGCGTGATCTCGGCCTTGGTAAACGAAGAGTACTGGGCGCGGGCAACCGGCAAGTCCGGCGCCACCTCGCGCACCTTGTTGAGGGCGTCCGAACCGATTAGCTCGCCCTCGCGATCGAAGTCCGTGGCGATAATGACGCTGTCAGACTTTTTAGCGAGGTTCTTGAGCGAACGAATGAGTTCCTTCTCGGCCGGTAGCTTAATGACGGGCGCCCAGGTGAGGTAAGGCAGGCTCTCGAGTTTCCAGCCCTTGATTGAGATCCCATCGGCAAGAAACGGCTTGCGCTTGGTGTCGTAGGGCGGACGCGCCAGGCCATCGGGTATGTCGGCCGGCAGCATCTCGCCGTCCTCGGTGACCGAATACCAGCCCAGCTTTTTATCGAACAGCACGCTGTCGCAAAAATCGGGCGCTAGGATGTGACCGGCAAGGCCGATGGTCACGCACTCCTCGCCCTTCCACTCAAAACGGTAGATGGCGGTGTTGTACACCTTGTCCTTTTTGGGCTTGCCCGTGGACAGACGCTCGGCGATCTGACGCGCGGCGTCGTTTTTCTCGGCGATGATGAGCTTCAAAAGAGGCTCCTATCTCGTATCTCTGCGGCTACGCCCGCCCGTATGGCGGCCGACTTACGCCCTTGCTTGCTCAATCTGCCCGATGAGCCAATCGCACCAGGCATCCATGCCCTCGCCCTTGCGCGCGCTCACGGCAAACCGCGGCGCCTGTGGATTGAGGTCATCGAGTGTCTTAGTATACCTATCCATGTCAAAATCGAAAGCCGGAGCCACGTCAACCTTGTTGAGCAGCTGCGCGCCGGCGTGTTGGAAGATGCCCGGGTACTTGATGGGCTTGTCGTCGCCCTCGGGCACCGAGAGGATCATGATGGACAGGTTCTCGCCCAGGTCAAAGTCGACTGGGCAGACCAGGTTACCCACGTTTTCGATAAAGATGACGTCGATGTTTTCCAGACCCACAGCCTGGTCGAAGGCGTCAACGGCCTCCATGATCATGTTGCCCTCGAGGTGGCACAGGCCGCCCGTGTTGATTTGGATGGCGGGCATGCCGGCTTCCTTCATGGTGATGGCGTCGACGTCCGAGGCGATATCGCCCTCGATGACGGCGCAGCGCAAGCCGGCCTTGTCGCGCAGGCGCTCGTTGGTGCCCAGAATCGTAGTGGTCTTGCCCGAGCCAGGGCTCGACAGCACATTAATCACATAGGTGCCTGTCTCTTTAAATCGCTGTCGCAGCTGATCTGCCAGGCGCTCATTGCGCGACAGAATTGGCGATGCGATATCAATCGTTTTCTCGGCCATACTCGGCGCTCCTTACTTCTACCATTTATACCCCGTCCCCAGGTTGCTGGCGGGCTAATCGTCGGGGGTCTCGATCTCGATACTTGCGATGTCGAGTTCGCGGCCGTGCAGCAGACGCACGTTGGCGCCGCCACACTGGGGACAGCGACAATGGAAACGGTCGTGATCAAAGACCTCGCCGCAGTCCAGGCACTCGCTTTGTGGATGGACCTCCTCCACGGCAAGCTCGCAGCCGCGCGTGAGCGGGTCCTCGTCGCGAAACGTCTCCCAGGCAAAGTCGAGCGCCTCGCGCACGACCTCGGTCATATCCCCGATACGCAGCGTTACCAAAACGGCGCGCGAGGCCCCCGCCCCACGCGCCGCGCGAATCACTGTATCGAGTATGCCGTTGACAATGCCAACCTCGTGCATACCGATTTACTCCTCGTCGTCCTCATCGTCCGAGAACAGGTCCAGACGACTCACAAACAGGCCCTCCTTGCCCTCGCGCGCGGTAATGACCACACGGGCGATGGCGAGCGAAATCTCGTAGAGCGAGAGCAGGGCGCCATACATGAGACCCAGCGTAACGGGCGAGCCGTCGGGCGTGATCACAGCCGAACCCACGAGCAGGCCAACGTATACATAACGCCAGGCACCGCGGAAAGCAGCGTAGGACACGATGTGGAAGACGGACAGATAGAAGATGATGAGCGGCAGCTCAAACGCCACGCCAAAGCCGATCATAAAGAGCAGCTCCATGTTGACGTAGTTCTCCAGATCGGGCAGTGCCGTAGCGACGGCCGAGGTCTCGCCGATGAGCCACTCAAAGCCCGCAGGAATGATGATGAAGTAGCAGAAGATGGCACCCAGGAAGAACAGCACCGTCGAGGCGAGCACCGTGGGCACGACCCACTTGCGCTCGTTGGGGCGAAGCGCCGGCAGGAAAAACGCCAGAATCTGCCAGATGATCATGGGCGTGCACATGACCACGGCCATCTTGATGGCCAGCGAGAAGCGCAAGCCAAAGCCGCCGAGCGTGGTAGTGATGTAGAACTTACCGTCCGGCACAAAGGAGCGGATGGGATCTTCCAGGATGTCGAGCACCACAGGCGTGGCGAAATACAGCACGATAGCGGCGGCGAACACCGACACGACCACGATGGTCAGGCGGCGACGGAGCTCTCCCAGGTGATCGAAGAGCGGCATACGCGCAGGTCCGATAGGCATTACTCATCGCCTCCCTTCGGGGCGTCGGCGGCAGCGGCGTCGTCCTCGGCCTCGAGCTCGCGAGCGAGCTGGTCGACGACAGCCTTGCGCTTACGGGGACGACGGGCGTAGAGATCGGCCGTCGTGGGCTCTGCCGGCTCGGGCTCGGGCTCCGGCTCTGCAGCAGGCTCGGGCTCGGCTGCGGCAGCAGCAGCGGCGGCAGGCTCTGCACCCTTGGCCTCCTCGGCAATACCTTCGTCCTCGGTGGCACCCTCGCTCGCGGCCTTCTCGGCGGCAAGGCGGGCACGGCGCTCGGCAAAGGTCTCCTTCTTTGCGGGTGCAGCCGTCCCGGCGGCATCCTCGTCCGCATCGGAATCGTCATCGACGACAGCCTTCTTGGGCTTGACCGGAGCCGACGCGGCCTCGCTTACCGGATCGATGATCTCGGACTGAACAACGGCCGTCATCTTTTCCTGCGTCTCGCGGAACTGACGGATGGCACGGCCGATCGTGCGGCCCATCTGCGGGAGCTTATCCGGGCCAAACAGCAAAAAGCCGAAGACCACGATGATCGCGAGCTCACCCTCTCCAATACCAAACACACATACCTCCAAGGCTCGATGTGAGTCGAGCCCGCACCGCGCCATTCGGCCGGAACTCGTCTATTCATTCGGTCAAGTATAGCGCCCGGACGCCAAAACGTCCGAGCGCATCACAAACATATGCCAAACGGCACGCCCTTTTGGGGGCAAAGATTATGCCGCCGTGATCGAAATCTCCTGGTCGACGCCCAGCAGCTGAACCACGCGCATCACCTGGGGCTGCACATTAGTGCAGCTAAAGCGCTTACCGTGGTCGACCGCGTGGTGCGCGGCGCCCACGAGCACGCCAATGCCCGTCGAATCGATGTAGCTCACCTGGGCAAAATCGAGCTCAACGGCCTCAGTGGGCTGCTCGAGCGCCAAGTCGATGGCATTGCGCAGGCTATCGGCGTTAGAGATATCGATCTCGCCGGTTACCTTAATGGTGTAGATCTCCGGCGTGGGGTTGGTGGAAATACCCAAATCCATAAATACGCTCCTTTATGTATCGAAAGTGCGGATAGTACGGGAAGCCGCGCGTTAGGCGCGCTCGGCACGCGCAAGCTCGGCAGCGACGAGCTTAACGGCCAGCACCAGCACGTCGAGCGCGACCTCCAGGTCCTCGACCGTGGGATAGCTCGGCGCGATGCGGATGTTGGTGTCGCGCGGGTCCTTGCCATAGGGCCAGGTAGCACCAGCCGGCGTGAGCTTGACGCCCAGGTCGGCGCAAAGCGCGGCGACCTTCTGGGCCGAGCCCTCGGGACCATCGAAGCTTACAAAGTAGCCGCCGCGGGGGTGCGTCCAGGTGGCGCAGCCCGTGTCGCCCAAGCCCTCGGTAAGCTTGCGCTCGACAGCCTCAAAGCGCGGGCGCAGGAATTCGGCATGCTTTTTCATGTGCTCCTTGACCGTCTCGATGGTGGGAAGGAAGCGCACGTGACGCAGCTGGTTGAGCTTGTCGGCGCTGATGAGGCCGGCCTTCAGGCACTTGGAGAACTCGGCGATGACCGCGGGGCTCGCACCGATAAAGCCGATGCCGGCGCCCGGGAAGGTGATCTTGGACGTCGAGGCAAAGGCCACCACGCGGTCCTCGGTACCCGCCGCGCGAGCGAGGTCAAAGATGTTTGCGAGCTCGTCGGTCTCGTCGTACAGGTCGTGCACGCAGTAGGCGTTGTCCCAGAAGATGCGGAAATCGGACGCGGCCGTGGGCATCTCGACCAGGCGGCGCACGGTGTCCTCGCTAAAGGTGATGCCCGTGGGGTTGGAATACTTGGGCACACACCAGATACCCTTGATGGAATCGTCGGCGGCAACGAGGCGCTCGATCTCGTCCATGTCGGGGCCGTTGTCGGTCATCGCGACGGGGACATTCTCGATACCCAGGTCGGCGGTGATGCCAAAATGACGGTCGTAACCGGGAACCGGGCACAGGAACTTGACCTTCTTGCCGTCATGCGCGGCCTCGTAAGCCTCCCAGGGCTCGCTGCCGCACGAGCCGCAGCGCCAGAACATGCCGGCGATATCGTGCTCGATCAGCAGGCTCGACGAACCCAGTACGAGCGTCTGCTCGGCGGGGCAACCCAGGAACTCCCCTGCCAGCTTGCGTGCCGAGGGAATGCCCTCAAAGCAGCCGTAGTTGGAGCAGTCGACGTTGCCGTCGTGCAGATCGGCATCGGCATTGAGGATATCGAGCATGGGTCGAGAGATGTCCACCTGGGAGGGCGACGGCTTGCCGCGGGCCATGTCGAGCGCCAGGCCCTTGGCCTTGACCTCGGCGACCTCGGCTTTGAGCGCCTCGATGGCGGCATCGAGTTCGGTGGTTTCCATCTTCTGGTAGATCGTCTGCATGGGTGCGACCTTTCGCGAAGCGGGACGTTGCAGTTCGTCTAAGTATAGACCGCCACCGCCGCAAGGGTATGAAGCCGTGATAGATTAAGTCCATCGCAATAAATTACGAAACGCCGCGCATGCCGGCGTGGGGCGCCCAAGGAGGCACTATGGAGTACGGATCGTTCCAGGCCGAGGAATTCGGCGACCTGCAGCGCCTGGTCGACGGACTGTTTTACGACCGCCACGCCATCGACCGCCTGGATCTCATCGTGCAGGCCGAGATCTTGGACCTGACACCCGACCTTATGGAAATCGTGAACCTTTTGCCGCCCGGCTACTACGACCGCCAATCGCTTTGCGACCAGCTCAACTCCGCCTTGGCCGCCCACGGCTGGGGCGCCGTCTACGGCACCGTGGAATAAACCTAGTCATTTAAGAACCTCCCCAATGACTAAAACGCCGCTTGTGATGGTGTTCACAGGCGGCGTTTTCAAACTTGTATGTGCTTTTACTTGTCTTTGGGCGCGGAGTGTTTGCAGACCACGCTCATGTAGATCATACCGAGCACGGCAGCGGTGACCGAACCGGCAAGGATGGCGGCCTTGGCAGCCAGAACCTCAAACTGGGCCGTCGGGAAGGCAAGGCCGCTGATGAGGATCGACATGGTGAAGCCGATGCCGCCCAGAATGCCCACACCGGCAATCATGTGCCAGTTAACGTTATGCGGCAGCTCGCAGACCCTAAACTTAACCAGGGCAAACGTCATGCCAAAGATGCCGATCGGCTTGCCCAGCAGCATGCCAAAGTACACGCCGAGCGTCACCGGGTCGGTGAGCAGCGTGCTCATATCCACACCCACTAGGCGAACCTGTGCGTTCACGAACGCAAAGATCGGCAGAATCACAAAGTTGACCGGCGTGGAGATCAGACGCTCCATGCGGATGAGCGGCGGGGTCACGCGGTGCATGACGCGCTCGACCCTGGTGGTCGAGACGGTAAAGTCATGCTGGCCCAGGATGTGTGCCTCGTCGTCGTAGCGGTCATCGAGCAGCGGCAGGCACTCGCCCAACCAATCGGTGAGGCTATCGAGCTTGACGCCGCACTTAGCCGGGATGGTAAAGGCCAAGATAACGCCAGCAAGCGTGGCGTGCACGCCGCTCTTGAACATACAGAACCACAACAGCAGACCCAGTACCGAATACGGGGCAAGGCGGTAATGCTGCGTCTTGTTGAGCCACACGAGCGCGCAGGTCACAAGCGCGGCGGCGCCCAACCAAAACGGATTGGGGCTCTGACCGTAGAAGATGGCGATGGCGGCGATGGAGATGAGGTCGTCGGCGATGGCGAGCGTCGAGAAGAACACGCGCACGCCGTTGGGAACGCGATTGCCCAAAAGCGATAGCACGCCCAGCGCAAAGGCAATATCGGTTGCCATGGGGATGGCCCAACCGTTGCGGGCGCCGGCATGGTTGAAGATCAGGTAGATACAGGCGGGAACGACGACGCCGCCCACGGCCGCCAGCATGGGAAGCATGGCCTGACGCGGATTCTTGAGCTCGCCGACCGTCATCTCGTACTTAAGCTCAATGCCCACCAACAAAAAGAAAATCGCCATGAGGAAGTCGTTGACGAAAAGCTCAACGGTGAGACCGGCCGTAAGGTTTCCCAGACCCACATACAGCGGGGTCTCCAAAAAGTGATGGACGGCCTCGTAGGCATCGGTATTGGCGCAAATGACGGCGGCGATGGCGGCGAAGACCATGACGGCGGCGGAAATCGTGCCGTTCTCGGTGATGCGTTCCCAAATGTCGTGACGTTCAAAGCGCTTGCGCTCACGAACGTTGAACAGCTGCTCAGTTGCTGCCATGGGCGGCTCCTTTCACGGGAAAGCTCCCGTCTTAAAAAAGCACGGCCCGCCCAAGTGGCGGCGCCGCGCTCTAACGTATTACGCTTGCATCTAGCCTACCCTGCACGACAAGCACGCAGGCGTGGCCGAAAAGCGGAACCACAGGTTGAACATTATTTGCTCAACGGCACGGGCACGCCTGTCCAAGAGACGACGCGGCGCCGTGCACAAAAAACGACCGGAGCGCGGGGCGTCCGCGATCCGGTCGTGGCATTTGGTCAAAAGAACCTAGCAGGCGGCCATGATGGGGGCAGCGACCTGCTTCTTACGGGAGAGGACGCCCGGCATCCAGACGCCGTCGTGCTCGTCGGCAATGCCCAGGCCCTTCTGAGCGGCCTCGGTCTCGCCCTCGAGCAGGACCTGCGAGCCCTCCTCCATAATGTCGGTGATGCACAGAACAATGCCGTCGGCACCCTTCTCGGCGGCGTAGGCGCGCATGGCCTCGCGAATCTCGTCAATCATGCCAAGCGCACGGCTCTTGTCGACGGTCTCGTACTGGCCGATGAGCAGCTTCTTGCCGGCGGGCTCGAACATCTTGATGTCGTTGCCGACCATCTCGGCTGCGGTGAAGGAGCCGGACGGACGGGTGAGGAAGACCTCCATGCCAAACTTGACCGGGTCGACGCCCACCTGCTCGCCGAGCTTGGCGGCGACGGCGCGGTCGACATCGGTGGTGGTGGGGCTCTTGAGCATAAGCGTGTCGGTCATCATGGCCGAGAGCAGCAGCTTGGCCTGGACGTCGGAAAGCTCAACGCCGAGCACGCCGGCGAGCTTGGTGACGATGGTGCAGCTGGAACCCCAGGGCAGGCAGATGTAGTGCAGCGGGCCGGCGGTCTCGAAGTCGCCGATGCGGTGATGATCGACAACGCCAAAGACCGTGGCGTCCTTAAGGCCGGCGACGGACTGGGCAGACTCGTTGTGGTCGGTGAGGACGACGAGCTGACCGGCCTCGACGGACTCGATCGCGCGGGGCTCGGCGATGCCGGCGTCGGCGAGCAGCTTGGCGGACTCTGCCGGAAGCTGACCCAGGGCGCAGGCCTCGTAGGTGTTGCCGGCATACTCAACCTGGTTGAGCAGCTGGGACAGGACGACGGCGCTCATGATGGCGTCGTTATCGGGGTTCTGGTGACCAAAGACAAGAACGTTTGCCATGGATATCCTCCACTTGATATGTGTACTTGGACGTAGCTATGGTAGCACGCTGGCGCCGAACCTTATGAGACGCAAGGGCCGCGGCGCAATTTGGGGCGAGCCTGGGGGCGAAGTCTGCCCCCTTGTACCACCGCCCTCCTGCACCGACTATTTACCGGCGGCGCGCAGGGCTACGTAGGCGGCACCGATGATGCCGGCGTCGTTTCCGAGCGAAGCGACCTTAATGGGCGTCTCGCGCGAGGCAGAGAGCGCGTACTGCTTAAAGTGCTCGCGAACCTTGTCGAGATAAACATCGGCCGAGGCAGACGCGCCGCCACCGATCAGGAACATCTCGGGGTCGACCACGTTGGCGATAAGCGCCAGGGCGCGGCCAAGGTAGTCGGCCATGGTGTCGGCTGCGGCCAGCGCAAGCTTGTCGCCCTCGCGGCAGGCCTGGAACACGTCCTTGGAATCGGAGGGGCCGGTGAGCTCAATGGGCTCGACGCCCGCCTTCTTGCACTCGGCAAGGTAGTTGCTCACCACGCCGGTGGCGCTGGAATACTGCTCCAGATGGCCATGGCCGCCACAGCCGCATGTGCGCTCCTCGGCCGGGTTCAGGCACATGTGGCCAATCTCGCCGCCGGCGCCCACAACGCCCGATACCACGTCGCCGTTAACGATAACGCCGCCGCCCACGCCGGTACCGATGGTGACCATCACCACGTTCTGCACGCCCTTGGCAGAACCGAGCCAGGCCTCGCCCATGGCAGCGGCGTTGGCATCGTTCTCATACTTAACGACCGCATCGGGGCAGTGCTTCTGAATGGCGACCCTCAGCTCGGGCAGGTTAATGGCAATGTTGGCCTTGACCTTGGCATCGCCCGACGCCGGGATGGGACACGGAACGGCCAGGCCAATGCCCGCCACAAAGGCACGCGGAATCTGTGCCTTGGCGACCACCTGGTCGATAGCCTCGGTCACCGCGGCAAAGCCCGCAGCGTCAACGATAGGAGGCGTGGGCACGCTGGCCTTGGCAAGCAGGTTGCCGTCCTCGTCGAACAGGCCCTCCTTAACCGAAGTGCCGCCGACGTCGATGCCGATGTAGTACTGCTTAGGTTCCATGGGAGCCCACCTTTCTCGTTTAAACATTGCCTGTATGGTACCGCTCTCAAGGCAAAAACCTACCAAAAAGGGACAGGTTTGTTTTGGCAGGTTTTATCTGGGGTAACGCAATTGGCTGCCCAACAGGCCGCGCAAGACCATCCCCAAAAATAAAGGCGCCGGGAGGCGGAGGCTCCCGGCGCCCGTCAAAGGGACTATGTTGTCTGTTGGACCGCACGGTCCGTCGCGGCGATAACGCCGACTAGGCCTGAAGTGCCTGCAGCTGCTTGTGAACCTCGATGAGCTCCGTCGCCATGACGCGCATGGTCTCGGTGCCGGCCATCTGGTCCTCGGCATGCAGCAAAATCAACGGGGCCTCGCCGTTACGCTCGCCGTTGGCCTCCTTCTTCAGAAGCCCCATGTGAACATCGTGGCCACCGTTATAGGCCTCGTCGCCCTGCTTGATAAGCTCCTCGGCGGCGTCAAAATCGCCCTCCTTGGCCTTTTGCACGGCATTGATGTACATGCTCTTGGCGGTACCGACGTAGCTGATGATCTCAAAGCAGGTCATCTGCAGTTCGTTCATATCCTCCATGCAGAGCACCTAGCCCATCACGCTGACGCAGTGGTCGATGATGCCGGCAGCGTTCATGCGGCCGTAGTCGACCATGTTGATAACCTCGACCGGGAAGCGGCCGGCGGCCTCCTTCTCAAAATCGTCCTTGGTGTAGCCGATCTGCGGACCAAGCAGCAACATGTCGCACTCGTCCAGGTGATCGTGGGCCTCGTTCATGGGACGAGCCTCGACCTCAATATCCAGACCACGGTTTGCAACCTCGGCCTGCATCTTCTGGACCAGCAGGCTCGTGGACATACCGGCATTGCAGCAGAGCATGATCTTCTTCATGGTTTCCTCCTTATAACTGCGCGGCGCGCAGACGACAACTGGTTGTATTCCTTGCGGCTATTGTGCCCACCCCCCTGCATCTTTACACAAGGGAGAGAGCTGCGGGCACCGGCACCGCGTACCGGCGCCCGCAAAGGTGAAAGGGACGAACGTTAGGCGTTCTACTCGGCGAAAGCCTCCTGCTTGGCGATTGCCTTCTCGGAAATCTTCATAAAGGGCAGGTAGACGGCCATGCCAATGACAATCTCGATAGCCTGCCACACGCCGGCGCGCCAGTCAAAGCCCGTAGCGAGCAGGGCATTGATGACGGGAGGCATGGTCCAGGGCACCTGGGCGATGCAGGGGCTGATGATGCCTGCGCAGGTAAGGCCATAGGTGATGCCGATGAACAGATCGGGAAGAAGAACGAACGGGATCATGAGCGGCAGGTTGTACACGATGGGGTAACCGTAGATAACCGGCTCGTTGATGTTGAACAGACCAGGCAGGATAGCCATCTTGGAAACGGTCTCGGAAGCCTTGTTCTTGGAGAACAGGAGCGTGTCGAGCAGGAGCATGAGGGTGCAGCCCGAGCCGCCGATGAGGGCGAAGCTGTTAACGATCTGCATGTTCATGTAGTGATCGGGCTGGATGGTGCCACCGGCGGCAAAGGTAGCCATGTTGTCGACGATGAGCATGGTCAGGATCGGCTCGACGGTAGCGCCAGAGATGGTGGACTGGTGAATACCGACGCAGAACAGCAGGTTAGCAAGGGTGTAGATGAGGATAACAGCCCACGGACCGGCGTTCATGATGCTCTTGAGCGGGTTGGAGATGCACGTGGAGATGATGGTGCACAGATCGGTGCCGGCGCACACGGCGAGCAGGGCTGCGGCAAGAGCGAAGACCGCGAGGTTAAGCAGCATCGGAATCATGACGTTGAAGGAGTTGGAGACCGCGGGAGGCACGCCCTCGCCCAGCTTAACCTTGAGCTTCTCGACGCCAGAAATCTTGATGAAGAGCGAGACGGAAAGCAGGGCGATGATAATAGCCGAGAACAGACCGTTGGTGCCGGTGTTGGCAGTCGAAAGGGCGCCCGTGACCTCGGCGGAGGTGATCTTGTCGGTGAGCAGTGGGCTCGTGGCGGCAAGCGAGGCGGTGATCTGCTGCGGCATCATGATGACGAAGGCAGAGATGGCGACGACCACGCAAGCGAGCGGGTTATCGAAACGCTTGTTCTTGGCGAGGCTGTAGCCAATCAATCCGGCCAAGATAATGGCAGAGACGTTGAGGGTGCCCAGCGTAATTGCCGAGCCCCACGTCTGAAGGTTGGCAAGGCCCGCCGCATCGAGCGGGAACAGAGGGAACACGACGTTGTTAATAAGAACCGCGATACCCGCAAGGATATAGAGCGGCGTGATGGTCGCGAAGGCGTCACGCAGGGAACGCAGGTGAACCTGGTTTCCCACCTTCGCAGAGACCTCGGCAAACTTGTCGAGGAAGCTCTTTCCGTTGTCACTGGCCATGATTGCTCCTAACTTTCAAATCCGGCCTTTTCCTATGCGCACGGTGGTCTGTCGCCCTCTGCCACCAGATGTGCCATGTGTTGCGCGCGGCGGCGCGCGGTCTGGGCGTTCGCCCGGTCGCTAATCAACCACGTGGGTCGTGGCGACCTGTTTGAGCCAGGCCGCCGACTTCTTAAGGCGGCGCTTGTAGCCGTCCATGAGATCGACCTCGACAAAGCCGTAACGATTCTTAAAGGCATTGGCCCAAGACCAGTTATCGATGACGGCCCAGTAGTGATAGCCCCGGCACTTGGCGCCCTCGTCGATGGCCTTGGCCACCCACTCCAGGTGCTGACGTACAAAGTCGACGCGGTAGTCATCCTGGATGGTTCCTTCGGCGTCACGGTTCTTGTATTCGTCCATGATGCCGATGCCGTTCTCGGAAACGAACCACTCAAGATCGGGGTAGTTCTTAGCGCAGTCCATGCCAAAGTCGTAGAGGCCCTGCGGGTAGATCTCCCAGCCGCGGCTCTCGTTCATAACGGCGTCGGGCCATACGTACTCGTCGGCAAAGTGCGGCAGGCCGTACTGGTCGACCTTGCTCGCCGGCGCCTGAACACGCGTGGGGTGGTAGTAGTTGCAGCCGAGCCAGTCGACAACACCCTGCTTGAGGATCTCTTGGTCGCCGGCGCGGAACGGGAGCTTAACGCCGCCCTCGGCCAGGCTGTCGAGCACGTCGGCAGGAAGCTCGCCCTTGGTGATGAGGTCGAGCCACCAGCGGTTGTTGATGCCGCTGGTCATGCGCACGGCCTCGAGGTCCGCCTCGCTGGGGTTCTCCTTGGTGTAGACCGGGGTAAAGCAATTGATCATGCCGATCTTGGCATCGGCGCGAATAGCGCCCTCGTCATAGGCGCGACGATAGTTGGCCACGGCCAGCGCGTGCGCCAGCGAGATGTGATACTGCACGGTGCGGGCGCGGTTGAAGTCGTGGAGCTGCGGGAACCACACGCCCTCCTGATAGCGCTGCTCGGGCTCGACGATGGGCTCGTTAAAGGTGAACCAGTACTTAATCTCCTGGCCAAACTCGTGGAAGGCGACGTCGGCGTAATGTGCGTAAGCCTCGACAACCTCACGGCTCTCCCAGCCGCCACGGTTAAAGAGGTAGGTGGGCATGTCAAAGTGGTACAAGTTGACAAACGGCTCCAGGCCGGCTTCGCGAGAGGCGCGGAACAACTCGTGATACCACGCGGCGCCTTCCTCGTTGAGGTTGCCGTCGGCATCGAGCAGACGGCTCCACTGGATGGAAGTGCGATAGGTATCCAGGCCCAAGTCCTTCAAAATGCGAAGGTCTTCCTGGTACTTGGCCATAAAGTCATTGCCGGCGTAAGAGCCAACGCGGTTGTAGAACGAACCCAGATCCTGGATGGACCAGGTGTCCCACAGGTTCTCGAGTTTGCCGCCCTGGTTCCACTGACCCTCAGTCTGCGGGCCGGACATAGCAGCGCCAAAGAAGAAGTCGTTGGGCAGCTGATACTGTGCCATCAAAGTCCTCGCTTTCGTGTTCTAGAACTTCCGGTTGGAGACGGGTTTGCTTTGGCAGGTTATCCGGCGCGGGCGCGCACCGGCCATACCGATATCCAACCCGCCAAAACAAAACCGTCCCCAAACGGTCGATCCTGTTGTGCGGAAGGATTCCGTTCGTTGCTTAAACTATAGCGCTCTAATTCTAAATGTAAAGCGTTTTTTTCTTTTTTCTTTCTCGAGCTTCTTAGATAAAGGTTATATGGGTGCCTTGTTAAGGGTTATACTTACTTGCGTATTGATATATGTCGGAAAGGAGGTTCAATGATTCCCAAATACGAGGCGATAGCTGCAGATATTCGTCGAAGCATCGAGGATGGCACTCTTAAACCGGGCGACAAGCTTCCCACCGTCGTTGAGTTCTGCGAGCTCTATAGCGTTTCCAAAATCACCGTCAAACGAGCTATTGAACAAATCACCGAAGAAGGTCTTATTACCAGCCGACGCGGATCGGGTACCTACGTTAAGGACACGGCGGGACTTCCCGGTCAGGCGTTTTTCCAGGGCAAAAACGACCGTGCCCAGGGCTTTTCGTATGAGCACCGCGGGGAGAAGGTGACCTCGGTGGTCTACGATTTCTCGATTGTTAATCCACCAGCGGACATCGCAGCCCAGCTGGGAATTGCCGAGGATGACTTTGCCTATCACATCGTGCGTGTGCGTCAGGCCGATGAGAAGCCCATCGTTATCGAGTACACCTACATGCCCCTCGAGCTGATTCCGGGGCTGAAAAAGAAGGACCTGTACGGATCGGTCTACCACTTCATCCGCGAGCAATGTGGGCTGAAGATTTCGAGCTTCCACCGTACCATTCGCGCCGTGGCAGCAACCGAGGAAGAAGCCGAGCGCTTGGACACCAAGCCTGGCTCTCCCCTGCTCGAGCTCACCCAGATTGGCTTTTTGGACAGCGGCGCCGCCTTTGAGTATTCGGTCTCGCGCAACGTTGGCGACCGCTTTGAGTTGCACAACGTAACGTTGGCATAGGTTTTTGTAGTCATCCGGGCGCTCGCTTTGAGCTGTTTTGTGCAGCGCCCGCGCAACACAATGGGGGTATGAACATGTCCGATTTGATTAAGCTGACGCCGATCTTCCACGAGAAGATCTGGGGCGGTCGCCAGCTCGAAACCGTATTTGGCTACGACATTCCCGATGGCCCCATCGGTGAGTGCTGGGCCATCTCGGCCCACCCCAACGGCGACTGCCAGATTGCGGAGGGCCCGTATGCCGGCCACACGCTGTCGTGGCTGTGGGCCGAGCATCGCGAGCTCTTTGGCAACTGCGAGGGCAAGGAGTTCCCGCTGCTCATTAAGATTCTGGACGCCAAGGACGACCTTTCGATCCAGATTCATCCCAACGACGAGTACGCTGCCGAGCACGAGAACGGTAGCCTGGGCAAAACCGAGTGTTGGTATGTGCTGGACTGCGAGCCCGACGCCACGATCATCGTCGGCCAGCGTGCTAAAGACCGCACCGAGGCCGCACAAATGATCGAGGAAGGACGTTGGGACGACATGCTCAACGTGTTGCCGATTCACAAGGGCGACTTTTTCCAGATTGATTCCGGTACCGTGCACGCCATCAAGACCGGCACGCTCATTTTGGAGACGCAGCAGTCGAGCGACGTGACGTATCGTCTGTACGACTACGACCGTCCCGGCACTGACGGCAACCTGCGCCCGCTGCACATTGAGCAGAGCCTCGACTGCATCGACTTTGATGCTCAGGCTCCGACCGACGGCACGGTGACCGCGCCCGAGGTGGACGGCGTGACCGAGCTCGAGTCCAACCCCTGCTACACCGTCGATCGTGTGCGCGTCAACGGCAGCAAGACCCTCGACCAGCGCTGGCCCTTCATGTGCCTGTCGGTCATCGACGGCGAAGGCACCGTCTGCGGCGACCCCGTCCACAAGGGAAGCCACCTGCTGGCCCCGAGCACCGTCAGCTCCATCGACCTCGAAGGCAAGATGGAACTGATCATCAGCCACCTGTAGGTCGCACCAACAACCCAAACGCAACAAGGGGCTCTCCCGTCCATGTGCGGGAGAGCCCCTTGCCATATCTATTTATCAGCCCACCCGGCTCTCCAGATCAAAAAGCGAACGAGCAGAGCGACGTTCGCAAGCACCGTTACCCAAGGACCTGGGCGGGCGTATAGGGCAACATCGATCGCGAGTTCCGCACGCAAAGGAGAGCACTTAATGTGCTCTCCGTCTTGCGCAGGACTGCCCGAGCAGGCGATGTTGCCCTATACGCCCGCCCAGGTCCGCCAGGATCACGACAGCTTGACGATCGGCGCGAAGCCCTTCATCAGCTTTTTGGTCTGACCGGTCTTTTCGAATTGAACCTCGATCATGTCTCCGGCGACCGAGATCACGGTACCCGTGCCAAAGGTCTTGTGGCTCACGGTATCGCCTGCGGCAAAGTCCTGCGATGCGCTGGCGCGATCAACCTTGCGCTCCACCGTCGGGGACACCTTGGACGAGGGCTTTTTGGCTCGCGGTGCGCCCGAGCCAAAGGTCGAGGCAACACGGCCAGCGTCGGGCGAGACCCCACGATGGCGCTCGGTCCCGTAGCTGCTGCCACCAAAGAAATCGTCAAAGCTCGATCCGCCGCGCGAACCGGAACCGCCAGTCGAGCGCGTATGCGAACCAAATACCTTGCCGCCGTACATATCCGAACCCATGCCCGAGCCAAAGGTGCCGTGACGGTCGCCGCGCTTCTCCCAACCCGTGCCTTCAAAACCGGCAGAACCGATACCGCTAAACTCGATATCCTCAAACGGAATCTCGTTGAGGAAGCGCGAGCGCGGGTTGGCAGAGGTCGAGCCGTAGGTGCGACGCGTGGCCGCATAGGTCAGGAACAGGCGCTTACGGGCACGCGTGATGGCGACGTAGGCCAGGCGACGCTCCTCCTCGAGCTTACCCGGGTCATCGCTGCCGCCAAAGTCGTGCACGTGCGGGAAGATGCCCTCCTCCATGCCGGCCACGAACACCGCCGGGAACTCCAGGCCCTTGGCGGAGTGGATGGTCATCATGGTGATGGCATGCGTCTCGCCGGCCAGGGAATCCAAGTCGGAGCGCAGGGCCAGCCACTCCATGAGTGCCGGTAGCGCCTTACAGGTGAGCGGACCGTAGGTGCGCTCAATCTCGTCGGCATGCACGGCACCCGCCGGCATCCCCGTCGGCGCGGCATACGCGTTGCCCGCGATGGCGGCGGCCAGGGCATCCTGCGGCGAGAGCGCCGGGGCGGCTAGGCTATCGAGCGGATTGGAACCTGCGGCATCGCGCGCGCCGACGAGTGCCTCAAACGAGGATGCCGGGGCAAATGGCCCCGGTTCGGGCGCGGGCGCGCTCACCACGACGGGCTCGGCGCCGGCAGGCACGTCGGCAACACCAGCTGCGCGCAGCTCTTCCAAGCTCTCGAGCGTACCCTCGATGTCCTCGTGCGTCTCCTCAAATTCGGCAGCGACGCCCAGGAATTCCTGGATGTTCTCGGCACGGCTCTCAGACTCCATGGTGCCCTCGGCGCGAAACGCCTGCAGCAGACCCGTCTTATCGACAATCATCTCGACGACGTCCTTGAGCTCGCCGTCCATGCGGCGGCCCTCGCGCACCAGCGACACAAAGCTTGACAGGCCATTGCGGACCTTGGCGCTAAACATGCCGGTTTCGGCACACGCAATCTCGCAAGCCTGGAAGAACGAGCAACGGTTGTCGCGCGCCAGCTGCTCGATTTTTTGGATCGAGGTGGAGCCGATGCCACGGCGCGGTGTGTTGATGACGCGCTTGACGCTCATCTCGTCGGCCGGGTTCACGATCATCTTAAGGTAGGCCATGACATCACGGATCTCGGCACGGTCGAAGAATCGCGTGCCGCCCACGATCTTGTAGGGCACGCCCGCGCGCAGGAACATATCTTCGAGGATACGCGACTGGGCGTTGGTGCGATAGAACACGGCGATGTCGTCGTAGCTCGTGCCTTTGGCATGCAGCTTCTCGATCTCGCCGGCAATCCAGCGGCCCTCGTCGCGCTCGTCGCTCGCCTGGAAGGCCTGGATCTTCTCGCCATCGCCCTCGGCCGTAAACAGGCGCTTGTCCTTGCGCTGCGAGTTGTGGCGTACCACGGCGTTGGCGGCGTTCAGGATATGACCCGTGGAACGATAGTTCTGCTCCAGCTTGACGGTCTTGCAGTTTTTAAAATCCTTCTCAAAGTCCAGGATATTGGTGATGTCGGCGCCACGCCAGCTGTAAATGGACTGGTCATCGTCGCCCACGACCATGAGGTTTTGGTACTTGGCGGCCAGCAGGTTGGCGATTTCGTACTGGACGTGGTTGGTGTCCTGATACTCGTCGACGCTAATGTAGCGGAAGCGCTCTTGGTACTTATCGAGCACCTCGGGGCGGGTGCGCAGCAGCTCAAGCGCGCGTACGAGCAGGTCGTCGAAGTCCATCGCATTGGCGGCGCGCAAGCGACGCTCCAGCTCCAAGTAGACCTGTGCGGCCTTTTTATCGTTGGGGCTATCGGCGCTCTTGAGCATGTCCTCGGGGCCGATCATGGCGTTTTTGGCCGAGCTGATCTTGCTGCGGATCATGTTGATGGGGAACTGCTTTTGCTCGATGCCGAGCGCCTGCATAATGTCGCGCACCATGCGCTTTGAGTCATCGTCATCGTAGATGGTGAACTGGCCGGTGTAGCCCAGCAGGTCGGCGTCCTCGCGCAGCATGCGCACGCACATGGCATGGAAGGTGCACACCCACATGCCGCGGGTACCGCTGGGAATGAGCGCCGCCAGACGCTCGCGCATCTCGGCCGCGGCCTTGTTGGTAAACGTGATGGCAAGAACCTGCCAAGGCTTAACACCCAGGTCGCCGAGCATATGTGCGATGCGGAAGGTCAAGACGCGGGTCTTGCCCGAGCCGGCGCCGGCGAGCACCAGCAACGGACCCTCGGTGGACAGGACCGCCTCGCGCTGGGCGGGATTAAGGCTGTCAATGTCGACGAGCGGCTTGGCGGGCTTGGGCGCCGGCGCGGGAGCGTCGTAGATGTCGAGCGGGACGAGCTCGGGCTCCGGCGCTGCAGGGGCGGTGTATGCATCGAGCGGCACGGGTTCCGGCGCGGGCGGCACGGGTACCGCGGCGTTCTTTTCCCAGGGCAGGGGCTGGGTCATGGGCGACTCCTCATCTGACGGACGGCGCGCCTGCGGGCAGCGCCATAGTTTGAGCCGTACCAGTATACCGAGCCGCGCGGACACCGACGCAAATCACACCACGACTCCGTGCGCCACCGTCAGACCCGCCCCAGCGGATTTGGCGCAATGGGGTCAGGTTGCTTTGCACCAATCTATTGACAATCACGGAACCGCCGATGTCATGGCCACGGTAGCGAGCGGCGGCCAGGGCGAACAAATTGGCATGAAAAGAGGGCGGCATAGACCTTTTGGTCATGCCACCCCCTTTGAATGACAAGTTGTCGCCCTGGCCGTCGCGCAGCGTCAACTAAGTTAGAGGCCGAGCATCGGCTCCAGGACAAAGAAGTACGCGAGAACCACGATGCCCAGGATGATGCGGTAGACGCCGAAGCACTTAAAGTCGTGACGCCGCACGAAGCCCATAAGCCACTTGATGGCAATGAGCGACACCACAAAGGCGACGACGCAGCCCACGCCCAGGATGGCGATTTCGTTGGTGCCGAACGTGCCGCCCTTAATAAAGTACTTGACCAGCTTGAGCGCACTCGCACCAAACATGACGGGAATGGCCAGGAAGAACGTGAACTTAGACGCCACCGAGCGCGTGCAGCCCAGCAGCAGGCCGCCGATGATCGTGGAGCCGGAGCGCGATGTGCCCGGAATCAGCGAAAGCACTTGGAAGCAACCGATACCCAGCGCGGTCTTCCAGCTCAGATCCTCGAGCGTAGTGATGGAGCCAAAGTCCAGGTTATCGTCATCGTCTGAAGCGGCAGCCGCAGCGGGAGTGGCAAAATGCGCACCAGCGGGGCGTCCGCCCGCCACCACGGCACGCGAACCAAACGAACCGGCAAGAGCAGCCTGGTCGCGCTTGTTCGCGCGCCAGTTCTCGATCACAATAAACAGCACGCCGTACACAATGAGCGCCAGCGCCACGACGGGAGCATTATAGAAATGCTCCTCCATCCAGTCGTTAAGCGGCAGACCGATCGCCGCAGCGGGAATACAGCCGAGCACAATCTTGCCCCACAGTACCCAGGTGTCGCGACGACCCTCCTTGCCCTTGCTGGGAGAAAACGGGTTAAGGTCGTAGAAGAACAGGACGCAGACAGCCAAAATGGCGCCAAGCTGAATCACGACCAGGAACATATTCCAGAACGTCTCGCTCACGTTCATCTTGACGAACTCGTCCACCAAGATCATGTGACCGGTCGACGAAACAGGCAGCCATTCGGTGATGCCCTCGACCAGGCCCATGAAGGCAGATTTTAGAAGCTCGATGATATCCAAAGGGACCCCCTCGTTAGACACCCGCCGATATTGTTCTGCGGACGGTGCGGGCGATGTCCCATTATCAACCGTTGGCGGCGCGCCTGCGCCTACCCTTACCAAAAAACTCGCCCGTTCACAGAATTGCGAGCGGTCAAACCCAAATCCTTGGGTATAACTGCAACAAGATAAAGTGTCCGGCGGCCACGCATCCGCGCCCGCCCGATGCACGAGCCCCACGCCCGTGCGATAGACCAAGGAGGAAACCATGAACGAGGGCTACACCAAGGTATTTGTTTCACTCGACGGTACTGAGCAGCAGGATTTTGTGCTCGCACGCGCCATCAAGGTCGCCGCGAACAACGGCGCCAAGCTGATTATCGGCCACGTTATCGATTCCACGGCACTCGAGAGCGCCGGTTCATATCCAGTCGATCTGGTCAACGGCCTAGAGGAGGCATTTAAGAACTCCATCGCCAAGCAGCTCGAAGAGGCCAAGGCCAATCCCGACATTCCCGAGGTCGAGGTCATGATTCGCGCCGGCCGCATTCGCGAGACGCTCAAAGACGAGATGCTCGACGTGGTCAAGCCCGACCTGGTGCTCTGCGGCGCTCGTGGCCTGTCCTCGATCAAGTATGCACTCCTGGGTTCAATTTCGACGTTCCTGCTGCGCAACACCGACTGCGACATCTTGGTCGTGAAGTAGCAAACGTACGCCTAACGCATCGCGGAGCGCAAGCCCACGTGCCCAAGTCTTCCAAGAGCGGGACCACCATTACGGTGGCCCCGCTTTGCTTTAGGCTGAGAATTGCTCCAGAACCCTCATTCTCTCAACGGAATCCGTCTGAATTTTCAGAGCGACCCGACCCAAATCTCCGGTTGCAGAGGCAAGTTCTGCAAGCTGGGCAGACACCTCTTCAGCCACTTCCGCCGCGATGTTCTTGATCATCTTGAGTGGCAGATGCAAATCTTGAGACATGAATTCGAAATCTTCAGGAGTCACCCCATCGATCACCCGGTGATCCCCAATATCAATCCCAAGATTATGGTCGTATCCCATTATCGTCGTGCAAACAATATCGTATGCAGGGGCCAACCTCTTTTCCCGCCAACTCGGACTATAAAGAAACGAATGGTTCTTGAGATGCGAGTCGCAATTCCCCAACGCATAATCGACCATTACCTGACGAGCGAACATTTGAGTATCAGCAATTACGTTAGACGATTGCTCTCTTATCAATCGGCCGCAAAGAGCCATATAGCAGCTATCGGGACGTGTCTCGTATTTCATATACGAAGGCCAGCCAACCGCTTGGCAAAAATCCTCCTGATGCAGCCTCAGAGGCACATCGAATCCGCTCATCGACGGCGGCTCATTGCTCCAGATTCTGTCATAACGCTCGGAAAAGAACGCACCAGGAATCGTATCCGAAGCTTCTGAACGGGCAATTTCAAGCCCAGCAGCAGACGCTGCCGTCATGCAAATTAATTCGTTGAACGGCAAATCCGGATGTTTAGTTGAAGCAATCTTGACTATGTGAGTCGAGGGGGCAGAGCCGAGCGGCAGCATCCAATCCCCCGACCCGGCCTTTTTTGCATCTTTACCGCGCGGTAAAAACCAACCGGTTTTAGACTGAGCGCCCGCCAACGACAGCCTCGAATCCTGCATATCATTTGCAATCTCAAACACTTCCGCCTTAGAAAGTGCCTCAAAATCCTCGTCTTGCAGAGGACGATAGCCCGGATCGTAGCTCGATTTCTCATCGCCGAGAAACCTCAAGGCACCAACGCACTCATCGCCCAAACGCTCGAGCATCGATAAATAGTCTGACTGGGGGATTTGAAAACGCATCGACAGCTCATGCCGAACCGGGCCCTCGGGAAGCATGCCCGAAAAGAAGGCCGAAAACTCATTGCTGGCATATGGCTCATGTCGCAAGGGAAGAGAAGCTGAGAGTGCGGCAGCATCGTCGCGTTCAAGATATCCCTCATCATATGCAAACGTCTCGTTTACGGGGTCGGCCCTCTCAAATTCTCCGACCAGCTCAAACGTTCCCCGATACTCACGATAAACCTTTAATGCCATGAGCCGTCGCCCCTCTCCCTCAGGATCAAATCGACCCCCAAGCTGTTAGCGATTTGAAGGGTTTGGCGAAGATTGGCACCCGCCTTTCCACGCTCAAGCTCGCTCACAAAGCGCAAACTGCACTGGTTGAAATCAGCCACATCGCGTTGGGTATAACCGAGCTTCTTCCGGCGCTCACGCAAATATGCACCGAGTTCAGCTGGGTCAAAAATCGTTCGCTCATTCCAGTCTTGCATGCTAATCCCCTATGATTATCCCAAACGGGATAATCATAGCACATCATGATGGAATTATCCCGTTTGGGATAATTGTCTTAACGTGAATGACGCTCCGGGACGTTACACCGCGACGACTACTCAAAGTATTGGAATTTGTTGGTCGAGAAGGCAAACGTGACGACGAAGCCTTCGCCGGGCTCGGATGCCGCGGTGACATCGATACCCATCTTGGAGCACAGGCGCGCCACCAGGTAGAGGCCGATGCCCGTTGCGCGCTTGGTGGTGCGGCCGTTGTCGCCGGTAAAGCCCTTCTCGAACACGCGCGGCAGGTCTGCCGCACACACGCCGCAGCCGTTGTCCGCGACGGTAAGCTCGATGCGCTCGCTTGCCAGACCCTCGTCCAGCAACGCACCCGAAAACACGATCTTTACGCCGTCCTCACGCGCATATTTAATGCTGTTCTGAATGAGCTGGCCCAGAATAAACTCGAGCCACTTCTCGTCGGTAAAGACCTCGAAGTCGAGGTTCTCGCACACCGGGGCCACATGCGCCGCAATGAGCTCGCGCGCGTTGGCTTTAATCGCGCCCGTCACCAAGGTTTTGAGATCCCAGCGGCGAATCAGGTAGTCGCGCTCCACGACTTCCGAGCGCGCGTAGTACAGCGCCTGGTCGATATAGCGCTCCACGCGAGCAAGTTCGCGTGCCAGGTCGTCCACGCGCGACAGGTCGTCTTCGCTGCTGTCCAGGTTTTCCAAAATCAGGTGAGCCGCCGCCAGGGGCAGCTTGGCCTCGTGGACCCAGCTCTCGATATAGTCGCGATAGTCATCGGTCTGACGCCTGCCTTCGGCAACCTCGTCGCAGGCGGCTTTGCCCACCCGGCGCAAGACCTCGTATTCGAGCTCGCCCTCGGCATAGGTCGGGCATTGCACCATCTCTTGCACCCATGCGGGACTCTCGAGCTCCTCTGCCGCGCGCTCCAACTGACGCAGAAAACGGCGACGGCGAGCGTACTCGATCACGATGCCGAGCATACCGAAGATAAAGGACACGCCAACCGCCACGACCACGATAGAAACGGGTGCACCGGCGACCGTCAGCACAAAGCAGCTCAGCAGCACGCCGCACGTCCACACGGCGACGGGAAGCAGCGCGTCTTTAAAGAACTTGGCAAACGACATAGCCGGCCCCTAGACCGAATAGCCTTGGCCGCGGTGCGTCGTCAAATACCCCTTGATGCCGATTTTTTCGAGCGTGGTGCGCAGGCGGTTGATGTTGACGGTAAGCGTATTGTCGTCCACGAAGGCGTCGGAGTCCCACAGATCCTGCATGATGGCCGAGCGCGAAACAATCTTGCCCGCGCGGCTCAGAAGCAGCGAGAGAATACGCAGTTCGTTTTTTGTGAGCTCGGTGCTGGTGCCCGTTTGCGTGTTGGTGACCATGGAGCGTGCGAGGTCGAGCTCCAGTCCCTTGTGGACGAGCGTGCTGCGCTCGCCCGCCGCCGCGGTGCGACGCAGCAAGGCATTGATGCGCGCCACGAGCACACGGGCGCTGTAGGGCTTGGGAACAAAGTCGTCCGCGCCGAGCGTCATGGCCATGACCTCGTCGATCTCGGTCGTGCGCGACGTGAGGACGATGATGGGAACCTCGGATTCGCGGCGAACCTCGTGGCAGATATGCTGGCCGTCCTTGACGGGAAGCGTGAGGTCGAGCAGCACCAGGTCGGGCGCGGCGGCGAGAATATCGCGCGAGACATGCTCAAACGATTCGCAGGCCTCGATTTCAAACCCGGCGCGGGCAAGGATGTCGATAAGTTCACGACGAATGGGCTCGTCGTCCTCAACGATATAGATTAGCGCCATGGATTCCGCCCCCCCTCTTGGTTGTCTTGCCCCATTATGACCGCGGATCCGCAGATACGCGCCTCACGCGGCACCAAAGTGACAGAACTGTTCGCGAGTGGCAGAGGCTTGCCTCTCGCTCGCGACGAGCACGGGAATTAAATGAGTTTTTAATCCCCGTCCCAGAAACATCATTTAGCGGCGGGCACGGAGCTTTTCGTAGCCTTCGGCGAAGAAGGCGACCGTGGCGGCGTCGGCCTCGGCGGCGTTCGTCTCGGTCGCGGGGATCACGCCGTGTTCGTCGCTCACTAGGAACAGCGCGCCCTTAAGCTGCGCGGGAATGTCTACGCGCGTGACTGGGATGCCCTTGGTCTGGGCCAACTGCTCGATGAGCGTCGCCGTGCCGCACAGGCACTCGTCCGCCGGCGCCACAAAGGCCAGCTCGCCGTTATCGACGGCGGCGAGCAACTCGGGCGCCACGCCGGTCTCGTCGGCCTCAGATCGAGCCTCGGCGGAGCGGGCGCGCAGCGCCTTGGCCGAAGTATCGGCCAGCGGCTCGTACTCCCCCACCGTCATGGCGGCGTTGCCGTTGATGTCGATCACCAGCATGAGCACACCGTCGTGCGCGGTGTAATCGCCCTCGGCAAGCGACCACTCAACGTGCTGCTTGGCCCAGCTGAGCATGTTATGGGTAAGCGGCTCGCCCTGCACCAGGCGCTCGGATAGCGCACGGATGTGGCGGTTGAGCATGGGCACCTTTTTGTTGGACATGCGCCAACGGCAGATAAGCGCGGGCTTGTCGAGCGTAAACTTCTCGACCGCCTCCTGATTGGCGCAAAAGTCCTCGTACGCACGCTGATCCTCGGCATTGCCAAACAGCTCGGCATCATCAATCTGGGGCATGGTCATACCTTTCGTGTTAGTCATTCCGTCCTCTTATACCAAAAAGACGGCCCTCCAAACGGAGCAGCCGTCTTTTGCAGAGATTATTTTGTTCCGGGGCGAAACTTAGTGCCTAAAGTGGCGGGCGCCGGTAAAGACCATAGCAATATTGTGCTCGTTGCAGGCCTGAATGCTCTCGTCATCGCGCTTGGAGCCGCCGGGCTGGATGATGCAGGTCACGCCGTGTGCAGCAAGCACGTCGACGTTGTCGCGGAACGGGAAGAACGCGTCGCTTGCACAGGCAAAGCCGCCCTTCTCCACGCCCTCGCGCTCGCAGAAGTCCTCGGCGCGCTCGCAGGCAAGTAGCGCAGAGTCAACGCGGTTAGGCTGACCCGGGCCCATGCCAATGCCGGCCTTACCCTTGGAGACCAAGATGGCGTTGGACTTAACGCCCTTGCAGACCTTCCAGGCAAACTCGAGCTCGGCCATCTCGGCGTCGGTGGGCTTGCGGTCGGTGGGGAACGTAAAGGTCGCGGGATCCTCGGTCACGTGGTCGACCTCCTGCACCAGCATGCCGCCGTCGACGGAGCGCAGCTCCACCTGAGCGCCGTGGTCCACGCCGCCGGTCGCCAACACGCGCAGGTTGGGGCGCTTGGCCATGCGCTCGAGCGCCTCGGCAGTGTAGCTCGGGGCGATGATAACCTCGACGAACTGCTTGTTCTGATCGGCAAAGTGCTCGACCAGCTCATAGGGAACCTCGCGGTTGCAGGCAATGATGCCGCCGAAGGCGCTCTTGGGATCGCAGGCGAAGGCGCGGTCGTAAGCGGACGTAATGTCCTCGGCAACGGCGGAGCCGCAGGGGTTCTGGTGCTTGAGAATCACGCAGGCCGGCTCGTCGAACTCGCGGACCAGGTTCCAAGCGGCGTCGGCATCCAGATAGTTGTTGTAGCTGAGCGGCTTGCCCTGGATCTGCTCGGAGCCCACGAGCGGGAACTGCGAGCTCGCGGTGTTCTCGCAACCCTCGGCAAAGCGATAGACCGTGGCCTTCTGCTGCGGGTTCTCGCCATAGCGCAGGTCGTCGACCTTCTCCAGCGAGATCTCGAGCTTGGCAGAGGTGTCCGCCACGTCGCTTGCCTGGGCGGCAAGCCAACGGGAGATAGCCGTGTCGTAGGCGGCGGTGGTCTGGTAGACCTTCACCTGCAGGCGACGACGGGTGGAAAGCGTGGTGCAGCCACCGGTCTCGTGCATCTCGGCTAGGACGGCATCATAGTCGGCCGGGTCGGAAATGACGGTAACGCTCGTGGCGTTCTTGGCGGCAGAACGCAGCATGGAGGGGCCACCGATGTCGATGTGCTCGATGGCGTCCGCGAAGGTGACCTCGGGGTTGGCGACGGTCTTCTCGAACTCGTACAGGTTGACGACGACCAGGTCGATCAGCTTAATGCCGTGCTCAGCGGCCTCCTGCATGTGCTGCTCGGAATCGCGGCGGGCCAGCAGCGCGCCATGAACCTTGGGGTGCAGGGTCTTAACGCGGCCGTCCATCATCTCGGGATAGCCCGTGAACTCCTCGATGGGGGTTACGGGAACGCCCGCGTCCTCAATGGCACGAGCCGTGCCGCCCGTAGAGATGATCTCGACGCCAAAGTCATCGACCAGCGTCCGTGCGAAATCGACGACGCCCGTCTTATCGGTAACCGAGATCAACGCGCGTGCGATCTTCACATCAGATCCCATGCAGTCCTCCTGTCTGGTACGCCGCCGTGCTCTGTGAGTCGGTGATACGTCGATCTGCAGCGCTCGCGCAGCGGCATTGAAAATACTGATTCAATGTAGCGCATCGAGCGCATCGATGCACCCCGCAACGGGCGCATGTGCAGAAAAAGTTTGCGAGCGGAGGGGATGGCACGGCACCGGGAACGGTGAGTTCATGGAACACAGGGGCACCATAATTAGATGCCAATGGCGTGGTAGAACTGTGCTCGATATGCATCCGCAAAAGAAAGAGGCACCATGGTCTCGCGGGTTCTCTACCGACCGTTTGATACCGAAGACTTTGACGCCATCGCGCTGATTCTGCAGCAGCTTTGGCATAACAATTCGGATAACGATGAGTACAACCACCTTGAGGCCGCGTGCGACCTCGCCTATTGCCTTTCGTCGTCGACGTTTTCACAGGTTGCGGTGATTGACGGCGAGGCGCGCGGCATTGCACTTGCACGCGCAGGACAGAGCTCCGGCGTCACCATCAACGAGCATTGGATGGATACCGAACGCGCGCTGCTATCGCAGATGCGTGAGCTGGAGCCCGATGCCTGCGCCGAGTATCTTTCCTTTGTGCGCGCAACCATCCGAACCAACAACCGCCTGCTCGAGAGCAGCCCGTTGCCGCACGACAACGAGGTCACGCTGCTTGCCGTGGATCGCGATGTCCATGGCCTGGGCGTTGGCACGGTTCTGCTCGATGCCGCGGTCTCGCACCTGTCCTCGCTTGGAGCGACGAGGGCGCACCTGTACACCGACTCCAACTGCTCGTGGAAGTTCTACGAGCTGCACGGCTTTAAGCGCACGGCCACGCACCGCGCCAACCGCGAAGAGCGCCGCCACGACATGCCGCGCGAAAGCTTCCTCTACGAACTCGATCTAACAGCCTAAACCTGGCAGCTATACCTGGTCATTTAGGAACGTCCCCAGTGACTAGTCGTTGGGGACGACCTTCGTAGGTAGCGCATAAAAAGGGGATGGATCCGTCGGCAGTCGCCGGAGAAGATCCATCCCAAAAATCAGAGCTCGCTAGAACGTTCCGCCGCCGCCTCCGCCGACGCCGCCGCCTCCGCCGCCAGAGAAGCCGCCGCCTCCGCCGCCGCCCGAGCTGTCGGAGCTCGACGCCAGCTCACGGATGCTCTCGTGATACACGTCATCGAACGAATCGAGCGGAGACTCGTTGCCGTAATGATGGTAGTACCACCAGTAGCAGGGATAATTGTCATAGAAGCCGTCGGCCTCGCGCACCTCGGGCGGCACGGCCTCGGCAAGCTGACGCAGCACTTCCTTGGAAACACCCAGCGCCACGCCCATCACCAGCAGCTTGTTCCACAGCACCAGATCGCCGGGGACGGCTTCCTTTAGACGCGTGAAGTCCTCGAGCCAATGCTTAAGTGCCTTGCAGCGAGCCGCCACCTCGGCGCCCTCCGGCGTAAAGCGGCGGAACGTAAGGCCCACGCCGATACCCACCAGCACAATCGGCACCGAGATAACCGCGGCGGTAATGTTCGCCTGTGCGCCATCGGTAAAGAAAATGGATCCCACGGGAACAAAGGCAATCAGGATACCAAGAACCAGGCAAAACACCATTGCAACAATGCCGTCCGAGGCAACGTACTCGCTATCGGCCAGCTTGCCCTTAACGGTGTTCTGATAGTCCTCGAGCTTATCACCCACGGGTGTAGCGTGCTGCTTGACGTAGTGCTGCAGCTCGTCGAACGTGCGCGAACGATCGCCGTTCTCGTCAGGCTTAGCACCGGCAAAGAAGACCTTGAGCACCATGCGGTCAATGCCCTTGGCCGACTTCCAGCCCGCATCACTCACCGTCACGCGATACGTCTGCTCTTCTTTTTCACGCCCCAACAGGCCCTTCTTGGCCTTGGTCACGGTCGCCTGCTCCAGCTTGATCACACGGTCGTCGGTGAGCTTCATAAGCGTGGCGATATATGCCTGATCGGGCACCTCGTTCCAGCTCATGAGGGCCGAAAGCACGGCGGGATGGTCGGCCGAGGGCACATCGCGGAAATATTCGTCCTGGAAAAGCGGCTTGGGCTTGCGCTTGCGCAGCTTGAGCATAACGATTGTGCCGGTAAAGGCCACCGCCGCAACAACACTTAGCACGGCAAGTGCATTGGCAATCATGCGAGCGTGAGCGCGGCGGGCGTTAGCTTCGTCGGCCCATTCCTTCTCTTCGCTCAGGATCGTTGACATGCGCTCTTCGCCCGAGGCGGTAAGCTGCGGCACCCAGTCGCTAGGGAAGGCGATGCGTGCCTCGGCGAATTCGCCCTGATGCACACAGGGAATGGTATAGGTGACCATGGGTTCGTCCGCATCGAGCGATACATCGCCCGTCAGCGGGCCGTGGCCCCATGCGCGGAAGTTATCGCCCTTGACGGCCGCCGTCCCGGCAGCGGCATTTGCGAAGCGCACTTCCATCTCGACATCGTCGGAATCCGCAGACCAGCCGTCGCCCACGAACTTCCAGTAGAGCTCGGCGGTATCGGCCCAGTTCATAACCGCACCGGTCATGGTATAGCTCACGTAATAGATCGCGCTGTCGCCGCTCTCGTGGGGGCTGAAAACCTTGATCTTTACGCCGCCGTCGGACTGCTCAACCGTATAGACGCCAGAGTCGCCCTTGTTCGCGCTATCGACCCTGTTAAACGCGGTGTCGTCTTCCTCGACGCTCAGCACATTGACGCTCGCCGCGCCTCCCTGCTGGTTGGTGCCCGTATTGATATCCCAATATACGCCGTTGATGTCGTCGTCGAAATCAAACTGGCGCCCCTCGACAACGGTCAACGACCCATCGGCCTCAACCGTGGCGCCGATGTAGGTTTGGCTCATGGAGTAGCCGTCGGCGTGTGCGGCGGCAGGCAGCAGCAACAACGCAAGCGTGACGAGTGCGCAGACGGAAGCGAATCGCGCGAATAGGCGGCGCTGCCGACAGGTCTTGGCAACGGGGGCGTTCATAGGCACATCCTTTGTCTGTGATACCAACAGCGTCATTGTCCCACGTTTGCGGGTACGCATGACGAATATCTGGGCCAACGGAACGTCAAATGGGACAAAAGTCCCACCCGAGTCTGGCACTTAGGGACGTTCCTAATGATCTATTGGGGACGGAGGAAAACGGATCATTGGGTTGAACCGACGGACTGCAACAAATTTGTCGTTTGGGACGCTCTTTGGCCGAGTCCTGCGCCAGCAATAGATACCACTTCACAGCTCCGTCACAGGTGTAGCGGCTTTGTGTGGGCGCGGCATGCGCTGATTGAGCCGTCAGTCGAGGGGCATAAAGCAGTTGAGCGAAAACGGTTGCCCCTTTCCCGTTCGCTCGAGGATCATGTCCCCCTTTTCCGCGGAAACCCCGGCAGTTGCGAAGAGCTGCCGGGGTTTCTGTCGTGTATAAGGCCGAGTCGGCGTACGGCGATCGAGACGTTGGGCCGCAGACCCACCGTGCGCAATGCGCAGCGTCGCCAACTTGCGAGCCACGGAAACGCCTTCCCTACCGTGCCCCGCGCTATACTCGTCCGCATGGATATCAAAACACGCAACATACCAACGCCCGCCGCGGATGCGCCAACGACGCAGCCTGCCTCCGTTCCCGCACCTGTCGTGGGCCGTTTTGCCCCGTCGCCCTCGGGCCGCATGCACCTGGGCAACGTGTTCAGCTGCCTGTGCGCATGGCTTTCGGCCCGCAGCCAGGGCGGCAGCATCGTGTTGCGCATCGAGGACCTGGACGATCGCTGCAAGCGCCCGGAACTTGCCACTCAACTGATTGACGACCTGACCTGGCTGGGACTCGAGTGGGACGAAGGCCCCTACTACCAGCACGATCGCCTCGACCTGTACGAGGGCGCCTTGCGCCAGCTGCAAGACGCCAGCCTCACCTACCCCTGCTTTTGCACGCGTGCCGAGCTCCACGCCGCGAGCGCGCCGCACGCCAGCGACGGCACGCCCATCTACCGCGGCGCCTGCCGAGGCCTTTCGGCCGAAGAGGTCGCCCGCCGCAGTGCCCTGCGCGCCCCGGCCACGCGCCTGCGCGTGCCCGACATCGACGACCTCGCGGGCGACGTGATCGAATTCGTGGACCGCACGTACGGGGCCCAATGCGAGGCGCTCGCCACCGAGTGCGGCGATTTTTTGGTGCGCCGCAGCGACGGCGTTTTTGCCTATCAGCTAGCCGTGGTGGTCGATGACGCCGCCATGGGCGTTACCGAGGTCGTGCGCGGATGCGACCTGCTGGGCTCCACGCCCCGCCAAATCTACCTGCAGCATCTGCTGGGACTTCCCACGCCGCACTACGCGCACATTCCGCTGCTCATGTCGCCGGACGGCCGCCGCCTTTCCAAGCGCGACCGCGACCTGGACCTGGGCGAGCTCCGCGCCCGCTTTGGCACGCCCGAGGCACTGCTGGGCTGGCTCGCCAGGCAAACGGGCATCGCACCGGACGCCACGCCGCGCTCTGCTGAGCAGCTGGTCGAGCACTTTAGCTGGGATGTCATCCGCGCGCACAGGGAGAACATCACCGTAACGGCCGAGTAGCCAAACGCCCCGCCCCTACGCAATGTCCCAGGGTTGGAGTTCGTCACCCAGGTGGATGATGCAGTCGTAGAGTACGGTGTGGCGCTCGGTCGGATTGGCATCGCGATGAAAATGCCCGTAGTACCAGCGCTTGTAGTCCAAGCGATCTTCCAACTCGTCAAAAAAAGCCGTGAGCCGATCGACATCGGGTCGGGTCCAGCCGGGCGCCGGATAGAGCGTGGGCGAAAGCAAGCGCGTGGAGCAGGTATGGGTGATCACGTAGTCGACCTTCCAGTCCACACTATCGAGCTTTGCCCGCGCCTCCTCAAAGTTGCGCTCGTCCGGCAGCTCCTGCGGCCACCAGCTGGAATACGGAATGCGGTATTCCTTATCCACGCTCGTGGCACCGCCCATGGTAAAGATTGTTGAATCGTCAAGCTCAAAAACCTCGCCACGCGTCAGGCGCCGTATGGGCGAGGTGTCCGACAGGCACTGCGTCAGACCACCATGCCACAGCTCCATAGGGCGCTCCGCCCAATGGTCGAAGCGTTCGTGGTTGCCGTCGACGAACAACACGGTATAGGGACGCGATTCCAGCCAGGCAATATCGGCGCACTCCTCGGCAGAGAAATCCCAGGGAAAGCCAAAGTCGCCCGCAACAATCAGATAGTCGTCACTCGTCAGACTATCCCCAAGATCCCAGTCGCGCAGCTTTTGCATGTCGACGCCACCGTGAATGTCGCCATTCACATAGACCGTCATCGGATCACCACTTCCCTCTTATAGGTTTCGAGATCGTGCTCGATCTGCTCGTTGCCCGTGGCGTTGACCCACCACGGCCACTTGACGCAGCTCACCGGCTCGTCTACCTGCACAAACCACGACTTGAGCTCCTCCAGGCTCACCGGGGCGTAGCTGTTAGCGTCCGCGCCCACGTCATAGCGCAGCAGCCCCTGTCTGAGGTTGAACTTGTTGTACGCGTCGCCACAGCTGTGGATATGCCCGTGCAGATGCCAGCTACCGTGCGACATGCCCTGCCAGTCGACCATGGGATAGTGGCTCAGCACGATTTTTTGGCGGTCAATCTTGAGCACGCAAATGGGCGGCTCGACGATAAAAGCATCCGCTACGGCAGGCTGCGTCCAGTCTTTGTCGTGGTTGCCGGGCAGTAGGTGGACGCGCTTGCAGACAATGCTTTTACGCAGCTCGTAGGCGTCTTGGACCGTCATCTTAAAGCTGAAGTCGCCCAAGATGTAGAGCTCGTCATCCGCAGCGACCTTGCTGTTAATGTTAGCGACCATGGCGTCGTTCATCTGCGCAACAGTCGACCACGGCCTGCCGCAGAGCCGCAGCATGTTCTCGTGCCCAAAATGTGTATCACTGGTAAACCAGATCATGGGGAACTCCTAACGCTGCGGGGCATCTATCCCTTATGGCTTACCCCTCGTTCTTCCATCCAAACGGGTCAAGCACCCAAAAAATCAGATCGAGCACGCCGCCAGTTATCATGGCGCCGGCAAGGGCCATGCAAACGTGCAGAGAGCTGACACTTCGGAGCACGTCGAACGGTCCCAGAACAGCCAGCAGCGCGACCGCTGCGCCGGCAAGGCACAACGCGAGGCACGGTCCCGCGTCCTTGACGCACTTCTTTGCGAGATGCTTGGTGTTGTCACTCATCAAAATCGAACTCCTTAGAGGGTCGTTGTTCAGGTACATGCCGCCGCGGCAGAGCAGGGCGACAGGGCAAGTGTCACATGTCGTGCGGACACGTGTGCAAGCTCATGCCAAACTGCCAACCCCAATCGTCATACATCTAAAATACGAACGATCGATCTGTTATCCTGGCGCCAACATAGTCTTTCGAAAGGTTTGCCGGGATGACTACGCAGCGACAGATTGATATTGAATTCGACTCGCTTACACGCGAGAACGATTCACCCAAGCTCATCGCCAACTCGAAGGCGGCAGGCGGAACACTACTATCCGTTATCAAGGAGCAGCTCTCAGCCTGCGGCTCTTTTGACTTTTGCGTAGCGTTTGTTGCAGACGGCGGCCTTCAAATCCTGGTCGAGACGTTCCAGGAGCTCAAGCAGCGTGGCATTAAGGGCAGGCTGCTCACGTCCACCTATCTCAACTTCAACTCACCCGATGTCTTTCGCAAGCTCCTGGAATACGACAACATGGAAGTTCGCGTATTCCAGGGTAATTTGCATGCCAAGGGATACATTTTTGATAAGGGCGAAACCAGCACGGTCATCGTCGGCAGCTCCAACATGACGCAGACCGCTCTCACCTGCAATAAAGAATGGAATGTGCTGTACCAGACTGTCGAGAACAGCCGCCTACTCAACGAACTGAGGGGCGAGTTCAATTCGTTGTGGAACGATACCTCAACCGTTTTGCTTTCCCAAGACTGGATTGAGAACTATGCCGCATATCGATCGGCACGTCCGCCAAAGCCCAAATCGAAACCGACATTCAAATCTGCGGAAACGCCGGCGCAGAATGACCTCGAAGAAATCAAGCCCAATAAAATGCAGCAGCGCGCCCTTGAGGCGCTCGGTGCAATCCACCGCAAGGACGAGGCCCGCGCCCTGCTGGTCTCGGCAACCGGCACCGGCAAGACCTTCCTTTCGGCGTTCGACGTGCTCGCAACTAAACCCCGGCGCGTCCTCTTTCTTGCGCACCGTCGGCGCATTATCGACGCCTCCCGCGCAAGCTACGAACGCCTCTTAGGTAGTACCTATACGTTCGACACCTATCAAACTGGCAAGAATATAAGCAATGCTACCTGCGTGTTTGCCATGTGTTCTTCGGTCGCCAAACATCTGAGCGATTTCCGTCCCGATGAGTTCGACTACATCGTTATCGACGAGGCCCACCGCACGGGATCCCAGGGTTACCAATCCATCATGTCGCACTTTACGCCTCGGTTTTATCTGGGCATGACCGCTACACCCAATCGCACCGACGGCTATGACGTCTTTGCCCTTTTCAATCACGTCATCGCGTTCCAGATCACGCTGCAGGACGCTTTGGCCGAGGAGATGCTTGCCCCCTTCCATTATTTTGGCATTCACGATCTGGAGATTGACGACGAAACGGTCGAAGATATCGCCCTGTTCGGGCGTTTGACGTCCGACGAGCGCGTGCGTCATATCACCGAGAAGATCGAAGAATATAGCGTCACCAAAAGCAATCGCAGGGGCTTAATTTTTTGCAATCGAAACGCCGAGGCCAAGGAACTGTCACACAAATTCAACGCTCTCGGATATCGAACGGTTGCGATTAGCGGTCAAGATTCCGATGAGGTCCGCGATGCCGCGATCAGCCGACTTGAAGCCGGCGAGCTCGAGTACATTTTCTCGGTCGATATCATGAACGAAGGCGTCGACATCCCCTCGCTCAATCAGATCATCATGCTTCGACGCACCGACTCCGCAATCATCTTTATTCAGCAGCTCGGACGAGGTTTGCGCCTGAATGATGATAAGGAATACGCACTGGTGCTCGACTTTATTGGCAACTACCAGAGCAACTTCTTGGTGCCCATCGCGCTTTCGGGTGACAAGACGTATAACAAAGACCGCCTGCGCTGTCTTGTTCAAGAGGGCGATTCGGCGATCCCCGGATGCTCGACCGTGAGCTTCGATCGTATTTCCGAGGCACGCATTTACAAGGCCATCGACGGCGGCGATTTCACCTCCGTCAGGTTTTTGAAAAACGAATATCTCGACTTGCGCCAAAAACTCGGCAAGATTCCCTCGCTGCTCGAATTTGATCGTAACGGCTCCATCGATCCGCTGCTTATCTTCAAGAATAGCGGCCTGGGGTCCTATCACGCATTTCTTTCCAAATACGAGCCGGACTACACGGTTCAATTTACCTCTGATCAGACCAAGATTCTCAAATTTATTTCTCAAAAACTTGCCGCGGGCAAGCGATTCGAAGACCTCTATTTGCTTCAAACGCTCGTCGAAGCCGGACACGAGGGCTACCGGCATATGCGCGAGGCTGCGCTTAGAAACTACCGCGCACAGCTTAAGGACAGCGCCGTTAGGTCGGCAATCGCAGTCCTTAAGGGCGACTTTGCCACTCCTAAGGATTTCGTTTCCCTGCTTATTGACGATGGAACCGGACCTCGTCTGACCGAAGCGTTCGCGACCGCCCTGCGCAACGCAGAGTTCAAGCGTCAGATTCTCGAGGTGCTGGATTTTGGTATTGAGCGCAACCGACTCGACTATGCCGAGACGTACGAAAACACAAATTTCGTTCTCAACGCCAAGTACACGTACGAGGAGGTTTGCCGTCTGATGAACTGGGAAAAGAACATCAACGGCCAAAACCTTGGCGGATACTTCTACGATGAGAAGACCAATACATTCCCCGTGTTTATTAACTATGACAAGGCGCCCGACATTAGCGAGTCAATTCAGTATGAAGACCGCTTTGTTTCGCCGAGCAAGTTCATCGCAATCTCGAAGGGCAACCGCACGCTCAACTCTCCCGAGATTCTGCGACTGCAGGCATGGCCGGGAAACGGCCTGAAGACGTATTTGTTTATGCGAAAGAACAAGGACGATAAGGGCGGCAAGGAGTTCTATTTCTTAGGCGAAATGCATCCGACCGGCGAGTTCGAAGCTATTAAAACTAAGAGCGGCGACAACGCCGTCGAAATCGAATATGAGCTCAATGCGCCCGTGAGGCAAGACATTTACGAGTTTATGCTCAGCGATTTGAGCGAAGCCGAGTAACAAATAGGAGCGGGCCGCCATGTGACGCCCGCCCCTTTCTTACTTAAGCCCGAGTTTCTTTTCGAGCTCCCTAACGACTTTAACGTCTGCCGGAAGCCAATCGACATCCCACAGGTTATTGGTATCAAGCCATTTCATATCCTCGTGAGCGTGCTCTTTGAACTCCCCCGAAAGAATGGTAGCTAGATAGCACTGCATCGACAGGTGAAACGTCGCGTAATCATGCTCGACCGTGCAAAGATAGTCGAGGTTACCGATCGTGACCTCGAGCTCTTCTTGAATCTCGCGCACAATTGCCTGCTCGCCGGTCTCGCCCGGCTCGAGCTTGCCGCCCGGAAATTCCCAGCCGTCTTTAAACTCGCCATAGCCGCGCTGGCAGCTCAGGATTTTCCCGTCCTTCTGAATAATCGCTGCTGCAACATTGATTGATTTCATAACTAGCCATCACCTCTCCAGTTGAGCTCAACCAGTATAGGCGATCGGCCGCCCGCCATGTTCCAGTCGCCTGAAAACCGCCTGCTCGACCAACCCTTGACGCCGACTTGCTACCGGCTCACCATCCCTCGCTATCGAGGTCTAATACTTTTCCGCGAAGTGAACGTCTGTTTTAGGACCCCTGAAGCATCCACATTTTTCGTCGGCAAGATCGCAGGATTCCAGTATCGAAACCGCAGGAAACGATGTCCTTAAAGTGTCGATGCTTCGGGGGTCCGTTTTAGCTCGTTCACTTCTCGGAAAAGTATTAGACCTCTTCGGCAGCAGCCCAAAAGGTGAGTCGTTTCTCCCCCGCGCAACCCAATAGACACATTCCGCTCCTCCCTCACACCACCCAAAAACTCATCCAACATTAATCTTGGCTCAAGAATCGCTTAATCTATAACCTGCACTATAGAGTTCGACCGAGGGCGGGGCGGCACCGCGCAACGCAGGCCGCCGAACGCAACGCTCGCGCCCGGGTAGATCGCCCGGCGTCGCGCCCATCGAACGAAAGGATAGGTCATGGACGACCTCGAAAAAGTTGAAACCATCCGCACCAAGTGCAACGTGAGCTACACCGATGCCAAGGCCGCGCTCGACGCCGCCGACGGCAACGTTCTGGATGCCATCATTTGGCTTGAGTCGCAGGGCAAGACCCAGACCACGTCGGCACACGCCGCCACCGAGTCCGCACCAGTCGATGAGCCCTCGGCCGAGATGGTCGCCGCGCAGGCCGCCTACGAAAAGTCGAGCGAAAAGACCGACTTCTCCAAGAAGATGGACAGCGTGTGGGAGTACCTCAAAAAGCTCTTCCGCCTGAGTCTGGACACCAAGTTTATCGCCACGCGCCGCGATGCGATCATCCTCAACATCCCCATCCTGATCCCCATCATCGCCCTGTTTGCCTGGGGCGCCACGATATGGCTGATGCTGATTGGCCTGTTCTTTGGCATGCGCTACCGCATCGACAGCGACGGCGACGTGCCCGGCAGCATCAACAACCTTATGAATCACGCTGCCGATGCCGCGGACGACATCAAGCAAAATCTGAACGACGACAAGTAATCGCAGACGGGGGCACGCATGGCACGGATCCTGATCGTAGAGGACGAGGAGAAAATCGCCCGCTTTGTGACGCTCGAGCTGGAGCACGAGGGCTACCAGGTGGAGCACGCCGCCGACGGCCGCACCGCCGTGGACCTGGCACTGGAGCGCGACTACGATCTGATTCTGCTCGATGTGCTGTTGCCGCAACTCAACGGCATGGAGGTCCTGCGGCGTGTCCGCAAGCACAAGGACGTGCCGGTGATCATGGTCACCGCGCGCGATGCCGTGATGGATAAGGTTGCCGGGCTCGATGCCGGCGCCGATGATTACCTGACCAAGCCGTTTGCGATCGAGGAGCTGTTCGCACGGATTCGCGTGGCGCTGAAGCGCTCGGAGGCCGCGCGGACGGCTTCGGGCGTTGGCGGCGCCGGCGCCAGGGCTGGCGTAGCGAGCGGCACGGCCGCCGGTATCGCCACAATGTCCCCGGCAACCGACACGGCCCAGACCGCTGCCGCGCCCTCCCCCGCCGCGCTTACCGTTGACTCGGTTGCGCTCGACCCCAACCGCCGCGAAGTCACGGTCGGCGGCTCGCCCATCGCACTCACGGCTCGCGAGTTCGACGTCCTCGCCCTGCTTATGGCGCATGCCGAGACCGTGCTCACGCGCGAGCGCATCGCGCACGAAGCGCTGGGCTACGAATACGTGGGCGACACTAACAACGTCGACGTGCACATTGCGCACCTGCGCGCCAAGATCGAAGACGCCGGCAGCGCCCGCATCATCCAGACCGTGCGCGGGGTGGGCTATGTCTGCCGCGCGTAACACCGAGGCCAAGCGCGTCACCTCCATCGCCCGCGCCATCAACTGGGGCTATATGTGGTGCCGCTTGATGAGCTACGTCTGGCTCGATCTGCTGCTGATGGTGATTGCGGCGGCGATCCTCGTCTATGGATACAACCAGACGCTGCCCGACAGCGCGTTTACCGCAGGCTGGATTCCCGGCGCCACCGTTCACGGCATGTCGCTGACGCCCGCGCGCGGCTGGGACCTGACAACGCTCACCTATACCGTCGAGCTTGCGCGCACCAGCAAGACCTTCCCGCTCGCGCAGGACCTCGTCACGCTATGGCCTCTCCACCTTGTCGTTGTGGGTTGGCAGGTCATCAGCGTGCTCAACATGCTCGGCGGCGCGAGGCGCGTGCGCCGCACCATGGCGCCGCTCAACGACCTGGCCTTGCGCGTGGACGAGCTCGGCCGTATGCAGCTCTCCGGCGGCAAGATGGAAACGCTGGAGCAGGCCATCGAGCGCGCAAGCGTCGACTCGCCGAGCGTCACCACCGGCGACGCCGACCTGGCAAGCATCGAGGTCGCGCTCAACCGCCTGCTGCGCCAGATGCAAGAGGCCAAGCTGCAGCAGATGCGCTTTGTCAACGATGCAAGCCACGAGCTGCGCACGCCCATTGCGGTGATTCAGGGCTACGTAAACATGCTCGACCGCTGGGGCAAAGACGACCCGGACGTGCTGGCGGAATCCATCGCGTCCCTCAAGGCCGAAAGCGAGCACATGCAGGAGCTCGTGGAGCAGCTGCTGTTTTTGGCACGCGGCGATGCCGGCCGCACCGTGCTGCGGCGCGCGAATACTAACCTGGCTGCACTGGTCGGCGAGGTATGCGAGGAATCGCAGATGATCGATACCGAGCACACGTATCGACTGGCCTTTGACGCTGCGCTTGTCAGCGACCCGCGCTGCGACGCGCCCGTCGACGTGGCGCTCGTGAAGCAGGCCCTGCGCGTAATCGTGCAGAATGCCGCCAAGTATTCGGACGCGGGCACGCCCATCACGTTTGGCGTGGCGCCGGATGCGGGCGCGGGCACGATCGACATAAACGTTGAGGACGAGGGCATCGGCATGAACCAGGAATCCGCAGCTCACGCGTTTGAACGGTTCTACCGCGCCGACAACGCACGCGATGCCGGCGCGCAGGGCTCGGGTCTGGGGCTCGCCATCGCCAAGTGGATCGTCGATAGCCATGGCGGCGTCATTGGCCTGACCTCAGTCGAGGGCGTCGGCAGCCGCTTTACGATTCGCCTGCCGCGGTAGGGGCGTCTCTCACGAATCGAAGGTGAATGGTTTTCCGCGAAGTGAACGACCTATTTTGGACCCTCGAAGCATCCGCACTTTTTGGCGCCAAAACCGCAGGAAATACCTGACAAAACCGCAGGAAACGGCGTCTCCAAAGTGTCGATGCTTCGGGGATCCGATTTCACTCGTTCACTTCGCGGGAAACCATTCACCTTCGTTTTACGACAGCCCGTCAGTCACCCTCTCGGCATTAAAAATGGGGCAAGGTCACGTGGCCTTACCCCATTTTTAGTTAGCTATGGCAGTTTGTGCGTTACTCGCGGCACAGGTGCACGGCGAAGCCGGCGAACTCGCGCTTAAAGTACACGAGCTTGGTGCCGCCGTCGGGCAGCAGCACGCGCGACTCCTCGTTAACCTCGAGCCCGCGCTCGGCAAACCACTTCTCGGCCGCATCGATGTCGTTGACGGCAAAGCCAATGTGGCCCTTGGCGCCACGACCGTTCTGCTTCATGATCTCGACCAGCGAATCGTTAAAGTACGAAACGGGGGTCTCGATGACGGGCAGGCCCATCATCGTCGAGAACAGCTCCGCAATCTCCGGGGCGTCTGCCGGGTCGGCGGCGTTAATGCCCACATGGGCAACGCGCATGCCAAAGAGCTCGACCGGGTTGGCGTTCTGCTCACTCATACAGTCAGCGCCTACTGAGCCATGACGTCGAGGACGGCCTTCTCGGCAGCGACGCGGTTCATGCCGGTCATGAAGGGCACGCCGCTCACGTACGGGCAGGTGAGGCCCTCGGGGGCAACGGTGGTGGCGATCAGCAGATCAGCGCCCTCGTCGCAGTAATCCTTGGCCTCGGAGATGGCGCACTGCACGATCTCATACTTGTCGGCGTAACCGTTGGCGTCGAGCAGGGTGGCGACCTTCTGGGCAACAAGCGTGGAAGTAGCAGCGCCAGCACCGCAAGCCAAAACGATCTTCTTCATAGGTAATGTCTCCCTTCATGGTTTACTTTAGGTAAGTGTACCGCAGCGAGCGATGGCACTCGGCCTCGATGAGCTTTTATGCCAGTTTGCTTGCGCGCTGCGTATAATACATCTAGTACGTGTTGTCATACCGCTCGCTTTATGAGCGACTAAGGACCCTAATATGCCCGATTCCCGCACACTCTGGACCGCCGTCGTTATCATCTGCATCGCCGTGTCGGTGTTCTTTAGCGTCAAAAAACGCACCACGTTTAAGCGCCTGCAGCAGCTCATGGCCGCCAAGCAGTGGGACGAGTTCGATCGTTTGCTCGACGGCAAACTCACCAGCATGCTGTACCCGCGCTACAACCGCGACTACCTGCGCCTGAACTCCTATCTGCTGCGCGAGGACCATAAGCGCGCCGACGAGATGTTCGACCTGCTACTGGGACTCAACCTGCCCAAGATGCAGCGCGTCGACCTGGTGATCAAAGCTTTTAACTACTACGTTGGCCAGGAGGATCGCAAAAAGGCCAAGGAGTTGCTGCACGAGATCAAGGGCTTTGAGGGCGGTCAGGCCGAGGCAGTCGCACACGAATGCCAGCTGATGTACGACACGATGATCCTCAAGCGCCACAACGACATTCCCGAGCTGGAGCGCATGCTCGAGGATGTCGGCAACGACCCGGTCAAGCGCTGCCGACTGGAGTACCTGCTGGCCCTGCAGTATCAAAACAGGGGCGACGAGGCAAAGTTCCAAGAGTTCCTGGAGAAGTCGGGCCAACACTCGATGGCCGTCAACGCGTAACGGACGGCTTGTGCTAGACTTCTAGTCTCACGGGGGCGTGGCGGAATTGGCATACGCAGGAGACTTAAAATCTCTCGCCGCAAGGATTGTGGGTTCGAGTCCCACCGCCCCTACCATGTGATTGCTTGCGAGCCCGTGTTCCCCAGGGATGCGGGCTCGCTTCTTTTAGATGCCGGTGAGACTCGAACCCGCGAGGGGGCGAGCGTTAAGCGGACGCGCAGCGTCCGTAGCGAGCCGGCGAGGGCGCCGACAGGCGGCCGAAGCCGGTGCGTATTTGCGCAGCAAATGCGCGGACGTCCCACCGCCCCTACCATATGGAGCTTTCGAGCCCGTGTCCCCAAGGGATGCGGGCTCGTTTCTTTTGGATGCCGGCGGGGCTCTAAGTTGCGGTGGAATAGTTCTTGTTTTGGTAGTTTACCAGCCCATTTAGGAACTATTCCACCGCAACTTAGGTTGGTGTTCCCACATTTTTCGATGGAAAAACGTGGTTGTCTCCCACATTTTCAGATAGAAAAACGTGGTTGTCTCCCACATTTTCCGATGGAAACTCCCAAATGGCCTTATACTAGCCGAGAGGGTTGGGAGGCAATATGCAGCGACAGCTTATGAGTGAACTTATCGCTTGGAAATCAAGGGCGAATCGCAAACCTCTCTTGCTTAAGGGAGCCCGCCAGACAGGAAAGACTTGGCTTCTTAACGAATTCGCAAGCCAGCAGTATCGAAACGTCATTCGTTTTGACTTTATGCTCGAGCCGAGCACACGCTCACTGTTCGATGGGAACCTCGACCCCAAGCGCATCATCTCCCAGATAGAACTCCTACGTGGCCAAACCGTAACGCCGGAAGACACGCTCATCATCTTCGACGAGATCCAAGAGGCGCCACGCGGGATCACCTCGCTCAAGTACTTCAACGAGCTTGCACCCGAATACCACATCGTAGCAGCCGGTTCCTATATGGGCCTCGCGCTCCGACGCGAAAACGAGTCATTTCCCGTCGGCAAAATCGACCAGCTCACCATGCGTCCCATGGGGTTTGCTGAGTTCGTTCGTGCTGTCGACGGCAACCCGCTCGCCGACGCCATCCTTGCCGCAGACATGAACCTTCTAGCAAACGTTACCGAAAAGCTCGAGCACTTGCTCAAGGAATACCTTGTTGTCGGCGGTATGCCCGAAGTTGTCTCCACTTTCGCCGAGACACGCGATTTCATCGAAGCCCGAAGGCTTCAGCAGCAAATCATCGAGGCTTACGAATCCGATTTTGGCAAACATGCACCCGCCCGCATCGTCGAGCGCATGAGGTTGGTTTGGAAATCCCTTCCCGGCCAGCTTGCAAAGGAGAACAAGAAGTTTGTCTATGGCGCCCTTCGTCCCGGAGCGCGCGCACGCGATTTCGAGGAAAGCCTCCAGTGGCTCACGGACTACGGAATCGTTCATAAGGTGCCACGTGTTTCCGCTCTAAAGGCGCCGCTCTCGAGCTACGAAGACCTCTCGGGCTTCAAACTGTTCTGCATCGACACCGGCATCCTCGGAGCGCTCTCCGGTCTCTCTCCGGCCATCGTTCTTAACGGATCCGCTGTTTTTACCGAGTTCAAAGGTTCGCTGACCGAACAATACGTCGCGCAGGAGCTTTTGCTCCAGGACAAAACTCCCGCGTATTGGTCCTCTACCTCCGGCAATGCCGAAACCGACTTTGCCATCGACCATGCGGGAACCGTGCTTCCGCTTGAGGTCAAGGCGGCAGAGAACCTTAAAGCGAAGAGTCTGAAAATAGCCTGCGAAAAATTCAAACTCGAGCGTTGCGTGAGGAGCTCCCTGGCGGCATATAGAGACGAGGGCATGCTCATCAATATTCCGCTTTGGGAGATTGGGCAGATCGACAAGCTGGCATAGGCGCTGTGGGGACGCCCCGCAAGGACTGTCCCCAGGTGCCGGCAGAAAAGGAACGTCCCCAGGTGCCGGCTGTTGAGTTGCGGTGGAATAGGGACTGTTTGGTGCCCGAAAGGGCGATTTTAGTCCGTATTTCACCGCAACTTATTTAGAGGGCGCTGAGGCTGGGGGTCCAGCCGATGGTGGGGGTCGCGCCGTCGAGGGTTTCGTTGATAGTGGCGGCCATGCCAGCGAGTAGGCTGTTCTCGCTTACGGTGAGCGTCTTGTAGCCGCCGGCTCGCATGAGCTCGCGGATCACCACGGCGCCAGCCAGAAGCACGCCCGCGCGCTTGGGCTGCACGCCCGGCAGCGCAGCGATACCCTCCACATCCAGCGTAGACATACGATCGATGGCGGCCGAGATCTGCTCCATCGAAAGCTCGCGCAGGTGCACAAAGTTCGAGTCGTACGGCTCCAGTTCGTGGACCAGCGCCACGAGCGTGGTGACGGTACCGCCCACCGCGACCAGGCGCTCGGCGCGCTCAAAGTCGCTGGGCAGGCCCTCAAAATAGGCGGAGAACTGCTCGCCCGCCCACGTGGCGGCAGCCGCAAGCTCGTTCGTCGACGGCGGCAGCGCAGAGAAAAACCGCTCGGTCACGCGACGGCAACCGATGTCCAGTGAGCGCGTTCCCTCCAGCGCAAAGACCCCGCGCTCCGGCGCATAGACGCCCGTCGCGAGCTCCGTGGAGCCACCGCCCGAATCGGCAACGATGATGCGCTCGCCGGCAAAGTCGTGCGCCACGCCAAAAAACGTCAGGCGCGCCTCGACCTCGCCCGGAATCACCTGTGGCTCAAGCCCCAAATCGCGCAGGCCGTCCAGCAGCAGCGCAGCGTTGGACGCATCGCGCGCGGCGCTCGTGCACGTGGTACAGATGCACGCGGCGCCAAAGTCGCGCGCCTCGTCCACAAACATGCGGCACGCAGCGAGCACGCGCTCGACGGCCGCCTCACAAAAGCGACCCGTCGCGTCCACGCCCTCGCCCAGGTCGGTAATCTCGGTATGTTTGGACGATCCCACGATCGCCCCAGCCTCAACCTGCGCCAGCACCAGTCGCGACGACACCGTTCCCAGGTCGATCGCCGCCACCTTATATCGTTTGCAATCTGCCATTGCGGGCTCCCCTCCGGGCGCTACTCGCCTACTCGCCGTTGGACGCGACCGTCTGGCCCTCGACGCCGTTAAACCCAAACAGCATGTCGAGCGCCTGGATGTACCACGGCGCGTCCTTGCCGACTTCTTCGATTTCCTTGGCAACTTCGCTGGCCTTCTTGGCGTTCGACGACTTCTGGCTCGACGAGGCATCCGAATCGCCGTCCAGGCCCTGCACTTCAATCCTCTTCTCGCCGGGCATCACCAGGCCCAGGTCCTCGGATGCCGCGTCCTTGATACCCTCCTCCGAGAGCAGCTTGTCGACGCTTTTTTGCAGCTCATCATTGTATTGCTGGCGAATCTCGACCTGCTTGGCCAAGATATCGCTCGAACGCTTTGCCACGTACAGGTCGCGCACGGGGAAATACAGGCTCACGAGCACCAGGGCAACGACGATGCCGATGAATAGCCCTCGCTGAGGACCGTGGGTAAAGTCGTAGATCGCCTTGACCACTGCGTTGTCGTTGGCGTAGTGCATAAAGTCCGAGCCCGAAAGACGGTTCGAGGGCCTGCTCGACCTATCGTGCGTTTGAGCCGACGAGCGCTGAGCATGCGACGAACGTGCCGGGCGCACCGGTCCATCTGCCGAAGTATTCACTTGAGCATTGGGGCGCGAGGTACTTGTCGGGCGCTGCGTGGAGCGGTCGGCACCGGCGCAGGCGGACCCACCGAGCTGCACCGTGCGCGCACGGCGAGGCGACGGCTCACGCGAACCGGCGGAATAGTACCTGTTGTCGTAAATCTGATCCATGTGCGCCTTGTGCGGTTGAGGTTTGTTTGCGCTAAGTATTCTAGTTATAGCACGAGCGCGCGCACCGCCTTCGCCAGCCTTTGCTCGACATAAAAAAGGCGCTGAGCCATATGGCCCAGCGCCCACAGCGCTTTGCGGCGTCCAGCCAAGGCGGGGGCGGAACCGAGTCAGCCTCCCCCTCGCCAAATTCGCCCGTTTAGCGAATGTTGTAGAACGCGGTCTTGCCGGCGTAACGCGCGCTGCCCTCGAGCTCGTCCTCGATGCGGATGAGCTGGTTGTACTTGGCAATACGGTCGCTACGGCACGGGGCACCCGACTTGATCTGGCCGGCGTTCACACCCACGACCAGGTCGGCGATCGTGGAGTCCTCGGTCTCGCCAGAACGGTGGCTCACAATGCAAGCGTAGCCGGCCTCCTTGGCGGTTTCGATGGCCTCCAGCGACTCGGTGAGCGTGCCGATCTGGTTGACCTTGACCAGGATCGCGTTGGCGGCACCCAGCTCGATGCCCTTCTTGAGGCGCTCGGTGTTGGTGACGAACAGGTCGTCGCCCACCAGCTGCACCTTGTTGCCAATGCGACGGGTAAGCTCGACCCAGCCGTCCCAGTCCTCCTCGGCCATGCCGTCCTCGATGGAGATGATGGGATAGGTGTCGACGAGCTTCTCCCAGTAATCGACCATCTGGGCACTCGTGTACTCAACACCCTCGCCCTTGAGCTCGTACATGCCGGTCTCGGCGTTGTAGAACTCGGTCGAGGCCGGGTCCATGGCGTACATGAAGTCGACGCCGGGCTTAAAGCCGGCCTTCTCCACGGCCTTGGTGATGTACTCGAACGGCTCGGCATTGGTCTTGAGGTTGGGCGCAAAGCCGCCCTCGTCGCCCACGCCGCCGCCCAGGCCGGCCTCGTGCAGCACGCCCTTGAGGGTGTGGTAGACCTCATCGCACCAACGCAGGCCCTCGGCAAAGCTCGGGGCGCCCACCGGCATGATCATAAACTCCTGGAAGTCAACGTTATTGTCGGCATGCACGCCGCCGTTGAGGATGTTCATCATGGGCGTGGGCAGCAGATGGGCGTTGACGCCGCCCAGGTACTGGTACAGTGACAGGCCCGCCGACTCGGCAGCGGCGCGGGCGACGGCCAGCGACACGCCCAGGATGGCGTTGGCACCGAGCTTGGTCTTGTTGGGGGTACCGTCCGCGGCAATCAGCGCGGCATCGACGGCGCGCTGGTCGAAGGCGTCGAGGCCCACGACGGCGTTAGCGCACTCGTTGTTGACATGCTCGACGGCCTGCGAAACGCCCTTGCCCAGGTAGCGGCCCTTGTCGCCATCGCGCAGCTCGCAGGCCTCAAAGGCGCCGGTCGAAGCACCCGAAGGCACCATTGCGCGGCCAAAGCTGCCGTCCTCGAGCACGACCTCGACCTCGACGGTGGGATTGCCGCGGCTGTCGAGCACCTCGCGACCGTAGACGTCCAAAATATCGCTCATGTTGTCTCCCTCTCACTTGGAAACGGGTTGAATGCTTGGCGACTGGCCGACGGTGCACCATTGGTGCGCCTCCGTAAGTTAGCCATGTCGCACTTTTTGCATTATGCCCTAAGTTAGCCGAGGGATACATATGAATTGGAGAAATCATTCTTTGGGGCGCTTGTTTTTTCACCGAGCATTCATCTCTAGAGGTCGCCCCCCCCCATTAAATTCTTATATCGGCATACCGTCTTTACCTGGCTTGCGAATGAAAGTGTCAATGTTGTGCTTTCACATCGTGCAAAGTTCTGGATATCGTGCAAATCTAAGGGTCTGAAGTTCTGGATATCGTGCATAATCAGGTTATAAAAGTTCTGGATATCGTGCACGAGGTAGCCATGCTTAAACGAAAAGCCTATGACAAACTACTAAAGTGGAAGCATGAAAGCGCTGGTAAAACAGCACTTCTTATTGAAGGAGCCAGCCGCGTCGGCAAGAGCACGCTTGCCCGCACGTTTGGAGAAACCGAATACAAGTCCTGCCTTGTCATTGATTTCTTTCAAGCACCTGCCGAAGTTAAGCAATATTTTGAGGACTATCGCACTGACTTCGACTCGCTCTTCCTCTATCTCTCGGTTTTCTATAACGTCAAACTCTATGAACACGAGACGCTTATCGTCTTTGACGAGGTCCAGATGTACCCGCAAGCACGCGGACTCATCAAGTATCTCGTTGCAGACGGACGTTACGACTACATCGAAACTGGATCCCTACTCAGCATCAAGCAGAACATTAAAGATATCGTCATCCCATCCGAGGAAGAGTCTCTGGAACTTGAGCCCCTCGACTTTGAGGAGTTTCTTTGGGGCATGGACGAAAAGGGGCTGGCCGATCTCATTCGCATGAGTTTTAACAAGATGAAGCCGCTCCCCGATGCCCTACATCGCAGAGCGCTCTCCCTTATGCGCGAATACATGCTCGTAGGCGGCATGCCTGAGCCGGTATCCATCTATGTTGAACAGCGCGCTTTTGCGCCCGTCGACGCTTCGAAGCGCCGAATCGTCCAGCTCTATCGCAACGATATCTCTCGTTTTGCAACCGGTTACGAATTCAAAGTCGTCTCCGTACTCGATGGCATCCCGGGTCAGCTCTCTAGGCACGAAAAACGATTCAAGCTTTCCTCACTTGATAAAAACGCACGCATGCGCACCTACGAAGAAGCCTTCTTTTGGCTGGCAGACGCGCGAATTGCCAATATCTGCTATGCCGCAAGCGAACCGAGCGTGGGCCTTTCACTCAGCATGGAGCAAACGGCCCTCAAGTGCTACATGGCAGACACCGGCCTGCTTGTAACGCTTGCCTTCTCTGACAACAACGATACCGATGAAGACGTTTACAGGGCCGTGCTTCGCGGCGACATCGGGTTGAACGAAGGAATGCTTACCGAAAACTACGTTGCCCAATCTCTAAAGGCCAATGGACACAGGCTCTTCTTTTATTTCCAAAGCGGAAAGAAGGAGGGAGAGGAGCGCATGGAAATCGACTTCCTCGTTACCCGACCCTATGTCAATGCCGCCGGAAAGCCGCGTATCAGCCCCATCGAAGTTAAGTCGCCACGCAGATACGGAACCATCTCCCTCGACCGATTCCGCGCGCGCTTTAACAAGAAGATTGGGATGGCTTACGTGTTGCACCCTAAACAACTCGAGTGGGATGCCGAAGCGCAGCTGGCACATCTTCCGTTGTATATGGCTTTTTGCCTGTAGGGACCTCTCTACGAATGGATGCCGTGAGAGACGCAGGCCTCACTCGCTTGCTTTTGCTTGGTCCCACAGGTCGTTGAGTTGAGCGGTTGAGCAGGCGGCGAGGTCATCGCCCGCCTCGTGCACGGCGGCCTCCATCGCAGCCCAGCGACGGCGGAACTTGGCCGTGCTGGCACGCAGGGCGCTCTCGGCGTCGATTCCCTCCTTGCGCGCAACGTTGACCAGGGCAAAGAGCAGGTCGCCAAACTCCATCTCGCGCTCGGGTGAGCCGGGCTCCTCGGCCTCAAACTCGGCACGCTCCTCGGCGACCTCGTCCCACACATCCTGGACCGTCTCCCACTCAAAGCCCACGGCCGCCGCCTTGCGCGACACCTTCTGCGCCTGCATCAGCGCCGGCAGATGCGTGGGCACGCCGTCGAGCAGTCCCTCGGGCGCAGCCTCGCCTGCTGCCACGGCCTTGTCCTTGGCGGCCTTCTCGGCAAGCTTGACCTCGTCCCAGATCTTGAGCACCTCGTCGGAGCTATCGGCATCCGCATCGCCGAACACGTGTGGGTGGCGGCGGATGAGCTTGGCGTCGATATCGCGCGCCACGTCGGCCAGCGTAAACTCGCCGGCGTCCGCCGCAATCTGCGCATGCAGCACTACCTGCATGAGCACGTCACCGAGCTCCTCGCGCAGATGCGCGGCATCGTCGGCCTCGATGCAATCGAGCGCCTCGTAGGCCTCCTCGATCATGTTTTTGCCGATGCTGCGGTGCGTCTGCTCGCGGTCCCACGGGCAGCCGTCGGGCTGACGCAGGCGCCAGATGGTCTGCACCAGATGCTGCAGCTCGGCCGACGCGTCGACCAGCGTGGACAGGTCGCGCGAGCCCTCGGCATTTTGCTGAGCCATGTGCTGCGCCATGGTTATTCCTCCTCCATGATCACATGGCGAAACGCGCCGCCCTCGTAGACGCCGTAGCTGTGCGAGCCGTCCTTGGGGATGCTCACGCTGCCGGGGTTGAAGAGCCACAGGCCCGGGTGCGCGGCGCTTTCCTCGTTGACCTTGATGTGCGTGTGGCCGTAGACGAGCGCGGAGCCCTCGGGCAGCGCGGGCGCATGGTCGACGCTGTTGTGCATGCCGGCGCCAAAGACGTGGCCGTGCGTCAGGAACAGCTCGCGACCGGTCTCGTCGAACAGCGTGGCGTAGTCGGCCATGACGGGGAAGTCGAGCACCATCTGGTCGACCTCGGCATCGCAGTTGCCGCGCACCGCGATGATGCGGTCGGCTAGGGCGTTGAGCAGCGGAATCACACGCTTGGGGGCGTAGTCGCGCGGCAGGTCGTTGCGCGGGCCGTGGTAGAGCAGGTCGCCCAGCAGCACAATGCGGTCGGGCTGCTCGGACTCGATGGCGGCGCAGAGGCGCTCGGCCCAGTATGCCGAGCCGTGGATGTCGGAAGCGATGAGGTATTTCATGAGAAGTCCTTTCGGATGGGGCTGATGTGGCCGTACCACCGGCCGCGCTATTCAAATCGCAGTGCCGCGCTCTGGGCCGCCTGCATCACGCGTTGGAGCGGCACATTGTGCTCACGGGCAAGGTGAGCGCAGTCCTCGTACTCGGGCGCCGCGCGCTCACTGCCGTCGGGCAGGGTGGCCACTTTAACGGACACCTCGCCCCATGGCGTCGTTACGCGCTCAAAGCGGCGTGGTAGGCAAACGCGCTCCATAACCTGGCGGCGGATGCCATTGGTCGTGGTTTCCAAAAAGATAATCGTCTGTAGGCGTTCGATATCCTCGTGGGTGCAGATTACCTGCAGCTGCCAGCCGGGGCGGCCTTTCTTGCAATAGAGGGGCAGCCAATGCACCTCGCGCGCACCAGCCTCGCGCAGGCGGTCGGCGGCGTAGGCGAGCACCTCGGGCGATGCGTCGTCGATATCGCATTCCAGCTTGACGATGGTCTCGGGCGCATCGGTCTCGCGGGACAGCGGAGATTTGCTATCGCATGGCATACGGTCCGGCTCCTTTCCGCACGGGCTCGTTTTGTTCACCCAAACGCTAACACATCGCGGGCGGCGCGGGGGTGTCGTCCTCGGATGGGCGCGACTTTCCCCACGTTGGCGCACCCGACACGCCACGCCGTTACAATGGAGCGGATTCGCTTGACGCAAAGGAGCCTCCATGTCTGCTTGCCCGCTGGTCGATTGCCATACCCACACCTCGTTCTCGGACGGCCATGCCTCGTTTGAGGACAACGTCCGCGCCGCTGCTACGGCCGGTTGCCGCGTCATGGTCTCGACTGACCACCTCACCCTACCCGCCAGCATGGACGCCAACTGCGAAGTGCAGGTTGTCGAGGGCGACCTGCCGGCACATCGCTTGGCTTTTGAGGACGCCCGCAAGCTTGCCGCGCAGATCACGCCGGAGCTCACCTTTATCTATGGCTTTGAATGCGATTGGTACGAAGGCTGTGAGCCTTTGGTTGAGCGCTGGTCCCAGGGCGCCGTCGTACGCCTGGGCAGCGTGC
>URCO01000008.1:0-68566 GCA_900546375.1 uncultured Collinsella sp.
TGGACCAGCGCGTGCTCGTGTACCGCAAACTCGCGGCGGCCGAGGACCTGGAGAGCATCGACGAGGTGCAGGAAGAGACCGAGGCTGCGCATGGAGAGCTGCCGTTGGCGGGGCTCAACCTGTTCAATCGCGCACGAATCCGCATTCGCGGCGAGCGCCTGGGGCTCGAGAGCGTCACGCTCAGTGGCGGCCGCATCACGTTTTTGGGCGTCGACGTGCCCAAAAAGGTGGCCTTTGAGCTAAAGACCCGCTATGGCGCGGTGAACTTCCCCAAGAGCCGCAAGCTGTCGGTGCCCTACAAGGCGGGCGCCGGCGCGGGCAGCGGCCTGGGTCGCGGCCTCGACGCCAACGACGGCACCGGTCCTGTGGCCGCGGCGCTCATGCTGTTGCAGCAGTTGGGTGCGAGCGACGACGACTAACAAGTAGGGGGCGTGGCGGGGCAGAGCTACCAGTTGTTCTTTGCCCAGCCACCTTGCAGGTTGATTCCAACCCCATCGAAAGGAAAGCATGTTCGGATACATCTATAAGAAAGATGCCGCCATTATCGCGGTTGTCCTGTGCCTTTGTCTGGGCGTGGGCAGTTTCTTCGATTATCAGATCTCGAGCGCGCTGTTCAATATCGGTAGCATGTACGGTCGCTTTATCGAGGCCGCCGGCGAGCTGCCGTTCGAGCTGACGGCGAGCGTCGCGGGCGTTATGCTCGTACGCGCGGTGCGTCCCGACTCCAGGGGGAGCAAATGGCTCGCCGTGCTCGGCATTCTCGTCAACGTTGGCCTGGCCGGCTACGAGGTCGTTTCGTCCCTGCGGGTTGGCGGTAAACTCATTGCCGTTCAGCTGGTGCTGACGTTTGTGCTGGTCATCGCCGCCAACCTTATCGTCTATCGCCTCACGCGCACGACCGAGCCCGACGAGCTTACGCGCTGGGCGTTGATGGTGCTTGCCGTGTGGGTCGCTCAGGCCATTATCCTCAACGTGATCGTCAAGCCGCTGTGGTCGCGCCCACGCATGCGCGTGATCGAGGTCACGCCGGGGCTCAATTTTCAGCCGTGGTGGGTAATCGGCAACCCCGACAAGTGGAACTATATCGCGGCCGGCGTAATCAAGGACGGCTTTAAGTCGTTCGCGAGCGGGCACACGGCGCATGCGGCGATCGGCCTTATGCTCGCCGGGCTTCCCGCGGCGGCCTTTAAGGAAAAGCCTTCGCGCCGCCGCGTGGTCTTTTGGACGGCGGCTGTGGTCGCGGCGCTCGTCGCGTTTGGCCGCATCGTGATCGGCGCACACTTTTTGAGTGACGTGAGCTGCGGCTTTGCCCTGGTGCTGGCGCTTGAGTGTCTTGCCGCGCGCATTGCCTATCCCAACGGCGTACAATAGCTCCGTTTGAATCATCTGGCCGATACCCGGTAAGAGAGGATTGCCATGCTCGCGTTCAACAACGACTATTCCCACGGCGCACACCCAGCGGTGCTGCAGGCGCTCGTCGATACCAACATGGAGCCGCAGCCCGGCTATGGTACCGATGCGCACACCGAGCGCGCCAAGCAACTTATTCGCGAGGCCTGCCAGGCCCCTGATGCCGACGTGTTTTTTCTGGTGGGCGGCACGCAGGCCAACGCGACGGTGATCGACATGCTGCTTGCGCCCTACGAGGGCGTCGTTGCTGCTGAGACTGTCCACGTCGCCTGTCACGAGGCGGGCGCTATCGAGTTTGGCGGCCACAAGGTGCTCACCATCCCCGGCTACGAGGGCAAGATGCATGCCGAGGACCTCGAGAACTATATCCAGGTGTTCTACGAAAACGAGAGCTACGAGCACACGGTGTTCCCGGGTGCCGTGTATGTGAGCCTATCGACCGAGTACGGCACGCTGTACTCCAAGGCCGAGCTCGCGGCGATTCACGCGGTGTGCCAGAAGCGCGAGATTCCGCTGTTTGTGGACGGTGCTCGCCTGGCCTATGCGCTGGCGGCCGATGAGTGCGACATTACCCTGCCCGAGCTGGCGCAGCTGTGTGACGTGTTCTACATCGGCGGCACCAAGTGTGGTGCGCTCTGCGGCGAGGCCGTGGTGTTTTGCGGCATGCGCGCTCCGGCGCATCCCATTCCGCGCATTAAGCAGCATGGCGCACTGCTCGCCAAGGGCCGCCTGACGGGTGTGCAGTTCGAGGCTCTTTTTACCGATGGCCTGTATTTTGAGATTGGTCGCCAGGCGATTGAGACCGCTCAGGCGCTTCGTCGTGTGCTGCACGAGCGCGGCTACCAGTTCTTCTTGGAGACGCCCACGAACCAGCAGTTCGTGATTCTGCCCAACGAGGATATGGCCCGCATTCGCGAGCATGCGGCGATCGAGTACTGGGAAAAGTACGACGATACTCATACGGTGGTGCGCTTTTGCACCAGCTGGGCCACGACGCAGGAGGACATCGACGCGCTGGCGGCTGTCCTGTAGCCTGATGTAATGACGAGGGGCCGCCCTGCGCTGGGTTTGGCGCAGGGCGGCCTTTGCTTTTTGGGGGAGAAGAGTTGTATGACCGAGATGTCCGAGCCGACGATTCGCCTGGCGACGCCCGAAGACGCGCCGGCGTTGCTTGCCATCTATGAGCCGTATGTGCGCCAGACGGCGATTACCTGCGAATACGAGGTGCCGAGCGTTGAGGAGTTCGCCGGGCGCATCGAGTGTACGCTCAAGCGCTATCCGTACCTGGTGATGGAGCTGGACGGGCGTCCGATAGGCTATGCCTATGTGAGTCCGCTCAACGGCCGCGAGGCATACGACTGGTCGGTCGAGACGTCGATCTACCTGGCACGCGATGTGCGCCATGGCGGGCTGGGTCGCAAGTTGCACGATACGCTCAAGCAATGCCTGATTGCGATGGGCATCACCAACATGTGCGCGCTCATCGCCGTGCCGCACGATAAGGACGACGAGTATCTGACGCACAACAGCCAGGATTTCCATGCCCATATGGGATATCGCCTGGTGGGCGCCTTCGACCGCTGCGCCCAAAAGTTCGGCCGCTGGTACGACATGTGTTGGATGGAGCTGGTCCTAGCCGAGCGCACGCCCAACCAGCCCAAGCCAACCTGGTTCCCCGACCTCCTCGCCTAAAACCACCACAATGGGGACAGGCACCTTTGTGGTGGTTTTCGATTGGTTAGCCGATGGGCTCGGTGTATTTGGCGCGGTCGGTGCGCTGGATGCGCTTGGAGACATGGAGCGGGCGGCCGTCGGTGTCGTAGACGTAGTCGGTGATCAGGATCAGCGCCTGCCCGCGCTTGACGTTGAGCAAAAACGCCTCGTTTTGCGAGGCGTAGCACACCTCAAAGGTCTTATGCCCCTGTGCCGGCGCGCGATGGAATTCTTGGCGCAGCGTGGCGTAGAGCGAACCGTTGATATCGCGGTCGATGAGTGCTTCAAAGCTCGGTGGTAGATAGGTGGTCTCCAGGCACAGTGGCGCATCGTCCAGATAACGCAGGCGGACAAGTTTGACGAGCTTGCTGCCCACGGCGACATCAAAAAACCTGGCCGCATTGCCCGCGGCCTTGGCAAAGCCCGAGTCCACCGTGCGCGTGGTGGGCTTCATGCCCTGACCCTGGACCTGCGCCGTATAGCTCGAAAACACCAGGTTGTTCTCGTGGAGCGCCGGCGTGTCGGCCACAAAGGCGCCGCGCCCGCGCTCGGTTCGAACCAGACCCTCATCAACGAGCACCTTAAGGGCATGGCGTACGGTGCTGCGCGACAGCCCCGATTCGTCCATGAGTTCCATCTCGGACGGCAGCTTGTCTCCGCGCGCGTAGGTGCCGGCGGCGATGCGGTCGCGCAACATGCCCGCCAAGCGCTCGTACTGGCTCAGTTTCTTTTTAGATGAAGCGTTCATGCGATCAACCTGTATCTAACTTGTATGCGAGTATAATCAAGCATGTATTCAATACAACAATAAAACCGCTGGTAGCTAGTTATCGAAAACCGCATCAGCAAAATTTCTAAGACAAATATAGCATACAACTAGTCGACATAGCCAAAACATGTATGTAACTTGTATGCCATCGAGAGCATCAAACGAGAAGAAAGGCTGATGCACGATGACTACTCAGGAACAGGTTAAGGACGTCGTCTCCCAGGTTTTGGCTGACAAGGCTGACAAGGGCGGCATCAAGCGCGTCGTGTGGATTGGCGCCGGCGGATCCAACGGCGGTAACTATCCTGCCCAGTACTTTATGGAGCACGAGGCCACGCAGGTCGTGAGCTCCAGCTACACCAGCAACGAGTTCGTGCACGCAACCCCTGCCTACATCAATGAGAACACCCTGGCCGTCGTCGTGTCCATGCGCGGCACCAAGGAGACCATCGTCGCCGCCCAGGTCGCCAAGGATCACGGTGCCAGCACCATCGCTATCTATGTCGACGAGTCCGGCCTCACCGAGGTCTGCGACTACAAGATCCAGTATGACAGCTTGGCCGTCGACGAGTCCTGCATGGGCCGTACCAACTCCGCCGTCGTGACCATGATCGCCATGGAGCTCACGCAGCAGACCGAGGGTTATGCCGAGTACGAGACCGCCATGGCCGCCTTCGACCTGATCGATCCCATCTATCGCAAGGCCGTCGAGTATACCCGTCCGCTTGCTGCCAAGTGGGCCGAGCAGAACGCCGACAAGCCCTGCATCAACGTGATGGCTCAAGGTCCGCTCTTTGGTGCCGCCTACGTCTTTAGCATCTGCAACGTGCAGGAGATGCTGCAGATCGACTCCTGCACCATCAACACCTGCGACTTCTTCCACGGTCCTTTTGAGATCCTGGACAAGCGCACCTCGCTGTTCCAGCTCATCAGCGTCGGCCGTAGCCGCTGCAACGACGAGCGCGGCATCCGCTTCGTCAACCAGTACGGTGGCGAGCGTGTCTATCAGCTCGACGCCAAGGAGCTCGGCCTCAACGACATCAAGGACAGCGTGAGCGAGTACTTCAACCACCTGATCTTTGCCCCGATCCTCAACAACGTGTACATGCGTGCACTCTCTGCCGTCACCCACAAGGACTACATGACGCGACGCTACATGTGGAAGCTTGAGTATTAGTTACGCCGTTCTACCGAACGGCGTAACGGCTCGACGCTGCGCGGGCCGCATTTGGACAATCTGGCGTTCAACTTCAAGGGCGCGACCAGAAGGTCAGCGCCCTTTCGTTTCACGTCACCTTGTCTCAAATGCGACTCGCTCGCTGACTCTGCTATAACATCGGTGCTGCCGTGGTTGTCGGGTAGTCATTGGGGACGTTCTTAAATGACTAGGCAAAGGGGACACTCTTGCGGCGCTTGGCACTTGGGTAGTCGTTGGGGACGTTCTTGTATGACTAGTTGTTTAAGAACGTCCCCAACGACTACCTTGCGTCAATCTAATAAGTTGCGGTGAGATAGTTCTTGAATTGGCCTTTTTTGAGGCTAAACAGGAACTATCTCACCGCAACTGTGTTGAGCGTTTTTTGGCGGCTGGTTTACTTGCTCGCGAACAGCCAGACCAGGATGATTACCAGAATCACGGCGATGATGCAGACGATGGCGCCGGTGAATTTGATGCGTGAGTCGCGGGTGCGCTCTCGTACGTCGTCCTCGGTAGCCTCGAGCTGGGCGACTTCGCGCTCGGTTTCGGCGTGTTCTGCCTTATCGCGCGCCAAGGATCCGGCGAGCGACTCGGTGATCTCGGGATGGTCGTGCACCTCGGTCGCCTGTTCGATAATCGACTGCGCATGTGCGGCGTCCGCCTGGGCGTTGGCGATGGCCTGCTCCTGCTCGCGACGAGCCTTGTCCTGCGCGGCGATCTTTTCGCGCAGTTCGCGCTGACGCGTCGCGGCGGCGGTCTTGGCCGTCTGAAGTTCGTCGCGTGCGGCATCCGCCTCAGTCGTCACGGCCTGGTGTGCGCGCTTGGCATCGGCGATGGGGGCCTGTGCTTGTTCGACGGCCTGCTCGGCGGCGGCGAGCGAATGCTCAAGGTCGGCGGTCACGCGTGGAATGTCTTCCTCGGCCTTGCGCAGGGCATCGGCGGTATCGGATATCTGCATCGAAAGCTCGCTGGTGCGCACCGTGTAATTGGCGGGATTTGCCGAAGGATTGCGCTGCAGCTCGGCATACTCGTGGCGCAGCGTTTCGAGTTGAGCGCGCGTGGCGTCGACGGTTTGCTGTGCTGCGGCAACGCCGGCGTCGCGCTCGGCCTGCACCTTGTCGCGGATGCGCTTAGAATCCTCGAGGCGTCGAACGAGGCGGTTACCGGTCTCGCGCGAGCTGGCTTCGCGCGCCTCCACCGCGTCGAGTGCGGCTTTGAGACGCCGCTCGGTGGCGTCGTCCTCTTCTTTTATTTGCTCGAGCTGCGCCTTGAGCTCTGTTGCCTTGGCGGCATGTTTATCGCGGCCGATTTCTGCCGCCGCGGCGGCCTTTTGTGCCGTGTCGATAGCCTGGCGCTGCTCGGCGACGATTTGGTCGTAGCGGCCTGCGATATCCTGACGCGTCTCGAGTTCCTCGCTTTGATCGGCGATGCGCTGCTCAAGTTCGGCCAGGTGATCGCGTACATCGGCGAGTGCCTTTTTCGCGGCGTTCATCTCGCGCATGGCCGAGGCCCCCTGCGCGATAAAGGCGCCCACGGCGTTCGCAGTGTTCGAGACGGCAGTTCCCAGATCGCGGCTCGCGGCGGGGGCGTGCGGGGCGATTGGGCGACCGGTGTCGGCAGCGTCCACATCGGTAGTTTGCGGCGCGGCGATATTGCCGGTACCGCCTTCGATTACGGAAAAGCCCGCTGCGTGCGGGTCGACGGCGTCCGCGCCAATCGTGGGATGCTCGAGCTGCAGGAACGAGGGCATGGTGCTGCCTTGGTCGGCAACGGGGGTCTCGCCGGGCACGAAGGTCGAGGCGGCCTCGGCGGCCTCCTCTTCTTCGGCGTCGATATCAGCGTCGGACACGGCATCTTTCATCGCTTTGACGGCATCCATCATGGAGTCCATGACGGCATCGAGCTCTTCTTCCGAAGACACCTCGATGGGTCCTTCTGCTTGCGGGGCGGCGTCCTTTTCGGGGGCGTCGTCCTGAGCGGCCGAATCGTCGTTTTGCTCGCCGGCATCTTCGGCCGCAGGGATTTCCGTCGCAGCGCCGTTATCCAGAGTGGCGTCGTCGACGTCGGTATCATTGCAGGTCGCAGCGTCAGTATCTGCGGCGACGTCTGCTGAATCATCAATATGCTGTTGAGTCTGGGGGTCCAGCTCGTCTGTCATAGGCATGTGCTCCTCATCGTTGTTTGTCACCCTATGATAAAGTCTCGCGCCGACATCCCGCGCCCCGCAGCAAAGTTTCAAAACGTGTTCGATGACTCGCTTGGATAGCAAAAATTCGTCCTCTAAATTCAGTTTGTGCTTGACATTCCCTTCGCCGAATGACGTTGTGCCGTTCACCTGCTGCAGCCTTTATTTTTCACTTGAACCCGCTAAAGTTGCATTTCAGCTTTTGGCGCGTGAAGTTGGATGCGCGCAGTCGGCGGGTGGGCCCGTCGCGATTCGAAAGGACTTCGTATGGGACTTTTCACTGGTAAGACCGTAATCGTCACCGGCGGCGGCAAGGCCACGCTTAAGGACGGCTCCGCTGGCTCCATCGGCTACGGCATCGATATCGCTTTTGCCAAGGAAGGCGCAAACCTCGTCATTACCGGCCGCAACGTTGCCAAGCTCGAGGCTGCCAAGGAGTCCCTCGAGGCCGAGTACGGCATCAAGGTTCTGCCTGTTCAGGCCGATGTTTCGGCTGGTCAGGACAACGAGGCCGTCGTCCAGAACGTCATCGACAAGGGCATCGAGGAGTTCGGCCGCATCGACGCCGTCGTCAACAATGCCCAGGCCAGCGCCTCGGGCGTGACCATCGCCGACCACACCATGGATCAGTTTAACCTGGCCATTTATTCCGGCCTGTATGCTACCTATCTGTACATGCAGAAGGCCTATCCGCACCTGAAGGAGACCAAGGGCTCCGTGGTCAACTTTGCTTCGGGCGCCGGCCTGTTTGGCAACTACGGCCAGTGCAGCTATGCCGCCGCCAAGGAAGGCATCCGCGGCTTGACTCGCGTTGCCGCCAACGAGTGGGGCAAGGACGGCATCAACGTCAATATCGTGTGCCCGCTTGCTTGGACCGCTGCACTCGAGAACTTCCAGGATGCCTATCCCGAGGCGTTCAAGGCCAACGTCCACATGCCGCCGGCGGGCCATTACGGCGATGTCGAGAAGGAAATCGGCCGCGTGGTCGTTCAGCTCTGCGGCCCCGACTTTAAGTACATGAACGGCGAGACCGTCACCCTCGAGGGCGGCATGGGCCAGCGTCCTTAGGGGTTACGGCGTTTTACCAAACGCCGTAACGGGCCGACGCTGCGTGGTCACCAGAGCGACAACTTGTCATTCAAAGAGGGCGGCATGACCAGAAGGTCTATGCCGCCCTCTTTTCATGCCAATTTGTTCGCTCTGGCGACCGCTCGCTGGCGGTGCCAAAACATCGACGTTGCCGGCACTGGGGGACAGTCCCTAAGTGCCGGCTGGTCATAGTGTCTGACTTATGCTCAACCTGCGGCGCCATTTTGCTTGAAGGCACCTTGCTCGATCTGGCGGGTTTTCGCTGTCGGGAAATGATCCGTTGGGGACGGAGGAAAACGGATCATTTTTATCCTGGCGCATTGGTGCAGGGGGGCAGGTTTCCTTTGCACCAGTTTCTGTCGAGTCGGTGCTCCTTGCGGGTTGCTCGTATAATGGTCTGCGTATGAACCGCAACCAAGGAGTTCCAGTTTATGGACCAGAGCCTTTTTAAATTCGACCTGATCGCCGAGGATCCGACGACGCATGCGCGTGCCGGCGTGCTGCACACCCCGCACGGTGACATCGAGACGCCGATCTTTATGCCCGTGGGCACTAAGGCAAACGTCAAGGGTATTCCCACCGAGACCGTCAAGCAGCTCGGCGCCCAGATCGTGCTTGCCAACACCTATCACCTGTCCATGCGTCCCGGCGAGGACACCATTGCCGAGCTGGGCGGCCTGCACAAGTTTATGAACTGGCACGGCCCCATTCTTACCGATTCGGGCGGCTTCCAGGTGTTCAGCCACAACGACGCCGTCAAGCTCACCGACGAGGGCGTGCGCTTTATCGTCAACGACTACGACGGCCGCCACGTGTTCTGGACGCCCGAGGACAACATGGAAATCGCCATGAAGCTCGGCTCCGATATCTGCATGCAGCTCGACCAGTGCCCGGGCTATCCCGCCACGCGCGCCTACGTCGAGCGCGCCGTTGAGCTGTCGAGTGTGTGGGCCGAGCGCTGCTACAAGGCTCACACCCGCGATGACCAGGCGCTCTTTGGCATCGTCCAAGGCGGCATGCACCTGGACCTGCGCCTGCGCTCGCTGCGCCATCTGGAGGAGTGCGGCGACTTCCCGGGTTACGGCATCGGCGGCTATTCGGTGGGCGAGGACCACGAGACCATGTTCGAGACGCTGGCGCCGCTGGTTTCCGAGTACATGCCTAAGCACAAGCCGCGCTACCTCATGGGCGTCGGCAACCCTACCACGCTCGTGCGCGGCGTGGGCGTGGGTATCGACATGTTCGACTGCGTGCTGCCGACGCGCACCGGCCGCATGGGTACGGCGTTCTCCAGTGAAGGTCGCCTTAACTTCCGCAACGCGCGCTTTGCGCACGACGACGGCCCTATCGACCCCACCTGCACCTGCCCGGTGTGCACGGGCGGCTACAGCCGTGCGCTCATCCGTCACATGGTCACGCAGAAGGAGATGCTCGGCGGTATTCTGCTGTCGATGCACAACATCTACTACCTGCTCAACCTTATGCAGCGTGCCCGTCAGGCCATTATCGAGGGCCGCTACGGCGCGTTTGTGAGCGACTGGATGAACAGTCCTGCGGCGGTGGACTACTAAGAGCCGCGGGCACGCTTGCGGGGGCGCTCGCGCGGTGTCGAGGCCACGTGCCAATCGACCGCACGCAGCCGGCGCCGGGCATCGCATGCGCTGGCATCGGTTGCGCGACCGCTGACCGATGCCTTGCAAGCACTTGATGCATCGTGGGTACCATACCGAATAGTTGATGTTCGGGCGGGTGTTTGACGCATGGCGTCGACCCCGCCCGTTTCTATTTTCGATAGGAGTGCCCATGATTAAGAATGAGAACGTCGAGGGCGAGCCGGCTTACGACGAGACGTACCGGCGCGGTCCCGTGGTCATGCGCGGCCCCATGATTCCCAAGGACAACACCTACGCCAACCTGCTGGCACCCGAGGACTCGACCGACTGGTTGCACACCGACCCCTGGCGCGTGCTGCGCATTCAGGCAGAGTTCGTCGATGGCTTTGGCGCGCTTGCCGAGCTTGGTCCTGCGGTGACCATCTTCGGCAGTGCCCGCACGCCCAAGACAGATCCGCTCTACAAGGCGGCTCGCACGGTCGGTCGCAAAATCGCCCAACGCGGCGTGGCGGTTATCACCGGCGGTGGCCCCGGCGTCATGGAGGCGGCTAACAGGGGAGCGGCGAGCGTGAACGGCAAGTCGGTCGGCTTGGGTATCGAGCTTCCGCACGAACACGGGCTCAACAAATACGTGAACCTCGGCATGGATTTTCGTTACTTCTTTGTGCGCAAGACCATGTTCGTCAAATACAGCTCGGGCGCCATCGTGTTTCCCGGCGGCTTTGGCACGCTCGACGAGATGTTCGAGGTGCTCACGCTGGTGCAGACGCACAAGGTCAAGCGTATGCCGCTCGTTTTGGTGGGCACCGAGTACTGGCAGGGCCTGTTCGACTGGCTCAACGGCCCGGTGATGGACGCCGGTATGATTAGCCCGCTCGATCCGGAGCTGGTGCACATTACCGACGACCTCAACGAGGCCGTCGACATCGCCCTGAGCGGGCTGATGTAGGGTAGGTAAAATGGGATGGGATAAAAAGACTGGTCTGAAACGTTTGATACCAGTCTTTTTAGCCCCGTCCCAAATGAACTGCTTCTAAGTTGCGGTGGAATAGGGATTGATTTGCGGCTGATAAGCCAAAAACAGTCCCTATTCCACCGCAAGTGATAAAGGTGCCCCTAGTGGATGGGCTGGTAGCGGGGACAGTAGCTAATGGCGATGGCGTCGACGCCTACATGGGTGGCGATGGTGCAGCCGATGGGGCCGGTGCCGGCGTCCACGTAGTTCTGGCCTGCGAGTGCTTGGTTGACGAGCTCCTGCTCCTCGGCGGCGCCGGTCGTGAGCACGCGCACGCTGGAGCCCGGATGTTCGGCCAAAAATGCAAGGCAATCGGCCATGGTGTTGGCAACGATGCGCTTGGCACCGCGGCCCTTTTTGACGGCCTTGATCTCGCCCGATTTCCACTCCGGCGAAACGGCCAGGCGAATGTTGAGCATCTGCGTGAGCTGGCCGGCGAGTTTGGGCGCGCGACCGTTCTTAACGAGGTTCTCGAGCGTGCGGGGAATCAGCAGCAGGTGGGCGTCGGGCAGCATCGCGCGAATCTGCGCCTCGGTCTCGTCCAGGCTGCGGCCGTCCTTGCGCATGGCCAGCGCGTACTCCACCAGCAGGCCCTCGGCGCCCGAGCCGGTGCGCGAGTCGATGCAGCGCACGTCGAGCTCGTGCGTTTCGGCCGTCAGGCTGGCGTTGGCATGGCAGGCGGACCACTCGCTGCACAGCGAGATAAAGATGGCGCTGTCGTGGCCGTCGGCGAGCACGCGATCAAAGAGCGCCTTGAACTCGCCGGCGCTTGGCTGCGAGGTGTGCGGCAGCTGCTCGGAGCCGGCCATGCGCGCGACGTACTCCTGGGCGGTAATTTGCACCTGGTCGAGCAGGTCCTCGCCCTCGATAATCACATGCAGCGGAATCACGTAAATGCCGAGCTCTTGGGCGCGGGCGGGGGAGATGTCCGACGTGGAGTCGGTTATGATGGCAAAAGACATAATTGCACCTTTCGTTGGGGCGCTTGCGCGCCGCCTTCTGAGAGCAAAGTGCGACAAGTATAGTTGAGTCGTTCCACATTACTAGGTTCAATTGTTGAATAGTCAACAGTTTGAAGTGTCGGTGTGGAAATCGTCAACTGGGGAAGAGGAATGCCGATGGAGGCGTTGGAGATAGGCAAACGGCCGGTCGTGCTGTTCGATTTTGACGGCACGGTGGCAGATACGGGCCGGGCGGTGATGACCTCGACGTGCAAGACGCTGGCTGCGCGCGGGTTTTCGGAGGCGCAGATGGGTGATCTGCGCCGCATGATCGGGCCGCCCCTGTGGAAGAGCTTTCACGACTTTTACGGCTTTTCCCGCGAGGAGTCGCTTGTGGTGGCCGACGAGTACCGTGCTTTTTTTGATGAGCTGGGACCGGAGGAGTATCCCGTGTTCGACGGGGTCCCCGAGTTTCTGGATGGGTTGGCCGCCCGGGGCAAGCGTATGGCCGTGGCGACGTCGCGCATGGAGGCAAAGTGCATCGATATGGTACGTGAGCTCGGGCTTTCTCAGTTTGAGGCGGTGGTTGGCATGAATCCGCCGCAGGGGCGCGAGACCAAGGCGGATTCGGTCCGCGATGCTCTGGCGGCCCTGGGCGCGACCGCGGACGATGCCGTGATGATTGGCGACCGCTTTAACGACGTCGAGGGCGCGCACGCGATGGGCGTGCCGTGCATTGGCATCTATTCGGGCGCGGCGGCGCCGGGCGAGCACGAGGCCGCGGGTGCCGATGCGGTGGTGCGCTCGGTGGCCGAGCTTGCTAAACTTTTCGCTATATAAGTATGTGATGTGAGGGGCGGGCACGCTCGCCGCTCATTGGTAAGGAGGTCGTCCATGAATCAGGTGGAGCAGAGCGTTGCCGAGTATGTCGACGAGGTCTGGGAAGATGTCGTCGCCGATATCGAGCAGCTGGTGAGCTATCCGTCCGTGGCCGTTGCTGCCGATGCGGAGCCCGGTGCGCCGTTTGGCCGCCCGGTCCGTGATGCGCTCGATTGCGCGCTCGGCATTGCGCAAAAGCTCGGCTACCAGACGAGCGACGACGAGGGCTATGTGGGCATCGCCGATATCCCGGGCCGCGGTGATAAGCAGCTCGCGACCATTTGCCATGTGGACGTGGTGCCCGCCGGTCCCGGCTGGAACACCGACCCGTTTGCGATGGAGCGTCGCGAGGGCTGGCTGCTCGGCCGTGGCGTGATCGACGACAAGGGCCCGGCGGTGTTGTCGCTCTACGCCGGCGCCTACCTGCTCAAGCACGGCATTGTGCCGCGCTACACCTTCCGCGCGCTGCTGGGCTGCGATGAGGAAGTGGGCATGTCCGACGTTCACCATTATCTGGAGAACCACGCAGACCCCGACTTTCTGTTTACGCCCGATGCCGAGTTCCCGGTCTGCAATGCCGAGAAGGGCCAGTTTGGGGCGACGTTTGTGAGCCCCAAGATCGACGGCGGGCGCATTGTGTCCTGGAGCGGTGCCGAGGCGAGCAACGCCATTCCGTCGCAATCTATCTGCGAGCTCGCGATTGCCGCCGATGAGCTGCCGGCGCCGGTCGAGAACGCCGACCGCCTGGAGATCACAACACTCGATAACGGGCATGCGCAGATTTTTGCCCACGGTATTGGCGGCCATGCCTCGATGCCCGAGGGAACGATCAATGCCGTCGGCCTGATCGTGTCGTATTTGCGCGAGGCCGAGGACGCGTTTGGTGCGCGCGACGAGCGTCTGCTGACGCCTGCCGAGCACGAGTTTGTCAAGTTTTTGGCCTTTGTGCATGCGGACGCCCATGGCCGCGGTCTGGGCATCGACGCGACGAGCCCCGCGTTTGGCCCGCTCACCTGCAACCCCGGCGTCATCCGTGTGGCGGATGGCCACATCGAGCAGGTCATCGACGTGCGTTTCCCCGACAGCACGAGCGCCGATACCATCCGCGAGCAGCTTGAGCCGCTCGTGGGCCGCTTTGGCGTGACGTGTCGTGTGGGTCGTGCAAAGGTGCCGTTCTCGGTGTCTGCCGACGATCCGGCCGTGAAAGCGCTTATTGATACCTATAACGAGTTTACGGGCAAGCATGCCGAGCCCTTTGCCATGGGCGGCGGCACGTACGCGCGCAACTTTGCCCGCGCCGTATCGTTTGGCCCCGAGGAGACCGGCCTGGAGCTGCCCGCATGGGGCGGCCAGATGCACGGCCCCAACGAGTGCGCCAACGAGGAGCAGCTCAAGCAAGCACTCAAGATTTATATCGTGGCGATCCTGCGCTTGAATGAGCTAGAGCTGTAGGGCTTCCCCAGGCACCCGACCTTGCCCCTCAAACCGTCGCTTGCGTACCAAAGTACGCGGCGCTCCTCTTTCGGGGCAATCTCGGGCACCTGGGAAACCCCAACAATTTGCTTGGATACAAGTTCGAATACCGAGCCGGCGGCACTTTCGCCCAGGCTTCTAGCAAGTTGCGGTGGAATAGTCCCCGAATGGGCCATTTGATGGCCAAACAGGAATTATTTCACCGCAACTTTGTTTTTATTGGTGTAAAAGGCGGGTCATGCTTGGTGGTGAATTTGTTATTCGTTTGTAAAGCCGAGCCGCGCTTGCGGTAAGGGTCTATCAGATGCCCGTAAGAAACCGCAGTTGGCGCGAGCGCTGCCCGGTCGGGGCCGTATCTTTCCAAACAGCAAAGCGGGCAGGGTGCCCGCGATTCGCATGTATGAAAGGAAGATCATGCTCGATCAGGCTTATTCTCGTCGTCAGTTCCTCGGCCTCGCTGGTGGTCTTGCCAGCATCGTCGGACTCGGTCTTGTTGGCTGCGGTGGTTCCAATGCCGCCGACACCGCTGCCGAGGGTAGCGCCGCTGCTGCCGAGTCCGTCTCCGGTGAGGTGACCTACGACGGTGCCTCCTCGTTCCAGGCTCTCGTCGAGGCCGCTGCCGAGAAGTTCATGGATGCCAACCCGGACGTCTCCGTCTCCGGCTCGGGCAACGGTTCGGGCAAGGGCCTGACCGCTGTCGCCGCCGGCACCGTCACCATCGGTAACTCCGACGTCTTCGCCGAGACCAAGCTCGAGGCCGACCAGGTCAAGAACCTCGTCGACCACGAGGTCGCCGTCGTGGGCATGGGCCCCGTCGTTTCCAAGAACGTGACGGTCGACGACCTGTCCCTCGAGCAGCTCAAGGGCATCTTCTCCGGCCAGATCACCAACTGGAAGGAGGTCGGCGGCGACGACGCTACTATCGTCGTTCTCAACCGCAAGGCCGGCTCCGGTACCCGCGCCACCTTCGAGGCAGCCGTCTTTGGCGACGAGGCCGTCGACTTTAAGGGCGACGCCGAGCTCGACAAGTCCGGCGATGTCCAGACTCAGATGGGCAGCACCGACAACGCCATCTCCTACCTGGACTTCTCGCACTTCGATGACTCCAAGTTCAACGCCATCAAGGTCGAGGGCGTGGAGCCCAAGAGCGCAAACGTCACCGACGACTCCTTTAAGATCTGGGCTACCGAGCACATGTACTGCGCTAAGGACGCCGACGAGGCCACCAAGGCCTTCCTGGAGTTCATGCTTTCCGACGACGTCCAGGGCAAGCTCGTCGAGGAGCAGGGCTTCATCCCCGTCTCTGCCATGAAGGTCGTTAAGGATGCCAGCGGCAAGGTCTCCGCTAAATAAGTAATCGCCCCGGAAAGGTTTGCAATGGCAAAACAGCTGCCAAAGCGCGACCTTGAGAACGTGGGCCTGGGCGTCACGGGCGCGTGCGTAGCGCTCGTGACGCTTGTCGTTGCCGCGCTCATCTTTATGGTCGCCCAAAAGGGCCTCTCGGCTTTTCTCAAGGACGGCGTTTCGGTCGTCGAGTTCTTCACCGGCACCAAGTGGGACCTGGCCAACACAGCCGAAAACGGCCTGCCCTATACCGGCGCCCTGCCCCTGATCGTCACCTCGTTTGCGGTCATGGTGCTCTCCACGCTCATCGCATTGCCCATCGCCATCGGCTCTGCCATCTTTGCAGTCGAGATTAGCCCTAAGTTTGGTTCCAAGGTCTTTCAGCCGCTTATTGAGCTTTTGACCGGCATTCCCTCGGTCGTCTTTGGCTTGATCGGCTTTCACGTGGTTGTCGGCCTTATGAAGAGCGTTTTCCATGTGAGCACGGGCCTGGGCATCTTGCCCGGCGCCATCGTGCTGGCCGTCATGATCCTGCCGACTATGACTACGCTTTCGGTCGACGGCCTGCGTGCCGTGCCCGACAGCTACCGTCAGGGCTCGCTTGCGCTGGGCTACACCCGCTGGCAGACCATCTGGCACGTGGTGCTCAAGTCCGTCATGCCGTCGCTCATGACCGCGGTCATCCTTGGCATGACGCGCGCCTTTGGCGAGACGCTCGCCGTGCGCATGGTTATCGGCGGTATCGAGGCCATGCCGACGTCGCTGCTGTCGCCGGCGTCCACCATCACCACCACGCTTACCACGTCTATGGCGGTCTATGCCGAGGGCTCGGCCCAGGACGATGTTCTGTGGGCGCTCGGTCTGCTGCTGATGGGCATGAGTCTCATCTTCATCCTGATCATCCACCTTATCGGCCGCAAGGGGGCGAAGGCTCGTGGCTAGCACACGCATCCATATTGACGAGGCGAGACTCGAGCGCGTCCAAAAGCAGGACCGCATCGCCACGGGCGTGCTGACGGCGATCGTCGCCATCGTCATGCTCGTCGTCATTTCCATGGTGGCCTATATCCTGTTCGAGGGCATCTCGACGCTGTTCCAGCCGGGCTTTCTCACGCAGCCGTCGCGCGCCAACGGTACCCAGGGTGGCGTGCTCTACCAGCTGTTCGACTCGTTCTACCTGCTGCTGATCACTCTGGTCATCTCGGTGCCCATCAGTCTGGGCGGGGCGGTCTTCCTGGTTGAGTACGCGCCGAACGGCCCTATCCGCGACATCGCCTCTACCGCCATCGAGACGCTGTCCTCGCTGCCTTCCATCGTCGTCGGCATGTTCGGCTTTCTGGTGTTCTCGGTGCAGCTGGGCTGGAAGTACTCCATCATCTCCGGCGCTGTCGCGCTCACCATGTTCAATATCCCCATCCTGGTGCGCGTGATCCAGCAGGCGCTCGAGGACGTGCCACAGGCCCAGCGCGATGCATGCCTGGCCATGGGCCTTACCCGCTGGGAGGCCACGCTGCACATCCTGATTCCCGAGGCCATGCCCGCCATCGTGACCGGCATTGTGCTTTCGGCCGGCCGTGTGTTTGGCGAGGCCGCGGCACTGCTCTTTACCTCGGGCATGAGCTCGCCGGTGCGTCTGAACTTCTTGAGCTTTAACCTGTCGAGCCCCACCTGCGCCTGGAACGTGTTCCGTCCCGGCGAGTCGCTCGCCGTGCACATCTACAAGATCTATGGCGAGGGCAGCCCCGAGGCTCAGCAGATCGTTTGGGGCACCGCTGCACTGCTGATGATTTGCGTGCTGCTGTTTAACGTAATCGCCCGTATCGTGGGCAAGCAACTGGCAAGGAGGATGACGGCCGAGTGAGCGAGATGAAAGCAACACCCGCAGCCGAAGCGGCACCGTCCGAGATCCAGAACTTCCTGTCGAGCGTGGGGGAGAGCGAGAAGCGCGTGCGCGCGAGCGGCAAGGCCGTGAGCGACGAGGTCGTGCTCTCCACCAAGGACGTCAACGTGTACTATGGCGACCACCATGCCCTGCACGATACGTCGCTCGACTTTCACAAGGGCGAGATCACGGCGCTCATCGGGCCTTCGGGCTGCGGTAAGTCGACCTTCTTACGCAGCCTCAACCTGATGAATCGCGAGATTCGCGGCTGCCGCGTGGAGGGCGAGATCAACTACCGCGGGCGCAACGTGAACACCAAGACCGAGAACACCTACGAGTTGCGTCGCTCCATTGGCATGGTATTCCAACAGCCCAACCCTTTCCGCAAGTCCATTCGCGACAACATTACGTTTGCGCCCAGGCGTCACGGCATTACCGACCGCGACGAGCTTGATCGTATGGTCGAGGAAAGTCTGCGTGGTGCGGCGCTGTGGGACGAGGTCAAGGACAAGCTCGACAAGAGCGCCTACGCGCTTTCGGGCGGCCAGCAGCAGCGTCTGTGCATTGCGCGCACGCTGGCGCTCAATCCCGACGTGATCCTGTTTGACGAGCCCTGCTCGGCGCTCGACCCCATCTCGACGCTGGCGATCGAGGACCTCATGTCATCGATCGTTGCCGACCGTGCCATCGTCATCGTGACGCACAACATGGAACAGGCGTCGCGCGTGTCCAACCGCACGGCGTTCTTCTACATGGGCGATATGGTTGAGTACGACGAGACTGACGAGATTTTCCAACGGCCCAAGGATAAGCGGCTGAATGATTACCTCACCGGCATGTTCTCCTAGTCCGGGACATGCTTGAGGCCCGCGGCGGCCACGGTTGCCGCGGGACTGATTGGAGAGGCGGGTCATCTCTTTTGCGAGATGGCCCGCCTTTTGCTCTGCGACCGAAATGACCACCACAAAGGGGACAGGCACCTTCGTGGTGGTTTGGGGTGGGGCTCGCTGCTATCATGGACAACGTTGTATTTCTACGAAGGAGCAGGGCATATGGCGATTCTTTTGGGATGCGATTCCGTCAGCCTAGAGTTTCCCACCAAGCATATTTTCGATAGCGTGACGCTCGGCGTGGACGAGGGCGACCGTATTGGTATCGTCGGTAAAAACGGCGACGGCAAGTCGACGCTGCTGAGTGTGCTCGCCGGCACGTTGGAGCCCGACGATGGCCGCGTGACGCACCGCCGCGACACCACGATCGGTCTGCTTGGCCAAAAGGACCAGCTTGTCGACACCGATACCGTGCATCATGCCGTTGTGGGCGACACGCCCGAGTACGAGTGGGCGTCGAGCCCTCGCACGCGCCAGATCCTCGCCGGCCTCATTAGCGATGTGCCTTGGGAGGGCACGGTGGGCGAGCTTTCGGGCGGTCAGCGCCGCCGTGTGGACCTCGCGCGCCTGCTGATTGGTGACTACGACGTGCTCATGCTCGACGAGCCCACCAACCACCTGGACATGCGCACCATCAACTGGCTCGCGCGTCACCTTAAGGCCCGCTGGCAGCGCGGTCAGGGCGCCATGCTCGTGGTCACGCACGACCGCTGGTTCTTGGACGAGGTCTGCACCAGCATGTGGGAGGTCCACGACGGCCAGGTCGATCCCTTCGAGGGCGGCTATTCGGCCTACATCCTGCAGCGCGTAGAGCGCGACCGCATGGCCGCGGTTACCGAGGAGCGCCGTCGCAACATGGCGCGCAAGGAGCTCGCGTGGCTGAGCCGCGGTGCCCAGGCTCGTTCCACCAAGCCCAAGTTTCGCGTGGATGCCGCTCGTGAGCTGATCGCCGACGTGCCGCCCGTGCGTGACGAGCTGGAGCTCAAGCGCTTGGCCGTAAGCCGCTTGGGCAAGCAGGTTATCGATGTGGTCGACGTGGATGCCGGCTATGCCGATACCGACGGCGCGCCCAAGCAGGTGCTCACCGATGTGACCTGGCTCATTGGTGCGGGCGACCGCTATGGCCTTTTGGGCGAGAACGGAGCCGGTAAGTCGACGCTGCTCGACGTGATCCAGGGCAAGATTGAACCCACGCGCGGCCGCGTGAAGATTGGCCAGACAGTGCGCTTTGGCGTGCTGTCGCAGCAGCTCGAGGAGCTCAAGCCCTACATGGGCGACACGATCCGCGAGGTGCTCGGCAACTATAAGAAGTACTACGTCATCGACGGCAAGGAGACTTCGCCCGAGAAGCTTTGCGAGCGTCTGGGCTTTACGACGCAGCAGCTCTGGAGCCGCATCGGCGATCTTTCGGGCGGCCAGCGCCGTCGCCTGTCGCTGTTGCTGACGATTCTGGACGAGCCCAACGTGCTCATCCTGGACGAGCCGGGCAACGACCTGGATACCGACATGCTCGCGATTGTCGAGGACCTGCTGGACGGCTGGCCCGGCACGCTGATCCTGGTGACGCACGACCGCTTTTTGATGGAGCGCGTGACCGACCAGCAGTGGGCGCTGCTCGACGGCCACCTGACGCATATGCCCGGTGGCGTGGACCAGTACCTGCGCCTGTGCAACGCTACCGCCGAGGGCGAGCCCGTGGGCGCGCCGAGCGCCAAGACCGGCACGTTCGACACCGGTGCCGCGGCAGCTGCGGCCGAAAAGCCCAAGTCGAGCGGTCAGCCCAACGGCCTGTCCAACGCCGAGCGCCAGAAGCTCCGCCGCGAGGTGAGTTCGCTCGAGCGCAAGATGGAGACGCAGCGCACCCGCGTTGAGGAGGCCGAGGCAGCAATGGCCCAAGTCGATCCCACCAACTACACGGCGCTCGGCGAGCAGCAGGCAAAGATCGACGAGGCTCACGCTGCCATGGACGAGCTGGAGATGGCGTGGCTCGAGGCGAGCGAAAAGCTCGAGGGCGAGGAGTAGGCGAGAATGATCAAAGCCGCGTTTTTCGATATCGACGGCACGCTGCTGAGCTTTAAGACCCACCGGATTCCGGCGTCGGCGCAGCAGGTGCTCGACAGCTTTCACGAGCAGGGGATTGCGTGCGTGATCGCCACGGGCCGTCCGACCTACCAGATGCCGGACTGGCTGTTCGACCTGGGCTGGGATGCGTACATTACGCTTTCGGGCCAGCACTGCTTTGATGCCGAGGGGGTTTACCGCAGCTGCCCGATCGATTCGGACGACGTCGCGGTGATTGTGGACCAGGTGGCGCAGGGGCGCTACGACTCGCTGTGCATGCAGGGCGAGAACTCGTTTGTGAACCGCCTGTCCGAGCGCGTGGTGACGGCTGGCAGCAACGCGGGAATCGTCTACCACGAGGAGCCGTTTGAGCACGCCTTTGACGCACCGGTCTACCAGTTTTGCGCCTTTGTGGACCCGGTCGACGAGCATATCGTGACCGACGCCGTGTCGCATTCGCTCACCACGCGCTGGTGCGACCTGTTCTGCGACATTATTCCCGCTAACGGCGGCAAGGACCTGGGCGTGGCGGCGACGCTCGAGCGGCTTGGTATCGACGCGAGCGAGGCGATTGCCTTTGGCGACGGCGAGAACGACCTGTCGATGTTTGCCGCCGTGGGCACGAGCGTGGCCATGGGCAACGCGCAGGACACGGTGAAGGCCGCGGCGACCTACGTTACGACCGCCGTGGACGATGACGGTATCTACAACGCCGCCAAGCACTTTGGGCTGCTATAGCTGAGGATTCGGCACTTAGGGACGTTCCTTTTCTGCCGGCAGCTGGGGACACTCCTTGCGGGGCGTGTCCCCATGTTGTGTTCGCCTGGCGCGTTTTGTGAAACACGGTTAACTTTTTAAACAACGTAGTAAGACATGGGCAACTTTTGCGGTAAAGTAAGCCAAGGAAAGTATCCAAAGGCTAACTAACAATCATCGCGAAAGGCGGCCCATGGCCCTACGTGAATCTGGAGAAGACTATCTCGAATCTATTTACGTGCTCTCGGAGCGCCAGGGCGTCGTTCGATCGATTGACGTTGCCGAATACCTGGGCGTAACCAAGGCGAGCGTCTCTAAAGCCATGGCGACGCTGGAGAACAGCGGCTATGTCGAAATGGGCAAGCGCGACGTTCATCTGACGGAGCGTGGTCTGGATGTCGCTCGCCAAATGTGGGAGCGCCACTGCTTTTTCGTGCGGTTGCTCGAGGAGGCCGGTGTTTCGGCGGATGTCGCGTCGCAAGAGGGTTGCCACATGGAGCACTGCCTGAGTGAGGAAAGCTTCGAGAAGCTACGGGCGATGTTGGGCCGGGAAGATGTAGCGGGTCCAACAACAGAAGCCTAATTGGACCCCCAGTAGCGCGGAGTTCACGCAAAGCGCGAACCAGCGACCGGGACGAAAGGTCCTGCCAACTATGTCCAACTCAGGCAAGGAACCCCGTCAGCAAGCGATGCCCAAGAACCACCAGCAACGTCGCCGCAGGCCGGGACCGGGCTTGGTTTTGAAAACATTCCGCAGCGCGAGGCCCGCCTTTCCGTTGCTCCGTAGGAGCAGGAAAGACGGGCCTCATGCGCGAGGACGTTTTCAAAACCAAGCCCGGTCCCGGCCGGACAGCCCACGAACGCTACAGGTTCTTGACCCCCATCGCGCGCATGGCGTTCAGGATGGCGATGATTGCCACGCCTACGTCGCCGAACACGGCAAGCCACATATTGGCGATGCCCAGCGCCGCCAGCACAAGGATCAGCAGCTTAATGCCCAGCGCAAAGATGATGTTCTGCCAGACGATCGTCATGGTCTTGCGTGCCACGCGGATCGCGCGGGAAATGTTGGACGGCTTGTCGTCCATCAGCACCACGTCGGCAGCTTCAATTGCGGCGTCCGAGCCCATGGCGCCCATGGCGATTCCGACGTCGGCGCGCGTAAGCACGGGCGCGTCGTTGATACCGTCGCCGACAAAGGCGAGCTTGCCCTTGCCCGATTCGGCTGCCAGCAGCGCTTCAACACGCTCGACCTTGTCGCCCGGCAGCAGCTGCGCGTGGAACTCGTCGAGCCCCAGCCGCTTGGCCACCGCAGCAGCCACTTCCTCGCGGTCGCCCGTGAGCATGACGGTGCGCTTGACGCCGGCGGCGTGCAGGTCGCGGATCGTCTGCTCGGCATCGGCCTTTATGGTGTCGGCAATTACAATGTGGCCGGCATAGATGCCATCGACTAGCACGTGGAGGATGGTGCCGACGACCTCGCAATCGGGCGCTTCGACTCCGGCCGCGGCGAGCATCTTTGCGTTGCCAACGACGACGTGCTTGCCGTCGATGGTTGCCGTCACGCCATGGCCCGCGTCGTTGGTGGAGTCGCTTACGCGCTTGGGGTCGACCTCGCCCTGGTAGGCGACACGTACGGACTGCGCGATGGGGTGATCGGAGAACGACTCAGCAAGGGCTGCGACTTCGAGCAACGACTGCTCGGTATAGCCGGCCTCGGGGTGTACCGCGACCACCGAGAACGTGCCGTTGGTGAGGGTGCCCGTCTTGTCAAAGACGACGGTGTCCACGTCGGCGAGCGTCTCGAGGTAGTTAGAACCCTTGATGAGAACGCCCAGCTTGGACGCGCCGCCGATGCCGCCAAAGAAGCTCAGCGGCACGCTGATCACGAGCGCGCACGGGCAGCTGACGACCAGGAAGGTCAGGCCGCGCAGGATCCAGTCGGACCAGGCGCCGGTGACCAAGCCGCCGCCGAGCGCGAGTACCGCGGCAGCGCCGGTGACGGCGGGCGTGTAGATGCGGGCAAAGCGCGTGATGAAGTTCTCGGTGCGCGCCTTCTTTTCGCTGGCGTTTTCTACGAGCTCCAGGACGCGCGCGACGGTGGACTCGCCAAAGGGCTTGGTGGTGCGCACGTGGATGAGCCCCGTCATGTTGATGCAGCCGCTGATGATATCGTCTCCAGTTTTGGCCGGGCGGGGGACCGACTCGCCGGTAAGGGCGGCGGTATCGAGCTGTGTCTCGCCTTCGACGATGACGCCGTCGATGGGCACGCGCTCGCCGGGCTTGACGACGATGACGGTGCCGACGGCGATGTCATCGGGGGAGACCTGCTCGAGTGTGCCGTCGGGTTGCTCGACGTTGGCGTAATCGGGCGCGATGTCCATCATGGCGCTGATCGACTTGCGGCTCTTACCCACGGCGTATGCTTGGAACAGCTCGCCGACTTGGTAGAACAGCATGACGGCGGCGCCTTCGGCCATGTGCGGGTCGGTGTCGGGGAAGAGCACCATGGCAAACGCGCCGATGGTCGCGACGGCCATGAGGAAGCTCTCGTCGAACGCCTTGCCGCGGCGGATGTTGCTGAACGCCTTCTGGAGTACGTCGTAGCCGGCAATTAGGAACGGCACCAGGAACAGCACGAAGCTGGCGTAGACGTCACCCGGGGTGCCGAATGCGGCGGTAAGGGTACCGAGCTCGTCGAGGGCGTACACCACCGCAAAAATGCCTAGCGCTACCAGGATACGGTTGCGCTTATGCTCAAGGGACTCTTTCTTCTTGCGCTTCTTCTTTTTCTTCTTGGGATCGGCGGTTGCCATGATTCAATCCTCCCATTTGAATGTATGAACACTCGCTCATATAATTTCGCGAGTAAAAGCCGCGGCAAGCGCGGCCTTGCAGGTTAGCGTAAACCTGGACTAGAGAACGATCTCGCAGTCGGGCTCGGCATCGGCGGTGAACTCCACGACGCGGTCGAGGACCTCGTCGAACTCGGCGTCGTCGGCCTCGAGCGTCAACTTCTGGGTCATAAAATTGACCGAAACGGACTTGACGCCATCGAGCTTGGCAAGTTCGTCCTGAAGCTCGCGCGCGCAGTTGGCGCAGTCGATCTCGTCGAGCTTGAACTGCTTTTTCATGGTGGGTTCCTTTCCCTGTTTTTGCGGCTTGGGTGCAGGCCGCTTGGTACCGTGGCTGATCGCTATTCGCAGATGTGGCTCATGCCTTGGTTAAGCATGGTGTAGACATGGTCGTCGGCAAGCGAGTAGAGGATATTGCGCCCGTCGCGCCGGAATTTAACCAGGTGCGACTGCTTGAGCGTTCGCAACTGGTGCGACACCGCGGACTGCGAGGTTTCGGTCGCTTCGGCGATGTCTGCCACGCAGAGCTCGCGGCCCATGAGGGCATAGAGGATCTTGATGCGCGTGGTGTCGCTGAAGACCTTGAACAGGTCGGCGAGGTCGTAGAGAAGCTCCTCGTCGGGAAGGTCCTCGGGCGAGCAGGTGGTGGGGATGTCGGGCACGATGGTGGTGTCGATGCTGGACTTTATTTCATCAGCGGGATCGCTCATCGCAATATCCTTTCATATGAACATGCGCTCATATAACTTACTTCCGAGTATATGAGCGCATGTTCATATGTCAATATAATTCGCGAATTTTTTTGCTATCGATTGGTCCTAAAGGCGGCTAAAGGCATCGATGATCGCGGATAAGGCCGCCGATGCCAACGTGGGTACCTTAGCGACGTGCAAAAACGGGCCGATGTCCACTTGGATATCGGTCCGCATTGCGTTGCTTGAGAGGGGCGTCTCGGCGTGTCGCTATTGCGTGGGGCGCTATCGTCTGGCGGGTATCGCTCGCGAATGGCGCCTCTGCTTGGCAACCTACTTGGCAAATAGGTTCTTGAGGTTGAACTCGGCCTGGACGGTACGGAGCATGAGGTCGGTGTCGTCGAGGCCCAGGTGCTGCTCGTTGGCGTCGGCGGCGAGGGTGCCGCGACGGCGTGCCCAGTTCTCGAGCGCGGCGGGCGCGGACTCGCGGGGGAGCGAGCGCACGTCGGCGTCCAGGCTGCGGCAGATCTGGCGCGAGTCGATGACGATGATCTTACCCGCGCGGCGTGCCTCGGCGTAACCGTCCAAGTGGATCTTGAACCAGCTGTCTTCAAAGGCGGCGTTGTGCGCCATGTACGGGTACTTCTTCATAAGCTTGAGCAGCTGCTTTTGCAGCTCTTTGTTCTCGCGGAAGGGCGTTTTGCCGTCGATGTCGTCCCAGGTGATGTGGTGGATATTCGACAACGGCACATCCTCGCCGCGGTAGATATCGGGCAGGCCGCAGTAGTGCGCCTCGGCGTCGTGCGGGACGGCGTCGCTGGTGAGGTCCATGATCTCCCAACCCACGTTGATGATGTAGCCGCGCTCGGGTGCACGGCCGGTGGTCTCGATGTCGATGCCCAGCACGGTGCCCTGGATGGGCTTGCGGGCGTAGGCGACGCCGAGCGCGTCGCGGTCGCCGCGGATCTCGCGCATGACGGACGCGGCGGTGCGCTTTTGCATCTTGCCGATGGCGGCGCAGGTGTCGGCGTCGGACAGGCCGCGCGAAAGCGTCGCGGGCGTCACGTTGCGCAGGCGCGCCTCGCCAATCTGGTCGCACAGGTCGCGGTTGCGGTCGGCTAGGTCGCGCACGGTGGCAAAGTCGAAGCCGGGGTCGTCCTCGGCGGTAAAGTACTCAGTCTCGAGCACCTTGAGGGCCTCTTCGCCTTTCTGACGCTCGGATTCCATGGCGCCGTGGTCGCCGTAGATAAACATGGGGATAAACGGCTGGCGCTCGTATTCGAGTGCTTGCGAAACGTTCATATGCTGCTCCTTGGACGGGCCGCGTCGCGCGGCTCGGGTTTGTCGAGTTATGGCGAGATGATAGTTTACCATGGGCAACTATTGGCATCACGCCTAGGACAATTACAATACCCTAGTTGACCGCTAGGACTTTTACAATGCTGCCGAAAGACACGAAAGGTTCCATCCGTCATGGATTTGCTGATTGATATTCTGCTCGACGCCGGCAAGGACACGCTCTCGCTGGTGCCGTTCTTGTTGGTGACATATCTGGTCCTCGAGACGCTCGAGCATGTGGCAGGCGATCGCGTCAACGGTACCATCAAGCGTGCCGGCGCCGCTGGCCCCGTGGTTGGCTCGTTGCTGGGCATGGTGCCGCAGTGCGGCTTTTCGGCCATGGCGGCAACGCTGTACGCCGGTCGCGTCGTGACGCTGGGCACCCTGGTGGCGGTGTTTCTCTCGACTTCCGACGAGATGCTGCCACTGCTGCTTGCCGAGCAGGTTCCCGTGCAGACTATGGCGATGCTTTTGGCTTCGAAAGCGCTGATCGCGCTGGTCACGGGCTTTATCGTGGATGCTGCCATTCGCGGCCTGCGCCGCAACGCCCGTGCTCATGCGGCGATTCGCCGTACCGTGTTGGGGACCACTGTCAATCCGGCGCACGTTAACTGCGCGCATGACGACCACAGCGGCGGTGACATCATCGACGAGGTGGCCGAGGCGGGCGTGAGCGCCGACCACATCCATGAGCTGTGCGAGCGCGACCATTGCGGTTGTGATGAAGACGAGGACGAGCACGAACATGGACATGGACATGACCACGATCACGGTCATGAGGGCGAGCATGAACACCATCACGGCCACGGTCACTCCCACTCCCATGAAGGTACGCCCGTCCTGTCGATTATCCGCAGCGCCATCTCGCATACCGTGCAGGTATCGGTATTCATTTTCCTGGTAACGCTGATTCTGGTCGCCGTGCTCGAGACCTTTGGTGAGTCCGCAATCGAGCAGTTCCTGCGCGGCAACGAGACGCTCGCCGTTCTGGGTTCGGCGCTTGTCGGCCTGATTCCCAATTGCTCGGCCAGCGTGGTCATTACGCAGCTGTATCTGGAAGGCGCGCTGCAACTGGCACCGATGCTCGCCGGCACGCTCATTTCCGCCGGCGTGGGTTATCTGGTGTTGTTCCGCACCAACCGCAGCGCTCGCGAAAATGCCGTGTTCCTGGTCATGATGTACGTCATCGGCGCTGGCTGGGGCCTCATCCTATCCGCCTTCGGCCTCTAAGTAGGCCTAACAAAACGGGCTTCAAAAAAGCCATGCCCGGCGCCTGCACAATGCGGCGACGCATGGCATTTTGAAGCCCGTTTTTTGTTGAGCCACGGATCCTGAGCGCTCACACCGGTCAGAACAAAAAGGCAAATTTCCGGGCATAGCCTAAAAATCTGCCTTGGTTAGCGCAGCAGCTCGGTGAGGTTGCGCTTAAAGCGGGTGCGGTCTTCGCTGGTGAAGGCTGCCGGCCCGCGGGTGCGACCGCCAGCGCGGCGCACCTTCTTTTCTTCGTGACGAATAAACAGCTGCATGTCGATGGTCGCCTTGTCGTACACGCGTCCGCGCACGCCGATGGCGGCGGCATCGCGGCCGAGCACCATGCTCGCCAGGCCAATGTCCTGAGTCACGACCACATCGCCTGCCTGCAGACGCTCGACAATGGCAAAGTCGGCGCTATCGGCGCCTACGCTCACATCGAGCGTCGTGACCCAAAAGCCGCGTCGCGCGTGCTCGGCATCGCGCGGGTCGTCGCGGCGAATGTGGCGTTCCAGGTTTTGCGTGCTGTTGCCGGCGATAACCACGGCAACGCCCGCCCGCCGCGCGCAGTCGATCGACTCGCGCGTAACCGGGCAGGCGTCGGCATCAATAAACAGCGTTCGCGGCATCTAGTGCACCAGCTTGCCAAAGCGGATAGCACGAATAATGAGCGTCACGCCAAACACCAGGAGCGCGGCGCCGCTAAAGATGACGAGCATCTTTGCCGACCACAGCGGATAGATAAACACGAACATGCCGGCGATGATGGCGAGCGCGCCACTCAGGATGGCGAGGGCGCGGTTAGACGAAAGCTCGGACTCCAGAATGGACATGACACCTTCGACGATCCAGCCAAAGCCGGCCACGACCACCACGAGCGTGGTGAGCGTCGCGGTCGAGAAGGCCTGATTGCGCAGGATTATGACGCCGCCCAGAATGATGAGCAGGTTGGAGATGATGCTCGTCACGCGCCAGCCGGCGGGCAGCAGCGGCTCAAAAATGGCGGTGAACAGCCTGACGCCAGCCGTGATCACAAAGTAGAAGCCCAGCACGGTCGTCAAAAAGACGAGGGTCTTAGCGGGCGCAAACAGCAGCGCGATGCCGGCAAGCAGTGCGATGACGCCCGTGGCGGCGTAGATCCAGCGCACGGCCTTGATTGCCTTGCCTGCCATGCTTTTCTCGTCAAATCCAAACAGATTCGACTGCTGGTCGTCGTTCTTAAAGATGCCCATGAGGCCTCCTTTCCGCACGGCGTTTGCCGTCATTGTTGTTTTTGCGGCGTATGCCGCAGTTGCTACAACAAGTATCGCCTAAAGGCACCGGCGTATGGGTTGGGGAGGGCGAAGTGTAACCCAAAGGTCCCGATTTGTTCTCGTTGTTCCCCATGTCGCGTTTTTCTATTCAACAGGTGTAGAACATTGCGGCCCTGTTCGTTATTGCCTGCGTTTTAGGTTAGATTTTTCTAAGAACAATTGCCTTGTATTGGGGGTCTCTATGAACGAAGCTGTTCCCGCGGCGCCGTCGAGCGTGGAGTTGATGGCAAAGCAAGGTTGCGAAAAGCTCGGTCTGGAATCGTTTGACGCGCTGGTCCGTCGTGCCCGCACATGCCGTCGATTTGACGAGTCCATGCGCGTACCGCGCGAGTTTTTGCTTGAGCTGGCAGAGCTGGCGCACCTGGCTCCCTGCGGCGCTAATGCTCAGCGTCTGCGTTTTCATGTGGTGAGCGACGCCGAGGAGTGTTCGAGCTTATTTGAAAAGCTCACATGGGCTGGTGCGCTCAAGGATTGGTCGGGTCCTGTCGAGGGCGAGCGCCCGACCGGCTATATCGCGATCCTTGCCGAGCGTCCCGCTCCGGGCAAGCCTGCCGCGCCAATCACCGAGGCAGACGCTGGTATCGCCGCGCAGACGATGATGCTCGCCGCCCGCAGCGCTACGCCCGAGGTGGCGGCGTGCATGTTCAAGGCTTTTCCGCCTCGTGCGATTGATGTCATGGGACTTGACGGCGACAAGTACGAGGTCAAGCTGATCATGGTCTTTGGCGTTCCCGCCGAGACACAGGTGATCGATGCAATTGATTCCAACCCCGACGGCTCTATTAATTACTGGCGTGACGAGGCACAGGTACACCACGTACCCAAGCGTCCACTCGCCGACGTACTGGTGTAGTTGAGCGTCGCCCCGGCGTGATCCGGCGGTAAACCACCACAAAGGTGCCTGGCCCCTTTGTGGTGGTACGAGGGGAGGGCATGTGGCCGATCTGTATTTGGTGCGGCATGGGCAGACCGAGCTCAATGTGCAGAACATTTTGCAGGGCTGGCACGATTCGCCGCTTACGGCGCGCGGGCGCGAGCAGGCGCGGGCGACGCGCACGGCGTTTGAGGCGCGCAGCATCTCCTTTGACCATGCGTATTCGTCACCGTTGGGTCGGGCGCGCCACACGGCCGAGCTGATCATTGGTGAGGGCCGTTCCATAGAGCTGGTCGATGACCTGCGCGAGTGGCATCTGGGCTCGCTGGAGGGCACATCAAATCGCGACATGCCGTCGCAGCCCTGGGGTGATTATCCGGTGGCCTTTGGTGGCGAGTCTGAAGGCGAGCTTCGGGCGCGCATGGTTGCAACGCTGTCCCGTATTATGGCTCGACCGCAGCACGATTGTGTGCTTGCAGTCTCTCATGGCTCTGCCTGCCAGGAGTTTCTTGAGTATGTGGTCGGCGGGGGAGAACAGCCCGACAACGGCGCCGTGCTTCATTTTAGCTATTGTGATGGGGCGTTTTCGCTCCTTGATTGGTAATGAGCGAAAGGACCCCCCTATGAATAAAGATCTGTATCTGGTCCGTCATGGACAGACGATATTCAACCTTAAGCGCATTATTCAGGGTTGGAGCGATTCGCCACTCACGCAGCTTGGTTGCGACCAGGCGGTGCGCGCCGGTATGTTCTTGCGAGCGCGTGGCATCGAGCCCGACCACGCCTACACCTCGACGCTGCATCGCACCGAGCAGACTATCGCCAACCTGTGGCCGGGCCTTGCCTACGAGCGTCTGGACGGTCTGTGCGAGTGGTTCTTTGGCGATTTTGAGGCCGAGCGCGTGATGCTCATGCCCGAGCGTCCGTGGCGTGACTTCTACCGCCAATTTGGCGGCGAGGGGCAGATGCAGGTGCGCGAGCGCATGGTGGCGACGTTGACCGATCTTATGCGACGTCCGGACCACGAGTGCGTGCTCGCGGTGAGCCACGCCTCGTCCATCAAGGAATTTTTGGACCACGTGAGGGGAGCGGCGGCCGACGAGCGCGAGCGCGTTCCGGGCAACTGCTCGGTGCTGCATTTTGCGTTTGACGATGCGACGGATACGTTTGAACTGGTCGAAGTCTTTACGCAAGAAGATTATGCGCGCGAGCTGGGTCTTGAGCCGCTCGTGGCGGCAGCGGGTCCGCAGCGCGGGTAGCGCGGGCGTGGCGATGCGGATTGCCGACATCATTGCTCGATGCGAAAGGGGCGGGGATGCATGCGCATGTATCCCCGCCCCTTGTTTGTCGAGCTGCCGAGTCTTTGTGCCGGGCGTTTAGGCCCTGTTAGAACCGTGCGATCTGGTGGGTCAGCAAACCCGTCGGAACCTGCGGTGCGCCGCCGGCAACCTGCGCGGCGGGGAATAACGCGGCAACGGTAAAGTTGAACGGCTCTTTGCCCGTGTAGGCGCCGGCTGCGCGGGCTTCGTCTGCCAGGAGCTGCGCCGCCCCTGCTAGCGCGGCAGCATAGGTGGGGTCGTCTGCCGGCGTCGGCTCCGGTGCCTGGTCGAGCATGGCTCGGATGGCAGCAACGGCGTCCTCGCGCTTGACCTCCCACGCGCGGTGCGTAATGCCGGCGGGGTCGGTGACGGCATAGAGCGACGCGCCCTCTTTGGCGGCACCGAGGATGATATCCATAACGGGCGAGGCCTCGTAGGCGAGCGACACGGGGCGCGGCTGCACCTTAAGCTCGGCGATTGCACGGGCGGCTGCAGCCGCATCTGCGGGGGTCGCGCCGTCGCCCGTCAGTACGCCGACCGGGCAAATCGCCACAACGCCCGTCACGCGCCCCGGCTCTCCGGAGCATTCGTACGCGTAATACGCCGCGCCCGGATCTTTGAGCATAAGCCCGTCGGCGATGGCGTCGCGCAGGGCGTCGTTGCTGCTCAGGATACCGCCCATCTGCGGCAGCGCTTCGAGCACGCGGTCCTGAGCTGGGCGGATGCAGGGAAACGGAAGTGCTTTCATGGGCGGTCCTAACGCGCGAGTCGGTTTGTTCGCGGCTTATTATGCCCCAACTTGGACGCTTGCGTCCCAGAGCGTGTTGTCAACAAGCGCGATGAGCACGTTCTGGCAGCGAACGATATCGGCATGGCCCCGGCTCGTTGGGCTTATGCGCGAGCACCAACGAGCCGGGGCCGTAGCTCATGCAATTGCGGTTACCCGTCTTGCCGGCAATGACGGCGGTATCGGTGCAGCCGGTAAAGAAGCTGGCGGGCACGTCCGCGTCTGTCACGCCATCGGCGGCGCGCTTGAGCGCAGCTAGAAGGGGAGAGTTCGGGTCGCGCTCGATGGCGGGGCGATCGCCCGTCACGGCGAAACTGCCATGGCAACCGGGAACCGCGGCCTCGGCGGTGGCAGTGGCCTGCTCGACCATGTTGATCGCGGCGGCCGTATCGGTCGGCGGCGTCAGGCGCATGTCGACCCAGACCTTGGCGTGGTCGGGCACGACATAGGGACGGTAGCCACCCTCGATCTGCCCAAACGTGATGGTCGATGGCCCCAGCTCATCATGCACGGGCAGCGCCGCGAACGCATGGCGCAGCGTGCAGACGACCTCGGCCATGGCGGCGACGGCATCCGCGCCCTTCCAGGGCTGGCTCGCGTGCGCCGTGACGCCGGTCATCTCGATCTCGAACCACGTGCGTCCCTTGTGTGCCACCTGAATCTGCCCGTCGGTGGGCTCGGTGTCCAGCACCCATTCGCGCGAGCCGACCCAGCCGGCATCGATGGCCGCCTCGGAGCCGCGCATAAAGTCCTCCTCGTCGACCGAGCAGATGAGCGAGAAGCCGCGTCGGGGCAGCGCGCCATCCGCCGCCACGCGCTCGAGCGTATGGACCAGCGCGGCAATGGCGCAGGCCAGGCCACCCTTCATGTCGCAGGCGCCGCGGCCATAAAGCTTGTCGTCCCGCACAATCGCCCCAAGCGGTGCGATGTCCGCGTCCCAGCCATCGCCCAAGGTAACGGTATCCATATGGCAGATATAGATCAGCCGCGGTTCGTCGCTCAGTCCCGGCACGGTGACCATAAGGTTGCGGCGCCCGGGGAGTACTTCGAGCTCCTCAATCTGCACGGCATCGAGCGCAGGATGACTCAACCGTGCCAGCCGTTCCTCAACCAGCGCTTTGATATACCGCTCAATCTCGCCCTCATATGCGCCGGGGTCCGAGCTGTCAATCTTCACAAGGTCCTGCGCAAGCCGCCAGGCAAAGTCCTCATCAACCATATGCAACCTCACAATAAGTCTGCTTTCCAAACCGATTGTAAGCCTCCCGAGAGATCCGTGGCGTGCGCGCAGCAGTATTTACCGTTCGCAGGCCGAGCCGGCGCGTTTGCCGTCCGAGCGGGTTCACAGACGACGCAGTGGGTACGTACCTTTCATGGACGACATGCTGTGCGACATATCTGCCTTTCGGTATCACCGGATACCCCCACAGGTCTTGGCGATAATGCCGGACCTGCCCGATTCTGCGGACGATCCGCGCAGGGAGCGCCTTTGCGAGCATCCGCTCGTCGCGCATTTCCTGGACACCCCGTTGCATGTTTTGGCGCAGGGCAGCTGCGGGCGTAAGGGCGATCGCATTGTCAGGCATGTTTGGAACGGGGAGAGGCCGTTTGGCTCCGTGCAGCAGACAGAGTTTGGCCTCGATGTCGCGTCCCCGCTCTTTACCCTTCTGACCCTGGCTTCCTCGGTTTCAAATGAGCGCCTGATCATGTGCATGTATGAGATGTGCGGCACCTTTGCCGTGTGCAAGATTGCGCCTCAGGTAAAGTCGGCACTTGTGCAGGCATATGGGGACCAGTGGGGCGACGCACGGTTGGGCTGGGAAAACGTAAAGGATGTCTCGGGGAATCCAGCGGATTTGTGGAAACGACCGCCCTTGATTGAGCTCTCTGAGCTTGCAGAGTTCGTCGATAAGATCCGGGGGCTCCGCGGCGCTAAATCGTTCATACGAGCCGCGAAATGCATTACGGGGGTGGCAGCATCGCCGCTCGAGGTCCAGGCATCGATGCTGTTTGGCCTTACGAGGTTGCGCGGCGGCGAAGGGCTGCGCCTCACCAATAACGTTGAGATTCGCATGACGCGCAGCGCCCGCCTGATTTCGGGGCTTGATAGGCGCTATGCCGATATCCTGCTGGCAAATAAGGACGGCAGCCGAGAGTGCCTGGTTGAATGCCAAGGTAAAGCCATTCACGGATCCATAGAATCCAAGATCTCGGACTCCGATCGAACGACGGCCCTGCAAGCCATGGGATATCCCGTCGTTTTGATGACCTATGGCCAGCTGGCCGACTCCGATGCCTTCCGCGTGGTGATGGAACTCATCATGTCCTATCTCGATGCGCCGTTGAAGGACAAGACACCGCGGCAGCAGGAGCTCGAACGGCGACTTCGTGAGGAGATTTTTATCGATTGGGCGGGCATGTAGTCGTGCGGGTGGAAAACGGTCGCGCGAGCTAGAGTTTTGGGCGCAAAAAAGGCTTCAGTTTCGCCTTGGAAGGGCTTTAATAATGCTACTCAGAACAAGTTGTTTCGGAAAATAGACAGTCAACTTGGATGTGGTATATAGAGATCGATTTTTACCTACTAAAGTCCCTGATAAAGCTGTTTATCAAAGCGGGTGCGCTCAGTGATTTGGGTATGACTGTCTATTATCCGAAAAAACTTGTTCTGGATAGCATTTTAAAACCAGTCGGAGCAACGAAATCGGCCCCCGTTTCGTGAAAACGGGGGCCGAATGGGCTTCATGGTCTGCCTGGCAGGCTTGGCGTCGGCGCTATTTGATCACGCGCACGCGATACATCGACGGAATTTGCTTGAGCGCCTCGATGGTGCTGCTGTTCAGGTGCTCGTCGGTGTCGAACATGGTGTAGGCGTTCTCGCCAGCGGACTCGTTGGTCATACGCTGCACATTGGCATTGTCCTTGGCCAGGATCGCCGTGATCTGACCGATCATGTTGGGCACGTTGGCATGCAGACAGGCGATGCGGCTTGCGGCGCGCGCCTTGCCCATGCTGCAGGCGGGGTAGTTGACGCTGTGTGCGATGTTGCCGTTCTCCAGGTAATCCTTGAGCTCGCTGATGGCCATGTCGGCGCAGTTGGCCTCGGCCTCGCCGGTGCCAGCGCCCGAGTGCGTGGTGATAAACGTATTGGGCATCTTGACGGTCTTGGGCGTGGCAAAGTCGCAGCTAAACCAGCTGAGCTTGCCCTCGCGCAGGGCGGCGTCAACGGCGTCCTCGTCAATGATGGTTTCGCGCGCGTAGTTGATGAGCACGGCGTCGGGCGCCAGCAGGTTAATCTGCTCGGTGCTGATCATGCCGATGGTGTCGGCCTTGCTGGGTACGTGCACGGTGAGGTAGTCGCAGCCGCGGCACAGATCCTCGAGCGTGCCCACGCGCTGCACCTCGCGGCTCAGCACCCACGCGTGCTCGACGGAAATGAACGGATCGTAGCCGTAGACATCCATGCCCAGATCGACGCAGGCGTTGGCGACCTTGGAGCCTACGTTGCCCAGACCGATAACGCCGATGCGCTTGCCCTTGAGCTCGCGGCCCACAAAGGCCTTCTTGGCCTTTTCGGCGTCGACCTGAATCTCGGGGTCGTCGGCGTTGTCGCGCACCCAATTCATCGACTGCACGACGCCGCGGCTCGAGAGCACCAGCATGCCAAGGACGAGCTCCTTGACGGCGTTGCTGTTGGCGCCGGGGGAGTTAAAGACGACGACGCCCTTCTTGGCGTACTCCTCGACGGGGATGTTGTTGACGCCGGCGCCGCAGCGGGCGATGGCGCGGATGCCCTCGGGCAGCTCGTAGCCGTGCAGGTCGGTCGAGCGCATCAGGATGGCGTCGGCCTCCTCGGCGGTGTCCACAAACTCGTAGCCCTCGCCAAACTCGACTTTGCCGTCTTTAGTGATGTCGTCGATGGTCTTAATCTTGCGCATGAAAAACTCCTTAGCAGGTTTGGTTTAAACAGGTGGTTTGAAGTGGCTGGTCGGCCCGCGCGTTGCGGGCTAGTTAGATCGCGGACTCAAACTATGCTGCGCTTCGAAGTCCTTCATGTACGAGGCCAGGGCCTGCACGTCTTCCATGGTTACGGCGTTATAGACGCTGGCGCGCATGCCGCCCACCAGGCGATGGCCCTTGACGTTTTGAATCTGGTGCTCGGCCGCGCCTGCGACAAAGGCCGCGTCGAGCTCGGCGTCGCCGGTGCGGAAGGTGACGTTGGCGATGGAGCGACTGTCGGCTTGCGTGGTGCCATGGAACAGCTCGCTGTGCTCGAGCAGGTTATAGAGCAGGTTGGCCTTGGCCCAGTTGCGCTCGGCCATGGCGGCAAGTCCGCCGGTCTCCTCGACCCAGTGGAACACCTTGCCGCACACATAGATGCCAAAGGTGTTGGGCGTGTTGAGCATGGAGCCCTTGGCGGCCTGGGTCTTAAGGTCCATGTACTGCGGCGTCTGCGCAAAGGCGGGGCCATCTGCGATGAGGTCGTCGCGCACGATGACCACGGTCACGCCCGCGGCGCCGGCGTTTTTCTGCGCGCCGGCGTAGATGAGTCCGTAGCGCTCAACGTCGAGCGGCTGCGACAGAAAGCAGCTCGAGACATCGGCGACCAGCGGCACATCGCCGCAAGTGGGCAGCTCGTGGTACATGGTGCCAAAGATGGTGTTGTTCTGGCAGATGTAGACGTAGTCGAGCCCGTCGCCCGCGTCCTCGGCGGCAATGCGCGCGTTGATATCGGCCATGTTGGGAATGCGGTCGAAGTTGGTGTCCTCGGAGCTCGCGAGCAGCACGGCCTCGCCGTACTTGGCGGCCTCCTTGTACGCCTTGTTGGCAAAGTTGCCGGTCACGACGTAGCCGGCGCGGCCGCGGCGCATGAGGTTCATGGGGATGCCCGCAAACTGTAGCGTGGCGCCGCCCTGCAAAAACAGGACGCGGTAGTTGTCCGGGATGCTCAGTAGACGGCGTAGGGTTGCCTCGGCGTCGTCGATGATTTGCTGGTACATGCTAGATCGATGGCTCATCTCGAGCACGGACATGCCGCAACCGCGGTAGTCCATCATCTCGTCGGCGATCTCGGCGAGCACGCTTGTGGGCAGCGCGGCCGGGCCAGCTGAGAAGTTGTGCACACGTGCCATCTTCTAGTTCCCCCTCGTAGTCGTTTGAACGTTCGGGATACTTTAGCACAGTGGAGCGCCAGGCGCGACCGCATCACGGTAAAACTCGAGTGCGCCGCTATGATTTACAGGATGGTTACATGGGGGAGGGCGGTCGTTAGGTCTATATCACCGGGATATACCGTGACAAATACTCCTTGAGTGCCGGGTCGCATACATAAAGAAACGTTCCCAGCATGCCACGCGTCATGAGGACATAGTAGGCGTTGACGATGATCTTTCGTAGGTCGTCGTCGCTTGCCTTTTTCTTTGCGACGGTATCTTTGAAGTTTGCCTTGTTAACGCAGACGCCCCCTTTGTCGTTGTCGTAGTAAATGTCTGGCCCCAGAATTACGAAGCCGTAGTTGAGGTCGTAGCCCTGTACCGTGTGGATGCGTCCGACCTCGTTGACGGCGTTGGGGGAGTTAACCCAATCCTTTTGACTCGAGTTCCAACGTTTAGGGATGCCCTCAATGACGATGTCGAACGCGTCTTTGTGTTTCTTCGTTTCCCACTTCCACGCAAAACCTGCCGTCATGCGGGATAGACCAACTTCTTCTTCCTTGGCTTGCTGTAGGGAACAGAAATCCTCAAATTGGTTGACGATTCCAAACTGGTATCTGGGGGTATCGCTGTTCGGATCCCCGGTTCGCGAATCGTAAGGCTCCGATGAAAAGAGATTCTTGAATTTCATGCCGGCATGCATATACGCTTTGTTATCGAGTAGATCATATACAAAGTCGAGATACTCATCGCCGCCGCGTACTCGCATTTGCGTGCTTAGGCTGAACTCTTCAGTTTCAATGCCCTCTTCTTCGAGTTGGTTAAGTCGCCGCTCAAGACCGTCTCGATTGAGGCCGGATGCCCTGACTTGCTGCTTGGGGTCATAAAACAGATATGCCTTGTCGCAGCATTTGAATATCCAGTCAACTTGGTTGCTTGTGTGCGGAAGGTCAAGACGATCACAAGTGCTATAGAAGGCCTTGATGCCGGAGCCCATGCTTAGATAATTACCCAGTCGATGTGCTTCATCGACAAGTAGGATGTCATAACGATCATTTTTGGTTACGTCACTGGGGCTCAAGATATCGCCAGGCTTTAACCCTGGAAGGAAGTGCGTGAGTTTCCTGAGGGTCTTTTTCAGGGAATCCATGGGGGTGACAAAACCGACTCGCAGGCCGGAAAGGTTGGGCTCATTTTTGATTTTGAACATGAGACTGATGGCGAGAATTGTTTTACCTGTTCCCGGCGCGCCATTCACGACGGTTATACGTTCTCTTTTTGAGCCGCCATGTTTTACGTCTTCATGCTCCTGTTCGAGACGTTTAAAAATCGTCTCGATCGTTTCGTATTGGTCGGGCGTAAGCGTCTTAAAAGGCGAGAACTTGAACAGATCGGAGTTCTCGAGCTCTTCAATCGGATGAATCGCGTAGTTTTCTTCGCGAAGCTTTGTCCAGAGGTCTCGGAACTTCTGGCGATACTGAGGCCGCTCAAAATAATCGAATTGGGCATAGCCGTTGTTGGCATTGGTGACCTGGTATTTTTCGTCAGCACAGAACAGCTCAATAAGTCGATTCTCGAACTCGAACGTTGCGGATTGGTTGAAGGTGGGATTGTCGATCAGAAGGGTCCGGTCGAAGTCCTTGTCCACGTTTGCAGCGTGTTGTTTCATACGGCGCTGGTAGTTGGTTGTTTGGCCGATGTATGCCGTCTTGTTTCTGCTGTTGGTAAGAATGTAAAGGACGGGCCAACTCTCGTCATGATGGGCTCCAGGCTTTGGCGTGCCAAAGTCCTGAAGCGATTCGCTTGTCTCAAAGGGCTGGGGCAGGGGAAGCGTGTATTGTCGAAGGGCGAACTCATTACTCACGGTGGTTCGCCTTTCTGTATTCGTTAGATGATGCGTCGACGGGGTAGCGCTCGCCATTGCGCTTGAGCTTAGACGAAAGCGCCGCTGGCAGGTCGATTTCATTTAAATCTGCGAAACGCAGAAGGAAAAGGAGCGTGTCGGCGACTTCGTCTTCGATAGCTTGGCGTTGCTCGGTGTCTTCGAACATTTCTGCAATGCGCTCGTCGCTCACAAAACGAAAGAGCTGAAGGAGCTCGGAGGACTCAGTTGCCATGCCGATGGCAAGCTCTTTTGGCGTGTGATATTTGCGCCAGTCGCGTGCATCACAAAAGTCCCTGACTTGTTCCGTCATGGCATCGAGCTTATCCATCGTCCGCAACCTCCCTGATGTTCATTGTTTTATTATGGCCGTATCTGGTATTTATTGCACATCATTTGGGGTGTGCGGTTTGTTCGATCGCGATTGGCCGGTAGGAGGTTTCACCATGAAGATCGACGTTGATGTAGACCAGCTGCGCGAGAGCTTGCTCGACCGCGCGGGGAGTGCGGCTGGCGTGGGCTTTCCGGCCGCCATGCTCGACGTAGTGGATATCGAGGACGAGTCGCCCCAAGAGCTCCTAGCCCGAGCTGAACGCGAAGGCCTCGACCTCCGTGTCTTCGCCACAGGCGACGATACGGACGACGGCTGGTAGCCATAGCCACCCCTCAACCCTATCCCCACCCATAACTTGCGGTGAAATAGGGACTGTTTAGGCTGCTAGAAGGCCTATTCAGTCCCTATTTCACCGCAACTTATGGGTGGGGATGGCTACGACGCTAGCGTGGCGATGACGGCTTCGTCGCCGGCATATATGAGGGTGTTGCCGTCGGGGATGATCGTTTGGCCGTCGCGCTTGAGCATCACCACGATAAACGGGTGCTTGCCTTGTGGCACGTCGCGCAGACGCAGTCCTGCCAGGCGACCGTGGGGCGTTACGGTGACCTCGCGCAATGTTACCTCGGCACGCTCTTCAAACGTCGGCGCGGCCATCACCAGAAGGTCTCCTTCCTCAATTACGGTATCGCCGTTGGGTAGCACCGGGTGCGCACCGTCGCGCAGCACCAGGACCACGAGCATGTCGGCGACGCTGCCAATATCGGCGAGCGAGCGCCCGGCAAACGGATGGCCCGCGCCCACCTTGAGCTTAACGAACGACATGCCGTCCTCGTCGCGGTAATCGTTAAACGTGCGGCGCACGTCGCCTTCCGTGTCGATCATGTCGAGCTTTTTCGCCACTGCCGGCAGTAGCGAGCCCTGCACTACAATGCTCGACACGGCAATCACAAACACCAGGTCAAACAAGTCGTGCCCACCGGGAACACCGACCACCACGGCAAAGAGGCTAAACACGACCGAAGCCGCGCCGCGCAGACCCGCCCAGCTTGCGAGCGCGACTTGGCGAGGATTGGTCTTAAAGGGCGCCAACAGCAGGCCGACGGCGACGGGGCGGCTCACGAAGAGCATAAACGCCATGAGCGCCAGGCCCGGCAACAGCATTTGGGGCAGGCGTGCGGGCGTCACGAGCAGGCCGAGCAAAAAGAAGATGGTCATCTCGGCCATTTCGGTAAGGGTGTCAAAGAAGTGCGCCATCTCGACCTTGCCGGTGATGTCGCTTGCACCCAGCACAATGCCGGCCAGGTATACAGCCAAAAAGCCGTTGCCGCCCAGGTAGCTCGGCAGCGCGTAGGCAACGATCGCCACGGCGAACAAAAAGATAGTCTGCGCGCCCTCGGCCGTTGCGTGTGCGCGTTCAATCAGACGGCTGGATGTCCAGCCGATGGCAAGGCCCAGCCCCACGCCCAGGATGATCTGCTTGGCCAGCAGCACGGGAATGTCGATATTGCCGCCCGCCGCAAGGGTCGCGAGCACCGCGGTGAGCATGTAGGCGACGGGGTCGTTGGAGCCCGATTCGACCTCGAGCAGCGAGTCGGTGCCGCCCCTCAGCGATAGGTTGTGCTCGCGCAGCACGCTAAAGACGCTCGCCGCATCGGTCGACGCCACGATCGAGCCCAGCAGCAGGCCGCCGATCCAGTCGAAGCCCAGTGCGAAGTGCGCAAAGGCGCCCGTGATGCCGGCGGTGGCGATAACGCCGAGCGTGCTCAGCAGTACCGCGGGCGCGGCGACAGGCTTGGCGCGGTCGATGTTGGTGTTAAAGCCGCCGTAGAACATGATGAACAGCAGCGCCGTACTGCAGACGGTTTCGGTAAGCGTGTAGTCGCTAAAGTCGATGTGCGCCGGCCCGTTAACGCCCAGCAGCATGCCGAGCGCGATAAAGATGAGCAGGGTGGGGAAGGGGAGCTTTTTGCCGACGGGTTTGATGGTCAGACACAAAATGATGACGAGGCCGATAAAGAGAAGTATCTGGTTCATGGGTAGTGTCCGCTCCTGGGTGGTTGGCGTGGCACGGTCAGTTGTCTGCGGTTATTTGTACCCAAAGATGGTGGGTTTATGGGGCCGAGCCGCGGGCGTTCGCATTATCGACACGAGGCGGGGGGCGCGGGCGGTGCTGGTTGGGGCGTTGGTGCTGGTGGCGCGGTGTTTTCGGGGCGTGCGGGCGGCCGCTTGTGACCGTTGGCAGCGGTGGCACTTTCCAGCTTTATTGCAACGGAGTACAATGGGTAACGTTTAAGTTCAACTTGAAGTTTTAGTCGTGGCATCGGGCTTCGGCCGTAATGCAGGGAAAGGCGTTCCATGGCGATCTATGTGACATCTGATGCTCACGGGCACGTGCGCGCGCTGGACGAGGCCCTTTCCAAGATCTCGCTGACGTCCGACGACACGCTGTATGTGCTGGGCGACATGATCGACCGCGGCCCCGATCCGGTCGGCGTCATCAGCTTGGTGCGGTCGCTGCCCAACGCTCGCGTGCTTAAGGGTAACCACGAGCAGATTATGCTCGACGCGATCATTGGCCAGGACCCGCTCGATGCCGAGACCTGGGATATCAACGGCGGTTGGACCACGCGCCAGCAGCTCAACGAAATGGAGTTTGAGGCATACGAGGAGCTGGTGCGCTGGGCTGCTGCCCTGCCGCTCTATGCGGTGGTCGAGACTGCCGAGCGACCGTATCTGCTGGTGCACGCCGGCATTCAGACCGAGGCGGCGCGTGCGTTTTTGCTTGAGCATGGTGTCGATTGCGGCGACGGCAGGGGAGCGGTCGATGCCGATCGCGAGCTGCTGCAGCAAATGCTCGCCGTGCAGTCGTCCGATGACTTGCTCTGGATTCGCCATGGCTATTGGGATGCCCCGACGGGACTGCTTTCTGCCGAGGGCAAGGGCCCGGCCGTGGTGAGCGGCCACACGCCCACGGTGTCGCTGGGGCGTTATTGCGAGGTTGGCGGCCTGGCAGGGCTCGATGAGGAGTCGGGCCGCGGGCGGATGGTGCGCTTGGGTGGCGAGGATACCGCCGGCGTGCCCGATCGCATCGATATCGACTGTGCGGCGGCCACCGGTTCCGAGTTCGGCCGCGTGGGCATCCTGCGCCTGGACGACGGGGCGGAGTTTTATGCGAACATCAACCCGGGCGAATAATCGCTGCAAAGGGTAGCTAATTTGGGACGGGGCCTTTTTGACTACTTTTGCCCTTCTGCCCGCTAATTGATTTTTCTGGGACGGGGATTAAATAATCATTTGGCCGCCCGCTGGCTAAGTGAGTAGACTTTTTTGGAAATGCCGAGCACTCAACATGTTCGCCTCAATAAAACCGCAGGTCACAGACTTGTGCTTTGTCGGTGTGGTCGGGGATTCGGTAAAAGTCTACTCACTTAGTTTTGCGTGATGCATATTGTCCGCAACGAGACCCCAGCCGGGGTGATTCCATCGCAAATTCCGGTGACCGGGGGCAGCTAATTAGGCGCCGTATGGGTTGCGGTCGCGTTCGATGCGTTGGCGGATGTGGGCGTATTCGACAATCAACAGCACCAGCAGTAGGGCCATGATAGCCAGGTAACTTACGACGGCACCCATCAGGCCCAGCAGGTTGATTAAGATCACCGGGAGCACCACGCTCACGGCAAAGCAGATCAGATAGATCTTGGTGACGTCGCCGGCGTGGCGCAGCACTGTGATGATGGCGTAGATAAAGTCGATGGCCGCGGTGATGCCGCCAGCGACAACCATCAGCAGCGCCAATGTGCGGTAGCGCTCAAAGTTGAGGCCGTACATAAAGCTCATGAGGGGAATGCCGGGGCCGGCCATAAATGCGGCGCATACGCCGGTGATGGCCACGATCAGCGCCATAACGGCAATAATAATCAAGTCAAAACGGCGGCGTTTGCGCGGGTTCGCCCAAATGCTCGACAGACGCAAAAGCTGCGGTTTATAGACAAATCCGATGCTCAGCAAAATAGCCTGCGCCGGAAAGAACAGGGCATTAAAGTACAGCTGGTATTTGTAGGCCAGCGTGCCTTCCATCACAAACTTGGGCATGCTCTCGATGAGGTTGAACAGGAACAGTGCGCCAAAGAGCGGGGCGCACTGGACAAACAGGTGGCCGACCTCGCGCAGACTCACGCGACGCGATTTTTCGGTTTCGAGCAGGGCCAGCGGCGCGGTGACCAGCACGAGCGAGACGATGGCGGTGACACCCATGGCCATGGCCGCGATGGGCATGCTGCGCGTAAGGAACAGCGCCACGCTAAAGACCGCGATGACGCCGGCGGAGCGCAGCGTTTGGCTCATGCCGGCCAGGTAGAGTTTATCGGCCTGCTGCAGGCGGCCCTCGTACACGTCCGCCACGCCGTCGATCACCTTATACAGGTAGACGCCCAGGCCGATCGTTGCCATCTGCGCGTCGTAGCCGCGGGCACTGCTGTATGCAAGGCCGCAGGCCAGCGCGAATGCTCCGCAAAGCCAGCGGTTGAGCTGGTAGGAGGCAAAGGACGCCTTCTCGTCGATGTCCGAGACCTGAAAATTGCGCACGCCGTAGTTGCACGCGATCATGATGAGCGTGCCGGTGACAAACGCAATGGAGAACTTGCCGGCTTCCTCGGCGCCCACGAGCTGCGTGGACACGATGGTGAGCAGAGGAAACGCCATGCCCCATACGGCGGTGCCCAGGGTATTCCAAAGGTAGTCGCGACGGGTGGCATGATCTTCGTACTCGGCTTCTTGCGTGGAGAAGCCGCTGCCGTAGACGGCTCCGAGCAGGCGGTTCCACCAGGCATTGACCATGCGGTGGATGGGGCCGGGCTGGCGATCGCGCTCGCGGCGACGGCGTGTGGCCTGGTTGCTGTCGGGACCGCCGGCGTTACGCTGGCTTAGCTCTTGGATTCGTGCGAGCTCCTCGGCGGTGTGCGATGCGGGGAACAGGCCGTTCTCGATGCGTCCGCCCTGCCCGTGCGCCCCGCCCGATACGGTGGGGTCGGTGACGCCGTTGCGGCGGGCGATGGCGCGGCGGATGCTATCGAGGGGCGTGATGCTCAAGGCGGAGTCCTTTCTATTGCTGCGCTCTAGTATAGACGCGGCGGTGTTTGCTCGTGTTTTTGAACGGATTGTTCAATATTTCGGCAGGCGGCAGAAAATTGTCGGTAAGCGTGCGGTATCCTGTTCAAGTTTTATGACACCCCCGATGCCGCCCTCGCGGTACCAAGGAGCTTTTACACATGGACGTCGCCGCATTTTTGCTGGCTCTTGTGCCTATCATCTGGCTTGTCGTGATGCTGCTGTGCTTTAAATGGCCGGCCTGGAAAGCCGCGATTGGTTCGTTTGTTCTTTCGTGCGTGCTCGCCTTTGCGTGGTGGCATTTGCCGGTGGCGCAGATAGCCACGGCCTCGCTCGAGGGCTTTTTGATGGCGCTGTGGCCCATCGTGTTGGTGATTATCGCCGCCGTCTTTACGTATAACCTCTGCGTTCGCACGGGCGCCATGGACGTGATCGGCAGCATGATCACCTCCATCAGCAGCGATCGCCGTCTGCTGGCGCTGCTCGTGGCGTGGTGCTTCGGCGGCTTTATGGAGGGCATGGCTGGCTTTGGTACCGCTGTCGCCATTCCCGCTGGCATGCTCGCGGGCCTTGGTTTTGAGGCCGTGCCTGCCGTGCTGATCTGCCTGCTGGCCAACGGCGTGCCCACGCCCTACGGCTCCATCGGCATCCCCACGGTGTCCGTTGCCGACCTGGTGGGTCTGGATTCCCTGCACCTGGCGACCGTTCAGCTGGTGCAGCTCGCACCGTTCTTTGTGGTGATGCCGCTGCTCATCGTGTTGGTTGCGGGCCGCGTGACCGACGATCAAGGCGATGTTGCGAGCGTAGGCGAGCGCCTGCACGGCGTGGCCGGCATCGCGCTGCTCTCTGGCGCGTCCTTTGTCGGCGCTGCCCTGGTCGTCGCTATGTTTGTGGGCCCCGAGCTTGCCGTGGTCGTGGGCTCCATCGTGTCGCTCGCGCTGACCGCCGCGCTTGCCATGCGCGCCGAGAAGTCCGGTCACCTGGACGCGCGCTTTCACATGAATATCGAGGCCGGTGAGCAGCTCACCGATAAGTCGGCGCTTTCTGCCTGGTCGTGTTTCATCCTGATTTTTGTACTGCTGTTGGGTACGTCCAACCTGGTGCCCGCCGTGCATGCCGCGCTTGCGCCCTTTGCGAGTCACGTGCAGGTGTATTGCGGCGAGAACCCCGGCACGCTCACGTTTTCGTGGATTAACACGCCGGGTGTTTGGATCTTCCTGGCCGCGTTTATCGGCGGCGCCATTCAGGGGGCTTCGCCGCGCATGATGGGCGAGGTGCTGGCCGCGACTGTGAAGCAGATGATGCCGACGGTAATCACGATGCTTTCGGTGCTGGGCTGTGCCAAGGTGATGGGCTATGCGGGCATGATCTCTTCGATCAGTGCGTTCTGCATTGCCGTCGCCGGTGGTCTGTACCCGATTCTGGCCCCGTGGATCGGTGCCGTCGGTGCGTTCGTGACCGGTTCGGGCACATCGTCGGGCATGCTGTTTGGTCCCATTCAGAGCCAGGCCGCTTCGGCGCTGGGTGTGAGCGACTACTGGATGGTTGCGTTGAACGCCCTGGGTGTCGCCGCCGGTAAGATGGTCTCGCCGCAGACGCTCGCGATTGGCCTCGCTGCCGTGCACGTGCGCGGTAAGGACGCCGAGCTCCTGGGCGCAGTGCTGCCCTACGCCGCCGGCATGCTGGTCCTCATGAGCGTCATCGCCATGCTCGGCCAAGGCCTGCCGCTGTAGTCGGCACTTTGGGAACGTCCCTAAGTGCCGGCATCTAGGGACACTCCTTGGTTGTTGCCTGTTCATAAGTGTCCCCAACGATTAGTCGATTAAGAACGTCCCCAATGACCAGGCCGCTTGCCTGCGATTTTTGACCGTTGGGCGGGCGCTTCGCCGTTGCCGCAAAAACGTTTTTGCATATCGGGTACAACGGGCTTTACGTGAGTAAAGTGCGCGCCGCGTCCACGTGCCGCGTTTTTAAAGGAGGCCCCATGCCTGGTGTTACCCCTGCAGAAGTTCTGTCCAACTTTGGTATTACGCTGGTCGAAGATCCCGCCGATAATCAGCCCCGCCTGTTGGTCGATCTACCCGCCGCGGAGCTCGTCGAGCACGCCATCCGCCGCGAAGAAGGCCGCATGGCATCCAACGGCGCGCTGGTGATCGAGACGGGGGAGCGCACTGGTCGTTCTCCCAACGATCGCTTTATCGTTGACACCCCCGATGTCCACGATAAGATTGCCTGGGGCGCCGTCAACCGACCGCTTTCGATCGAGAGCTACGAGACCATCAAGGCCGGCATCGTCGACTATCTCAACGAGCGCGATGTGTTCGTCACCCGCGGCATGGCCGGCGCCGACCGCAACCACACGCGTCGCCTGCTCGTCGCCTGCGAGCGCGCCAGCCAGGCGCTCTTTATTAAGCAGATGCTCGCCCGTCCGCTCGCTCGCGAAATTGCGCGCGCCGGCGAGCCGGACTTCTGCGTGCTCGCGGCACCTGGCTACCAGTGCGACCCCGCCATCAAGGGCCTCAACTCCAGCGCCGCCGTGGTTATCAACTTCCAGGAGCGCGTGATTCTGGTTGCCGGCACCGGTTACTCCGGCGAAATCAAAAAGTCCATCTTCAGCGTCATGAATTACCTGCTGCCCGTCGAGGACGACGTGCTGCCCATGCACTGCTCGGCCAGCATGGATCCCGTCACGCACGAGACTGCCGTGTTCTTTGGCCTGTCGGGCACCGGCAAGACCACGCTTTCGGCCAATCCCACGCGCCTGCTGATCGGCGATGACGAGCACGGCTGGTCCGACATGGGCATCTTTAACGTCGAGGGCGGCTGCTACGCCAAGTGCGAGGGCCTGGACGCGTTCCACGAGCCCGAGATCTTCAACGCCGTCCGCTTTGGCGCCATCTGCGAAAACGTGGTGCTCGATGAGAATCGCAAGCCCAACTACGATGACGTCTCGATCACGCACAACACGCGCGTGGCCTATCCCGTCGAGCACATTCCCAACGCGTGGACCAAGGGCATGGGCACCACCCCGAGCGTCGTGCTGTTTTTGACCTGCGATGCCTTTGGCGTGCTGCCGCCCATCTCGCGCCTGACGGCCGACGCCGCCATGTATCACTTTGTGACGGGCTTCACCGCCAAGATTCCTGGCACCGAGGTCGGCGTCACCGAGCCCACGCCCACGTTCTCCTCGCTGTTTGGCGAGCCGTTTATGCCGCTCGATCCCATGGTCTATGCCAAGATGCTCGGCGAGCGTATCGCCGACGGTCGCACCCGCGTCTATCTGGTCAACACCGGCTGGATTGGCGGCGGTTATGGCGTGGGCCATCGCATCGAGCTTGCCTACACGCGCGCCCTGGTGGCCCGCGCCCTCGACGGTACCATCGAGGACAGCGAGTTCGTGCACGACGACATCTTTAACGTCGACATTCCCACCACGTGCCATGGCGTGCCCGACGGCATTCTGGTGCCGCGCCAGTACTGGCAGAGCACCGCTCGCTACGACGAGGCCGCGCACAACCTGGCCGTGATGTTCGAGGAGAACTTCGAGAAGAAGTACTCGCACCTGCCCGAGTCCGTCAAGGCCGCCGGTCCGCACGCTCAGGTGCACGCCGACGCCCGTCATCGCGGACGCGGCCTGCTGGGGCTCCGCCACTAGCATCGCCTCAGACCCAAAACCACCACAAAGGGGACAGGCACCTTTGTGGTGGTTTTGCTCGCGCGGATGACTCAGGTTACAATACGCCTGACATATCGTCCCCTTCTCCGGATGGGGACAGCGCAAGCGCTCTTGTGACGGCACCGTAGGACTTTGAAGGTGGCCGTTGTAAGGGCGCTTTTTGTTTAGGCGCCCTCACTCGGGCGCGCACAATGAAGGGAGCACGTATGAAGAGCTTTATTGCCGAGGATTCATTTTGGGAGCTGTTTCCTCAGGCGGCGGTCGGTGTTGTGGTCGTGGAGGGTATGAAGCCCGCGGCCCAGATACCTCAAGAGGATGTGGACGCGATAGCGGCGCTGCTCGACCGTGCCAATATCGATGCGGAGCGTCATCTGACCAGCGATACAATCAGCGAGAACGCACCGGTCAAGGCATGGCGCGAGGCCTATCGTCTGTTCAAGACCAAAAAGGGCGCGCGCTGTTCAATCGAGAACCTGCTCAAGCGCGTGCTCAAGGGCAAGCCGGTGGGCCACATTACGCCCGCGGTGGATATCTATAACACGGTGTCGCTGTCCTATGCACTGCCCGTGGGAGGCGAGGATCTGCATGCGATTGAGGGGGACCTTCGCTTGAAGGTGACCGACGGCGGGGATGCGTTCCTGCCGCTTGGCGAGGAAGCGGACGACCCGACGCTGCCCGGCGAGCTCGCCTACATTGACGATGCGGGCGCCGTGTGCCGCTGCTGGAACTGGCGCGACGGCGTTCGAACGGCTCTATCCGACGATTCGGCCGACGCGTTTTTGGCGATTGAGTGCGTAGAGCCCGAGCGCATGGGGGACTGTCAGGCCGCCATCGATCGCTTAGCCGAGCTGCTTGAGCGCTATCTGGGGGCGACGGTTGTCGTTAAGACGCTTGTGACCCGCGACAATCCCCGCGTGGAGCTGTAGCAACTTCTGCAAATCATACTCGCCGGTCAAAACCACCACAAAGGTGCCTGTCCCCTTTGTGGTGGTTTTTATGTTGATGAGTTAACAAATAGGGCGCGCAGTGCTGGCGGCCGCTGGGTACGGTTAAGATGTTTACCCGTTAGCATTATGCAAGCGAAAGGCGGGCGTCTCCCATGCAGCAGAGCGACGAGACACGTTTCGAGGACTTTGTCGGACTGATCAGCGGACTCTACAAGGAGATCCAGCGCATTAAGACATCTGAGGGCGCAAGGCTGGGCCTTAAGGGCTCCGACATCATGTGCCTGTACTATCTTGAGCGCAGCAAGGACGGCCTGACTGGTGCCGACCTCGCCCGCATGGCTGGCGTGACCCGCGCTGCCGTCTCGCGCACGCTGGCGCATCTGGAGGAGGGCGGCTACGTCGAAGTCGACGATTCGGGCGATGCCGCCGTTAAGTATCGCGCCCCGGTTCGCCTGACCACGTTGGGCGGCGAGAGCATGAACGAGGCTGATTGCATTATTCGTGAAGTGCTCGACACCACCGGCAAGGCCATGGGCGTGGAGCAGCGTGAGCAGATGTATGCGTCGCTGCGTACGATTCTCAACACCTTGCGCGAGCTGTAGGGCCGCCTGGGCATTTGCTTCCCATTATCAACTGCATCGTCCCGTTTAAGCGCGTGTACCGTGCCGGGGCATTGCTGTCAAAATTCCCTGCGCGGGACCTGCGCAAGAAAGGATTCGCTATGTCCGTCCGCATTATTACCGATTCCGCAAGCGATATGTCGCCGGCCGAGCACCCGGCACTGGACGTTTTGCCGCTGTCCGTCTCCTTTGGCACCGATGTGTTCATGGATGGCGTCGACATCGATCACCAGCGCTTTTACGAGATGCTCGTGGAGCGCGATGAGCTGCCCAAGACCGGCCAGGTCAACCCGTACGCGTTCTCGCAGGCTATCGCCGAGATTCGCGAAGCCGGCGATGAGGCTGTGATTATTACCGTGGGCGCTAAGCTGTCGGGCACCAATCAGAGCGCCCGTACCGCACTAGCCGAGGCGCCGGGCGGCGATGTGTACGTGGTTGATAGCAACAACGTCACCCTGGGTGAACGCATTCTGGTCGAGTATGCGCTGCGCTTGGTGAACGAGGGCCGTAGCGCGGCCCAGATCGCGGCGGCGGTCGAGGCCGTGCGCGACCGCGTGGTGGTTATCGGCCTGCTCGAGACGCTGGAGTACCTGGTGCGCGGCGGTCGCCTGTCTGCTGCTGCCGGCGCCGTGGGTACGCTGCTCAACGTAAAGCCCGTGGTAGCTGCCGAGGACGGTCTGATTGTGCAGCTGGGAAAGGCGCGCGGTTCCAAGAACGGCCGCAACCTGCTGAACCAAAAGGTCGAAAAGGCGGGCGGCATCGACTTTTCCATGCCGCTGGCGCTCGGCTATACGGGCCTTTCGGATGCGGTGCTCAAGAAGTATATCGAGGACAGCGCGGCACTGTGGGCTGGCCACACCGAGGGCGAGCTGCCCGTTCACACCATCGGTGCCACCATCGGTACCCACGTAGGCCCCGGTGCCGTAGCCGTAGCCTTCTTCCATCCCGCCAACTAACCAACCTGCCAACAAATGATCCCTTGGGGACGGAGGAAAACGGATCATCGACCGCACGGAGGCCGTGAATGATCCGTTTTCCTCCGTCCCCAAGGGATCATTTCTTTATGCTGTTAATGCGGAGAAGGGAGCGAGCGATGGCGTCTGAGGGTTTTTTTGAGCGGGTGTATGAGGTGGTTGAGCAGATCCCCGAGGGGATGGTCGCCACGTATGGTCAGGTGGCGCTGCTCGCCGGTCGCGCGCGAAGTGCACGTTATGTGGGGTATGCGCTGCATAGCAACCCACGCCCTGGTCAAATTCCCTGTCATCGCGTGGTGTTTGCCGACGGCCGTATCTGTGAGGGCTTTGCCTTTGGCGGTCCCGATGCTCAGCGCGAGCTCTTAATGGGGGAGGGCGTGGCGTTTACCGATTCCATGCACGTCGACTTGGCCGCCTGTCGCTGGCCAGCTGGACTCTAACAGTTCTGCCGTGGCCAAAACCACCACGAAGGTGCCTGTCCCCTTTGTGATGGTTTTCCATTGTAGGTTTACCGGGGCTAACTTATGGAGAAGCTATGGCGCCTCATATTGATGCTGCAAAGTAAACCACGGTGAACTATATTTTATTCAACAACGGAGCGGGCAATAGGCGATGAAAAAGCCTGCCCTGTTGAGTTTGATTCGCATCCCTCCCCTCTGTGCGATTCAACGGTGTACTTCGGGAACGGGCCCGCTGGCAACTGACTGCCGGCGGGCCCGTTCCCGTTTGTCGGGGGAGTGCGATGGGCGGAGCCGAACCGGTCGGGCACCAAAAAAAGGCGGACGCCGTAGCGCCCGCCCTATAGCAATCGAAAGTTCAAGCCAGCAGGTCGGTCTAGTACACCATGCCCATGGCGTCCCGAACCTCGGCCAGGGTCTGCTCGGCGATCTCGTTGGCGCGACGGTTGCCCTCGTGCAGCACGTCCTTCACGTAGTCCAGATCGTTCTCGTAGCGCTGACGACGCTCGCGGATCGGCGCGAAGTACTCGTTGACGGCCTCGGTCACGTACTTCTTGAGCTGGCCGGAGCCGCCCATGCCAATCTCCTCGGCAATCTCGACCTCGGAACGGCCGGTGCAGATCGCGGCGGTCGAAAGCAGGCCGGAAACGCCGGGGCGGTTCTCGGGATCAAACGTGATCATGCGCTCGGAGTCGGTCTGGCTCTTCTTGATGCGCTTGGCCGTCTCCTCGGCGGTCATCGAGATGTTGATGGCGTTGCCGTAGCTCTTGCTCATCTTGCGACCGTCCAGGCCGGGCAGCAGTGGGGTCTCGGACAGCAGCGCATCGACCTCGGGGAACACCTTGCCGTAGCGGTTGTTAAAGCGGCGGGCGATGGTGCGGGTGAGCTCGATGTGCGGCAGCTGATCGCGACCGACGGGCACCACATTGCCCTTGCAGAACAGGATGTCGCAGGCCTGGTGCACCGGGTAGGTGAGCAGAAGGCCGGTGAGCTCGTGGCCCGAGGCCTCCATCTCGGCCTTGACCGTGGGGTTGCGCGCCAGCTCAGCCTCGGACACCAGCGACAGGAACGGCAGCATGAGCTGGTTTGCGGCGGGCACGGCGGAGTGCGCGTAGATCATGGTCTTGTCGGGGTCGATTCCGCAGGCAAGGTAGTCCATCACCATGTTGTACACGTTGTCCTGGATATGCTCGGTGGTGTCGCGGTCGGTGATGACCTGGTAGTCGGCGATGAGCACGTTGGTCTTGGCGCCCATGTTCTGCAGTTCAACACGGCCCTTGAGGGTGCCAAAGTAGTGGCCCAGGTGCAGGCGGCCGGTGGGGCGGTCGCCGGTAAGCATGGTGAACTTCTCGGGCGTCTTGGCCAGGCCCTCGCGAATGGCGTTGCTCTTTTGCAACGCGACTTCGTAGCTGTTCTCGTTTGGCATGATTGCTCCTAACGTATGTTCATGGGTCAAGATGATAACGCGTTTATTGAAGGGGCGGGTCGTAAGTAGGCGAGGGGCTGGAGAGGGGCGGCTTGTGCGATGGGCGCGGCGCGGCTGCGCTTGGCCAGCGGCGCCTGGGCGCATCCTCGGCAGCTTATCCTAGAGCTTGTGGTGGCGCTCTTCTTTACGTTCCTCGGCTGCTTGCTCCTCCTGCTTAAAAGCGGGGTCGTCGGGGGTTACCAGCTCGTCCTCATGCGTGCGCTTGTTGTAATGGTGGCGCAGCACGGGCTCAAACAGATGCAGGTGCTTGGCGAAGGCCGCTGATCCAATGGCGAGCACGGTAAAGATGAGGACGCGCATGGGGACCTCGACCTGATTGATGGCGGCGGCGCCGGCCGAAAGCATAATGCACCAGGCGTAGATGAGCAGTACGGCCTGCTTTTGGTTGTAGCCCTCTTGAATAAGGCGGTGGTGGATGTGGCCCTTGTCGGCCTGCCCGATGCTAATGTGGGCGCGCTTACGGCGCACGATAGCGCTAAACGTATCGATGATGGGCACGCCGGCTACGATGAGCGGGATGATGAGCGAGGTGAGCGCGGCGGTGCGGCTCACGTTGAGCAGCGAGATGGAGCCCAGCGCAAAGCCCAGCAGCAGCGACCCCGAGTCGCCCAAGAAGATGCTCGCGGGGTTGAAGTTATAGCGCAAGAAGGCGAGGCACGAGCCAAAGAGCGCGATGGAGAGCGCGGCGGCGTCGATGCGGCCCGAGAGAACGGCCATCGAGAACATCGTGAACGATGCGATGCCACAGATACCCGTCGCCAGGCCGTCAAGGCCGTCAATGAGGTTGATGATGTTGGTGAACGCCACCAGGTAGACTACGGTGATGGGGTAGGCGAGCCAGCCGAGCATGATCTCGCCGGGGGCAAACGGGTTGACGATGACGCCGATGCGCAGACCGCCCATGCAGGCGATGAGCGCGGCGAGGACCTGGCCGGCGAGCTTTTGCTTGGGCTTAAGCTGGAAGACGTCGTCGATTGCGCCGGTCGCAAAGATGACGGTAAAAGAAAGCGCAAGTATGGGGTAGCTGATGTGTAGGCGGGGGTGGGGCACCAAAACGGGCGGCCAGCCCAGGTACCAGGTGCCTAGTATCTGCACGATGCAGGCAACGACGAGGCCCAAAAAGACCGCCGTGCCACCCATGCGCGGGATGGGTTTCGTGTTGATACGGCGCTTGGAAGGATAGTCGACGGCGTCGAGCTTGATTGCCAGGCGCTTGACCAGGGGCACCGCAAGGAAGGTCGTGATAAAAGCCGCGACCGCCACGCAAAGGTACGGTATGAAGCTCGTGGAGGAAGCCATGAATCGATAAACCGCCAAGCGTCGAAGGAAAAGGTCAAAGGATGCCATGCCGCAAAGGGTATAGCTGACCCATGATACTCGACCAAGGAGGGTGTGAGGAATTGCACGGGGCGATAATCACGTGCTTACCAGATATTCGAGTGATGGTGGGATTCAGTCTGGTGCCTTTTGGGAATCTGGGCGAGATTTGCAATGGCGAGTTTCGGCAAAAGAAAACCACCCCCCACGTTACGAAAATGAACCCACCTAAAACAGGTGGGTGCCCTCATCGACTGTTCCAGCGTCCTTAACAACGAAGGATACCTGTACTAGGTACGACTGTGTGGGCTCCCTAAATAAACGCGACGGTTCACCCAGTTGCTCCGCGGGGGGCGGAATACCTACATCATAAAGCCGCACTTTGTGGATTCCAGTCTTGACATTACAAAAATCGTGTCGGACGATTACGGCGCCTTGGGCTCGAGCCGTCTGTGTGGTTGGCCCTTTTGCGTTTGAGCTGCTGAATCGTTGTTTTGGAGCATGTTTTTATGCCGACGTCGTTGACCGAACTTTTTTCGCCCGCCTGCCATTTGTGTCCGCGACGTTGCGGTGCGGCGCGCGATGAGGGTGCGCACGGCGTATGCGGTGCTAACGACACGCTCAAGGTGGCCCGCGCGGCGCTTCATATGTGGGAGGAGCCGCCTATCTCGGGCGAGGCCGGTTCGGGCACGATCTTCTTTAGCGGCTGCTCGCTCAAATGCGTCTATTGTCAGAACCACGAGATCTCGACGGGCAATTTTGGGCTTGAGATTTCGCCCGAGCGCCTGGTCGAGATTATGTTGGAGCTGCAGGACCAGGGTGCGAACAATATTAACCTGGTGACGGCGACACACTACGCGCACCTGCTGCCGGCTGCGATTGCCGCGGCACGGGCGCGCGGGCTGTCCATCCCAATCGTCTACAACACGAGCGGTTATGAGCGCGCGAGTGCCGTGGCGGCGCTCGGCGATTTGGTCGACGTGTGGCTTACCGACTTTAAATATGCCGATGCGGGGCTTGCGCAGTCGCTCTCCCACATTAAGGACTACCCGCGTGTGGCCGTGTCGGGCTTGGCGCAAATGGCACGCGAGATCGAACGCCGCGGGGGAGAGCTGGTGGACGAGGACGGGCTCATGAAGCGCGGCATGATCGTGCGTCACCTGGTGCTGCCGGGGCATGCGGACGATTCGTGTCGCGTACTGGACCTTGTGTGGCAGACGGTGGGCGATGTGCCGATCTCGGTCATGAACCAGTACACGCCCAATGCGCTCATGCGCGAGCAGGGCGGCGACCTGGCGCGTGCCGTGACGCGCGATGAGTACGAGCGGGTGCTCGACCATGCCGATGACCTGGGCTTTACGACGATGTTCTGGCAAGAGGGCGGCGCGGTAGACGAGAGCTTTACCCCGGCGTTTGACACTACCGGCGTCCTTACCAGCGCAAAGTAGCGCGCACGTGGATGATTTTTCTGGGACGGGGATTAAAGAATCATCGAGAGGATTGTCTGCTCGAAAAGTAGTCAAAATGGCTTCGTCCCAAAAAGACTGGGTATTGGGCGTTGACAGTTGGCGAGCCGTAGGTAAAATATCGACTTGTCCTGGGGACGTAGCTCAGTTGGGAGAGCGCTGCCGTCGCATGGCAGAGGCCGAGGGTTCGACTCCCTTCGTCTCCACCCTTGGATTTGATAAGCCGCTGACATTGTGTCGGCGGCTTTTTTTAAAAAGAAAGGGCGGTACTATGGCCGAGCTTGAGTCCCAACCATTGTCCGACGAGGAGCGCGCCGAGTTGGAAGAGCTCCGCGCCGAGAAGGCCCGCCGCGAGGCTCAGGAAGAGGCTCGTCGCGAGCGTGAGGAGCTGGCTGCCCTGCGTGCCGAGCGCGCAAAGGCCGAGGAAGCCGCCACGAGGGCCGCATCCGAGCGCAAGCCCGCGCCCGCGCCCAAGCCCGCCACTGCGAAGCCTGCGCCTGCCGCACCCAAACCTCAACCTAAAAAGGTGGCTCATCCCAAGCCCGCCGAGCCCAAGCCGAGTCGTGACGAGATGACCTTTGCCCAGCGCATGGTCACCTCCAAGGAGCCTACAGCCGAGGGCGAGATTCCCGGCATGGCTCCGGCTCAAAAAATCATCATCGTGCTCGCCCTCATCGCGTTTATCGTCTTTATGGTCTACACGATCACCGGCAGCATGGGCCTGCACTAACCTGTTCGCGCCGGGCTCCATGCCCGCACGTCCGCCTCGTCCAACCCTCAAATTCTGTACCACGCATCCGAAAGGTCGCCCCATGGCTTTGACCGACATCTCGCATCCCACCGACATTGCAATGCTCACCGATCTGTACGAGCTCACTATGGCCCAGGGCCTGTGGGAGAGCGGCAAGGCCAACGAGCAGGGTTGTTTTACCGCGTTTTACCGCGACCATCCCTTTGGTAGCGCCTACGCCGTCATGTGCGGTACCGCCGAGCTGCCCGAGCTGGTCGAGAACCTGCGCTTTACGCCCGAGGACATCGACTACCTCGCCTCGCTCCAGGCCCCGGCCGGCGGCGCGATGTTCAAGCCTGGATTCCTCGACTACCTGCGCGATTTTCGTGCGCATGTAAATATCGACGCCGTCCCCGAGGGCGAGCTCGTCTTTCCGCGCGAGCCCATGGTGCGCGTCACCGGCCCCGCGCTGGAGTGCCAGCTGCTCGAGACGGCGCTGCTCAACATCGTCGGCTTCCAGACACTTGTCGCCACCAAGACGGCGCGCGTGGTGTTGGCGGCGGACGGCCGTCCCGTGGCCGAGTTTGGCCTGCGCCGCGCCCAGGGTCCCGATGGCGGCCTGGCCGTCGCGCGCGCGAGCTACGTTGCCGGCTGCTCCTCTACGTCCAATGTACTCGCCGGGCGCCGCTACGGTATTCCCGTCTTTGGCACGCATGCGCACAGCTGGGTGATGAGCTTCGATTCCGAGCTCGAGGCCTTCCGCGCCTTTGCCAAGTCGAGCCCCAAGAACTGTACGCTGCTCATCGACACCTACGATGTGCGCGAGGGCTGCGAGCATGCCATTACGGTTGCCAAGGAGATGGAGGCGGTGGGCGAGCGTCTGTCGGCCATTCGCATCGACTCGGGCGACCTTGCTAAACTCTCCAAGTATGTGCGCGGCCGTTTTGATGCCGAGGGCCTGCCCTATGTGGGGATCTCGGTTTCCAACGATCTTGACGAGTACACGATTCAGTCACTGCTCGACCAGGGTGCGCCTATCGATAGCTTTGGCGTGGGCACCAAGCTCGCGACCTGCTATGACCAGCCGGCGCTGGGCGGCGTGTACAAGCTTTCCGCCCGCCGTGCGAGCGAGGAGGACCCGTGGACGCCGGTGGTCAAGCTCTCCGAGCAGCCCTACAAGCGCACGATCCCGGGCGTGCAGCGCGTGCGCCGCTATTACGACGGCTTTGGCGGCCCGATCTGCGACATGATCTATGACGAGGACCATCTGGCGGGGGAGGGCGCCGCGCGTGGCAATACCCTCGTGGCCGTGAACGATGCCGCCCTGGTGACCGATGTGTCCGAGCTCGAGTATCGCGAGCTGCTGGCGCCGATCGTGCGCGATGGCAACGCCGTTGCCCCGCGCGAGAGCATTGAGGACGCACGCGAGCGTTGCACCTGGGCACTGGACCATCTTGATCCGGTCTACAAGCGCTTCCTGTACCCGCAGACCTATGTGGTGGGCATGGAGCAGGGCCTAGCACAGGTGCGCGACGAGCTCGTGCGCAAGAACATGGCCGCGGCTTCGGCCTTCCCCTGGGCAAAATGATCCGAAGGGGACGGAGGAAAACGGATCATTTTCTCGCCCGCCTGCTCAACATTCGATTGGTTTGACGTATGACGACTTCTTATAAAACGATGGTGGTAAAGATTGGTTCGTCCACGGTGGTGGGTGCCGACGGCAAGGTCAACCGCGCCTTTATCGGCGGGCTTGCCGACCAGGCCGCAGCCCTGCGCAAGCTCGGCTGGCGTCTGGTCGTGGTGAGCTCGGGCGCTATCGCCTGTGGCTATCCCGTGCTGGGCTTCGACCGCAAGCCGGTCGGTGACCTGCCGAGCCTGCAGGCCTGCGCCTCGGCCGGTCAGTGTATCATCTCGTCGGCCTACGACGAGGAGTTTCATGCGCGCGACCTGCTCACCTCGCTCGTGCTGCTCACGCGCCACGATACGGCCCGCCGCACGTCCTACCTGCACGCACGCGACGCCCTGCTGCGCCTGGTGGAGCTTGGCGTGGTGCCTGTTGTCAACGAGAACGATACCGTTACTGTCGACGAGATCAAGTTTGGCGACAACGACACGCTGGCGGCGCTCGTAAGCTGCTTGGTTTCTGCCGATCTGTGCGTGACGCTGTCCGACATCGACGGCCTCTACACCGCCAATCCGCATGAGGACCCAACGGCCGAGTTTGTCCCGGTCGTGCATAAGATCGATGCCAAGATCATCGCCTCGGCGGGCGATTCTTCCACATCGGTGGGCACGGGCGGCATGATTACCAAGATCCGCGCGAGCCGCATTCTGATGACGGCGGGCATTCAGAGCGTGATATGCTCGGGCGAGGAGCCCGATGCGCTCGTGCGCCTCGCTCGCGGCGAGAGTGTGGGCACGCTGTTCGATCCGCCGGCGGAGCGTCTGGACATTGCGCCCCGCAAGCTGTGGATCGCGCTGGGCGACAAGGCGCATGGCTCGGTGACGGTCGATGACGGCGCCGCGAAGGCGCTGGTCAGCCGTGGCTCGTCCTTGCTCGCGGTGGGTATTCGCGAGATCGATGGCACGTTTGCCGAGGGCGATGTGCTCGATGTGTGCGACCCGAGCGGTATGGTTGTCGCGCGTGGTATCGCCGAGGCCGATTCGGACGTGCTGGAGCTTGCAGCCGGACGCCGCCAGGACCAGATTGCCGGCAACCGCCTGCTGGCAGACCTGGCCGAGAAGCCCGCGATTCATCGAGATAATTTGATCGTCTTCGCCTAACCAATTGACGCTGCAAACGCCCCTAAGCGGCAATCTGACGTTCAATCGTCGGGCATGACCAGAAGGTCAATGCCCTCCTCTTTCACGTCACCTTGCTCGCTTAGGGGGCGTTTTCGCTTTCCGTCCTCTACCTGCGGCATCGTCATTGCCGGTACTTGTCCGGCACCTGGGGACGTTCCTTTTGTGCCGGCAGTTGGGGACACTCCTTTGCTAGAAGATTCGGCGCAGGTCTCCGCGGTTGAGGGCTTCGTCGAAGAGGTGCTTGAACACCGCGCTGCCGTGCAGGCCATCGTGCTCAAACTCGTTGGTCACCCAGGCGTGCGAGTTGCCCACGCGGCTGAGCGTATCGAGCTGCAGGCCCGAATCGACGTACATGTCGTCGAAATACACCGCGGCCTGGAGCGGCACCTCGTTGCAGGCCAAGCGCTGCGGGTCGTAGATCTTGTCCCAGCTGGTGTCTTCCATCAGCAGATCCATGGCGAGCTTGAAGGGCTTGAGCTCGGGCATCTGCTCAAACATCCACGGGAACATAGCCTCACCGGTAAACATGAGCGGGCGCGTGAGCGTGTCGAACTCGGCGCGATGGGCCTTTTCCTCGGCTGCAGCCCAGTGAATGGGCATCGTGTCGCCGTCGGCGTAGATGAACTCCTGCAGCGTCCAGTACAGCGGGTTTGTACGCGTGTTGGTGCGCTCGAAGGCGTGCATCAAAAAGCTGTCGGATACCGAGGAACCGCAGCTCAACGTACCGTCGCCATCAACAAACGCGTGGTCGATAATCCAGTGCATGCGCTCAAAGCTCGGCTTCATGCCAAAGTCGCTGCCCATGAGCTGCAGGCGCTCGACCGTCATCGGCGAGCCGTCGGGCAGTGCGGGCTTTTGCTCCTCGAGGGCATCTGCCAGGGCCGCCACGCGTTCGACGTCGGCGGGGTAGCGGTCATAATACTGCTGGGTCTTGGCCGCCATGCGCGGGAAGGTGTGCGCGTAGACCTCGCCGGCGCTCGCCGGCACGTGCGGAATGCCGCCACAGGTAAAGCTTGCCGCCACGCCCTCGGGGAAGAGCGACAGATAGCTCAACGTCAAAAAGCCGCCGTAGCTCTGCCCGAGTGTGACCCAGGGCTTGCCGCCAAAGCCCACCAGGCGCAGGTACTCAAGGTCGCGCACGATGGAACTGGCGAGGTGGCGCTTGAGAAAGTCCGCCTGCGAGCGTGCGGCATCGGCTCCTGCTGCCTCGGCGCGATCGCCCAGAGCCGCGATCGTACGCCCGTCTACGCAGCTGCTGCGCCCGGTACCTCGCTGGTCGGGCAGCACGACGCGGAAATGCTTGACGGCCTCCTCGATCCAGCCATCGCTTGTGGGCGACAGCGGACGCGGGCTCTCGCCGCCGGGGCCGCCCTGCAAAAAGAGGAGGAGCGGCAAGTCGTCGTTAATGCGGTCGGGCGCGCAAACCACGCGGTAGAAGAGCTTGATGCTTTCGGGTGCACCGGCGATGGGCGCCGGCATTGCGCCGCGGCGCATGGTACTGCCGACGGCCAAAAGCATGGGCTCCAGGCCGCGCCAGTCGAGGGGGACGTCGATGCTGTGGTCCTCGACGTAGAGGCCGGGGACGTGGTACGAAGTGATGAGCGCCATGTGATGCTTCCATTCGTTGCGGTGTTTCGGGTTGACCAATTCTACCGCCGTCTGCGAGGATGCGTGCAAATCGGCTACCATGGTTGGCAAACATCTAAGAGAAAGGGCCGTTCATGTCGGTCGATATAGCCACCTACGTTCACGATCTTGCCGTTGAGGCCAAGGCCGCTTCGGGCGCGCTTGCCACGGCGAGCGATGTCCAGCGCCAGGAGGCCGTGCGCGCCATGGCCGCGGCGCTGCGCGACGGCGTCGATTCCATCGTTGCCGCCAACGAGCTCGATATGTCCGCCGCGCGTGATGCAGGCACCTCGGCGGGGCTCCTCGATCGCTTACTACTGACGCCCGAGCGCGTCGAGAGTATGGCCGCCGGCCTGGAGAAGCTCGCTGAGCTGCCCGATCCTGTCGGCCGCGTGCTCGACCACCGCGTGCTTGCAAGTGGTGTGGACCTGACCCGCGTGAGTGTGCCACTGGGCCTGGTCGCCATGGTGTATGAGGCCCGTCCCAACGTGACGGCCGATGCTGCGGGCATCTGCATCCGCACTGGCAACGCCTGCATTCTGCGCGGCGGTTCGCTGGCCTATCACTCGTGCGCCATGATCGCCGAGCTGCTGGCCGATGCGCTCGAGGCCAAGGGCTTCCCGCGCGAGGCCGTGTCGATGATCGAGTCCACCGACCGCGAGGCCACTGGCGAGCTCATGAAGCTCCGCGGTATCGTCGATGTGCTCATTCCGCGCGGCGGTGCAGGGCTGATCCAGCGCTGCGTGCGCGAGTCGCTCGTGCCGGTGATCGAGACGGGTACGGGCAACTGCCACATCTACGTGCATGAATCCGCCGACTTTGATAAGGCACTCAACATTATCGTTAATGCCAAGACCCAGCGCGTAGGCGTGTGCAATGCCGCCGAGTCGCTGCTGGTCGACCGTGCTGTGGCCGATGCGTTTTTGCCTGCGGTCGTGGCCGTGCTGCATGACCACGGCGTGTTCATTCACGGCGACGAGGCAACCTGCGCCGCATGCGCCGATGCCGGGCTTGCCGAGGGTGATGACTACGTCGCCGCGACTGAGGAGGACTGGGGTCGCGAGTACCTGGCTCTCGAGATGAGCGTGAAGGTCGTGGCAAACGAGGACGAGGCCATCGCACACATTAACCGCTACGGCACCATGCATTCCGAGGCCATCATCGCCGAGGACGAGGATGCCTGCGAGCGCTTCCTGGATGCGGTCGACGCCTCGGCCGTGTACGCCAACGCCAGCACGCGCTTCACCGACGGCGGCGAGTTTGGCCTGGGCGCCGAGATCGGCATCTCGACCCAAAAGCTCCACGCCCGCGGCCCCTTTGCCGCCGAGGCCCTCACCACCTACAAATATAAGCTCCGCGGCACCGGCCAGGTCCGCCCCTAAACCTACCAAAAAGGGACAGGTTTATTTTGGCAGGTTTTATCTGCGGTTTTGCCGGGCGACACGTTTGCCCGGCTTTTTTCTCCGTATACCTTTTCTGCCTTTCGGCTTGAGCTACGGCGATATACGATAATGACACCGTGTCCTAGCACCGACTCACCTGGAGGTATTGCCATGTCCCAGATGCTTTCCGCCGGAATCACCCGCGACCGTGCGTTCGAACTGCTTAACGAGCACAACAAAGACCCGTTCCACATCACCCACGGCGAGACGGTCGAGGGCACCATGCGCTACTTTGCGCGCGAGTTCGATCCCAAGAACGAGGAGTTTTGGGGCATCGTCGGCCTGCTGCACGACTTGGATTGGGAGGAGCATGAGGACGACCCCGTGAACCACACCATCTATGCGGCAGAAATCCTCGAGGGCGAGGGCGCATCGCCCGAACTCATTCGCGCTATTCAGACGCACACGTCCGATTTCAATGCCTCGCTGCCCAAGCCCGAGCTTCAGATGGAGAAGATCCTGTTTGCTTGCGACGAGCTCACCGGCCTGATCGGTGCTGCCGTGATCATGCGTCCGAGCAAAAGCGTCATGGACTTTACGACTAAGTCGCTCAAGAAAAAGTTCAAGGACAAGCGCTTTGCCGCCGGCTGCTCGCGCGACGTGATTTCGCAGGGCGCCGAGATGTTGGGCTGGGAGCTTCCCGAGCTCTTCGACCGCACCATCGCGGCCATGCAGTCCTTCGCGCCCGACCGCGACACCTTCCAGGCCTAACCTGCCAAAAAGGGACAGGTTTATTTTGGTAGGTTTTATCTGGGAAAACGCTTCCGTTGGATGTTATTCAGCGGAAGCGTTTTCTGTTTGACATGGTGACGCTGGCGAATGGCGGCGCCTCGCGGCAGACAGCTGCGCTTCGCCGTATCCGTAACTCGGCAAACGCGACGCTACGACGCGTTCTTGATAATCCATGTTCCCAGTCCGGTCAGCAGCTGAACCTGCTTAACCGTTAGCCCTTGTTTTCGAAGCGCGAGAATCGCCTCATTGCGAAGTGGCTTGGAGACGGATTTGAGTTCCGTCGGAGCACATCCTGCGACACTCTGCACGATTGCCGTGCCAAATTCGCATAGATCTTCCTCGCGAACCTTGGCTGTTGCGCTGGGGCGATAGGGAAGCGACGGCGTACTTTCCATGAGCCGAAGGTATGAGCGAGGTGTTGGGAATAAAACACCGACAACGCTGCCGGTAACATGCGGCCGTGACCTGGCACTCATTAGATACTCGCGATGGCTGCTCCAGGGATATTCGTCGTATGCCGCCAGTCCCGCTTTTTGTGGATTCAGATGAATGTATCGAATTGCCTCGAGTAAATATACTTCTGACTTAATGGGCGAATCCCAAAACCGCTCCTGAAACACGTGGCCGATATGCCCCGTCCGCGCATTGTACCTGCCCGCATACGATACTGCTACCGCGTGCATCGCGTCGCTCTTGCGGTCGTCCGGATCGTCGATGAGCAGATGAATGTGGTTTCCCATAAGGCACCAAGCGATAAGCTCGATATTGTGTTTGGGGAGGATCGCATCGAGGATCTGAAGCATGGCGATTCGGTCCTCGGCATCGTCAAACAGCAATTGCCCTCCGTTTCCACGCAACGTGATGTGGAAATAACCGGTTGGTGACTTTGAACGAGGTTTTCTCGGCATGGCCCCTCCTTTAGCTTGGATGGGCTGAAGATACCTCATTCGGAGGCTTCGGTTGTCGAGATTCAGTTCACCGACTATAGCTGCTACCTGCCGAAATATTATTGCGTTTTCAAATTGATGCTTTTTAATGGTAATTGAGCAAGACAGGCGCGCTTGTTGTGGATGCGGCCGTTGGTTGCGTCGATCTGGACGGCCCCCGCGTGATGTCATCGCAAATGGGCTTCACGTATTCTACGGATATAGAAAAATGGCCGGGCGCTCACAAACAAAACGGAGCACCCGGCCATTTACTGATTGTTTGTTGACGTTTGGCCAGATAAAACCTGCCAAAATAAACCTGTCCCTTTTTGGCAGGTTAGTTGAGGGCGGCTTGGGCTAGGCGGGCTTCGGCGGCCTCTTCGGTGACGCCCAGGGCCACGGCGAACTCCTCGATGGAGCGGCGCTTGGCTTCCTTGAGTACGCGCATGTAGTAGGAGCTGGGCTTTTTATCTGCTTCCTCGGCCTGGCGAATACGGTGCATCATGGTTTTTGCCACGCGAACCGTCTCGGGCGCGCCCAGCTTGAGCTGCTGCTTAAAGTGCGTCTCCTCGAGCGAGCTGTTGCGCTCGGTAAAGGTGTCGCACTCCAACTCATCGTAGTGGCTCAGCAGGTGCTCTGCATCTTGCTGGGAGATAGCGGCATGCAGACGGTCGGCCTGCGCCACGGGGTACATGAGAATCGTCTGCGCATGTCCCTGCTTGGTCTCGAGCAGCAACATGGGCTGTGGCGTGTCGTCCCTAAAACCGACGACGGTGCAGACTCCCTGACCCGGATGAATGACGTGTTGACCGATTGAGAACATGCTACCTCCAACTTATACGAATTTGTGTATGTTAAGAATACCACGCTGACGTGCACAAACCATTACTTTATGCAGGAAAAGCACACAACTCCGATAGGTTAGAGTATTCGATATATAGAACAGCTTATCCATACGTTTATGCATTTCCAGAACGTGTATAAACTGCAGGCAAACCGCCAACTTTGTACAGCCGCGCAAGAGCGGTAGTCATTTTTGTGCATATGCAATATCTATTAGCTTTACCCTGCGACAGTAGCTACCGCTTGTGATAGAGTGCTACAAACTCTGGCTTTTGCCCTACGAGTGACCAAGAGCTCGGGGGCTTTAACACAAGGAGGATCTATGCCCGAGAAGATTGAAGAGCTGGTACGCGCTGCGCTTGCTGCGGCCCAGGAGGCCGGCGACCTTTCCGCATTTGAACTTGACGATTGCGCTATCGAGCGACCGGCTGATACTTCTCATGGCGAGTGGACCTCCACCATGGCCCTGAAGTCTGCCAAGCTGGCTCATTGCGCCCCGCGCAAGATCGCCGAGGCCGTCGTTGCCCATATGCCCGAGGACCCCGCGATCGAGAAGGTCGAGATCGCCGGTCCTGGCTTCATCAACTTCTACCTCTCCGTCGCCGTCAAGAACGCCATCTTTGGCGAGGCCCGCGAGAAGGGTATGGACTTCGCTAAGTCCAACGTCGGTGGCGGCCTGAAGACCCAGGTCGAGTTCGTCTCCGCCAACCCCGTCGGCCCCATGCACATCGGTCATGGTCGCTGGGCCGCTCTGGGCGACTCCCTTTGTCGTGTGATGGACCACGCCGGTTACGACATCCAGCGTGAGTTCTACATCAACGACCACGGCTCTCAGATGAACACCTTCGGTAACTCCATCAGCACGCGCTATATGCAGCTTGCCGACATCATCGCCAAGCAGGGCGTGGATATCGACGAGGCTCACAAGATTCTGATCGCCGACCGCGACGCCTTTGTTGCCGACGAGAGCGACGAGCACCCCGAGACCCATCCGTATCAGGACAACTTTGCCGAGACTCTGGGCAAGGACTCCTACGGCGGCGACTACATCATCGACGAGGCTGCCGAGTTCTGGCGCACCGACGGCGATAAGTGGGTCAACGCCGATCCGCAGGAGCGCATGGAGAGCTTCCGCGAGCGCGGCTACGTAAAGATGGTCGACAACATGCGCGACCTTTGCCACGCCGTTAACTGCGACTTTGATCGTTGGTTCTCCGAGCGCTCTCTGTACGTGAAGGACACCGAGGGCGAGACCGCCGGCACCTCCGCCGTCGACCGCGCTTTTGAGAAGCTCGACAAGATGGGCTACCTCTACACCAAGGACGGTGCCCTGTGGTTCCGCTCCACCGACCTGGGCGACGACAAGGACCGCGTCCTGATCAAGTCCGATGGCGAGTACACCTACTTCGCCTCCGACGTTGCCTATCACTGGGATAAGTTCCAGCGCGTCGACCACGTCATCGACATCTGGGGCGCCGACCACCACGGCTACATCGAGCGCGTCCGCTGCGTCTGTGACGCTCTTGGCTATCCCGGCAAGTTTGAGGTTCTGCTGGGCCAGCTCGTCAACCTGCTGCGCAACGGCAAGCCCGTCCGTATGTCCAAGCGCAAGGGCACCATGGTGACCCTGCAGGAGCTCGTCGACGAGGTCGGCTCCGACGCTGCTCGCTACACGCTCATCTCCAAGAGCTCCAACCAGATGGTCGACTTCGATATCGAGGCCGTCAAGAAGCGCGACAACTCCAACCCGGTGTACTACGTGCAGTACGCTCACGCTCGCGTGTGCTCCATCCTGCGTCGTGCCGCCGACGTTACCGCCGAGCAGGCCGCCGAGATGGGCATGAAGGCCGTCGCCGAGAAGGCTATTGGCGAGAACGCCGATTACTCGCTGCTGACCGACCCGACCGAGCTTGCCCTTTCGCGTAAGCTCAACGAGCTCACCGACCTCATCGGTAGCTGCGCTCGCGATCGCGCCCCGTTCCGCCTGACGCACTTTGCCGAGGAGCTCGCTGGCGACTTCCACAGCTTCTACGCCGCCTGCCAGGTCCTTCCGAGCGAGGGCCGTCCCGTCGACCCTGAGCTCTCGCGCGCCCGTTTGGCCGCCTGCGACGCCGTCCGTGTGACGCTCGCCCTGGTGCTTACCCTCGTTGGCGTTTCTGCCCCCGAGCAGATGTAAGCGCTGGTCGTTTGACTGCGCTGGTTTGGTTTGACTGAGCCTCGAAAGCCCGATCTCCCATGCGGAGGTCGGGCTTTTTGCGTTTAGCGAGACAATTTGGCTTGCTGGAAAATGCTACCAAATCGCAACTATACCGGTTTACTACGATGAATCGAGGGATTCCAATCACACGGGCTTTTCACCGAAAAGTGCAAGCCATCTAGCTGGGGTTTTATTTTTTCGGTTTTTGGCGTGGTCGTGGTTGAGCGATTCATCGTAGTAAACAGCCATAGTTTTGAAAATGACCCTAGGGGACGGAGGAAAACGGATCATTTTTGTCCCGTGGAGGAACGGTGGGATACCTTCTGCCAAGAATCGGGGGCATCTACTACGTTTAAGTGCGTACCCCGAACCACGCCGAAAATCGCAATATTAAAACCGCAGGTAGCAGGTCTGCGACTTTCGAAAAATAGTGAGTATGGTCAGGGGTGCGGGGGCAAACGTAGTAGATGGGCGCGATTCGTGGCACATCGATCTTGGGGCCGATGCCCTTGTCCCTTAGCTGTTCCGTTTTCTCGATGCTTGAGGCTTGATCTGCCTTCTTCTTATGAGTTGCGGTGGAATGGTTCCTGCTTGAGAGGTGCCGGCCGGGATTTGGGAACTATTTCACCGCGGCTTATGATGTGGCGATGGTGTACGCCGGAACTTTGTAAAGAGCATCCCTTTTGACTAGTCGTTTAAGAACGTCCCCGATGACTAAGTTGCAGGTGGTTGCGGTTGTGTTACACTAACGCTGCGTATATAACGCAATCATCTCTATACAGATCAATGATGTCCGTCGGTATTTGACGGAGCTAGACTGTTTAGCCGCCCTGAAGGTTTATGCAGGGAGCATGTGATCACAGGGCTTGAAAAGAAAGTTGAGCAAACACTGTGTCTGATCAACAACAAGAAAACGAAATAACGACGACGCAAACGGCTCCCGCTGCACCGGTTACGTCGGACCAGGCCGTGCTTTCCGCGCCGGCGCAGGTCTCGGCTCCCGAGGCGCTTAAGGCCGCCGCGCCCACCACGCCCGTTGCTAGCGAGGAGGCTGCTCCCGCTAAGCCTAAGCGCACGCGTCGTTTGGCCAAGCCTGCTGCGGACGGCGAGGATGCCGAAAAGCCCAAGCGTCGTACGACGCGCACCACGCGCGCGAAGCGCCCCGTTGCCACCGATGCTTCGGCCCCCATTTCCGATGAGGTCGCGCAGGCCCGTGCACTGGCGCAGATTAGCGAGGCCCAGGTTGTGCGTGCCCGCCGTCGCGCTGCCGAGCGCGAGGCCGCGGCATTGACTGAGCTCGCTGCGCCGGTCACCCCCGAGGCTCCTGCTGCCGAGCAGTCGGCCGAGAAGCCGGCGTCGCGCACGCGTCGCCGTACGGCAGCCAAGACGCAGCAGCCCGTCGAGCAGCCGACTCCTGAGGTCGTTGAAGCTCCGGCCCGTTCTGCGGCAGGGGAGGGCGCTCCCTCCGTTGCGCCCGCTGAGACCAGCGAGGTTCCCGCCGTTGATCCGGCCCTGCGCCCGCATCGTCGCGGCCGCAAGCCCAAGGCGTTTGTTGAGGCTGAGAAAGCCGCTGCCGCAGCAGCTGCTGCTCAGAGCGCAGCGGTGACGACCGAGCCCGCGGCCACGGCCGATGCCCCGGTTCAGGAGGCTCCGTCCACCGAGGCTCCCGCATCTGCCGATGCCGAGCCCGCTGATGTCCGTCCCGGCCGTAGCCGTCGCACCGCGGCAAAGCGATCGACGAAGGCGAAGGCCAAGGCCGACGCCGAGCCCGTCGACGATAAATCCTCCGAGGCAACCGCCGATGCCGCTTCCGAGTCCGAAAACGTCGACCAACCGGCAACTGATAAGCCCAAGCGTACGCGCAAGAAGTCCGCAAAGGTCAAGGTTACCGAGCAGCAGGGCGACGCCGAGCCCAGCAACCATGCCAACGCCGACGCCAAGGCAGAGGGCGAGGCCCCGTCCAACGCCGATGCGCCGGCAGCCGCGGCTGCCGAAGGCACCGAGGCCGAAGAGGGCGCCCGCCCCAACCGTCGTCAGCACAAGCGCAACGATGAGCGCAACGACCGCAAAGACGATCGCAACAACGACCGCCGCAGCCGTCAGCGCGACCGCAAACAGCGCAACAGGGAGCGCAACGCCGCCCCCACCGAGCCCACGAGACCCTAAGACATCTCGTATGCCGTCTTCTGCTTGAAAAAA
>URCO01000009.1:0-63657 GCA_900546375.1 uncultured Collinsella sp.
GAGATGTGTATACGAGACGGGGAATATCGAGCGCCGAGGGGCGGGCCGTTCCGTGGGGCGGTCCGCCTTTCGCTTGGGGTGATCTGCGCGCGGTCGCTGCGGGGCCGCTCCCCGTGCTGGTGGGGGTTCTCCCCGTTGCCCCGCGGTGAATCGCTGGGGCGGTTTTCGGCTGGTTTGGCGCACATTTGGCGCACGGGCTTGGCGCACATGCGCCGAAACGAAAACAGGCCAAGACGAAAAACACGCCTTGACCTGCTCAAATGCTGTGGTGCCCCCAGCGGGATTCGAACCCGCGATATCCACCTTGAAAGGGTGGCGTCCTTGGCCGCTAGACGATGGGGACAGCGGGAAAGAGTATAGCAGACTTTTTTGCCGGCGCGTATATCGTTGGCAAACTGGAAAACCACCACATAGGAGCTGGCTCTCTATCCCGATCTTCAAACATCTCAACCTGTAACATCTGGGCTGATAAATCGGCTCTATGTGTTACAGATCGAGACAAAAGGCAGGCGTCGGGACGAACATCTCATTCTGTAACAGTAAGACGACTTTTAACGGTCTAGATGTTACAGATTGAGACAAACCGCTGGGACGGGTCAAAACCACCACAAAGGTGCCTGTCCCCTTTGTGGTGGTTGGGGCGTTAGGGGAGGAGCTTCATGGCGGCGTCGTGGGTGGCGTGCTCGTAGGTGTCGTCGAGGGGCTTGAGCGGCAGCAGGGCGGCAGCCTGTGCATCGCCACGGCGCTCGAGGGCATGGGCGATCAACCAGTCGGCGAGCTCGGGGTTCTTGGGCAGCGCCGGGCCATGCAGGTACGTGCCGATGACGCCCTTGTAGATCAGGCCCTCAAAGCCATCGTCGCCGTTGTTGCCGGTGCCCGTGACGACGGACGTTCCGAGCGGCGTGGCATCGGCGTCCAAAAGCGTGCGGCCGCCATGGTTCTCGAATCCCACAAAGGGCTCAGGTGCCAGGTCGGTTTTGACGGCTACGTTGCCGATCAGGCGGTCGGAGCCGCGTACGGTTTCGGCAGCAATGACCCCCAGACCCTCAATGCGATCCTCGCCCATATAGTACGAACGGCCGAGCAGCTGATAGCTGCCACAGATGGCGAGCAGCGAGCCGCCATCCTCAACATAGGATGCGACCTTGTCTTTTTGGGCGAGCAGCTCGTGTGCCACGGCTAGCTGGTCGCGGTCGGAGCCGCCACCCATCATGACGATATCGGCATCGGTGAGATCGAGTGACTCGCCCATACGGACCTCGTCCACGCGAACGGGGATGCCGCGCCAGGCGCAGCGGCGCTCGAGCGCGATAACATTGCCGCCGTCGCCGTAGAGGTTAAGGGCATCGGGATACAGGTAGACGATGCGCAGCGGGTGCGAAAGTTCGACTGGCGCGATGCCGACAGGAAGAGCGCTGCCGTCGGCACGGGCTACGGCGCGCTCGGCAACAGCATCGGCGGTGGCGCCTTTCAGCCCGTCGAGCTCCTTGACCAGCGGCGGGAAGGCCGTGTAGTTGGCGACGGCGTAGAAGGTGTCATCGGCGGCCTCGTCTGCCACGGCGCCAATTGCCTGCGCGACGTCCGAGATAATCGCGGCATCGATGCCGGCGTACTTGAGGCGCACCTGCATGTCGTGCGCGCGCGTGCCTCCGGCAAAGGCGACAAGACCCGGCGTGTCGGCGATGCGCTCAAAGTCGACGTCGTAGATCCACGATACATCGTGTCCGTCGGCGTCATTGTCGTTAAGGAAGAAAGCGCAGAGTCTGCCGCCTGCCGTCTTGATGGACTGGATTTGTCGATCGAAGCCTACGGGATTCTTAGCCAGGTTGGCCTCGACGGTGCGGCCGGCGATATCCCAGCGCCCCATACGTCCGCCGGCGGGGACGTAGGCATCGAGCGTAGGCTGTAGAAGCGCCGTATCCACGCCTAACTCATGTGCGGCAAAGAATGCAGCGGCAACGTTGTAGACCATGTACAGGCCGTTGTAGCGTGTGGCGATGTGTACGGCAGCCGCGTCGGGCGCAGATCCAAAGACCAGGTCGAAGCCGTAGCCGTCGCAGCCGAGCTTCACGTCCGTCACGCGACGGACAAGCGCAGGGCGGGCCCAGCCGCACGAGGGGCAATGGTAGGCGCCGAGCTGGCCGTACTGTACATAGTCGTACTCCAGCGGCGCGTTGCACTGCGAGCAAAAACGCGAGTCGCTAATGCGATCGGACTCGGTGCCTGTGGCACCGTCGATGCCAAAGGCAATGCTCATATTGGGGACGCGTGCGGCGATCGAGGCGCACAGCGGATCGTCGGCGTTATAGATGAGCGTCGTTGCCGGCGAAAGCTCCAGCGCATGGGCGATGACGTCCTGAGTGTGGTCGATCTCGCCGTAGCGGTCCAGCTGGTCGCGGAACAGGTTGAGCAGCACAAAGTAGGTCGGCTTGAGCTTGGGCAGGACGCGCACCGTGTAGAGCTCGTCGCACTCAAAGACGCCCACGCGCTCGCCGCCGCCGGTTCGCTTGAGGCCGCTGCGGGCCTCGAGCAACGCGCCCACCACGCCCGGCTCCATGTTGTTTCCGGCACGGTTGCATACCACGGTGGCGCCGCTAGCGGCAACGGCGTCGGCGATGAGGTTGGAGGTGGTGGTCTTGCCGTTGGTGCCGGTGATTACCACGCTGTGGTCGACAAGACCCGCGAGGTCGCTTAGCAGCTCGGGGTCGATCTTCATGGCGATGCGGCCGGGGAGTACGCCGCCCTGGCGCTTAAGGACGGAGCGCAGCCCCCAGCGGGCGATATCGCTCGAGGTGCAGGCGAGAGATGAGCGGAAGTTCATGAAGCCGTTCCTAACGTGAATGACATGGTCGTGGCGATTGTGCCGTTAAAAGCCGTAACGGCGCGCAAATTCCTGGGCAAGCTGCGATACGTCTTCGCAGGCGTTGGCCCAGGGGGCAAAGTCGGGAGTATCCGAGATGATGCCGTCGGCCTCCCAAACTGCCTGATGCGAAAGGTCCCAGGGGTCGTGCGGTTCGGGCCGGCAGGGGAGGTACGGCGTCTGATACATGGGGTTCAGCAAAAAGAACGCGCCGCCCTCGCAGCGGTTGGCAAACTCGCGCAGTGCGCGTGTCGCCGGGCGCATCTTGTTCGTTTTGAACAGCAGAATCGTGCGGGCGAGTAGGTACCAGGGGGAGTTCTCGAGGGCATCGGCCCCCATCTGCTCCTCGAGCTGGTGGGCCAGGGCAAAAAAGCCGTCCTCGTCTTCCAGACGAGCGAGGGCGAGTAGCACGGTGCCTGCAGCTCGGGTGGGATAGCCTTCCGCCTTAAGAACACGGCGAGAATAGTTGGCGGCAGCACGGTAACGAGCGCTCGCCAAGCACAGCTGCGAGATGGCCTCGAGCGTGTGGAGCCACCCGATAAGAGCCGGCTCGCTCACGGTGAGATCGGCCGCCGTCACGCCGTCTGCTAGCACCTTGTTGGCCCAGTAGTGCGGGGCCTCCATGTCGAACCCGGGCACGCTTTGCTGCAGGTAATCGGCCGTGGTCGCCTCGAGTTTCATCAGGTCGCCCAGGCAGGCGTCGACGGGCGTGTCCGCCAAAATGATGGCGAGCAGCTGGGCATCGACGGCCAGTGCGTCGACGCGGACGATCTTGAGCAGCTCATCGCGCATATCGTCGAACAGGCGGTTGCGCGTCTGTTCAAACTCCTCGTCGCTGCCCATGTCCTCGATGCGCTGGAGCTCGTCGAGCAGGTGGCGGTGGACGCCTGCATAGGACAGCAGCGCCTGGGCATGCTCGGTCTGCGCATATTTATGAGGGTTGACGCTCACGTCGTTATGGACAAGATCGCGTGCTGCATCGGTGAGTTCGGGGTGCGACGCAAGGTAGGCGCGCTCCAGGTAGGCGGGGATGTAGACGCTCGGATCCATTAGAGGTCTCCTCCCTTAAACGGCAAGCCCTGCTCGGCCGCCCGCAGGATGCGCTCGTCGATCTGGGAACGCACGATATCGTTGGTGGCGACCCAGGCGGCAAAGCTGGCATTGTCGGGGGCGCCCAGGCCCTCCTGCAGTACCGGCGTCGCCTCGGACAGCGCAAGGACAAGCTCGTCGGTAGAGCCCACACCCACGTTGACGCGGGCATAGACGCCATCGGGAAACTCGGTTTGGAAATAGAGCGCCTCGGCTGCGTGTGGGCACGAGCGTGCAAGGATGCGCAAGTAGTGCTCGGCACCCTCGTAGTCCAGCTCGCGCCAGGCAGCGCTCGTCAGCGCGATGAGCGTCCATGGGTCCAAGTCGCGCTCCGCGTCCTTGGGACGACGGCGTAGCGGCGTGTTGGCAAGATAGGGCACGGAGTGGGCAGAGCGAAAGCGCTTGAGCTCCTCGGCGGGGTATTCGAGCTTAGCCATGGCGAGCATTGCGGTGTGGCGGACGCCGGCCGGATCGTTGGGGGCAAAGTCGAGGCTGCAGTTTGCGGCTTCGAGCGACATGCGATAGCGGCCGCTAATGAGGGCGCGTGACGCAAGGGCGGCAAGCCAGCGCAGGTAGGGACGGCGCATAAGGTCGCCTGCGGCCTCACGCTCGTAGGGGTCCTGCGCCGAGGCGATCTTGAGTGCCAGGTCGTGCTCGACTTCATCGCGCTTGGATACCAAGTACTGTACGTACTCCTCGTTGGAGTTGGCGGTGAGGGCGGTCAGCATGCGCTGGGCATCCCAGTTGGTGGGGTCGAGCGCGGCTGCCTCGCGAAGCATGTTCTCGGCAGCGGCCTCTTCTTGCTCTGCCTGGGTATCGTCAGGGATAAAGGGAATGCGGTAGTCGACAGCCTCGACCACCTTGGCAATGAGGTGCCCGGCGCGGTCGCGGTCGTGCACGATGAGCGGCGCGGGGTTGCGGGTGAATTGTTCCATCAGACGCTCTGCGGCGGCACCGTCGGTGAGCGGGATATTGTCGCGGCGCAAGGCCTCAAGAACGAGGCGATGGCAATCCTCTTGAATGGGATCGAATGCCATGGGGCCTCCTTTGCTGCGGTTAGGGTTCAAATGTCTCTATATAAGGTTCTAGTTTACCCGCATGTGGCACACCGGGGGTGCCGCACTTGGACATGCACCTTTGCACCACGAAGACGGATGTCGCACAAATGTCGGCACCTTGGACGACTGAGTGGTATCACGGTGCCGCAAACGGTCGATTTTTGGCGGCGAACGGGGCGCATTTTGGAGGGACACAGTCCTGCCCGGGATATGTGGTCAACCTTGATAAAACGTTTGCCCAGCTTGGGAGTATGAATGCCCCACAAGGGTCTTCAGGGATAGAAAAAACGTTTCATCATTGTCGGCTTTAGGTGAATAACTGACCAACCAGAACGGTAGAATAGTGTTTGTCTGAGCGTTTAGACGTTTAGACATTGCGCATTGTCATCGCCGGCAACACGCAAAACGGTCCTAACGGAGCCAATCGGGTGCTCCGTTATATACGCAAGTCTAAGAGGGGCTTGTTTAGGAGGCACAGTATGGGACGTTTTACCAATCCTCGCGATCTGTACTTTGGTGAGGGCGCTCGCCACGAGGTGAAGAACCTCAAGGGCAAGAAGGCCATCATCGTTTCTGGCGGCAGCTCTATGCGCCGCGGAGGGTTCCTGCAGGACGTTGAGGCCGACCTCAAAGAGGCCGGCATGGAGGTCAAGCTGTTCGAGGGCGTCGAGTCCGATCCCTCCATCGAGACCGTCATGAAGGGCGCAGCCGCTATGCGCGACTTCGAGCCCGACTGGATCGTTGCTATCGGTGGCGGTTCGCCCATCGATGCTGCTAAGGCCATGTGGGTCTTCTACGAGTATCCCGAGGAGTCCTTCGACAACATTATCCAGCCGTTCAGCTTCCCTGAGCTGCGTCAGAAGGCTCACTTCTGCGCCATTTCCTCTACCTCCGGCACCGCTACCGAGGTCACTGCCTTCTCCGTCATTACCGACTACGCCAAGGGCATCAAGTACCCGCTGGCCGACTTCAACATCACCCCTGATGTCGCCATCGTCGACCCCGAGCTCACCTACACCATGCCCGCCAAGCTGTGCGCTCATACCGGCATGGACGCTCTGACCCACTGCATGGAGGCTTACGTTTCCACCTGCGCCTCTATGTTCACCGACGCCAACGCTCTGCACGGCATCCGCGAGATCGTCGAGTGGCTGCCCAAGTCCTATGCTGGCGACCATGAGGCCCGTCAGCACATGCACGAGGCTCAGTGCATCGCCGGTATCGCCTTCTCCTCGGGCCTGCTCGGCATCGTTCACTCCATGGCTCACAAGACCGGTGCAGCCTTTGAGAACGGTCACATCATCCACGGTGCCGCTAACGCCATGTACCTGGGCAAGGTCATCCAGTGGAACTCCAAGGATCCCCGTGCTGCCGAGCGTTACGCTTACGTGGCCAAGGAGATCCTGCACCTTCCCGGCGAGACCAACGAGGAGCTCATCGCCGCGCTCGTCCAGAAGATTCGCGACCTCAACGACCAGCTCAACATTCCGCAGTCCATCAAGGATTACGCGAATGGTGGCGTGAAGGTCGACGCCGAGAACCCGCAGATGGTTTCCGAGGAGGAGTTCCTCGCCAAGCTGCCCGAGATCGCCGCGAACGCCGAGACCGACGCCTGCACGCCGGAGAACCCGCGTGAGACCAAGGCTGCCGACTTCGAGAAGATCCTCAAGGCCTGCTACTACGACACCGACATCGATTTCTAATCGACTCTTGTTATCGTAACGAGGGGCTCCGCACGTATCCGTACGGAGCCCCTTTCTTTTTTCTTTTAGAGAATGGGATAGTTATGGCTGCAATTTTCAATAGCCCCAGCAAGTACATCCAGGGTCCGGACGAGCTGGCCAAGCTCGGCTCCTATGTCGAGCCGCTCGGCGCTAAGGCCCTCGTCATCGTGACGCCTTCGGGCAAGAAGCGCGTCGGTGCCAAGATCGAGGGCAGTTTTGCCGAGGCCAAGGCCGAGCTGCTGTTCGAGGACTTTAACGGCGAGTGCTCCAAGGGCGAGGTCGATCGTCTGGTTGCGCTCGCTCGCGACAACGGTTGCGACATCATCGTCGGCGTCGGTGGCGGCAAGATCCTCGACACCGCGAAGGCCGTTGCCTACTACCTGGAGTCCCCGGTCATCATTTGCCCCACCATTGCTTCGACCGATGCTCCGTGCTCGGCACTTTCGGTGCTCTACACCGACGACGGCCAGTTCGACAAGTATCTCTTCCTTAAGGCAAACCCCAATATTGTCCTGATGGATACGACGGTTATCGCGGCGAGCCCGGTGCGCCTGACGGTTTCCGGCATGGGCGATGCGCTCGCAACCTACTTTGAGGCCCAGGCGACGCATGATGCCGACGGCGGCACTTGCGCCGGCGGCAAGGGCGGCATGGCCGGCCTGGCGCTCGCCAAGCTCTGCTACGAGACGCTTATGGCCGATGGCGTCAAGGCCAAGGTCGCGCTGGAGAAGGGTGCGCTCACGCCTGCCGTCGAGCACATCATTGAGGCCAACACGCTGCTCTCCGGCATTGGCTTTGAGAGCTCGGGCCTTGCTGCTGCTCATGCCATCCACAATGGCCTGACGATGCTGCCCGAGTGCCACGGCATGTATCACGGCGAGAAGGTCGCCTTTGGCACCATCGTCCAGCTGGTACTCGAGGATGCTCCGACTGAGAAACTCGAGGAAGTCTTGGGCTTCTGCATTGAGCTGGGCCTGCCGGTCACGATGAAGGAACTTGGCGTTGCCGAGCTTACGCGCGAGCAGGCCATGATTGTTGCCGAGGCCGCCTGCGCACCCGATGACACCATGTGCAACATGCCGTTTGAGGTGACGCCCGAGATGGTCGCAAACGCCATCCTGGGTGCCGACGCGCTGGGCCACTACTATCTCATGGATGAGTAAATCAAGCTAAGGAAGGGGCAAAGCCAGCAGATGACTTTGCCCCTTTTTACTATGGTGCAAAGTGGCCTGTCTCCAATGCACAAGTTGGTGCAGGGGGCAAGTTACTTTGCACCAATCGTTGTTTGATGAAGGGCGGATTCTCGTATGGCGCTTCCCATGGTTTATGGCGGTCCCGGCCGGTATGTTCAGGGGCCGGGCGAACTTTCGCGTCAGGGCAGGTATTTGTCATGGTTGGGCTGCGCTGCTTATGTCTTGTTTGACCAGGGCACCGAGGATCGGCTGTGCAAGCAGATTGTCGATGGATTTCTGGACGAAGATCTAAGTGAGCCGTTCTTTAAGATTTATGACGGTCCGTGTACGGAAGAGGCCGTTGTCGAAATGGCTAAGGAAGCCCAGGCCGAGTATTGCGACATGGTGGTGGGTATTGGCGGCGGCAAAATGCTCGATATCGCCAAAGCAGTAGCGTTTTATGCCGAGCTGCCGTTGTGCGTATGCCCCACGGCGGCTTCGATGGACGGTCCGTGCAGCGCGATTTCGGTGCTGTATCACGAGGATGGGTCGTTCGACCACTACCTGATGCTCGAGAAGAATCCAGACCTGGTCGTGGTCGATACCAACGTGGTCGCGGCAGCCCCACTGCGTATGACGGTCGCTGGCATGGGCGACGCACTGGCAACGTACTTCGAGGCGCGTTCGTGCGCCGCGGCGCACGGTACCAACGAGCACGGTGGCGAGCCGGGGCACTTGGCTCTGGTCGCGGCTCGCGCCTGCTACGACACGCTCATGGAGTGCGGCGTCGCTGCCAAGCGCGATCTCAAAAAAGGGCGTACATCGCCGGCGGTTGAGCGCCTGATCGAGTGCAATATTCTGCTTTCGGGTGTTGGCTTTGAGAGCGGTGGCTTGGCGTTGGCGCATGCCATCGCCAACGGGTTGACGATTCTGCCCGAGTGCAAGGCAATGCATGGCGAGGCCGTGGCATTTGGCCTGGTGGTGCAGCTGCGCCTGGAGCGTGCACCCGAGCTTGATCAGGTGCTCGAGTTTTGCCAACGCGTCGGTCTGCCGACGACGCTCGAGGAGCTGGGCCTTGGCGAGATTTCCGATGCCGATCTGCAGAGTGTTGCAAATGCGGTCTTTAGAAACGAGCGTAACATGGCCAACGAGCAGGCAAAGGTGACCAAACAAAAGCTCGTGCAGTTCATGTGCGAGGCATAGTTTGGCGCTTGATTGACCTTGTGCAATCGAGGCGGCGATGGGCCATGGGCTATTTGCCGCAAAGATGCGCCGCGTGTAATTTGCCCGAGGCGTGGGCCGATAGCGTATCATTATCTCTTGCTTGTTTGCACTGCTCAGGGAGGGGCCGCGCATGGCGCAGGAACACGATCTGTTTGATGACATTATCGAGATCAGCAAGGGTTTCGACTTTCTTAAAAACCCGCTTGGCGGTGTGACCGATGCACTCGATCCGTCGGCACCGCAGTGGAATCCTGCCGACTACAAGGAGCGTCCGCGCGGCAACACCATTCCGTGCTTGACCTGCAAAAACGAGAAGAGCGCCTGCACCGCGTGCATGGACGTGTGCCCGGTCAACGCTATCGAGGTCGAGGAAGACGCCATCGAGATCCTCGACTCCTGTCGCAAGTGCGGCCTGTGCGCCGCTGCCTGTCCGACCGAGGCGATCATCTCGCCGCGCCTGGCGCCCAAAAACCTGTATGACGATATCGTCTCTGCTGCTACGAGCCACGAGACCGCCTACGTTACCTGCACGCGCGCCCTTAAGCGCATGCCGCGCGAAAACGAGGTCGTCGTCGCCTGCGTGGGCGATATTACTGCCGAGACCTGGTTCTCGGTGCTGGCCGACTATCCCAACGTGAGCGTCTACCTGCCACTGGGCGTGTGCGATAAGTGCCGCAACACCGGTGGCGAGGATATTCTGGGCGAGGCCATCGCTACTGCCGAGGAGTGGGCTGGTACGGGCATGGGCCTGGAGGTCGACCCCAAGAGCCTCAAGTGCCATAAGCTTCGCGAGTACGAGCGCAAGGAGTACATGGAAAAGATTGCCCGTACCACGGGCCTGACGGTGACCAAGCTCAATCCGGCGACGGCGGCACTGGCCTCGGTGACGCAGAAGTTGAAGGCTCACCGTCACCAGATCACGCAGCTCGAGCGCACGCTCAACACCATGTGCGGCACCACGACGACCAAGCGTCGCCGTTCGCTCACGCACGGGCGGCAGCTGGTGCTCTCGACATTGCAAAACCATCCCGAGCTTGCCCAGAACATGCAGGTGAGCACGCCGGAATGCGATTTTGACAAGTGCACGTCGTGCGGCGAGTGCGTCAATGTATGCCCCACGTTCGCCTGCGATTTGGTAGGAAGCGGCCGCTTTGCGTTGGAGTCCACGTATTGCTTGGGCTGCGGCGCCTGCGTCAAGGTGTGCCCCGAGCATGCGCTCAAGCTGGTCGAGCACGATGCGTCCAATCTGGTCGTTGTCGACCCCGAGGCCGAGGAAAAGGCCGCTCAGAAGGCCAAGGCCCACGAAGAGGCCCAGAAGGTCAAGGCCGAGGCAAAGGCCAAGCTGGACAAGATGCTCGACCAGGTGGAGAAGCTCGCGGACTAGTCAGCGAGCTCTATCTCTGCTTCATTTGCGCCGCCGCGGTGTCCGGATTCGCCCGGATGCTGCGGCGGCGCTATACTTATACGGTTTGAAGTACCTGTACCAAAAGGAGCTGTCGTGTCCCTTTCCATCGGTATCGTGGGCCTGCCCAACGTGGGCAAGTCGACGCTGTTCACCGCGCTTACCAAAAAGACCGGCCTTGCCGCCAACTACCCGTTTGCCACGATCGACCCCAACGTGGGTATCGTCGATGTGCCCGATAGCCGCCTGCAAAAGCTCGCCGACATCGTTAACCCCGGCCGCATTGTGCCGGCGACGGTCGAGTTTGTCGACATCGCTGGCCTGGTGAAGGGTGCCAACGAGGGCGAGGGCCTGGGCAACCAGTTCTTGGCAAACATCCGCGAGACCGACGCCATCTGCGAGGTCGTGCGCTACTTTAAGGACCCCAGCGTCATGCGTGAGGTGGGCCGCACGGGCGAGTTCGTCGATCCCGCCGGCGATGCCGACACCATCATGACCGAGCTCATCCTGGCCGACATGGGCACGCTCGAGAAGCAGCTGCCCAAGCTCGAGAAGGAGGCCAAGCGCGACAAGGAGCTCATGCCCAAGTTTGAGGTCGCCAAGCGCCTGCTTGCCTGGCTCAACGAGGGCAAGCGCGCCGCGTCTATGGAGATGACCGACGAGGAGCGCGCCGCTGCCAAGGGCTTGTTCCTGCTCACCATGAAGCCCATCCTGTATGTGGCCAACGTAGACGAGGACATGCTCAACGAGGACCTGACGCCCATTGATGGCGTCAAGCCGCTGCCCATCTGCGCCAAGATTGAGGCCGAGCTTTCCGAGCTCGATCCCGAGGACGCCGCCGACTACCTGGAGAGCCTGGGCCTGGAGCAGCCCGGTCTGGACGTGCTCGCGCAGGCGGCCTATAAGCTGCTCGGTCTGCAGTCGTTCTTTACGGCTGGCGAGATGGAGGTCAAGGCCTGGACGGTTCGTCAGGGCGCGACCGCCCCGCAGGCCGCCGGCGTCATCCACACCGATTTTGAACGCGGCTTTATTAAGGCCGAGGTTATTGGCTATGACGACTACATCGAGCTCGGCGGCGAGCAGGGCGCCAAGGCCGCCGGCAAGCTGCGTATTGAGGGCAAGGACTATGTCATGGCCGATGGCGACGTCGTGCACTTCCGCTTTAACGTGTAAGGACGACGCATATGTTTAAATATGGCAAAAAAGCTGGCTACATGGGTATTGCGCTGCTCGTACTTGCGGTGATTCCGCTGGTGGTTGCAGCGTTTGTGATCCCCAACATTGGCCCCGAGGTGGCAACGAAGTTTAACGCAGCCGGCGAGGTGACGCGCTGGGGTAAGAGCTACGAGCTGCTGGCACTGCCGGTGCTCAACCTGCTGCTGAGCGTGGCGACGTACTTTACGGCGGGACGCCAGGCAAAGAACAACGAGGACTCCGCTGTGATGGCACGTCTTGCGTGCGAGCGCTACCTGCGCAACGGCTGCATCACGGGCGTGTTCCTCAATGTAATCAACGTCTACTTTATGTATTCGGCGATTACTGGAACGGGCTTTGGCTTTGGTTTCTAGCTTGTCCTTTTAGGCAACGAGCCTGCACACATATTCAATGGCTGCTGCGAGGCCGCCGCTCGATCGTGGTTTAAAGACCATGTCGGCGGCGGCCTCGTTTTCGTATCCGGCGCCGCGAAGGGCAAGTGCGATACCGGCTTCCAGGAGAAGGGGCAGACCTCGTTGGCTGGTTGCGATTACGGCAGCCTGCTTGAGCGAGCAGCTGTGCGCTTGGCATTGGATGGCAAGTTCACCTTGCGCCGGGCAAGGGACCAGAACGGCGGCGACGCGACTTGATAGCAATGCAAATGCTGTGCGCTCATCGGGCGAAAGGCATTCTGCTTCAACGACGACGAGCTTGGGCGGCGCGCTGTTTGCGCGAAGCGTGGCTCGGTACATGCGGACCGAAGAACCCGACATAGAAAACTCCTGTGTATTCGGCAAAACGTAAACTATAGTTTACGTTTATGTTCGGCTCCATTTCAAACTCGGCTGCATGGACGAACGTGCGAAACAGATTCTTGGCAGGCGGGTCGAAGAGACACGCAGGGACCTTGGTATCTCCAAGGTTGATTTTTGTGTGGCAACGGGAATCAGCCGACCCTACCTCGACCGAATCGAAGGTGGGACGGCAAATTTCACGCTCAAGGTTCTATTTAAGATCGCGCCCGCACTCGGCATGACGGTGTCAGAGCTTCTTGAAGGCATTGAGTAGGGGATACCGGTCGATGCCTGGCTACGCCATCGGGATGCGGTCGTGGTTGACTTGGCTGTAGAACAGGCGCTGGATCTCGGCGGCATCGCGTGACTGGCCGAGTGCCCACATGGTCTTGGCCACGAGCGTCTCGGTGGTCATGTCATCGCCGCGCAGAATACCCGGATGATCGGCGTAAGCACGGCCGACCTCATAAACGCCCAGATCGAGGCCCTCTTCGGGGACCTGCGTGGTCATAACGACGGTGCGACCCGAACCGACCCAGCGAAAAATCGCCTCCTGGAATGACTCGCCGGACTCACCAAACTCGGGAATACCGCCAATGCCAAAGGTCTCAAGAATTACAGCATCGTAGCTATCGGCAAGGGCGTCCAGGATACCCGGGTTCACGCCGGGTGTAAGCTTGAGGACAAACACGCGCGGGTCAATACTGTCGTAGAAACGCACCGGGCTTTCGCCCTGATGAGTCCCGTGAAGCCCGTTGCGCACAATGCGGTCGTTACGGATGTAGGCAATGGGCGGATAGTTGACGCTAATGAACGCGTTAAAGCTCATGGTGCGCTGCTTGCGGGCGCGCGTGCCGGCAATGGCAACGCCGCCAAACACGATCGAAACGTCGTGCGAGTGCTCGTCGAGCGCATAGAGCAGGCTCTGGTACAGATTGAGCTTGGCATCGGTAAAGGGGTTGCCCATGGGCTTTTGCGAGCCGGTGAGCACGATGGGCTTAGGGCTGTCCTGAATCAGGTAGGAAAGCGCTGCCGCGGTGTAGCTCATGGTGTCCGTGCCGTGCAGAATCACGAAGCCGTCGTGGTCGGCATAGCCCTCGGCGATGACGTCGCGGATACGCATCCAGTCACTGGGGCGCATATTGGTGCTGTCGATGTTCATGGGCTGCACGACGTCGAGCTCGCAGAGGCCCGAGATCTCGGGGACGCTCTGGGCGAGCTCCTCACCGGTCAGGGCGGGGGAGAGGCCGTTGCCGTCCTCGGTTGATGCGATGGTGCCTCCCGTGGCGATGAGAAGGATGCGCTTCATGCTGGTATTCCTATCGTATTTGCCGCCGCAGAGGCGGAGTCGTTCGGCAGTATTGTGGCACAGGGCGTCCAATGTTCAAACGTATTACATCATCTGCAACGTTTGGTAACACTTCAATTGCCGTCAAATAGGGGCCCAGGTCGTGCGTTTGCCGTGCGCTGATGGCTGCGAGGGACGAGAAACCCCATATAACGTGTACACTATGGAGGTTATTTTCGTTCATTCACGCGGGTGGGCACCGGCTCCCCGCCAACAAGAGGGGGAAACCATGGATCAAAAGGCTTCCGCAAAGGTCCTCGTACTCGACTTTGGTGCGCAGTACGGTCAGCTCATTGCCCGTCGCGTCCGCGACCTCAACGTGTATTCCGAGATTGTCCCCTGCGACATCTCGGCCGACGAGATTCGCGAGATGAACGCCTCTGCGCTCATCCTTTCCGGCGGCCCGGCCTCCGTGTACGCCGAGGACGCTCCGTCTATCGACCCCGCCATCTTTGACCTGGGCCTTCCCGTCCTGGGCTTTTGCTACGGCCATCAGATCACGGCCGTGACGCTCGGCGGCAAGGTCGGCCACTCCGAGGTGGGCGAGTACGGCCGCGCCACCATCACGCGCACGGCTGGCGCCAAGCTCTTTAACTCCACGCCCATGGAGCAGACCGTGTGGATGAGCCATCGCGACGCCGTTTCCGAGGTGCCCGAGGGCTTTACCGTTACCGCCAGCACCGACGTGTGCCCGGTTGCCGCCATGGAGTGCGTCGAGCGCAAGATCTTCACCACGCAGTTCCACCCCGAGGTCAAGCATTCCGAGTACGGTCAGCAGCTGCTGAGCAACTTCCTGTTTGAGATCTGCGGCCTGGAGCCCAACTGGAGCATGGACAACCTGGTCGAGACCATGACGGCCGAGTTCCGCGAGAAGGTCGGCAACGACCGCGTGATTCTGGCCCTGTCCGGCGGCGTCGACTCCTCCGTCGTGGCTGCGCTGGGTGCTCGTGCCGTGGGCAAGCAGATGACCTGCGTGTTCATCAACCACGGTCTGCTGCGCAAGGGCGAGCCCGAGCAGGTGGAGGAGGTCTTCACCAAGCAGTTTGACGTCGACTTTATCCACGTCCACGCCGAGGACCGTTATGCCGAGCTTCTGGCCGGCGTGACCGAGCCCGAGGAGAAGCGTCGCATCATCGGTACGCAGTTCTGGAAAGAGTTCTTCGCCGTGGCGCAGCAGCTCGAGACCGATGGCAAGCCGGTCAAGTACCTGGCTCAGGGCACCATCTACCCCGACATCATCGAGTCCGGCGCTCGCAAGACGGGCGGTAAGACGGCCACCATCAAGAGCCATCACAACCTGATCCCGTTCCCCGAGGGCGTGCACTTCGACCTTATCGAGCCGCTCGACCACTTCTTTAAGGACGAGGTCCGCGCGCTTGGTCTGGCACTGGGCCTGCCGGGCCACATCGTGTTCCGCCAGCCTTTCCCGGGTCCGGGTCTGGCCATCCGCATCATCGGTGCGGTCGATAAGGAGAAGCTCGAGATCCTCAAGAACGCCGATGCTATCGTGCGCGAGGAGCTCGACGCCTACAACCAGCGTCTGTTTGAGCAGACCGGCGAGCGCAACTCCGAGCACAGCTGCTGGCAGTACTTTGCGGTCCTGCCCGATATCAAGTCCGTCGGCGTTATGGGCGACGAGCGCACCTATCAGCGCCCGATCATCCTGCGTGCCGTCGAGTCCAGCGATGCCATGACCGCCGACTGGGCCAAGCTGCCCTACGACGTGCTGGCCCGCATCTCCGGCCGCATTGTTGCCGAGGTCCCCGGCGCCAACCGCGTGTGCTACGACATCACGTCCAAGCCGCCCGCGACCATCGAGTGGGAATAAACGATATTCGTTGATTTCAAGCCTCTGACCTGCGAAAACAGGTCGGGGGCTTCTAATTTTGCAACCTCTGTGCAACCTTTGCGGTTTCGCGCCCCGTGAACAGGGGACGTAGCGCTGTTCACGTCTGGGCCCATGTCGGCACCGATCATTGCCCGCGCTGCTTCTGCTTGCGCTTCAGCTTCCGCTGCTCGAAGCACGTCGTCGGGAGTTCCTCGCCAGAGGAGAACCGACCGTTCCTTGCGAAACCGCGAGACCAGCTATATCCGCTTGCTGCGGGCTTGCTTGAGCCAGTTCCTCTTGAAAGAGCCTATACCTCCGAAGAACTTGTTGTACGTCTCACCGTTCTCCTTGGCCTCGCACTTGACCAAGGCAAGTTCGATGGTGCAGAGGTAATCCGCCACTTGCTCGAGGCGGTAGTCGGTCATCGAGGTCTTGCGGCGTCGGACGACCCCTTTTGAGAGGACCTTGCCCACCGAGTCGTCTCGCCCGCGGAACAGAAGGAGCGCATCCTCGCGACCTTCGGCGACCTGTGCTGCGAGATGGAGGGCTGCACCATCGCGCAGGGCCCTTTCCAAAGCGAAGTGTCGAGCCGAAGTGTTGAGCGTCGGCCCTGAATGTTCAATGACCGTTGTTTTCTGTCCCTCAAGTGGTGGACTTCTCCTCGGAACTGTTGATTCCCCCACGCGCCCCCTTCCGTTCTCTGTTCTCCCCTTATACTCCTTGTACGAGGAGGTAAGAAGTCATGGACAAGACCACACAGGACAGCTTGGCAAAGAAACCCGTCGACATGAGGGACAGGATTCTCGAGCATCTCGAGGCCCTCACCTCTGCCGTCTCGCTCGACGACCTTGCCCGTCTGTCCACCTCCGACATCGCCGAGACGCTCATCATCTCCAGGAGCCTGGCGAGCCAGTACCTCAACGACCTTGTTCGCGCCGGCCTTGTGGTTAAGGTGGCGGGCAGGCCTGTCCGTTATTTTCATCGCCGCGCGTTCCAGAAGCGTTTTCAGGTAAAGCTCTCTGCAAGCGAGTACGCCTCGCTCGCCGACCTCATCCAGGCGACGGGAATCGCCGATCACCGCGACTTCGCGCGTGCCGTGGGCTTCGACCTGAGCCTCAGCTCCGTTGTCGAGCAGTGCAAGGCTGCGGTTCAGTACCCTCCGTTTGGCCTACCCATCCTCCTGAGCGGCGGCGTGGGTGTCGGTGAGTCTTTCCTTTCTCGCCTTGTGTACGAGTACGGCAAGAACCAGGGCTTGCTGTCCCGCGACTCCTCCTATGTGCGCATCGACTGCGCCGGGGTCCCGGACGCCGCCTCGTTCAACGGGCTTCTTGACGAGTCGATCGCGAAATCGCGCGGGGGTGTGGTTTTTGTCAACGGCATCGAGGCACTCTCTCCCTCTGCGATGGAGCACTGCCTTGCGACGGCCCTCGGGCTCGATGCCTCCCAGGATGCGCCGCGCGCTCGCCTCGTTCTTTCGACGACGCTTTCCGCCGATGACCTGAAGGTTTCCTCGGCCTACAGCAAAATGCCCATCTGTGCCCGCGTCCCCTCACTCAAGGAGCGGACCCCCGAGGAGCGCGAGGATCTCATCTTGAGCTTCCTGCGCAGCGAGGGGTGCCGAATCGGTTCTGATGTGAAGATTAGCCGCGGCGCATACCGTTGCCTCGTGAACGCGGACTTTTCCGATAACATCGCCGGCTTGCGCGCCTGCGTGACGAACTGCTGCGCCAAAGCGTTCCTCAATCGCGAGGGCGACTACGTCGTCGTTCGCCCGTATCTTCTTCCCAGCGGGCTCCTCTCCTCCGCGCAGATCGATCAACAGCCCGACGATGGCGTTCTGATCGACGCGTCCCTGGATGCCGCCGAGAGCACAGGGCCGGTCGAGCAGGCGCTCGATGCCCTGTGCTCTCTCGATGAGCGATTCTGCGCCGGGGAGCTCTCTGTCTCCGAGCTCGTCTCGCAAGCTGTCTCCGCTGTGCGCGGCGTTGAGGATCACTTGATCTTCGGCCGCGGCGTTACCTCCTCGAGGTCGCGCGCCTTCGAGCGCATCGTGGGCGCGGTCCTTGCCGACGCAGGCTCTTCTTATGGCATCGAGCTTTCGAGGAAGGTCGCTTTTCTACTGGCCCAGGAGATTTGCCTGCAGTTGTGGCCGGGCATCGGCCTGGCTAAGCGAAAGTCTGCCTGTGCGGAGCAAATCTCCCATCTCCTCGGTGCCGTGACCTCCGAATTACCGTTTGCCTCGAGCGTCTCCGATCAGGTCGCCGCAGACGTGGAAGGGGCGCTGGGAATCTCGCTCGATCACTTCACGAAGACGCTTCTGACGCTGTGCGTCGCATCGGAGTCTCGCGACGCGAAGGCCCTTCGAACGCTCTGCGTCATCTTGTCCCACGGCTACTCAACGGCGACGAGCATCGCCGACGCGGCGAACCGTATGCTCGGCATGCATGTGTACGAGGCGGTCGACTGCCCTACGACCAGCAGCTGAAGGACATCGTCGGTCCGCTCCAGCGCCTCGTCGACCGCCATTCCTACTGCACCGGGGTCGTGTTCCTCGTCGACATGGGCTCCTTGGAGGAGGCCTATAAGGCCCTCGAGAACGTTACCGACTCCACTATCGGCGTGGTGAACAACGTCTCTACCGGTCTTGCGCTCGAGATCGGGGTCGGGCTGCTCGGCGGCAAGTCCATCGCCGAGGTTCTTGGCGATGCGACCGCCGCGTGCGTGACGCACTGCAAGGTGATCGAGCGCGTCAACCGTGAGGACGCCATCGTCTTCTGCTCCGAGTCCGGGGTCGACGCCGCGGAGAGGATACGCCAGCTCGTCTCGCAGAGCCTCCCGCGCACCATAGGCGCGCGCCTGCTCACGAGGCCCTTCAAGCAGCTCGTCGCGAACGGGTCGAACGACGCCGTTTTCTCCGAGCACCGCGTCTGCGCCGTCATCGGCACGGGAGACCCCGGGGTCGCCTCCATCCCCTTCGTTGCCCTCGAGGACATCATGTCGACGGCGTCCGCCTCTAAGGTCGATGCCGTGTTCGGCAGGTGGCTTGACGCTTCCGAGCTCTCTTCTTTCCACGAGAAGCTGCTCTCGAACATGACGCTGCAGAACGTCATCCGCTCCATCACCATCCTCGACCCGGAGCGGCTATTCCACGAGATCGAGAGCGCCGTGCACGAGCTTCAGCGCAGGACAGGCGAGAAGATCGGCAGCAACGCCATCATTGGGCTCTACGTCCACCTCTGCTGTCTCGTCGAGCGCCTTGTTACCAGAAACCCCATTGAGACCTACGTTGGCCAGGACCGCTTCGAGGAGGAGCACACCGACTTCATCGAGTCCTTCAGGCAGAGCTTCTCGAGTATCTCGACGCGCTATCGCGTAGAGGTTCCCGTAAGCGAGATCGCATATGTCTTCGACTACATAAGCGTGAGCGCCGCCCCGGCGCGAGAAGAGCGCCTCGGCTCCTCGGACCTCCTGCTCGACGAGTGACCTTCCCCGCGCCGCCGCAAGCTGACCGCGCGTCCTCAATAATCCGATAACCCCTTGCCCGGCGCGAATCCGGATAGCGCCGAGGCAGTACCGAACGTAAAACTTCATTTGATAGGAGCAAACATGAGTGTTGTTATGGCACGAATCGACAATCGCCTGCTTCACGGCATCATCGTGACGCAGTGGGCCCCGGTGTCGGGCGCGACCCGAGTCATGGTCATCGACGACAAGGTCGCCGGCGACGAGGTCCTGAAGTCCACTATGAGGATGGCGCGCCCCGCGGGCATGGCCGTCTCGATCATCTCCGAGCAGACCGCGCTCAAGAACTTCGCGGCGGGCAAGTACGACCGCGAGAAGGTCTTTGTCATCGCCAAGGAGCCCGAGACGATCCTTCACCTGGTCGAGTCGGGCATCGAGCTCCCGTCGCTGATCGTCGGCGGCTCTCTTGTCAAGGAGGGCGGCGTCCAGCTCACCCAGCGCGCCTATGCCTCCGCCGAGAACGTCCAGAGCTACAAGGCGCTCATCGCCCGCGGCGTCAAGGTGACGGCACAGTTCGTGCCCGCTGACAAGCCCGTCTCCGTCGCCGACCTCATCTAAGGAGGGATCATGGTCAACTTCACTATCCTGCAAGTCGTCCTTTTGACCCTGCTGGCCTTCATCAAGCACGTGGACTACTACGGCATCCCGATGATCTTCGTCAACTATGCCGTCTTCTGGGGCCTTATCACCGGCGTCGTCATGGGCGACTGGCAGACCGGCCTCGTCATCGGCGGCACCATCCAGCTCATGCAGCTCGGCGTCGCGGGCTTCGGCGGCTCGTCGATTCCCGACTACGGCACGATGGCCATCATCGCCACCGCCTACGGCGTGACCCTGGGCTCCGACACGGGCCTCGCCATCGGCCTGCCGGTCGGCATGCTCGGCATCCAGCTCGACGTCATCGTCAAGATCCTCAACGGCTTCGTCGTCGAGAAGTCCCAGAAGTTCTGCGACGAGGGCAAGTTCAAGCAGATGAACGCCATCCTGTGGGTCTGCCCCGTGCTCTTCGGCCTGTGCGCCGCCCTGCCCGTCTTTGTCTCCGTGACCCTCGGCCAGCCCGCCGTCAACTGGCTCCTCGAGGTTATGCCCCAGTGGTTCCTCTCCGGCCTCACCCTCGCCGGCAAGATGCTCCCGGCCGTCGGCATCGCGATGCTGCTGCGTTACATGCCCACCGGCAAGTACTTCCAGTACCTGCTCGCCGGCTTCTTCCTCTCGGCCTTCCTGAACGTGCCCATCATCGGCGCCGCCATCGTCGGCGTTGCCCTCGCGATCGCGTTCTACCAGCGTGCCGAGAGGGACACCGAGCTCGCCGCCCACGCTTCCGCAGACGCCTTCATCGGAGAGGATGAGTAACCATGGAAAACGAGAACATCACCGCCGTCGCCGAGGGCAAGCCCTCCGGCTACAAGGTCACCAAGAAGGACCTGCGCAACGCGAACTGGCGCTGGCTCATGAGCGTGTGCACCTTCAACTACCAGACCCAGCAGGGCGCCTCAGTCGCCTACGCCCTCTCGCCGGTCCTTAGGAAGATCTACACGAACGACGAGGACTATAAGCAAGCGCTCAACAACCACTTCCGCTACTACAACACCCAGCCTTGGCTCGCCGCCATCATCCTCGGCGCCTGCGTGGCCATGGAGGAACGCGACGGCCTAGCGGCGGCGGACGCCGTCCAAGACCTGAAGATCGGCACCATGGGACCGCTCGCCGGCGTCGGCGACTCCCTGCTCATGACCATGATCCCGACCATCATGGGCTCCATCGCCGCCTACATGGCCATCGAGGGCAACCCCGTGGGAGCCGGCATCTGGTTCGCGCTCATCCTGGCCATCTTCTGGGTCCGCATGCACGCCCTCGAGTTCGGCTACAAGCAGGGCGTGAAGCTCGTCACCGACTTCAGCGAGAAGCTTCCCAACCTCACTGCCGCCGCCTCCGTGCTCGGCCTCACCGTGGTCGGCTGCCTCATCGCCTCGGTCATCGGCGTCACCTGCCCGATTAGCTTCAGCTTCGGCGACGTCTCGATGGAGATTCAGCCGCTGCTCGACAAGATCCTGCCTGCCATGATCCCCGCTGCCATCACGGGAAGCGCGTATTACCTTCTTACCAAGAAGAACGCGAGCATGACGGCCCTCATCCTCGTGGTGATTGTCCTCGCGATGGTCGCCTCCGCCGCCGGCATCCTCGCCTAGCTTCGACCCAAGAGATTGGTGAATCAATGAGAAAGATAGTTGTGGCGAGCCATTCCCTTCTCGCCCAGGGCTTCAAGGACACTCTCGAGTTTCTTACGGGTAAGAGCGACGCCATCAACGCCGTGTGCGCCTACGTGAACGACAACGGCGAGGGGCTCGACGCGGCGGTCGAGGCGGCTCTTTCGGGCACTGACGAGGTCGTCGTCCTCACCGACGCGCTCGGCGGCAGCGTGAACCAGCGCTTCTCCCGCTTCGCCTCCGACCGGATCCACGTGATCGCGGGTGTCAACCTCCCGCTCGCCATGACGGTCGCGCTCGCGCGCCCCGACGAGAAACTCGACTTCGACGCCCTCGTCGACGAGGCGCGCCAGCAGATCGTCTACGTGAACGGTGCCAGTTCCGCCGAGTGCGAAGACGACGAATAGAGGAGGTCGACGATGAGAGAGTTCCTTAAGGACGTGTGGATGCACGGCGGTGAGGAAAGCCGCGCCATCACCCCCGAGAACATCACGGGCGAGAAGGGCCGTGCCGCCATGTCGGCCAGCCACCTCGGCGTCGGCCGCAAGGGCTCGTGCTGCGTGCCCCTTGAGTCCGGCGAGACCATCACGCTCGCGGACATCGAGGGCCCCGGCATCATCCGCCACATCTGGATGACCGTCCCCGACAAGACCGCCGCCGGCAGCTTCGTCATGCGCGACCTCGTGCTGCGCTTCTACTGGGACGACGAGGAGACCCCCTCGGTCGAGTGCCCTGTCGGCGACTTCTTCTGCAACGGCTTCGGTGAGCGCGCCATCGTCAACTCGATGCCCATCTGCGTGAACCCGACGGGCGGCATGAACTGCTACTTCGAGATGCCTTTCAGGAAGCACGCCAAGGTCACGCTTACGAGCGAGCACCCCGGGTTCATTAAGTACATCTTCTACACGTTCAACTACGCGCTCACCGACGTGCCGGACGACGCCATGTACTTCCACGCCCGTTTTAACCGCGAGCGCAGCACCCGCAGGGGCGTCGACTACACCGTGCTCGACGGCGTGCGCGGTAAGGGCTACTACGTCGGCACCTACATGGCCCTGTGCGCCCTGGAGCGCTATTGGTGGGGCGAGGGCGAGATGAAGTTCTTCCTCGACGGCGACGAGGAGTTCCCCACGGTCACCTCGACGGGAGCCGAGGACTACTTCGGCGGTGCCTGGGCCTTCCTCGACAGGCCGCCCCACGCGCTGCCCGAGGCGCAGTGCTTCAACACGCTGTTCGCCGGCTACCCGTACCGCTCGACGCGCGACGCCACGCGCGACCGCTTCAGCGCGGGCAAGCCGAACCCGAACCCGATGCTCGCGACCAACGACGACGCGCTGCCCAGGCACGGCCTCTACAGGTGGCACCTTCCCGACCCGATCTCGTTCAAGGAGGACCTGCGCGTGACGTTCCAGGACCTCGGCAACGACGACATCAAGCTCTACGAGCGCGAGGACGACATCTCCACCGTCGCCTACTGGTACCAAAGCGAGCCGCACGCCGTGCTCGCCCCGTTTGCCGCAAGGCAGGACCGCGTGCCCAGGTAGGGTCGCCTCGAAACAAGCCAACGTTATGGGCGCCCGCGGTTGACCATGACTGCGGGCGTCCCTTTGTAAGGAGGATCACATGAGCGAAAAGCAAATGAGGCTCGGCGCCCTCGAGGCCGGCGGGACCAAGATGGTCTGTGCCGTGGTGTCCGGCGACGGCGAGGTCCTCGACCGTATGGAGACCCCGACGCTTACGCCCGCCGAGACCGTCCCGCAGATGATCGAGTGGTTCACCGTCCGTGATGTGGACGCGTTGGGCATCGGCGCCTTCGGCCCGACCTGCGTCGACCCCAACGACGAGCGCTACGGCTCCATCCTCCAGACGCCCAAGCTCGCGTGGCGAGGCCATGGTCTTCGCGCCGCGTTCGCCGACGCCCTCGGGATTCCGGTGGCCTACGACACGGACGTGAACGTTGCCTGCCTCGGCGAAGTGGTCTACGGCTGCTGCAAGGGGCTCGAGGACGCCGTCTACGTGACCATCGGCACCGGCGTGGGCGCGGGCGTCATGTGCGCGGGCAGGCTCCTTCACGGCATGCTGCACCCCGAGGCCGGCCACATGCTGGTAAGGACCCGTCCCACCGAGGAGGGACGCTGCGTCTGCCCGGGCCACGCGAGCTGTCTCGAGGGCCTCGCCTCCGGCCCCGCCATTGCCGCGCGCTGGGGAAAGCCCGCGGCCGAGCTCGCGGACAACGATGAGGTGTGGGCGCTCGAGGGGGATTATCTGGGGCAGATGTGCGCGAACCTTGTGCTCATGTACTCGCCTCGCCGCATCGTCCTCGGCGGCGGCGTGATGCACCAGGAGCAGCTCTACGGCATCGTCCGCAAGAAAACCCTCGAATATCTGGGTGGCTACATCCAGACCGCCGAGCTTAAGGACATGGAGCGCTACATCTGCGCCCCGGGCTGCGGCGGCGACCAAGGAATCCTCGGCGCGGCCGAGCTGGCAAGAAGGGCGCTCGCGTAACTTGCGCTCTCTCCGCCATACAACGCGTTAAGAAAAGACGAGCGCTTCTTGCCAATTGAGCGGCAAGAAGTGCCCGTCTTTTGCATTTTTGTCTCTCAAAATCTTATTTTCACGATTTGCATTTTCATTCCTTTGTCACCGACCTTTGCGAGAAACCGGAAAAAGCCGCTGACAGAAGGGTCTCTCAAATCGTTGTAACCAAGCATATAGCCGCGACTTGTGACCTGCAGACGGCTGTCCCACGTGCCGATTTCCTTGGCGGCATCCGAAACCGCAAAATATGCCCCCACATCCTTGATTTTTGCAGTCTTAAGCCATGTTTTTGCGATCATCTTTACTGCCGTCCGATTGGCAGCATCAAAGACCAGCACACCGCCGGGGAAAGCGTCTGCCATCCCCCGTACCAGTTCCCGGACCTGCTGGGTCAGAAAGTAATAGAACACCCCGGAGGCAAAGAACACCGCCCCGCCGGAGGCATCGATTTTGCTAAACCATGTGGTGTCTTTCAGGTCGCAGGGGATATTTTGTTCTCGATCCCCGGCGGGCAGTAGCTGCTGCCGCAAGGCAATCACATCCGGGAAGTCCAGATTGTAAATCTTGCATCTACCGTTGTCGCAGGTTCTGCCGGTGTTGTCCAACCCGCAACCCAGATTGACCACCGCCGCATTGGGGTGGCCTTTCAGGTAATCCTGTACCTCGAAAGCAAGATCACCCTGCCGCATGGCCACCTCCAGCGCACCAAAACGCTGCATCAGGCTGCGGGAGCTTTTCGCTGCCTCTGAAAAGTCGTAGTCGATTTGGTCGAGCAGACGAACCGCTGTTTCATCCCTATAAAGGTTCGGGTACAGCTCCGTACACAGCTTCCGGGAATACAGCGGGAGGATCAGTGTCTCCTGCACGGTGTTTTTCTCAATTTTACATTTCATAGGTTCCTTCCTCAGTGAATAAAAGCTGTCGTAATTGCCGCCAGCACAGCCGCTATGGCCGTCATGCCTATCGCCATGTGCAGGATGGATGCAAAAACGCCCGTGCTTGATACCCTTACTTCCGCGCCGTGACGCAGAGCCACCTTTTCTTTTTGCGTATCTGCACCTCGTGAAAACCCGCCTGCTCCAGACACGCCTTTAATTCAATGTCCTTGTAGATGGTCATGCCGCCGATGATCTGCGTCCACCTCTCGTCCTTGTCCGTATCGCCATTGCTCTCGTTGCAGATAAGAATTGTCCCGCCTGGCTTCAGCGTCCGCCAGACCTCACGGAGGCATCGGGGCAAATCGGGCCAAAAATAGACGGTCTCAAAGGCCGTGGCGGCATCGAAGTAGCTATCCTCAAACGCCATATCTGCCACACTGCCTTGCAGAACGGCGCAACGCCCCTCCTGAATTGCAATTCGGTTGAGCTTTCTAGTCTTCTCCACGCTGACGGGTGAATAGTCGATGCCCTTGACGACGCCATGCGGGCATTTTTTCAGCAGCCGTTTTATGTTCGTCCCGCCGCCGCAGCCGCAATCCAGCACCTTGGCATTTGGCGCAAGTCGTAGAAATCGAAGTCCCCACCGCGCCACAGGGCTGTGGCCCAGATTCATCATGGCAACCATAAGTTTTCCGCCGAGGCCCACGGGCTTGCGGGTGTTTTCAAAGAACGACATCTGGTCCCTCCGATTTCGTGCATTCCGCATAGGTCAACGGGAACGAGGCCTTTAGCACCGCGCTTTTCTGCACCGCCCAGCCGTTTTGACGCAGGAAACACAGGTATTCCTCGCTTGTCCACCTGCTGTGGAGGGGGAATCCTGCCATACTCATGAAAAAGGCTTTTACCTTGCCGGAAACCGAGTTTCCCGCGTGGGTGAAGGTTGGCGCGATGAGCACGCCGTCGTCCTTCAGCACCCGCCTGATTTCTTGCAGGGCCTTTTCTGGATGCGGCACTATGTGAAGCGCGTTGGACGCGATCACCACTTCGAAGGACTTCTGTGCATAGGGCAGGCGGAACATATCTTGTACGGAAAAGTGCAGCTTTGCGGATTGATTGTCCCGCTTTGCTTCAAGGATCATCTGTGCAGAAGCGTCTGTAGCCTCGATGTGTGCCGCCGCATTCACGATGCTCTTTGCGATAAGCCCCGTGCCGGTGGCAACCTCCAGTACGGTTTTTGCTTTCACTACCGGCCTGATCAGTCCATACATCTTCTCATACGCCGCCCGGTCGTTTCGCATGAAACGGTCGTATCGACCGGCATTCTTGTCCCAGAAGCCCTTGCGTTCGTGCATGGCTATCGCCCCCAAACAGTTAGAGCCATCTAACTATAGCACACGAATCATACAGTAAAATAAGGCTAACCTTATTTCTTGGCTAAGATGCATCTCTTCGGTTTTCGCTTATAACGGCGCGAGTCAGATACTAGGCTGGAGCTGAAGAAGGAGCTTGGCGGACAGGTAGGTCGATACCGGTTCCCGGAACGGTGATCCAGCCAATTACACCAGGGCTCTAGTCATTGAGTGGGAATAGAAAATTCCTTAGTTATGGGGGTATAAATTTGATTTCCTTCAGGATAAACCCCCATGACTATATGAATTGACCTGCTGACTTCAATGAAGATTGGAGGGTAACGGTCAGGGGTGACGGCCCAGCGAGTGTTATTTTGCGAGCTATGCGCATTGAAAGCGACCTTTCGTGGTATAAACTACTTGCCGGAAGCCGCGGCTTTCAGAGTACGGCTTACGTGTACGTTTAACCTCCGTGGGCGACGGGGTGCCGCAAGGCGTAGAATATCGCCCACCTGTAGGGGCCTGCAGCGATGCGGGCCCCGCTTCGTATGAAGGGGGCGTAACCGATGAAGATCGTATCCATCTCTCAGGATTTCTTCGACCTCGTCGAGGGCGACCGCGAGCTCATGCTTAAGCACAATCGCCCCTGCATCGTGGTGGTGAGGCTGCGTTTCCGCGGGAAGCGCAGGGACTTCGCCGTGCCGCTGCGTTCCAACATCGCCCCTAACGTGCCCAAAGACCAGTACTTTGCGTTGCCACCCCGCCCCACGACGCGCCCCGGCTGCCGCCACGGCATCCACTACATCAAGATGTTCCCCATAACCAAGGCCTACCAGCGCCGCTTTAGGACCGAGGGCTCGGCCTACTACGAGACGCTCCAGCGCATCATCGACGGCAACACCAAGCGCATTGTCTCCGAGTGCCAGGCATACCTCGACCGCTACGAGCGCGAGGGAAGGCCTCGCTTTGCCGTCGACATCGACCGTATCGTGGGGCTGCTGGAGGGCGAGAAGTAGGGCACCTCGGCTCAGTCTCGAGCCATGCGGAGTCGCTCCGCATTTTTGAACGCCGCGTGTGCGTCCTAAATACTTGAGAAACAAGCTGTGAAGTGCGGTGGCGCGCCCGTGCCCGTGCATAGCCGTCACCATCAGCGTCTACGCGGCGTCGGCTTCAAGTGGAACTGGCGCCGCTGCTGTATATGGTTTGCCTTGCTGCAAATGGCGATCAGTGCCCGCGATGCCTCTGCTTGCGCTTCAGCTTTCGCTGCTCGAAGCGCGCCTCCGCCTCATCCGCGCGACGCCGGCTTCTTGCTTGAGCCGATTTCCGCTTCATCGCTTCCCGCTGTGCCGCGAGCGCCTGCTGCGCCTTGGTGCTCACCGCGGGCCGCTTAAGGGCTTTCGCCGCCTCGCGGGCGCGCCGCTTGGGGTTCTTCGCGGGCTTGCTTGTTTCAGCAGCCTTGTCGCCGAAGAACGAGAGCTTCTCCCATTCGCTTGTAACGAATTGCAGAATCTCCTCATCGGACGGCTCCGCGCCGAAGACGATGCGGGCGACGCCGTACCTTCCGTCCTCGACATGCTCCGCCAGCCCGACCCAGAATTGACCGTCGTGATATACGGTCAGGGTGGACGACACGCTGATCTGCATGGTTGGTTCCTCCTTTATGTAGATGACCATGCAGAGAAGGGACAACCAAGGAGGCAGGTTACTGATGCGGACTAGCGCACGCCCACGACTACCCGACGGGGACTGTGTTTTCATCTCTGGTGGTTGGATTGTAGCACGTGCGAATGCGCCCGGCATCGCTGCTGACATGGCGCTACTGGGATTCGCTCCTTGATGCATCCTTGTGCACATTGCCTTCTCGGTTTCGAAACTTTAGAAATAATCGAGTTTCGAAACCGAGAAGGAGTGGATTATGGCTTGGGTAGACCGCAATACGTACCGACTCCACCGTGTTGGAGAGGCTAGCCGCGTACATGATGGACAACTCCGGCAACCTCAACTCGCCCAACAACATCGCAAACGTCCTCGACGCCAACAGGGTTCCCACTAACCACGTCACCGTCGGGCGCTATATCTCGTACCTCCGCGACGCCTTCGTCTTCTATGAGGCGAAGCGCTACGACATCAAGGGAAAGAAGTACATCACTAACCGAAGAGGACTCCTCACCGAATTCCCTTGAGATCGGGCGGCATTATTGAGCGTGGGCGTTTTCGTAGGCACTTTTGATCTCTTCCGGCAAATTGTCGGGAATCAGCGCCTTCACTCTATCCTCGTTGCCATCTTGGATCGCCTGCTCGTAGTACCAGCATTTGAACTTCAACATATCCAGCGCACGGTTCATGTTTGCGATCTCCGACTCCATGTGGGCCTTCTGCTCCTCGAACATGGCCTTGCGCTTGGGATATGTCGATGGGCCCTCCGCACACCATTCCATGAACAGCCGGATGTCCTTGATCTCCATCCCAGCCTTCTTCAGGCATTCGATGACCCGAAGCGCCTCGAGCTCCGTATCGCCGAATCGGCGAATGCCGGACGTCCGCTCCAATTCCGGAAACAATCCCTGCTTGTCGTAATACCGCAGCGTGGAAACGGGCAGACCGAACATCTCCGCCACCTGTCCGATTGTGTACATGGTCCCTCCGTACGAATCTCGAATTCACTCCTTGACCTAAAGTCAGGTTTAGGTATTACCTTCATTCTCGTCAATATAAATCGCGAGTTCAAGGGGTATTCCGTAATGAGCAAAACGGTTTTGATAGTCTCCTCAAGTCCTCGAAAGAACGGCAACTCCGAGACGTTGGCGGACGCTTTCGCCAAAGGCGCACGCTTGCCGGAACGGTTTTTGCCGGCGGCGTGAACGACGCGGGCGATATCGCCGGGCATCCCGTTCTGAAACAGGCGCAACGAATGGGCATGGAAATCTAGGCGGGCTACTTAACCGCGTGGAGGCAGATTCGTGTCCAGAACCATCGATAGGAGGAAATCGATCATGGCAATTAAACAGACAGCGGGCAGAGATGCCCTGGGGGACTTTGCCCCCAAATTCGCACAGCTCAACGACGATGTGCTGTTCGGCGAGGTGTGGAGCCGAGAAGACGGGCTTTCCCTTCGAGACCGCAGCGTGGTGACGGTTGTGGCCCTGATGGCGCAGGGACTGACGGACTCTTCGTTTAAATATCATCTGATGTCCGCAAAGAGCAACGGGGTGACCAAGGCTGAGATGGCGGAAATCCTTACGCACGCGGCGTTTTATGCGGGATGGCCCAAGGCGTGGGCGGCCTTTCGCATGGCGAAGGAGGTCTGGGCGGACGAGGACGACGGCGCCGACGCAAAGGCCCGACACCAAAACGAGATGGCCTTTCCCATCGGTGCCCCCAACGACGCATTTGCGAAGTACTTTATTGGGCAAAGCTACCTCGCGCCCCTTTCCACCGAGCAGGTCGGCGTCTACAACGTGACGTTCGAGCCCGGCTGCCGCAACAACTGGCACATCCATCACGCCAAAAGCGGTGGCGGACAGATCCTCGTCTGCGTGGCTGGCCGAGGGCTTTACCAGGAATGGGGCAAACCGGCACAGGAACTGTGCCCTGGCGATGTAGTAAATATTCCCGCGGGCGTAAAGCACTGGCACGGTGCGGCGCCCGACAGCTGGTTCTCCCATCTCGCGGTGGAGGTTCCGGGCGAGGAGGCTTCCAACGAGTGGTTGGAACCTGTGGACGACGAGGAATACCTTACAGCGACTGACAAGGAGGCTTAAACTTTGACACCCGAATCAGAGCCATCGCTTCTATGGGCGTGATGTCCGGGCTGATGAAAGCGCAAAAGCCTCGCCACGTTACTCGTTACCTGCCCGCGCCGCTGAGAGCAGCATGCTCAAATCGGCCCGAATCGCCTCCGCCTTGTTTCCGAGCCGCAACGGGGCCGAGTCGCCCTAGATGTTTACGCTCAGCAGGTGCGCATCCGGCAGCTTTGCGGTCATGCTCCAGAACGGGAGTGTGATGATGCCGGGGGCCATCTCGCCCACGCCGAGCTCCAGTAACAGCACGCGGCCAGCTCCGCGCTCGCGCATGAAACGCTCGTATCGTTCGAGACTCTCGCGCCATACCGTGCCCAGCAAAAACGTGTCGTCTCGCACCCACGGCACAAGCTGCCAGCCGCAGTGCGGGCATCGGGGGACATCATCGCTGCGGATCTCGAAGCCCGCACTGCCCACGTGGTTGTAATGATTGGCGTGAAGGCGGCCGTTGGAAAGAAACTCATTTCCGTGGGGAAGAAACTTCTCGGTGAGTAAAGCTCATCGGAGCGGGGATAGAGCTTTGTCTGTGGGGTACGAAATGCTGGCTAGCGGTTGCGACGCCTTGTTGCAGAAATGCCAACTGCCGCAACTACACCACCGGCAACACTCAGGGCGGCTGCCATCGCACCGTTGTCGCCCGTCGCGGGTAGGGTGGTCCCGGTTGGTTTAACCGCCGCTACTGCCTTGGTGGAAACAGGATTTGCCGTCGGCTTTTTTGCTTCGGGCTGCGGTGTGGGCTCGGGCTTGGTTTCCGGTTCGGGTTTGGAACCGCTCGTATCGGTTGCAATCAAGTGCACGTCACTGTCGAAGACGTAACGGATGTAGTAATCGTGCCGCGTTTCGTGCATAATCCCCTGCCCGCTGTCGGAGTCACGGTCAACGTGTGTGCCAAGGTGGGTTGAGCTGTTGAGGTTCAGCCTGTAAGGGATTTGGTCGTCGGCGTAACTGCCTGTAAAGACTACGGTTGCTCTAACGTGATTGTCGATCATGGTCAGGGTAATAGAGACGCTGGCTTCTTTGGGGTTCTCGGTTTTTATAAGGCTTTCGGTATCGGTGTCGACCTTGAAGAGGTGGATGGTGTCGTTAAGCCTGTAGATGAAGTCCTCGGGTTTGTCGGGAAAATCGTATACAAACGCCTCATTCTGGACCAACATGAAGGCGGGTGGGAGCTCCAGGTCATAGTTATGGTCGACAACGGTGGCAGCTGTGAAGTTGCCGTCCGTGTTGGCTTCGCTGCGGGTGATGGGCGTCGCAGCATCGGGTTCGGGCGTTTCGGCCGCTTGTGCCGAACCGGGTAGCAAGAGCTGCCCTGACACAAGAATTATCGCTCCGAAGGCGACTACTCTAACGCCCGCATGGCGCTTGACGCTGCGGATAAACGAGCTGGTTCGATCGTTCTGGGTTTGTGGTGCATGCTGTCCATACATAAGGCGCTCCTTGTTCGTAGGCAGGTTTTCGCAGATCTATATTGCGCCTGGCCGATGCGGCTGGGCTCTTTCACGCGAACGCTTACGCGAGCAGGGAGAAAGCTCAAGTTAATTTTCCCACAGTCGATACTTTGCGAGCAACGATTTGCTGTTCAATTCTCGGAGAGAGAATCAAGGTGGCCGAGGAGTTATCAGCCAATAAGATTGTGTCTAGAGAGCGCGAACGAGAGATGCGATCTACAGACGACTGAATAGCTCCATCCGTTTTGGTTACAACGAAATGTGTGCCGCGCGCCTGCGGCATGAAGGAGGGAGATTTCTATGAATATCGTTGTATTGAGTGGTAGCCCGCGTAAGGGCGCCAATACCGACACCATGGTCGAGACGTTTGCCGAGACCGCGCGTGAGGGCGGCCATGCGGTTGAGGTCGTCCGCGTTGCCAGCAAAAAGATCGCTGGTTGTCTGGGATGCCAGTACTGCTTTACCCATGAGGGCACTTGCGTGCAGAAGGATGACATGGCCAACGTGATCGAGTCGCTGAAAGGCGCCGATATGGTTGTCTTCGCCTCGCCCATCTACTGGTTTGATATCACTGCGCAGGAGAAAGCCGCCATCGACCGCCTGTACGCCTTCGGTGCCACGGGCTTCCCGTTCACCAAGACGGCCCTTTTGCTCGATAGCCACAGCGAGGGCGTCTATGATGCGGCGATCGCTATGTACAAGTCGACCTGCGCGTACTGCAAGTGGGAGGACCAGGGCATTGTCACCATCAGCGGTATGACCGAGCGCGACAGCATGGCCTCCTCGCCCAAGTTGGAAGAGGTGCGAGAGCTCGCTCGCAAGCTCGCCTAATGACAAGAAGAACGCATGGCAATCGGTGTTGGTGGAAAGCCTACTTCCCTTACCATGAGGATTGCTGATTGCCATGCGTTGATGTCCTTATGGACAATCTCCGCGTGCTAGGAGACTTTCTCGCTCAGGAACTCCCTGAATGCGGGGATGTCAAAGCCAACGAGACCACGCCCACGTTCCCCGATAACGCCGTCCTCGAGGAGGCGGCGTTTGTATTGGCTTGCGTAGTTGCTGGCGACGCCCATGCGTTTGGCTATCTCCGAGGTCCTGCTGGGGCCAGAATCGGGCAGCATCGCGAGCAAAAACTCAATGTCTTTATCGGAAAGCTCCCGATAGGTCGTTTCGAGAATTCGATCGCGCAGCTCCATGCGGGCAAGCAGAGAACCCTGCTGTACATCAGGTGCACTGATTTTGGGCGAGTTCTCCGAAACATCCCATGTGCGATATCCGACGAGCTGCATCATATAGGGAAATCCGTCGACGGCCTTCACGGCATCCTCGAGCGCTTCTGGCGTGATTGAGCGGCCTCCGGCCTCAACGGTTTTGCGGAATGCGTTTGCAATTTCAACGTCAGTGATTCGTCCCAACTGATGATATTGGGAACGCCTGAGGAACGAGACGGAATCGTTACGCAGCAACGCCGATACTTTGTAGGGCAGTCCTGCCATGAGTAGGGCAACTTTTTTACCTTCGCGTACAAAGTGCTGGTAAACAGAGGCAAATTGAAGCATTTCTTCGAGATCGACGGTGACTTCATCGATGGTGATGAGAAGTCCGATGTCATGTTTTTCGAGTTGCTTAAAGATGCCATTCATGCGCGTGCGCCAGTTGCCCTGAGCCTCTTGAGCATATGTCCAATCGATGCCCACTGGGCCAATTTGAACACCGTTTATGCGCGCGTGAGGCTGTGAGAGGTAGCTATCTGCGGCTTCTTTGGTTCGCTCGATAATATCTTCGAGCATGCCTGGCATGGCGGAGACATTTGCTGCGATCCAGCCGTGTTCAAGCGCCGTTTCTGAAAGGAGCGAGAGAAGCGCCGTCTTGCCCGTTCCCCTTGCGCCAGTAAAAATGGTTGACAGGTTGGGATCTCCCGGGCCGTTGATAAAGCCACGGTTGATGTCACGCAGGATATGCTCGCGACCCGCTAGAAAGGGAGGGACGCTTCCGAACGTCGGGGTAAAGGGGTTCTTGCTGTACTCCATGGTAGCTCCTTTGCAAGTTTTGCTAATTTTTGCAAGTTTTGCTAACTTTTGCAAGTTTTGCTAACGACTGACCAAAGGGCATCGAAGCAGTGGCGCTGACATTTTTTACGCAGAAAAATAAGCAGAAATCAATTTATCTGCGTTAAAAAATAGTTGAGAAGAAAAACGACGAGTCCCGGGCGCAATGCCGTTGCGTTCCGGGCCTCGTCGCTTTGCGAAGTATCTAACGATCTCGTTGCCGTCGTCCTAGTCAAACAAGCTCGGCATGTCGTTTTCCTTCATAAGTGCACCGGCGGAGGGGAGGCTCTGCGCGGTGAACTTCTCGGCCGAGACGCCGGCGCCAAGAATCTCCTCGGTCGTGCCGACGGTGGTGACCGAGCGGCCCTTCTTGGCGGTAAAGGCCTGGACGCCCTGCGTGTTGGTGGTCGTCTTGGTCTTGAGCAGCGACGTGTTGAAGTTCATCAGGCGGTAGTCGCTCGAGACCAGCGCGATCTCGCGGTCCTCCTTGAGCACCTGGGCATACAGCAGCTTGCTGCCACCGTAGATGGCGTTCTTAAGGCGTTTGCGGTTGGTCTTGGTAACGTATCCAGAAAGCGCGACGCGCACCACGCGGCCGTTCTCAAAGACAAACAGCACGTCGGCCTTGTAGTCCTCGGGGTCGATGACCCAGATGACACTCTCGTCGGGTTCCATCTCGAGGTCGGTGGGCAGGTACGAGCCCAGCTGAGCCGACTTGGTGTCCTCAAACGCCGCAACCTTGCACTTGTACACCTGACTCTTGTTGGTAAAGACCAGCAGTTCGTGGGTGTTGGAGGACGGGAATTCGATAAAGGGTTTGTCACCGTCCTTGTACTTGAGCGTGGTCGCCTTCTTGAGTACGCGGTCCGTCATCTTCTTAAGGTAGCCATCACGCGAGAGCATGATAGTGACCGGGTACTCCTCGACTTCGGGCTCCAGGCTTACCTCGATGACCTCGTGGGGCTCGATCCTGCCCGTACGACGCGGCATCACATATTTCTTGTTGACCGCAGCCAGCTCGTCGCTGATGACCTTCTTGATGTTCTCCTCGCTGGAGAGGATCTCCTCAAGCTCGGCAATCTCGCCCTCAAGCTTGGCAATGTCCTTGGTGCGGTTGAGGATGTACTCCTCGTTGATGTTGCGGAGCTTAAGCTCGGCAACAAACTCGGCCTGGGTCTCGTCGATGTCGAAACCCTTCATAAGGTTGGGCACGACCTCGGCTTCGAGCTTGGTGCCGCGGATGATGGCGATGGCCTTGTCGATGTCGAGCAAGATCGCCTCGAGGCCGTGCAGCAGGTGCAGGCGCTCGGACTTTTTGCCCAGGTCAAAGTTAATGCGGCGACGCGTGGACTCAATTCGCCACTTGACCCACTCGTGCAGGATCTGGCGCACGCCCATAACGCGGGGGTAACCATCGACCAGCACGTTGAAGTTGCACGAGAACGAATCCTGCAGCGTGGTCGAGCGATAGAGCTTGGCCATGAGCTTGTCGGGGTCGACACCGCGCTTAAGGTCGATGGCGATACGCAGGCCCGAAAGGTCGGTCTCGTCACGGATGTCAGCGATCTCCTTGACCTTGCCTTCTTTGGAAAGCTTGACGATACGCTCGATGATGACATCGGTCTTGGTGGTGTAGGGGATCTCGTAGACCTCGATGATGCGCTCTTCGGGAATCCAACGCCAACGGGAGCGGATCTGGAAGCTGCCAAGGCCGGTCTCGACGATTTTCTCCATCTCCTCGCGGCGGTAGATGATCTCGCCGCCGGTAGAGAAGTCGGGCATGGGCATATACTCGAGCAGGTCGCAGTCGGGATCCTGCAGGTAGTGCATGGTGGCGGTGCAGACCTCGTTGAGGTTAAAGCCGCAGATGTCAGACGCCATGGCGACGCCGATGCCCTTGTTGGCCGAGACGAGGATGTTAGGGAACGTGGTGGGCAGCAGGCGCGGCTCCTTCATGGCGCCGTCGTAGCTGTCGACAAAGTCGACCGGGTCCTTGTCGATGTCCTTGAAGATCTCGGCGCTGATGGGGGAGAGCTTGGCCTCGGTGTAACGCGAGGCGGCGTAGCTCAGGTCGCCCGAATAGTACTTGCCAAAGTTGCCCTTCGACTCCACAAAGGGGGCGAGCAGCGCTTCGTTGCCGGTGGCTAGACGCACCATCGTCTCGTAGATCGCGGCGTCGCCGTGCGGGTTGAGCTTCATGGTCTGACCCACGATGTTGGCGCTCTTTTGGCGCTCGCCCTTGAGCAGACCCATTTTGTACATGGTGTAAAGCAGCTTACGGTGCGAGGGCTTAAAGCCGTCGATCTCGGGGAATGCACGCGAGACGTTGACGCTCATGGCGTAGGGCATGTAGTTGACCTCGAGCGTCTGCGTGATCGGCTGGTCAGTGACCTCGGAGTGCAGGCCGATGACGTTCTCGGCGTTGACCTGCTTTTTCTTTGGCTGGGTTTTCGTCTTCTTCTTTGCCACGATTTCCTCTTGAACTTCTTATGGCCGTCGTTATCGATTTGCTGCTATTGCAGGTCTAGCTGGTCCAGATATTCCTTGCCGTGCTCGGAGATATGGCGCTTGCGGCCTGCCTCGTCGTTGCCCAGCAATAGGTTGAACATGGTCTCCATCTTGGTGACGTCCTCGGGTTCCACCTTGATCAGACGACGCGTCTCGGGGTTCATGGTGGTGAGCCACATCATGTCCGGATCGTTCTCACCAAGACCCTTGGAGCGGTTGATGGAGCACTTCTGGTCGCCGATTTCCTTAAGAATGCCGTTCTTTTCGAGCTCGGTGTAGGCAAAGTAGGTCTTCTCTTTGCAGTTGATCTCGTAGAGCGGCGACTCGGCGATATACACGTAGCCCTCGTCGATAAGCGTGGGCACCAGGCGGTAGAGCATGGTGAGCACGAGCGTGCGGATGTGATAACCGTCGACGTCGGCGTCCGTACAGATGATGACCTTGTTCCAGTTGAGGTTGTCCAGGTCAAAGGCGCCAAGGTTCTTGATGCGCTTGTCTTTGATCTCCACGCCGCAGCCCAGCACGCGCATGAGGTCCATGATGATGTCGGACTTAAAGATACGCGGGTAGTCCTCCTTCAGGCAGTTGAGGATCTTGCCGCGGACGGGCATAACACCCTGGAACTCGGCATCGCGCGACGTGCGAATGGCGCCTGCTGCCGAGTCACCCTCTACGATGTAGATCTCGCGGCGGCTCTTGTCCTTGGAGCGGCAATCGATGAACTTTTGCACACGGTTGGCCATGTCGGTCTTCTGCTGCAGGTTGGTCTTGATGCTCTGGCGCGTCTTCTCGGCGTTCTCGCGCGAGCGCTTGTTGATGAGCACCTGCTCCATGATCTTGTTGGCGGCATCTTTGTTCTCGATCAAGTAGGTCGAGAGGCGCTCCTTAAAGAATGCCGTCATGGCCTGCTGGATAAAGCGGTTGTTGATGGCCTTCTTAGTCTGGTTTTCGTAGGACGTCTGGGTGGAGAAGCAGTTGGTCACCAGCACCAGGCAGTCCTGGACGTCCTGCCATTTGATGCCGCTCTCGTTTTTGTTGTACTTGCCCTGTTGCTTAATGTAGGTATCGATGGCGCTGGTCAGAGCGCTACGGGCAGCCTTCTCGGGCGAGCCACCGTTCTCGAGCCATGACGAGTTGTGGTAGTACTCCTGCATCATGAAGGTGCGCGAGAAGCACATGCACGCGGTGATCTTTACGTTGTAGTCGGGCAGGTCCTCGCGGTCGCGACCGCGACGGTCGGCCTCGATAAAGAAGGGCTCGGTGAGGTAGTCGGTACCGACCTTCTCGAGCACGTAGTCTTCGATGCCCTTGGGGTAGCAGAAGTCCTCTTCGGAAAACTCGCCGTCGTCGCCCTCGATGCGCAGACGGAAGGTCACGTTGGCGTTGACCACGGCCTGGCGGCGCATGGTCTCGCGATACCAATCGTGGGGGATGCTGATGGAGGTAAAGACCTCAAGATCGGGGCGCCACTTGATGGTGGTGCCGGTGCGATTCTCGTCGCTGGGCTCAATCTCGAGTGCCTTCTTTTTGGCGCCGACGACCTTGCCCTTCTTAAAGTGTAAGGAGTACTTGTTACCGTCACGCCAGACGGTAACGTCCATGTACTCGGAAGCGTACTGGGTCGCGCACGAGCCCAGGCCGTTGGTGCCGAGCGAGAAGTCGTAGTCGCCGCCCTGGTTGTTGTTATACTTGCCGCCGGCGTAGAGCTCGCAGAAGACGAGCTCCCAGTTAAAGCGCTTCTCGGAAGGGTTCCAGTCGAGCGGGCAGCCACGACCATTGTCCTCTACCTGGATAGAGCCATCGCGAAAGGCGGTAAGGGTGATGAGCTTGCCGTAGCCCTGGCGCGCCTCGTCAACGGCGTTGGACAGGATCTCAAAGGCGGCATGCGCGCAGCCGTCGAGCCCGTCCGAGCCGAAGATGACGGCAGGGCGCAGGCGTACGCGCTCCTCGTCCTTGAGCTGGCGGATACTGTCGTTACCATAGTTTGCGGTGTTTTTTGCCATACTCGCTCTCTCGGTGCTCCTTTGCTGCGTTTAAGTCATATAGATAGTCAAAGTAGCATAGCCCAGCCCACAGGCGATTCCAACCAACACGAAATCCATCGAACAATCGTTCGGAGTACGATGGAGATTCGTTTACTCGGACAAAACCGAGTCGGTTCTGTCCGAGTAAGTTTGAATAGCGGATCGAAATTGCTATGTCCGCATGGCAATGACGAATATGGTTTCCATAATGACAGATATAGTTGACATTATCTGATATATGCAATATATTTCTGTCATGTTGCAACGGATATCTGTCCACTACTACGAAAGGAACTCCATGCCGGGCAAAAAGAACCTACGCATGAAGGCGGCGCGCGCGGCGGTTGGCCTTTCGCAAGCTGACTTGGCCGAGGTCGTGGGCGTTACGCGCCAGACCATCGGCCTGATCGAGGCGGGCGGCTACAACCCCACGCTCAATTTGTGCGTGGCAATCTGTAAAGCGCTACGCGTTACGTTGAACGATCTGTTTTGGGAAGACGGGATCGACGTCGACCCTAACGCTCTTTAGGAGTTCGCTATGAAATTTGAAGATTTAAAACTCGTGCAAAAGTGGCGTGAATATGCCGGCCCAAAGGATGAGCGCCTGGAGGCTGAGAGCGCGAAGATCTACAAGATTGGTTTCGTGCTGCTTTCGTTTGGCATGTTGATGATATTTTTCTACCAGTTTATAGCTCGACAGGTTGCGTGGGTTCACAGCGACGCCAGTGAAATGCCGCATGGCTTTACAACGCCGTTCGAGGCAGCCATGTATTTGTGGCTCGTTCTCGTGATGTTGATTTGCGCAGGACTGCAAACGCGGAAGGGCTATGTCGATACCAATCGTTTTGGGCAAACCGAGCATCTTCCTGTTGGATATTTCCTGCTTCTCAGCGGTCTTAGCGGCGCCGCGTTCGCGCTTGTTATTGCCGCAATGCGCTGTATCGCTGAGGCGCAGATCGTACCGCTCGAAAGCGTCTTTTGGTTGGCGAACCTGGCCACGGGCGTGTTCTGCGGTGCGACGATTTTCGCGGCCACGTTTGCTGGCCTGTGCGCAACGTTTTTCACGGCGAAAAGACGCCGTGCCAAGCTCGAGGCAGAACTCGACTCCTCTGACGACATCTAATGCGTAATGGGCTGGCTCTGGGTATCCAGAACCAGCCCATTTTGATGTTCGATGAGCCGAGTTGGCGTCTCTCACAAAAGTAACTAGAAGCTAGCGAGGCCTATCCGAACTGCCCTCATTGGCGGTATCTTTTTCGAGCCCCGTGCGGCGGGCGCTGTAGGCGACGAGGCCGGCGCCGGCTGCGGCGAGTGCTGCAGCGGCTGCCGTAAGGGGAGCGTTGACATCGCCCGTGCCCGCAAGCGCGCCCGCTTTTCCGGAGCGCTTGTTATTGCCGTGGTCCTTGCCACTGCCGGAGCTGCTTCCGCCGGAGCCGCCGCCCTCGTCGGTACCGCCGCCACTCGAGCCACTATCGCTGTCCGCCGTCATCGGGGCGTCGTGAAGTCCTGTCGTATCCGCGCTGTCGCATACGCCGACCTGAACTTCTGAGCGTTCGCATGCCGCGTCGGGCACATGAAGCTCGTGCAGTACGGCACCAAGCGCCGAGTTTGCGCCCGGTCGAATTTCCTCGAGCGTCACGGGATCGAGCGCCACCAGATTACGCGCCTTCGCATACAGCGTTACGCGTTTGCCCACTTCGTCGCTCCAGCTCTCGGGGATGGCGAAGCTCATGCGGAACTGTGCCGTGCAGCCTGGTGCCAGCACGGCGTTACCATTGTCGGCTACCAGCGGGTGCGTCGCAAAACGTGCGCCCAGCGTCTCGAGCGCGTACTTCACGTGTGCCATGTCGTTGGCCGAAGCATCCTCGGCAAGCTCTGGATCGTAGATCGAAGCCATGCGTGCGTTCGCTCCGAATCCGATGGATGCGCTGGAGAACGGCTGGCTGGAGCCCTCTCGGTACAGATCGATCGTGCCGGCGGTCAGCAAGGTGTTGCCGTCGTTTCGCACCGTGACCATGAAGGATTCGCCTGCTGCTCCGGGCACCACCGCGCCCGAGGTAGCGACCGCGCCCGTCGGAGTGGCACACGCCACCAAGGGCACTTCGATGCCGTGCAGCTCTGCCTCGCTCTTCTCCGCGCTCACAATGTGCGTGGCGAGCGCGGAGAGCATGCCTCCCGACGTCAAAAATGTCGTTATCTGATCGACGGGATGGTCCAGCTCGCACATCACGAACGGCTCCGTGAACAGATCGCCTGCCAAGGTGCTGGCGAAGATGCGGAAGTGCTTGCCCATCACTGCTACCGGGTTGCCTTCTTCGTCGTAGGTTTGCCCCACCTTGCCATCGGTGTTCTCTACATAGAGCACGCACCTGCCGTTGTTGCTTACGCTAAACGATGCCGGGCCACAGCCTGCGGCACCCACGGGCTGCGTTGCAAATGCCGATGCTCCTCGCGTCCAAGTAATATGCTGCAGTTGCTCGTTGACGGTTGCCAAAAAGCCCGAATGTTGTGGCCACGGCACCGCGTGGGGTACTGTGGCATCTGGTGGCATAACGCCCCAACCCGCGATGGACTGGCCGATCACGGCATACGATGCGCAGCCACAACCGTTTGCAGTTTCGTATGCAACGGGCACCACCATTTTGCCGTTGATATTCTCGGGTACGCCCAGCTCGATGCTCGATGGCGCTTGCGGAAAGCGGAGGACCTGACGGAACGTGAGGCTGTCGCCCAAATCATCCGACCACAGGGTGAAGCACTCCAGCGCAACCTCTGCCTCATTGCCCAGCGCCTTTTCTGCGGTGGTTCCGCGGCGGTGGAGGTAAGCGCCCGACAGGCGCCCGCCGACCAGCGTCTTGCCCACCGTGATGCGTGGACACTGCAGACAATGGTGGCCATCCTCCTGAAGGCGGCCGCGCGAGATGCTGCGCCACGACGTGTGCGACATCACGCGAACTCCGTCGTTGCTTATGCGCAGGCGCACAACGGACAGTATGCCGGCTGTGCTTGCCGTATCGAAAAGGGTGTTGTCGCCGTCGGGGCGCTCGCCCGAGACCAGCAGCACGTAAGCGTCCTGGTTTTCTCTTCCGTCCGTATATTCCACTACGTCGAAGTCGTAATCGAATATGCCGTCGCGCTCCACGTCGCCCTCGCCAAAGCCAAGGGGGAAGTCCACGGGCATGGGGGCAGACCACGTGCCGTTTGCCTTTGTGTGCACCACCAGGCGCGAGCGGCCATTGTCGCCGTAGCGCACCGAGGCGATACGGAACAGGCATTCTACGCCGGCGATCATTGCCAGCTTCATGTGAGCTTCGCTGAGCACGCCAGCAAACAGCACGTTGTCGCTCGAGGGCTTGATGCCGCCACGCTCGTCTTCCGATACACCGGCAGAATTGGCGTTGGGGTCCGCAACGGCATTCTTCGCCTGACCGATGTAGGTGTTGTACTCATACATCGGCGCGGCATTTTCGTCGTTCTCCATCAGCACGTGGACGAAATGCTCGATCTGTCCCGTGTCGTCGCTCTCCGCGTCTGCCGCGAGCTCAATGCGCGTGACCGCTTGATCCCAATCGCGCACGACAGGCGCGACGTTTATCGCGGTGGCTGCAACCTCGGCGCGTGCGAGCAGCTCGGCGTTGGTGACGATGGTGGCCGATGCGATAAATTGCGGCACGCAGCCCGCCTCGATGTTGCTGGGCGTGCCGAAGTGAGCATCCAACGTGTAAGGCGTATCTCCACCCAATGCGAGCTCAGAGCGCTGGAGCACATACTGGTTGCCATTGTTCACCGACATATTCCACGAATCGAGGAGTGTGGGCCACGACCCCGACCAAGCCTTGGTGGTCCACTTGAACATTACGAACTGGAGTATCACATCGACATCGACGTCTGCACCTACGCGCAGTCGCGGAAGCTGGTGTCCATCTGCCTTCTCGTACCCAATGAACAGCGTGAGGGATGCGGCGCCGCGCACGGCAGACGAAGCGACGCCTGCAACGCCGGCGCCAAAGGTGACGGCAAGCCCGATCTGGATGGTGAACGAGCCCGAGGTGTTTGAATAGTCGAGCGAAATGTTTTTAAAAAACGCCGCGCCGCTGCCGTGCGTGTGGGCACCCACGGCGAGCGCCAGCTTCGCCAGCACCCAGGGGTTGACGTTTAGGAAAAACGGCACCGGTCCTAGGGTAAACTGCTCGGTCCAATTGAGGTCGGTTCTTACTTGAAAGAGTGCCTTAATATTGCCGTATGCGGGGTCGTTGTTGTTGCCCCAGGTTTTGCCCACCCAATCGTAGGCGAGCGAGCCGTACAGCTGTGTGGCGATATCCATCGTGAACAGCGGCGTGCAATGGTGGCGAAGGAGCTTAGTGTTTCTTGGATCGGTTCCCGAACCGGCACTCATACTCTTGTACTGATTCCACTTCCCCTCCATTTCGTCGAGGTAGCGGTTTGCCTGCTTGGCGCCCGACTCACGCGGCGATTTCTTCCAGTATTCCGGATCCGGATTGCCCGAATCGTTCATGTAGCCGACCGGTTTGTATCCTCCGCCAAACAGCACGTATCCGGCAAACGAGAAATCGAACAAAATGGGGAACGAGGGCATCCAGCACGTGAACCTATTGCCGCCGATGCCGGGAAACGCCGCCGGGAAATCAAACGGAGTGATCTCTTGGTCCATGGTGGTGGGGACGATAGTGGTCGAGCCCGATTCTGCCTTTGCGGCCGGCGCGGTGACAACGGCCATGGGGGAGGAGAGTGTATAGGTTTTGCCCTGATAGTCGAGGACAAAGCGCAGCTTGCATCCTTCTTCCAGAAGGCCCAAGGCTGCATCGAGGAACTTGTCTTCAAGCGTGAACGTTGCCAGATTATCCGTGCCCGATGCGCTGGCCTTGACTTGGCCAATCTGCGTGACGGTTTCGGATGAGCTGCCCGCAGCGGGCAGCACTTTGTTGATGCGCAGCGTTGCCTGCCCGCCCTGCGGCAGATGGGCCTGCACGGTAAAGGCGTGCGTATCGGGCTGTTCGTTTGCTGCTTTGTCCGCTGGCATCGCCATAAACGTGGCGTCGGCGTACTGGATGTCCCATTCGTCGAATGTGAGCTGTCGAAAGTACGGCTCGCCGTCGGAAAGCGGACGTGTGGGTGCGGTAATGGCGGTGCCGCCCTGGATACGCGCAAGGGGAATCTCGACATCACGGTAGCCCGCCATGCTAATGGAGATACCGCCGTTAAAGTCGTACGCGTCGAGAAGCGTTGCCTCGTCCACGTAGCCTTCCGAAAGCGGCGCGACCTCAAAGATGGCCGTGCCCTCGTCGTCGGTCGTGGCGGAGAGCTGCTTGCCCGCGGCATAACGCGACGCGAGCGTGACCTGGGCTCCCTTGACGGGCATATTCTTGTTGGCGACGTCGACCACGACCACACCAAACATGGTGCGCGAGAGAACGAGTACCTTGAAGGGGTCTTCTTCGTCGGCATAGGCCGCGGTGGGCGCGAACGGCAATATGAAGGCGTTTGCGCTTCCCGGCACGCGCGGCAACATAATGCTCGCCAGCGAGGACGCTCCAGCAACAAGTAACGAACGGCGATTAAGCATCTTGGGCTCCCATCCCGCAGGTATCGGTGGAAATAATCCAATTTTGCGAGAAGGCGCCCCGTGGCGGTAGTGCTGTTCCATGGCCAAAATGTCCAATTTGAGTGCGCGAAAGCGTCAGGCCCCCGGAGCGCTTTCGATACGCCGGGCAGTCTGGCCGCTAGCGCAACATGTGGGCAATCAGCTCGGCGCGAGTTCCGATACCAAGCTTGGCATACACTCCTGATAGACGGTTTTTAACGGTGCCCGGCGAAACTTCCATGTGGCGTGCGATTTCGGCGTTGGTCCATCCGCGGCAGGCGAGCATGGCCATGGTGAACTCCGTGGTCGTTAAATCGTCGGCCACGTCCTCGCCTGAATCGGGGTTGTGGATGCGCCGCCAGCCGTAGCTGAATCGATACGTAATCTCGATGATACGTGCGAAATCGTCTGGGTATTGCGATTTTAGGCATGCCTCGATGAGCCCCTGCAAAAGGCCGTGGTGCTCGCCAATGAGCTCGATAAGGCCGTCGGGGCGCGCAATGTTCCAAGCGGCTCCGAAGTGTGCCTTTGCGGCGTCGATGTCCTTGAGGCTCATGCATGCCATGGAAGCCGACAGGTGCAGGAACAGCTCCGAGATGGGATAGCTTCCCTGTTTCATGATCAGGGCATTTTCCGCCATGCCCAGGCTGCGGCCGTATTCGCCGCGCAGATACAAGGCGTGCGCCATCACGTAGCTGGCGAACAGGCGCAGACCTTCGGGCAGATGCGCCGCTAGTGGATAAAACTCTTCGGCAGAATACGGGGAGGGCAAGTGCAGCAGGACGCTCGCGGCCGAGGCGAACAGGATATGCGTGGCGTGGACGGCGGGCGACTCCTCGTCGGCCGGCGTATCGAGGATGCCAGCAAGGCACCGGCGGGCGTCGGCGATACGGTTGAGCGACAGACTGGCGTATCCGCAGATAAAACATGCGGAATAGCGCAGCGCGGGATCGGTGGCGTCAAGATAGGGGCGCGCCGTCTTGGCAGCAAGGGTGGCTTGCCCGCGAAAGTACAACGCTTCTGCCGTGGCAATGGCGCGCGAATCGGGGTCGGAAATGCCTGCAACCGCAGCGTCAATCTGCCCCGGCACAAAGGCGGTGCACATCAACGGCATGGGAACGCATGGGTAGCCATCGCAGTCCATCTTCCATCTCCCAACAGCTGGCAACAATGCAGCAATTGTACTCCTGTTACTCGGGACCCCTTTCGTTTTACTGTTCGGTTAACGCTGCAGATCGTTTTGGAAGGCTTACGAGCATGGTGGTCCCGTTCTCGGAACTTTCTTCGACCTCTACCGTGCCACCGTGAAGCGCTGCAATCTCCCAAACGAGCGCTAGTCCGAGTCCTGCGCCGCCATATGCCCTGCTGCGGGATGTGTCTAGACGAAAGAACGGCTGGAAGATGCTCTCTCGGTATTGCTTGGGTATTCCCGGGCCCTCATCTTTGACTCGTAGGAGCACGTGGTTGTCGTTGTCGCTGATGGAGACGTTGACAGTCGAGCCGGAGCGGCTGTAACGGATGGCGTTTTCGACCAGATTAAACACCAGCCGATAGAGGAGCGTATCACTTCCGATTGTCAAAGCGTCTCCAGCGCAATCGAGGGTTATGTCCTTATCCTCGGCAAGTGGCGCAAGGTCGGTGAGGACCTCTTCGGACAAGGGACCGAGTTCAACAGCGTCCCCGCAAGGAATGCTGCGAAGCTCACTCATCTCGAGTAATGCCTTGGTCATCCGCGACATTCGCTCGGTTTGTTCTTGTAGCAGGCCGAGCAGCTCGGCTGTTTCGGGTTGCAAACCGGAGTGTTCGGAGATGAATAGTTCAATCTGCGCTTGCATAAGGGCGAGCGGGGTGCGCAGCTCGTGTGCGGCGTTGCCGGTAAACTGACGCTGTGCAGAGAATCCTTCGCCAAGACGGGCGATCATGCCGTTGAAAGAGGCGCTGCATCGTTGTAGCTCGGTGGGCACATCTTCACTGAGTCTAATTTCGCTTAGGTTGTCAGGCTGCACGCGCTCTACCTGGGCGGCAAAATCCCGTAGCGGTTTGAGTGCACGGCCGCTTGCAAAGTATGCCAGCGCGCCGCCAAGGAGTGTGACTCCAGCCGTGATGCACCAGGCTGTCGTGCCAAAAGATTCCTGTGCGTCGTTTACGACGATCGTGACCTCGTCATCGAGGGCTGCTTTTGTTGGGTCAAACGCCTGGGGCGAATCCGCGCCGGCAGCGGTAAAGGCCGAGATGTCGCTGCCGATGGCATCCATGTAGCGCATGCCCGTATAGCCGACCAGGCAGTTCGTCAGCACGCACGCTGCGCACGTGAGCAGCGCCGTCATAATCGTTATGCGCCATTGCAGCGAAAGCCTTTTCATTCGCTATCCTCCATAACGTAGCCCTCTCCAATCCGATTGCGAATCGGGTCGTATCCCAAAGCGCTGCGTAGCTTTTTGCGGAGTGACGAGATATGAACGCGGATTGCGTTGCTAAAGCTGTTCACGCTGCTATCCCAAACGTGCTCGATAAGCTCCTCTTGGCTTACCGGACGCCCCTGATTAAGCATCAGGTATTCCAAGATTCCCGTTTCCTTGCGCGTAAGAGATAAAGCCTCGCTGTCCACGGAGGCGATGCGCGCCTTGGTGTCAAAGCGGAGCTTTCCGCAGGTTAGTACTATGTCGCTTTGTGCGAAGCGCCTGAGGGTAAGGCTGCGGATCCTTGCCGCAAGCTCGTCCAGATGAAACGGCTTAGTAAGGTAATCGTTGGCGCCGGCATCGAGTCCGGCGACTTTATCGGATACTTCGCCACGCGCGGACAGAATCAGCACCTTGGTCTCGCAGTCGGTTTTCCTAAGTTCCCTGAGTACGGTCATGCCGTCGATACGGGGAAGGTTGAGGTCGAGTACCACGAGGTCAAAGACTTCGACGTCCAGCAGGTCGAGCGCCTCCTGCCCGTCGTGGCAGCAGTCGACGCTGTACGCCAAGTTTCGCAAGCTGCGTGCGATTGCATCGCACAGTGCTCGCTCGTCTTCGACGATCAAAATACGCATAACAGTCTCCTTGCACATTCCAAATCGCGCTTAACACGGATTTTATAGTCGATATGGTCCAATGGTCGCGTAACGAAAGGAGTGGTTGGGTTGTTCAAAGCGGTAAAACCCGTGGTACAGGTCGCTTTGTTGATCGTCGGAATTACCATGGTGTGCTTTGGTGTTATGCGTGGCGAGGCGGATGCCGTGCTGGCCAAAGCGATTAGGCTGTGCTTGGAGTGTATCGGAATTGGATAAAAGAGAAAACACTGCGTCGCATGTTTTGGCCCGATTTCGCGGATTCATTCAGGCGGCGGCAACACTTATTACCAACATTCACCTGCCAAACTTTGCCAAAGGCGGCATCTATCAGGGCGCGGGAAAAACAGTCTGCGTACCTGGACTTAATTGCTATTCGTGCCCCGCGGCATCGGGTGCGTGCCCCATCGGGTCGTTCCAGTCGGTGGTAGGTTCATCCAAGTTCAACTTTTCTTACTATGTTACCGGTACGCTCATTTTGCTCGGCGTGCTGCTGGGACGCTTTGTATGCGGCTTTCTGTGCCCGTTTGGCTGGCTTCAGGAGCTGCTTCACAAGATTCCCGGCAAAAAGTTCTCCACGAAAAAGCTTAAGCCGCTCACGTACATCAAGTACGTCGTGCTGCTGTTTGCCGTGGTGCTGCTGCCCGTCTTGGTGGTTAACGACGTGGGCATGGGCGACCCGTTCTTTTGTAAGTACATCTGTCCGCAGGGCGTGCTCGAGGGCGCCATTCCGCTGGCCATTGCCAATACCGGCATTCGATCTGCGTTGGGACATCTCTTTACTTGGAAACTTGCCGTTCTCATTGCCGTGGCAGTGCTGAGCGTATTGTTCTATCGCCCCTTCTGCAAATGGATTTGTCCACTCGGTGCATTCTATGCGCTCATGAATAAGGTATCCCTGCTGGGGATCCGGGTCGATGCATGCAAATGTGTCTCGTGCGGCAAGTGCTCAAAGGTTTGTCAGATGGACGTTGATGTGGTCCGCGCGCCCAATCATGCCGAATGCATCCGGTGCGGAAAGTGCATCGGGGCCTGTCCTGTCGATGCCATCAGCTATCGCTATGGCCTGGATGTGTCGGCGGAAAAGCTTCCCTTGACCGCCGATAAAAAGTAAACAAGCTTCGACAAAACGGAGGAATGACCATGAAGCTTTCTAAGATTGCGGCCCTGTTTATGGTGCCGGTATTGGCCTTGTGCCTTGTGGCATGTTCGGCGCCCGGTGGCAATGCGAGCGAATCTGCGAGCTCCGATCCTAAGATCGCAGAACTCACTGCGCAGAAGCCGACCAATGCCGACGAGGCCGCCGAGCTGTATGCGAAGCTCATGAAAAAGGAGAACGATATCCTTTCGAGTGATAACGCGCTGTGGGAAAAGGTATTCAATGCGGTAAATAAAGAATCGGCAATGATTGAGGACGGTAGCAATTACGGCGATTTCCTGCTCAAGACCATCGACGGTGCCAAGGATGAGTTCACGGCGGATGAGCTCAAGACGCTCAAAGCCGGTGCACAGCAGATCAAGGAGATCGAGGACAAGCTCGAGAGCTTGGAGAAGGAGTTCCCCGGCTGTGGAAACACGCCGAGCGAAGGCGAGAGCGTCGACGCTTCGGCCGCTGGCATGACGGCTGGTGCCAATGCTTCAAGCGAGGCGACGAAGTTCCCCAGCTTTACGGGCAAGGACCTGGATGGCAACGACGTGAGCAGCGACGAGCTGTTCTCTAAGAACAAGGTCACCGTCATGAACTTCTGGTTCACCACGTGCAAGCCGTGCGTGGGCGAGCTGGGCGATCTTGAGAAACTGAATCAGGAGCTTGCCAAGAAGGGCGGCCAGGTCGTGGGCGTCAATTCCTTTACGCTCGATGGCAACAAGGGCGAGATTACAGATGCCAAGGACGTGCTGAGCAAGAAGGGTGTGACGTATAAGAACATCTGGTTCAAGTCGGATAGCGAGGCCGGTAAGTTCACGTCAAATTTGTTCTCGTTCCCGACAACGTATGTCATCGATCAGAATGGCAACATCGTAGGGGAGCCCATCGTGGGAGCCATCAGCTCCGCCGAGCAGCGCGCAGCACTCAACAAACTTATCGACCAGGCGATTGCGAATAGCGAGCAGTAGAAAATGCGTAAAGCATAGCGAGGATCGTGTGTCGCTGTGCGAAGTAGTCCGCTACCTTTCAAGATAAGCTCCACCATATAGAGGTCCCGCTCGGGACCTCTTCTTTTAGGCACCGTCCCGTTCGTTTTTTGGCGCGGTTCCCTACATTCCTCACTGGCGCCGGCAAAAAATGGGGATAGAGTAGGACAAACGCGTCGAATACGAACGGCGGAGGAGAGCGGGCAGGGTGCCTGCGCAGGAGAGGTTGCCGTCCATGCTGGAGCTCAAAGGAATTTGCAAAAGGTACGTTACGCAGTCGTTTACGCAGGTGGCACTCGACAACGTAAGCCTGTCTTTTCGGGATAACGAGTTCGTGGCCATTCTGGGACCTTCGGGGTCGGGCAAAACTACGATGCTCAACGTTATCGGTGGGCTCGATCATTTCGATTCTGGCGACCTGCTGATCGACGGTATTTCGACCAAGGATTTTCACGATCGCGATTGGGATGCCTACCGCAACAACCGCATCGGCTTTGTGTTCCAAAGCTATAACCTCATTCCGCATCAGACCATTTTGGAAAACGTGGAGCTGGCGCTCACGCTCACGGGCGTGGGACACGCCGAGCGCCGCCAGCGTGCGCGCGAGGCGTTGGAGAAAGTCGGCTTGGGCGAGCACGTGAACAAGCGCCCGAGCCAGCTTTCGGGTGGACAGATGCAGCGCGTGGCCATCGCCCGTGCTCTGATCAATGATCCCGAGATTGTGCTGGCCGACGAGCCGACCGGCGCTTTGGATTCAACGACGTCCGTACAGGTCATGGACCTGCTCAAGGACGTGGCGCGCGACCGCCTGGTCATCATGGTCACGCACAATCCCGAGCTGGCGTACCAGTACGCTACGCGCATCGTCAATCTAGCGGACGGCAAGATCACCGACGATTCCGACCCTTTCGATGTCGCCGACGCCACGCGCCGCGAGGCCAAGCCTACGCGCAAAACCTCGATGAGCTTTGTGACGGCGCTGGGGCTTTCTGCTCGAAACCTCATGACCAAGAAGGGCCGCACGGCCATGACTGCCTTTGCGGGCTCGATTGGCATTATCGGTATCGCGGCGATCTTGGCGCTCTCCAATGGCGTGAACAACTACATCAAAAAGGTCGAGGAGGATACGCTCTCGAGTTACCCGCTTACGATCTCCAAGCAGGACTACGACCTGTCGTCCATGATGGGCGGACAGGGGGCTGTGGATGATGAGGCGTCCGAAAACGAGGGTTCGTCCGACGGCGGCACCGACGGCAAGGCTCAGGGAACCGATGAGATTCCCGTGGTTACGGCCGTAAAGGATATGTTTGCGAGTGTTAAGTCCAACGACATGACGAGCTTTAAGGCGTGGCTCGATGCCGGTGGCGATGGTATCGACAAAGAGGTCAACGCCATTCAGTACGGCTACGGTGTATCGCCGGTTGTCTATCGTGCCGGCAAGGGCGATGAGAAGCCTGTCCGGCTGGTGCCCAACGCCATGACCGAGGCCATGAGCGGCGGCGCGAGCTCAGCAGCAACGGTGAGCATGGAGTCCATGGGAACCTCGGTCTTTAACGAGATGATTGACGACCAGAGCCTGCTCGACAGCCAGTACGATGTCGTCGCCGGTCATTGGCCCACGTCTGCTAACGAAGCCGTAATGGTGCTTTCGAGCCGTGGAACGGTGAGCGACTACACGCTCTACAGCATCGGCGCGCTGGATATCAACGAGCTCAACGACCTGGTTAACAGCGCCATGACGGCTGACGGTAAGATCGAAACGCCCGAGACCGGCGCCGACTTTACCTACGACGATGCGCTGTCCACGACGTTTAAGGTGCTGTCGCCGGCCGATGCCTATCGCAAAAACGAAGAGACCGGCATGTGGACCGACATGTCTGACGACGCCGACTTTATGGCTGCCAAGGTTGCCGACGGTATTGACGTGCACATTGTGGGCGTGGTGCGACCTAACGAGACGGCCAATGCGAGTGCGTTGTCTCCGGGCATTGCCTATACGCATGCACTGACTCGCCAGCTTATGGAGCGCGCCGCCGATTCGCAGATTGTGCAGGAGCAACTTGCCCACCCCGAGACGGATGTCTTTACGGGCAAAACCTTCGACGAACTGCAAGGCGAGGCCAAGCAAGGCGTGGATCTGGGCAGCATGTTCAGTGTGGACGAGGCGGCGCTCAAGAGCGCGTTCTCGTTCGATACGTCTGCACTTTCGGGTGCGGCCGGCGGTATGGACCTGTCGGGTCTTGACTTGTCCGGGCTGGACATTGACCTTTCGGGCGTTGGCAAGGACATCGACTTCAGCGACATCATGGCAAAAGCGCCAACCCCAGATTTCTCGGGTATCTTTGACGGTCTGGAACTCACGCCCGAGCAAATGCAGCAGGTGGGAACACTAGCCAACCAGCTGTTTGAGGGCTTTTTGCAGTCTGATCAGTTTAAGGCGCTGTCGCCCGAAGATCTTAAGGACGCGTCAAAGCTCTCTGCCGCATTCTCGACGTATCTTGAGAATGATGACACAGCTCAGCAAATCCTGGCCCAGCTCAAAGCGCTCGGCGGCGATGCCCTGGCCGAGCGTCTGCAGCAGGCGATGAGCGACTATGTGCAAAAGCAGCTGGCTCCGTATCTGCAGCAGGCTATGGATCAGGTGATGAAGGCAATCAGCGAGCAGATAGCGTCGACGGTATCATCCCAGCTCAAGGCGGGCGCGGCAGGGCTTATGGACCAGGTGGCGACGCAGATGTCTTCGAGTTTTGCTAACCTGGCGAGCGCCATGCGCGTGGATGCGAGCGCCTTTGCTCATGCCATCCACTTCAACATGGACGCCGAGGACCTGAGCTCGCTCATGATGAGCTATGCGAAGGCGTCGAAGCTCACCTACGACAACAATCTGACCACGTTGGGCTATGCGGACGAGGCAGACCCCATCTCGGTTAAGATTTTCCCGCGCGACTTTGAGGCCAAGGAGCGCGTGCTCGATCACATCGATGCGTACAACAAGCAGGTCAAAGCCGCTGGCCATGATGATCGGGCAATTTCGTACACCGACTACATGGGCATCATCATGGGTTCGGTGACCGACATCGTGAACACCATCAGCTTGGTGCTCATCGCATTTGTGAGTATCAGCCTGGTGGTGAGCTCCATCATGATCGGCATCATCACCTACATCAGCGTGCTGGAGCGCAAGAAGGAGATTGGCATCCTGCGCGCGATTGGCGCGTCAAAGCGCAACGTGGCCAACGTGTTCAACGCCGAGACTTTTATCGAGGGCCTCATCGCCGGCGTCTTTGCCGTTGTCGTTGTGGTGGCCGTGAGCTTTCCGGTTAATACCTGGGCGCTTGCTGCCAAACAGGTTCCCAACCTGATGAGCCTGCCCGTGCAGGATGCGCTGGTGCTCATTGCAATTTCGGTACTGCTGACGGTCGTTGCCGGTCTGCTGCCGGCCCGAAGCGCATCCAAAAAAGACCCCGTGGAAGCTCTACGCTCCGAATAATGTGACAAGGGGACAGCCCCTTTGTCACATTGAGTGGCTTGCAAAATCGAGGTCTAATACTTTTCCCGAGAAGTGAACGAGTAAAAACGGACCCCCGAAGCATCGACACTTTCGAGATGCAATTTCCTGCGGTTTTGTCAGCCAAATCCTGCGGTTTTGACGTCTGAAAATGTCGATGCTTCGGAGGTCCAAATATAGCCGTTCACTTCTCGGGAAAAGTATTAGACCTTGAGATATGGACGGCGTTCGCGAGCGGAAATCAGAGCGCAAGCCCCTAGTGCTTCTTTGCAGAGAGCATAAGGCTAATCCGCGACGCTTTCGCACACGGGCTCCAAGGCATCTTGCGCGATGGCAAGCTGCTCGGCGGCGCCGCCCAGGTTGCCATCGCGCAAGATTGTTATCGCCGTTCTTGAGCAAGCGGCCGGCAGCTTGCGTGGCGAGCACGATGGCTGGAGTTCCCTTTGGCGAAACACAATATCGTTGATCATTTGGAGTGGCAGGATCAGCAGACATGCTACGAATGCCATGATGAGCGCAATCGCTGCGATCTTGCCGTTCGTGAGCATTAGTAAATCGAAGGTGAATGGTTTTACGAGAAGTGAGCGACCTATTCTGGACCCCTGTAGCATTCGCACTTTTGGATGCAAAAACCGCAGGATTTGAGCGACAAAACCGCAGGAAATGGCTCTCCAAAAGTGTCGATGCTTCGGGGGTCCGATTTCACTCGTTCACTTCGCGGAAAACCATTCGCCTTCGTTGCATGAGGCGACGGAGGGAAGGGTGATTATCGTCAAGTAGCCACCTCTGCCTTGTGAATCATCTGAAGCACAAGGCATAATGCATGTGACAAAGGGACGGCCCCTTTGCCGCATTGATCTGAGAGTAGATGTTGATGATTCTTTCGCTTGCCCCCATGGAGGGGATTACCGGGCATGTGTTCCGTCGTGTGCATGCGGAGTGCTTCGGCGCGCTCGATTGCTATTACACGCCGTTTTTGCCGCCGCCGCGGGTGGGAAACCGCTTTGGCGGCAAGGCGTTTAAGGAGATTGATCCTGCCAATAACCAGGGGCTCAACGTGGTGCCTCAGCTGATGTCCAAGAACGCGGACGAGTTTGTGTGGGCGGCACAGGTGCTCGCCGACATGGGCTACCGCGAGGTCAATCTCAACTTGGGTTGCCCTTCGGGAACGGTTGTCGCCAAGGGCAAGGGCTCGGGTTTCTTGCGCAATCTCGACGAGCTCGAGGTGTTCTTGAGCGACGTGTGCGAGCGGTCGCCGTTGCCGGTGTCGGTAAAAACCAGGCTGGGGTTGGAGCGCGATGACGAGTATGAGCGTGTGCTCGATCTGTATTGCCGCATGCCGTTGGCAGAGCTGATCGTGCACCCGCGCGTACAGAAGGACCGCTATGCGGGCTCGCCGCGCAAGGAGTTTTACGGCGAGACGCTGGAGCGGGCACCGTTTCCGGTGGCATACAACGGCGACATTTTCGATCTTGAGGATATGGACACGCTGGTGGGGGCCTATCCCGGCACGCGCCATGTGATGCTGGGGCGTGGCTTGCTTGCGAACCCCGCTCTGGCTCGCATGGCCAAGGGCGGCCCTGCCGTCACGGCTGCTGAGCTGCAGCGCTTCCACGACACGCTGTTTGCGACCTATGCAGAAGAGATTGGCGGCAATGCGGTCTTTCGCATGAAGGAGTGGTGGTTCTACGCCAAATGCGCCTTCGCCGATCCCGCTACCGTTCACAAGATCGTACGCAAGACCAAAAAGATCGACGAATACCGCGCCGCCGTCGAGCGCGTCTTTCGCGAGCAGCCACTTGCACCCATAGCCCGCTTCCACGGCTAGTTGGTCGTTGGGGACGTTCTTTAACGACTAGTCATTTAAGAACGTCCCCAATGGCTGTGTTGCACTAGAGCAGGTTCTTCTGTACCCATGCGATGATGTCGCTCGATTCGTAGAGTGGCTTGCCGTCGATGAATAGGCAGGGAACCTGGCGTTTTCCACCGACGGCGATGAGTGTCTGCTCGGCATCGGAATCGGTCGAGATATTGCGCTCGGGAATGGTCACGCCGTTATCGGCCAAAAAGTGCTTGACCTTTAAGCAATACGGGCAGCCGGTCATAACGTAGAGCACGAGCTCATGATTAGTAGCCATAGGTCTCCAATCGGTTGCGGTTTCGATTGAAATACCCAAAGCCGCCGCGGTCTATGCGCGCGCCAACGACGACTCGATCGCCTGGACCAGAAACGCCGTGGCTCCGGTGCCGCAGGGCTTGTCGTAGTAGTCAACAAAGCGCTGGTCGGCCAGATAGCCGTGAGCGAGGCCCAGGTACGCTTCGTTCTGGGGTTCGCGCCCCCAGTTGAGACCAATCCAACGACGATGCATCGCGACGAGCTTGCGAGTCTCGCTTCCATCCGCATCGCCGTCGCCCATGGCAATCGAGAGCTGATCCAGAATAGCGCGTTCAAGTTCCTTCATGTCGTTCCATGTCTGAGGATCCATGTCCAGCAGCGCCTCGTTTGCCGCATCGATAGCCTCATCGCCATAGCGCGCCCGCGCTTCGGCGCCGTAGCGCTCCTCGTTTTCTTGCACGGCGCGCCAGCGCTCCAGTTGCGGCAGGACGGCGCCCATGAGCGAGACGGCTTCGTCGAGCGACATGCCGGTGTTTTGTGCCAGCCGCGGGGCACAGTCCTCGATCATCGCCTCCATGGTGGTCTCGTAGGTGTACTGGCCGTGGTCGTAGCACCACTTGCAGTAATGATCGGTCGCGGCTCCCGTGGCATCGGTACCGCAGTCGTCGGGCGTGAGTATCATGCCGCAGCTCTGGCAATAGTGCTCGGGCATTTCGAGCAGGTGAGACAGGGGCTCGTCGGTTACGGCGGCGATGAGCTTCATCATGTCGATGCCCGGTGTGACCTCGCCGCGTTCCCAACGGCTGACGGCTTGGCGTGTGACGAAGAGCTTGGTGGCGAGCTGCTCCTGGGTAAGGTGATGGGCGCGACGGACAGCAATGAGCTTTTCTGCAAAGGCCATAGCGGCTCCTTTCTGCTGGTTGATGGCTTAAGCATACGCGGCAGCAGGTGCCCTTCCAAGCAACCGTTGGTTGCACGACGGGGACCGCGGCGAAGAATTGCGCGCAACGCCCCACACCTCCATGCCGTACAATGACCGGCATGGAACCTATCGCACACATACATACCGACCTGCCGCAGAAGTTCGGCATTCCGCGCAACAGCTTTTTGGCGCCTCATCTGCAGGGACGCATCGTGTTTGAGCCGGAATTTGCCTCCAGTGCGGCGGTTGAGGGTCTGGACTCCTTCTCTCACCTGTGGCTGCTGTGGCGCTTCGAAAACGGAACGCCCGGCGGCACGGCTAAGGACATAGCTACCGATGCCAAGACGCAGGACAGGTCCGGCACCAATGCCAAATGGTCGAAAACTGTGCGCCCGCCGCGTCTGGGTGGAGCCGAGCGCGTGGGCGTGTTTGCCACGCGCAGTCCGTTTCGCCCTAATCCCATCGGTCTTACCTGCGTCAAGCTCGATCGCGTCGAGCTCACCGACAATGGTCCCATCATCCATGTGCTGGGGGCCGACCTGCGTGACGGCACGCCCATCTACGACATTAAGCCCTACATTCCGTTTGCGGACTGTCACCCGGATGCGACCGGCGGCTGGATTGAGGGTACTCCGTGGCAAGAGCTCGACGTCGAGTTCCCACAAGCGCTGCAGGATATGGTCCCGCCCGCAAAGCTCCCTGGTTTGGTCGAGGTCCTTCGCCAAGATCCGCGCCGCGCGGGCAGCAAGCACGAGCCAAACCGCGTTTACCATTTGGCTTACGCCGGGCTTGACATATCGTTTACGGTCGACGGCGCCAGGTTGACGGTAACCGCCATCAACGACGCGCGGGACTAACCATCCGTCCGTATCCGTCAAAAACAACGCCTAACCCCGCTCCAAAACCGCCCACGCTGGTGGACAATAACGCCTACCAAAACAATCACTTTGCACGGGGGCTCAGCATGAAATACGACTTTAGCTCGCTTATCGACCGCCACGGCATGGACTCCATCGCCGTTGACTCCTGGGGCGAGATCCCCGGTATGGCTCCGAACGCACCCGACGAGGGCTTCGACCGCATTCCCATGTGGGTGGCCGACATGAATTTTGCCACGGTGCCCACGGTCCAGGAGCACATCATTCAGCGCGCTCAGCACCCCATGTTTGGCTACTTCAATCCGCGTCCCGAGTACTTCGATCGCATCATCGAATGGCAGAGGCGCCGCAATGGCGTTGAGGGCTTGGCACCGGAGCATATCGGCTACGAAAACGGCGTGCTGGGCGGTGTCGTGTCGACGTTGCGCGCGTATGTCCAGCCGGGCGATGCGGTGCTGGTCCATAGCCCCACCTACATCGGCTTTACCAAATCCATCGAAGCCGCGGGCTATCGTATTGTCCACAGCCCGCTTAAGCTCGACGATCAAGACGTGTGGCGTATGGACTTTGAGGACATGGAGCACAAACTCGCCCAAAACCACATCCATGCCGCGGTGTTCTGCTCGCCGCACAATCCCTGCGGCCGCGTATGGGAGCGCGACGAGATCGAGCACGCCATGGACATCTATCGCCAGCACGATTGCGTGGTGATCTCGGACGAGATTTGGTCCGATATCATCCTGCCGGGGCACAAGCATATCCCGACGCAGTCGGTGAGCGAGGACGCCCACATGCGTACGGTTGCCCTCTACGCGCCCAGCAAGACGTTCAACCTGGCGGGCCTGGTCGGCAGCTACCACATTGTCTACAACGAGACGCTGCGTGACCGCATGTGCGCCGTGTCCGACAAGACTCACTACAACGAGATGAATGTCCTCTCCATGCATGCGCTTATCGGTGCCTATCAGCCGCAGGGCTACGAGTGGGTGGACGAGCTCAACCAGGTGCTTGCCGGCAATATCGAGTACTTCTGCACGTATGCAGAAAAACACTGGAAGGGCGTCGCGTTTTCGCGTCCGCAGGGCACGTACATGGTGTTTCTGGACTGCACCGAGTGGTGCCGCGAGCATGGCCGCGATATTCAGTGGTTGCTCGACGAGGGGGCGCGCGTGGGCGTGGGGTATCAGGACGGCCGCCCGTTCCACGGGCCCTGCCACATTCGCGTGAATCTGGCGCTGCCGCTTTCGCGCGTGAAGGAAGCGTGTGATCGCCTGGACCGCTACGTTTTTAATGCACGGTAAGCGTGCGCTGCATGTGGGGCCTTCTGCTAAGTTGGCTAGAAGGCCCCGTGTGGTAAGGCATCTGTAACCATTGGGCGCAGACCTGCTGCGGAGGTTTATTTTTCCTGAATCTGCTTGCCGCAGAGATGCTCAATCGTAATCTCGTAGAGCTGGACGCCCTTGATGTCTTTGGCGATTTCCTCTTCGACTTCCTCGGCAGAAGGGTAGTACTTAAGCGCGAGCTGGCGGACTTTGTCCTCGATAAACGCGGGGGTGTCATTCGCCAGGCGACAACGGCCAAAGACCACGGTACTCATAACGTAGGGAGCCCAGTCACCGTCTTTGTACCACTCGTTGCCGTAAACGGTAAAGCAGACCTTGTCATCGCGCTTGAGTGCGTCGACCTTGTGGCCAGCCTTGGCGCCATGGAAATAAATCTTGTCGTGCTCGGCGTCAAAGAAGTAGTTGACGGGAATGGCGTACGGGTAGCCATCGTCGCCGTTGACGGCAAAGACGCCGCGCTTGCAGGTAGCGAGCAGTTCGCGCGCTTCCTCGTCGGTGATGGCGCGTTTCTTTCGACGTAAGGGCCTAAACATCGTTGGCTTCCTTTCTGGTCGTGCGTGGTGGTTGAGCACAAACTATAGCGAAACGGATCCGTTTTTCTTGATGCGCGCGAGTATGTTTTTGAGCTTGTTAAAGTCGAGCGGTTTGGACAGATGGGCGTTCATGCCGGCATCGTGTGCCGCCTTGGCGTCCTCGGCAAAGGCGTTGGCGGTGAGCGCGATGATGGGGATATCGGCTGCATCGACCTTCTCGCTCAGACGAATCGCGCGGGTTGCCTCATAGCCGTCCATGCCCGGCATCATGATGTCCATCAGAATCGCATCGAAGCTGCCGGCGGGATGTGACAGGTACAGATCGACGACTTCGTTGCCATTGGCGGCGCGGGTGACCACGACGCCCTCGGATTCTAGCAGCGTCTGGGCAATCTCGGCATTCAATTCGTTGTCTTCGGCGAGCAGCACGTTCATGTCGGCGAGCGAGCAGTCGGGCGCACTCTCAACCGTATTCGCCCGCGCCTGGGGATTCTCGTCGATATCGAGCGGAATCTCCATGTAGAACGAGGTGCCCACATGGATCTCACTGGTGACTTCGATGGTGCCGCCCATCAGTTCAATAAGCGACTTGACGATTGGCATGCCCATGCCGGTTCCTTGGAACTTGCTGCGCGCATCGTCGCCTTCTTGGGCAAACGGCTCATATATATGCTTTAAAAACTTGGGAGTCATGCCAATGCCGGTATCCGAAACGCTAAAGCAAAAGAGCGCGCGCCCGTTATCGAGCGGCTTGGTCTTTGAGCTAAAGGTGACGGAGCCGCCGTGCTTGTTGTACTTAATGCTGTTGTCTAACAGGTTGATCATGATCTGTCGGATATGGGTGGGACTGCCGATCATGTATGGCCCCGTGGCGTATGGCAGACTATTGTCCTGCATGGTGATGCCGTTACTGGACGCGCGGAGCTTGCACAGCACCAGCGTATTGTCACAGAGCTCTTTGAGGTTAAAAGGCGCATGTTCCAGTGTTAGCTTGCGGTCTTCGATTTTGCCCATCTCGAGGATGTCGTTGATTAGCGAGAGCAGGTGATTGGCGGCAACGCGCGCCTTGGCACGACTCTCACGGGCGACCTGGATATCGCCTTCCTTCAATTCCTCGATCTCGATAAGGCCCAGGATGCCGTTGAGCGGCGTACGGATGTCGTGGCTCATGCGCGTGAGGAATGCCGTCTTAGCGGCGTTGGCAGCGTCGGCTTTTTTGCGCTCGGTTCGAGCGCGCACGAGCGCCCAGATGAGCAGGACGATGCCGACCGACAACATACCGATGAGGGTAGCGGCAATGGCGGTGCGGTTGCGAAAAAGGAATTGAAGCGTGTCTGATTCCTGGGTCGTGTACGACGTGGATGAGTAATTGCTTGCGGAGAGCGATTCTCCGGCATTGATGATGCCCTTGTTGATGATTCCCAGCAGCTCGGGCTTTCCGCGCGAAATCCAGCACGAGAGCTCACAGGTGTCAGGGAGCTCGATCGTCTCGTAGTCCTTGAGATCATGACGGTCGCCGATGGTTTTTATGCGTGAGCTGGGAGCGAGGATGCAGTGCGCCGTTCCCTTCCTGAGGGCGTCGAACACTTCATCGTCGGATTGGTATTCGGTCACGGTCGCTGTGGGGAACAGATTTTCAAGTGCATTTTTGTTGATAAACGATGATTTGGTACAGGCGATGTTCTGAAGGTCTTTGTTCAGGTCGCTGCCGGTGTGGATGGCGGTGAGGGATATGGTCCCCAACGATACCGACTGCGCAACGCCTGTTTGCTCGGCAAACCAGTAATCTCGGTATACCGGCAGCGCAACGTCTATGCTTCCCTTTGACAGGGCCTTTGACATCATCTTGTAGCTATCAAAGGGGACGGTTTTGACCGTAATGCCAAATATATTGTGCAGCGTCGTCGCAAGCGATGCGAGCGAGCCTTCCATTTCGCCGTTTTCGTCTTCGTTGCAGTAGGGGAGTTTGCCCGTAATGTAGCCGAGCGTGATGGTGTTGCCATTTGCTTTGAGCCAGGAACGTTCGGGGCCGTTGAGCGATGATGAACCGCTGTTTTGGGTCGAGTAGTTAGATTTGACTTCGTCGATATAGCGTGGGTTGACGCGGGCGATTGCCGACATGGCGGCATTGATGTCGTCCATCAGGTCGGAGCGGCTTTTGGGGACGGCAAAATAGTAGTCGCTCGAACCAATGTAGAACATGGGGGAGGCGCTGGGCGACGAGGTCGTGTCGTTCATGATGATGGCATCGACCTCGTTGTTTGCGAGCGCGTCAAAGAGGGCACCGCCAGTGTCGATTTCTTTATAGGTGCAGGTAATGCCTTCGTTGGCGAGCCACTGCTGGCCAACGAAGGTTTGCATAACGCCGGGGTTGCAGCCGATGGTAAGGCCTTGGAGCGCTTGGGGGTCACCCTTGGCCAGATCGTCTCGATCGGGCTTGGCGTAGATGAAGTAGCGCTCGGTGCCCTCGGGGTTCGAGGAAAAGAGCAGCTTTTGGGCGCGTTCCTCGGAGTAGGAGATGTTGGGCATGAGGTCGATTTCGCCTGCCTCGAGCATGTCCATAAGCTCGGTGAAGGTGCCGGAGACGTATTCGTACCGCCAGCCGGGCGTGTAGTACGACAGGGTCTGGAGGTACTCGTAACCCCATCCCGAGAGACGCTCGCCGGGGGTGCCGTCCTGGAAGCCCTCGTTGTTGACGAGCCAGCCGACGCGGACCGTTTTGACTGGCTGACTAGAGTCATCGGCAAAAGCCTGAACAGGCGCGATTGAACTCAGCACGGCAAGCGCGGCAAGCACAATGGTCAGGGCGCGACATATAACTGAACGAAGGGCAGTGGCAGCTCTCACATGCAATCCTAACGAATCGAGACATTACCGCATAAGGATACCAGCTCAGCCTGCCCAGTTGGCAGCTGTACCGCTAAACGCTCCCGCCCGGCAGCTGGGGACAGTCCCTTTCTGCCGGCGCAAAAGGAACGTCCCTAGCTGCCGGTTGTGGGACAATACCGGGCGAACGTGATTGGGCGTCTGGGAAAAGGGGTCGCGATGAACAAGTTGAGGACGCTTGCCGATGTGCTGCGACAGGCTGGCTTTGCGCGCATCACGGGTCTGTTTTTTATCTTTTACCTGCTGTGCTCGACGGCTGTCTGGCTGTCCGAGCCCACGACCCTCACGTTTGGCGATGGCCTGTGGTTTAGCTTTGAGACGGTCTCGACCATCGGCTTTGGCGACATTCCGGCCGAAACGCCGGTTGCCCGCGCCATTACCGTCGTCTTGAGCGTTATTAGCATCTTCTACATCGCCATGCTCACGGGCGTGGCGGTGAACTACTGCAATACGCTCATCAAGATGCGTCAAAAGGACACCATGGCGCGCTTTATGGATGATCTGGAGCATTTGGAAGAGCTCGATCGCGACGAGCTTGCCGATCTTTCGCGTCGCGTGCGCGAGTATCGTCGACGCCAGCGCTAAGACGAACGTCGTGCGCCACAACAGGGGGCAAATATGAACATCACCGTGTACCTGGGTGCCAACGCTGGCAATGACCCGGCGTTTCTGCCTGCAGTGCGAGAGCTCGGCACGTGGATTGGCTCCAACGGCCACGCGCTGGTATACGGCGGCTCCAAGTCGGGCCTGATGGGTGCGCTTGCCGATAGCGTACTCGAGGCGGGTGGACGCGTGACGGGTGTTGAGCCGAGCTTTTTTATCGAGGCCGAGTTTCAACATGACGGTATCGACGACCTCATCGTGACGAGCGATATGGCGGAGCGCAAGGCCAAGATGATTGAGCTCGGCGATGCGTTCATCGCCTTTCCCGGTGGGACGGGCACGCTCGAGGAGATTGCCGAGGTCATGTCCGCGGTGTCGTTGGGGCACCTGAGTGCTCCGTGCATCCTGTATAACCTGGACGGTTACTACAACGACCTCAAGGCGCTGCTCGGGCACATGATTGATAAGGGCCTATCGAGCCCGCAGCGCCAGCAAGGTATCTACTTTGCCGACGATTTGCGCGAGATTGCCTCGATTATCAACGGATAAGTCTTGAGCTTGCCCCACTATGGCTCCCAATGGTGCCGTTCGCGGCGCAGACGGTTGGCTCGTTCGGGCAACGCTCGCTCTACAATAAAACGTAACTATGTCGACTTTGACCGCGGGAGGACCCGATGGACAACCTTGCCAAACCCACAAACCGCGCGCTGTTTTTAGTTAGCGTTGCCGTGACCGGTGCGTTCGCAGGTGCCGCGGTCTGGCTGTTCTTTTTTGCGATGGAGCACGGTATCGACTATCTATGGACCGAGATTCCGCACGCGCTGGGCGTCTCTTCGCCCGAGCTTGCCAGCGGCCCGTTTGGCTTTTTGCCGTACCCGTTTTTTGTCTGCCTGCTGGGCGGCCTGTTAATCGGTCTGTACGAAAAGATGACAGGCACCAAGACCGATGACCTCAACCAGGTGATGGCTAAGGTTAAGCAAGACGGGCGCTACCCGTACAACAACCTGGGCAAGCTTTCGCTCGCGGCATTGCTGCCGCTGCTGTTTGGCGGAAGCATTGGACCGGAGGCCGGCCTGACCGGCGTTATCGCTGGTCTGTGCAGCTGGGTCGGCGACCGCATGCGTCGCTTTGGTGCCGAGTTTAGGGAGCTTACGCTGCTGGGCACCCAGGCTGCCCTGACGGCGCTCTTTACCGCGCCCGTCTTTGGCTTTGTGGCGCCGCTTGCCGGTAGCGCCGACGGCGACGAGGGCTCCGCGTCCGACGAGATCACCATCAAGCTGCCCAAGGCACAGAAGATGGTGGTCTACGGCATTGCGATTGCCGGCGGCCTGGGCACCTACCTGCTGCTCGGCCAGCTCATGGGCGGCGGCATGGGCATGCCCAGGTTCGAGTCCGCCGAGGTGGGCAACCTGGAGCTTACCTGGCTCATTCCTCTGTCGCTGATCGGAACAATCTGCGGCTGGCTGTACTTTGTCTCTGAGCACGCGAGCGAAGCGCTTGCCCATGCAATAGGGGAGCGTCCTGTCGTCAAGGCCATGCTGGCCGGTCTGGCGCTCGCCATCTGCGGCACGGTCCTGCCCTACACCATGTTTGCCGGCGAGACCCAGGCCGACGTGCTCATGGAAACCTATCTGACCATTCCCGCTGGCGTGCTTATCGCGACCGGTCTTGTTAAGGCCATGCTGACGCCCGCCCTCATCAACCTGGGCTGGCGCGGCGGCCACTTCTTCCCCGTTATCTTCTCGGGCGTAAGCCTGGGCTACGGCCTTGCCATCCTCACCGGCGCCGATCCGGTCTTTTGTGTCGCCGTCTGCACGGCATCGACGATGGGTGCGGTCATGCGTCAGCCGGTCATGGTCGTGGGCCTGCTGCTCATGTGCTTCCCACTCAAGGGTATCGTCTGCATGATCGTCGCCGCCGTTATCGCCGCCGGCATTCCGCTGCCCAAGCCGCTGCGCAAGTAGCACGGTGGCGCACGCCGAGGACATGCCATTTGTCACGGATTTGCGGGGGGTGTTCCTATAGTTTTGTCAACTGGGCAATGCTGTTTTCGAGATTGA
>URCO01000010.1:0-60446 GCA_900546375.1 uncultured Collinsella sp.
GATTATTACGAGTCGATTAACCAGCTTGACGGGAATAGGTATTTTCAAAACCAATTTTTCGGCTAGAATTTCTACGAATTAACAGACCGAAAGGCAGCAATATATATGTTGGTTTCCACAAAGGGCAGATATGCCCTGCGCGTTATGGTCGACCTGGCCGAGCACCAGGCGGCAGGCCGCATTCCCCTCAAAGAGATCGCCGCGCGTCAGGGGATTTCGGAGAAATATCTGGAGAACATTTTGGCTACGCTCGTCCGCGCCAATATGCTCTCGGGCATGCGCGGCAAAGGCGGCGGCTACGTGCTCACACGCCCGCCCGAGCAGTACACGGTGGGCGAGATCTTGCGCCTGACCGAGGGCAGCCTGGCGCCGGTCGCATGCCTGGACGGCGACTGCAAGGGCTGTTCACGTTCGGATGAGTGTCCCACACTCGACGTGTGGAAGAACCTGGACAAGCTCATCAACGACTACCTCGACGGCGTGACGCTCGATGCACTCGTCGCCCCCAACGAGGGCTACGACTACGTAATCTAGCCCCACCTGCCATTTGGGGACGGGGTAGAAATGGTAGATTTTCTTGCCTTCTGAGGCTTGACAAATGACAAGGCCGCCCATCGTTGCGATGGACGGCCTTCTTTTGGCGTGTTGTGGCGGTCCGTATCCGGTTGCTTTAGTTCCTGGCGATGCTGTCGAGAATGCTGCGCATGATGGATACCAGGATGCTGCCCATAAAGGCCGATCCAAAGCTGGCAATGGAGATACCCGCGCCCAGCAGATTGACCGACAGGTAGCTGGCCAGCTCGAGCATAAAGCTGTTGACTACGAGCTGAAAAATACCAAGCGTGATAATAGTGAGCGGCAGTGAGATGACCGTCAGGAACGGCTTGACGAGCGAGTCGACGATGTTGAGGAACAGTCCCACGAAGGCAAAACAGACCCAGGCGTCTGCCATGCCGAAGGGCTGAATGCCGGGGACGAGAAACGTTGCGATCGCGATGGCGATTGAGGTCAAAAGCCAGTTGAGCAAAAAGCGCATGGTGGGAATCCTTTCTTGCGCATGGCGTGGTGAGGGGGCGTGAGGGGCACATACCTTTGCAACTCGGATAGATGCGCGGGCTCGGCCCTGTTCGGCCGCCCATTGTCTCAGATATTCGTGGAGCTTGCGTGCGCATTCGGTTTCAAAACGGCGTTCGTCCTAGAAAATGTGCCGCTGGCAGAGAGTCTTGTCGCTTTAGTTTGGTGGTGTGCTAAACTGCTACGGGCAAAAGCCACAGGCGTTGCCCTATTGCATATTACGGGCGAACGATGCCCGATGTCAGTATCAACTTCGATGCCTTTTGGCGGGTTTGGCGGTGATCGATGAATATCGAGAACATGTTTGACAAGCCTGATGTCAAGCAGCTGGTCCACGCATTTAGCCTTTTGGACGACGAGAAAGATATCCAAGCGTTTTTGACCGATATCTGCACGCCGCGTGAGATTTGCGATCTATCGCAGCGTCTGCAAGTCGCGCGTTACCTGGACGAGGGCGAGCCCTATGTCGAGGTTCAGGCGCGTACCGGCGCTTCGTCCACCACGGTGAGCCGTGTATCCAAGGCGCTCAACGGCGAGTACGGTGGCTACCGCAAGATCCTCATTAAACTGGAGGATGGCGAGTAGGCCACGCAAAAAACGAATTTTACAAGACCGCTCTTCCGGGGGCGGTTTTTTGATCCCCTGGGGACGGAGGAAAACGGATCACCGGGTTAGACTGACCCCCTCGATGATCCGTTTTCCTCCGTCCCCAGGGGATCAAATCTGTTGGCGTGGGGCAAATCTGTCCGCTTGGGCGGGTAGGATGGATACATTGATTATTGCGAACAGTTTGAGCGGAGGACCATGTCTGTTCGAATCTATACCACCAATGCCGGCACGGATTTGAGCGATGCCGAGTCGGCGCTGCTTGCCGACCTTATTGCCCGCCACGGGCGTGCCGTGCTGCTGGCGCCTACGTTTGCCGAGCTCGACCTGTGCCGTCATGATGCGGCGGAAGCCGGGATTTCGCTGGGTATTGACTACAAGACGCCTACATCGTGGCTTCGCTCGCTTTGGGAGCTTTTGGGCGACGGGCGCGGTTTCGTCGACAACCTGCAGCGCCAGATGCTGTTCTCGGACATGGTCACGCGTCTCGACGATGCCGATTTGCAGCCGCTTTCGCGCAGCCAGGGCACGGTGCGCATGCTCGCGCGCATGGCCCGCGACGTGTTGCCGGGCGTTGCGGGGACGATGGCCGAGCGATGCCGTGGCAACAATTGCCAGCCTGAGCCAAAAAGCGATGCCGAGGCTCGCGTGTTCGAGCTTTTGCGCGCCTACGCGGGCGGTTTGGATCGTCGAGATATGGTCGAGCCCTGCGAGGCGGCCGACATTATGGCCGGTGCCCTGGCCGATAACCTGCCGGCGTGTACCCGCGCCGTATGCGTGCGCGGTATCACGTCGTTTACGCACGCCCTGCTCGAGCTGCTGTCTGCCGTGGCGAACAATGGGGGAGAGGTCGTCGTGCTGCTTGCCCGCGAGCAGGCGGCGATGCGCGAGGAGCTTGCCGCGGCATTTGATGCCCGCGGTGTGCTGTTTGAGGCCGCGCCGCTGGAGGAGGACGCCGTCGCGTCTGATGCCGCTTGCGGGGCCGCCGCTCAGCCTGCCTTTATTGAGGTCGCCGGCCCCCATGCCCGTGCCCATGCTTATGCGGACGCCATCGATAAGTTGGTGAAATCGCACAAGGAGTCCAAGGCCGATAAAGCTACGGCAACGCCCGCCGACCCCGCGCGCGTGCTCGTTGTTTCTGCTCGGGCACCCCAGCTGTTCGGTGAGCTCGCCTCTCGTCTGGCGGCTCGTCATATCGCCGCCGAGACAGTTGAGTTTACGGCGTTTTCCCAATCCATTGCGGGCAGGCAGTTTGCGGCGCTCGCCGGCCTGATCGAGCGTATGAAGGCCGCCGATGAGGGCACGGCGTCAAAGACCGAGTGGTGGCCCGCGCCGGAGCTTACCGACTGGATCTACAGTCCGCTTTCGGGCGCTGATGCCGTCAATGCCCGTACCTTCGATAAGAATATGCGTCTCTCGCGCAGCAAGACTACCGCGGGCGTTAAGAGCTTGCTGCAGAGCGTTCAGGGCCAGGTGAGGGGCGCGCGCAAGGCGGCGAGCGACGAGAACTGGTTTAAGAACGTGCCGTGTGTGGTTTCGGACGTGTTCCAGGCGCTGTGGCGTGACAAGCCCGTGACGGCGCTCAAGGCCATGCTTGCCGTTGCCGAGGCGTTGCCCGATCGCTTGCTGGGCAGCTTGGATGGCCAAGCCCGTCGCCAGGCGGAGGTGGCCCTGCTGCGCCATGTCATCGACATCCTTATGAATGGCGCCCGCGCGCTCGACGTGTCGCAGGCCGCGACCGTGCCCGTGCTCGATGGCATTCGCACCAGGGTGGACAAGCGTAGCACCGCCTACGATTACGAGACCCACGAGGTTGACCGTGCGCCACGTGCTCAGGTTCGCTTTGCTTCGCTTGCCGATGCGGCGGCTCTGCGCCCCGGCAGCTACGATGCCGTGCTGTTTGCCGATGTCGATCTGGACAGCTATCCGCTCTCACACGAGGAGGGGCCGCTGGCCACGCTGGCGGCGAGCCTTGGTCGCGAGGGCGTGACGCTTGAGCCCGCGGCCTTGCTGCGCGTGCGCTTTGGCCACGCGATGCAGGCGGCACGCGGCCCGGTTGCGCTTGCCCGCGTGACGCACGATCGCCAAGCGCGCGAGTGCTACCCAGCTGCCGTGTGGACCGAGTTGCGGGCGCATGCCGAGGCCGCTGAAGCTGCTAGGGAAGCTGACGCCGACAAGGCCGCTGACGACGCTAAGACCGCTGACGCCGACAAGGCGAAGTGCGTGGGTGAGGGCGATATCGTAAGGGATTTTGATCCCGCGGCAGGCGAAGGTCTCAAGCGCGAGCGCGTGGCCTGTGAAGCCCCTCAGCATCTGAGTGCTGAGGCCGTGCCGTATTTGGTCCTGCGTCGTCGTGACGGCGAGGGCGAGGACGCGCCGCTCGTGCCGCGCCTGACGTCCGCCTCGCAGATCGAGGCCTATTCCACTTGCCCGCTGTGCTGGTTCGTGTCGTATCGCGTCAAGCCCCAGTCTATCGACGCGGGCTTTGGCAACATGGAGAAGGGCAACTTTGTCCATGACGTGCTGGAACACCTGCATGCCCGTCTGCCCCAAGAGGGCATGGAGCGCGTGACGCCCGAGAATCTGCCGCGCGCGAAGGAGCTGCTGCACGAGGTCTTTGCCGAGACCCTGGCCGAGCACGCCGGCAAGCGCGGTACCGAGGGCCCGCTGGTGCCGCTCTCTCCAGTGGAGGAGCGCCAGGCGGCCGAGATCTTGCCGCAACTGGAGGGCGTGCTCGCCTACGAGTCCGAGGCGCTCGCGCCCTTCGCGCCGCGCTACCTGGAGTTTGCGTTCAACGAGCTCCAGGTCGAGTATGCCGGCTGGCCGCTCGGCGGGCGCATCGACCGCGTGGATGTGGACGCCGAGAACCGCGCTGTGGTGATTGACTACAAGCATCGTTCGGGTGTCGAGGAGTTTAAGCTCGCCGACCCCACGGTGCGCGACGAGGAGTCGGGCGAGGCCCCCATCGATGATCCGCGCTGGCTGCCGCCCCATACCCAGACACTCATCTACGCGCAGGCCATGCGTCGGGCACTGGGCCTAGATACCCGCGCAGCGCTCTATTTTTCGACCAAGGGCGGCAAGCCCGCACTGCGAGGTGCGTCGAGCGCCGAGTTGCTCGAGGAAGAGCGCGGCGACGGTCGCATCCCGGGCCTTAAGAAGGGCTTTCCCGGCGAGGGCGGCAACATGGACTTCGATGCGCTGCTCGACCGCGTGGAGGCCGGCATCGCCGAGCGCTTGCGCGAACTCGAGGCGGGCAACGTCGCCGCTGTCGACCCGACGTCGGCACAGGCCGCGCATGCGCGCTGCTCGTATAACCACGAAGGAACGTTTGTAAGGAGGGACGTGTAGACCATGGATCTTTCGACTTTGATGCCGCAACAGCTGCAAGTCGTCAAAACGCTCGACCGCCCGCTATTTGTCTCGGCGGGTGCCGGCTCGGGCAAGACCTTTACCCTTACGCGCCGCATCGTCTACGCGCTCTCGCCCGAATCCGGTCCGTTTGTCGAGCATCTAGATCAGGTGCTCGCCATTACCTTTACCAAAGACGCCGCGGCCGAGATTCGCGACCGCGTGCGCCGTGCGCTTATCGAAGAGGGTATGGACGAGGAGGCCCTGACCGTCGACGACGCTTGGATCTCGACCATTCACGGCATGTGCTCGCGCATCCTGCGCGCGCATGCGCTGGAGCTGGGCATCGATCCCGAGTTCACGGTGCTTACCGATACCGACGAGCTTATGGACCAGGCTGTCGAGCATGTGTTGGGGCGCGCGACGGCGCCCGATGCCGCGCACGAGCTCGCCGCTTCGCTTAAGGCCCTCTACGCCTGGTATCCCATGGCGGGCGAGGGCGGGCCGTTTGGCGCCGGTACCACCATCAAAGGCCTGGTGCGCGACCTGCTGGAGCTATCGAGCCAGCTGCCGGGCGGCATGGACGATGTGCGCGTGGCGCGCGGCCAGGCCGATACCTCGGCGCTTGCCGATGCCTATCGTGCGGCGTTGGGTGCAAGCAAGGCCACGACCGAGAAAGCGCAGGTGGCACTCGACGCCATCGACGCGTTTGAGGCGAGCGGCAAAACCATGGAGGATGCGGCGCGACTCATGATGTCGTGCGGCATGCCTCGGGCGAGCAAGGCGTTTCCTAAGGAGCAGGTGGAGCTACTCAAGGCCGAGGCCGCCGATGCGTTTATCAATATCGTGCTTGCCTGCGGCGGCCCGGCGCTCGATGCGCTGGTGGGGCTTGCCCGTGCCGTAGAGGCGGAGTACCGTGCGCTCAAGGCCGACCAGTCCGCGCTCGATAACAATGACCTGCTGCGCATGGCGTACGAGGCGCTGCGCGACTACCCGGCTATTCGAGCTGCCTATGAGGGCCGCTTTAAGATGGTCATGATCGACGAGTTCCAAGATACCGACCAGATGCAGGTCGATCTGATTCGCTATTTGACGGGTGCGGGCGAGCGCGCGCTGTGCACGGTGGGCGATGCGCAGCAGTCGATCTATCGCTTCCGTGGTGCCGAGGTCGAGGTGTTTCGCCGCCAGGAGCGCAAGGTGGGTTCGACGACGGCGTCCGAGACGGTCACCACGTCCGATGCTCCCGCCGGCGAGCTCGTCAAACTCGTGCGCAACTTCCGCAGCCACGACGAGGTGCTGCGCTATGTGGCGCGCGTCTTTGACGGCGACACCGGTGGTTTGATGCAGGGGTTCTTGGATCTTGAACCGAGCGACAAACGCAAGGACAAGCTCAAGGCAAAGGCTTCGCGCCGCCAGGCGCTGTTCGTTGCCGGCGGCAGTATGCAGGAGCGCACGCAGGCCAAGGCCCGTGCGATCGCCGAGCGATTCCATGCGCTTGCCGATGCCGGCCAGCCCCAGGGCGGCATGGTGCTGCTGCTGGGTCGCATGACCAATGCCGACGTCTACGCGCAGGCCTTCCGCGACCAAGGACTCGACTGCGTCATCGCAGGCGGCTCGGTCTTTGCCCAGGCGGCCGAGGTGCAGACGGTGCGTGCCCTGGTCTGCGCGCTCGCCAATCCGGCCGATACGGCCCAAGGCCTTATGCCGCTGTTGGCCTCGCCGATGTTTGCACTCGGCGCCCAGGAGTTCCTGGCGCTGGCGACCAAGCTCGACGAGCAGACGGGCGAGACGTCGCGTCGCAACATCGATGCGGGCATCATGAGCGATTCCGATGTGCCGGGCTTGCAGGGCTTGCCGCTCGTAACGCGCGCCCGCGAGGTGCTGCGCTACGCACTGCGTCGCGTGGGGCGTGATTCGTTCGCTGCCATCGCGCGCGACGTGGTCAACGCCTCCGGCTGGTTCGTGCGTCTGGCGCAGCGCGGCCCCGAGGGCAAGGCCATTGCCGCCAACGTGCTCAAGGCGCTCGACGCCGTGGCCGAGGCAGAGGCCGAGCTCGGCAATTCTCCGCGCTCCATCGCGCTCGCCTTCGACCGCTTCTTGGCGGGCAAGGAGGCCCCGGGCGCCCTCAACGAGGAGGGCGACGGCGCGGTGCGCATCATGACCGTGCATGCGTCCAAGGGCCTGGAGTATCCGGTCGTGGCGGTTGCCGAGTGTTTTGGCGTGCGCAAATCGTCCGGTGCGGCACAGATGGGTCGCGTCGAGGGCGGAGCGCAAGTCGTGGCGCTGCCGGCGCGCTTCGATGGCGTTAAGCTTGCCGACGGAACCTTCGTGAAGGGCGATGACGTCAAAAAGCAGTTTGAACACGCGTTTAAGGGCAAGGGTACGTCGCTGTGGCTGCCGCCGGAGCTCATGGAGGACGTCTGTGCGACGGGTTCTCCCGCCGAGGCATTTGCTCGCCTGCGCAACGACGACCTGCAGCTTTCGCTCGAGGAGCGGGCCCGCTTGCTCTATGTTGCCATGACGCGAGCGGGCGAGCTGGTGATTTTGGCGATGGATGCCGGTGTGAGCCGCGGCAAGGTGATGGCGCCGACCTTCGATGTCGAGACGGATCTGACCTACGACGTGCTGCGCCGCATCCTGCCGACCGATAGTCTGGACATGCCGCAGCTCGATAGCGACCGTCTGGTGTTCGACAACTCCCAGCCGGGCGACTACGAGCTCATCTCGCTGGCGGACTTTACGTTTGGTGAGCAGGCGTTTGAGGCTAACGCTTCGCTGGATGCCGAGGGCAGGCTCGTTCGCGGCGATGTCGATGTCGCTGATAATGCTGCGCACTCAACTGTGCCCGGTCCTGCCGACCCCAAGCCCGATGCGTTTGAGCTCGTGTATCCCCAGGCAGTGGGCGTGCGCATGGGCATCTGTCCGTTCCCGGTGCGTGACTCGTATAGCTACTCGTCAATTGCCGTGGCGCTGCATGCCGAGTCCGAGGACCGTGCCGCCGAGGCGCTTGTTCCCATGGACGAGTCCGGCGATGATGCGGAGTCGGATGGCTCGGAGATGGCCGATGCGGACGTGGCTGCTGTCGAGCCCGCCGGCAACCCCATGGCGCTGGGCTCGGCCTTCCACGCTGCCTGCCAGTGGCTCATCGAGATGGGTGCCGATGCGCTGCCCGTTGAGCGTGCCGACGCCCTGGCTCGCTTGTGGCGCCTGACGCCGGAACAGCGCGAGCGCTTCGATGTCGCTCTGGATCGCTGGCTCAAGTCGTCGGTTCGTGCCGAGCTGCTCGCGTGGCCGTGCATCCGTGCCGAGGTGCCGTTCTTCTCGCTGGGCTGCGAGGACGAGGATATCGCCCGCTACGGCGCCTATGCCGAGGGCGCCATCGATGCCTTGGCAACCGACCCGGCGGATCCGTCGCGCGCACTGGTCATCGACTACAAGACGGGTGGCACGCCGGATGAGACGCCGGAGCAGCTGCTCGAGAAACACGCCTTGCAGGCGCGCGTTTACGCCGACGTTCTGCACAAGGCGGGCTTTGAGGTCGTGACCGTCAAGTTCGTTCGCGTGGAGCGGGCGAATCCAACCATCTTCGTCAATCCCGCCGAACCTCAAGTGGTCACCTACAACCTCTAGTCCTCAGATAACTTGCGGTGGAATACGGACTGTTTTGGTCAAAAAAGCCGCCAAACAGTCCGCATTTCACCGCAACTGCAAGAGGAGCCGTGTGGGTTTGGGCTAGGTTCGGGTGCCGTCCGCGCTGTGCGGTAGAATCGTAACCCTAAGATCACGAACCCGCATCGGAGCTCATTACATGGCATTCGTCCATCTGCACAATCACACTGTTTTCTCCATGCTCGACGGCGCAACCCGTATCCAGGATATGGTCAACCGTGCCGTTGAGCTGGGCATGCCCGCCGTCGCCATTACCGACCACGGCTACATGTATGGCGTGCCCGACCTGGCGCTGGCCTGCGACGCCGTTAACCACAACACGCCCGAGTACAAAACCTGGAGTCACGACAAGGCCTTCTTGGAAAAGGACCGCCGCGACGAGTTGGTGGAGCCCGATCCCGAGGAAAACCCGCGCGAGCATGCCCAGTATGTGAAGGACATGGCCATGTGGGACGAGAAGGGCAATATCGACGAGCTCAAGCCACCCCTGGTCATCAAACCCATCTTTGGCTGCGAGGTCTACTTTACGCCGGACGAGACGCTCGCCCGCGACCATAAGCCCGAGCTCTACCACATGATCCTTCTGGCCAAGGACCAGGAGGGCTACGTCAACCTGATGCAGACGGTCTCCGAGGCCGCCGTGCAGGGCTTTTACTACAAGCCGCGCGTGACGCTCGACAACCTGCGCCGCCATGCCAAGGGCATGATCTGCACCAGCGCCTGCATCGCCGGCATCATTCCCAAGTACATCGACCGCGGTGATATGGAGGGCGCCATCAAGTGGGCCGAGACTTTCCGTGACACCTTCGAGCCCGGCGACTTTTATATCGAGATCCAGGAACACGGCATCACCACCGACAACGGCCTGACCGACGAGCAGATGGACCACACGCTCATCGACATCGCCAAGCAGGTGGGCGTCAAGGTCATCGCCACCAACGACTTCCACTATCTGCGCCGCGAGGACGCGCCCGTGCAGGACGTCATCATGTGCATTGGCATGAACGCCAAGGTCGACGACCCCAACCGCATGCGCATGACCGGCTCGGAGTTTTACATGAAGACCGAGGAGGAGATGCGGGCGATGTTCCCGTATTGCCCCGAGGCCTGCGACAACACGCTCGAGATCGCCGACAAGTGCTATGTGGAGCTGGACTGGGACTCCATCATCCTGCCGCGCTTCCCGTTGCTCGATCCCGGCGAGACGCACGAGAGCCAGTTCCGCCGCGAGTGCGAGAAGGGCCTGCGCCAACACTACGGTGACGACTGGGCCACGCGCGAGATCTGTGGCGTCAACATCAAAGAGCGCTTTGAGTACGAATACAAGGTCATCTGCGACAAGGGCTTTGCCGCCTACTTTTTGATCGTCGCCGAGTACGTGCAATGGGCCAAGGACAACGGCATCGGCGTCGGTCCCGGCCGTGGCTCGGCCGCCGGCGCTATCGTCGCCTACGCCATGAACATCACTGCGTTCGACCCGCTCGAGAACGGCCTGATGTTCGAGAGGTTCCTGTCCCCGCAGCGTACCGAGATGCCCGATATCGATATGGACTTCGACGATGAGCGGCGCCTCGAGGTCGTGGAGCACGTTCGCCAGCTCTACGGCCCCGAGAAGGTCACCCACGTCATCACCTACTCGACCATTAAGGCCAAGCAGGCCATCAACGACGCCGCGCGCGTGCTGGACTACCCGGTCTACATGGGCCAGCGCCTGTCCAAGATGGTCTCGAGCGATCCCAAGGTCAAGCTCAAGCAAGTACTCGAAAAACAACCCGGCAAAGAGGATCTGTTTAACCCCGACTTTGCCGAGGCCTATAAAAAGGACGACGACGCCCGCCGCATCATCGACACGGCGCTCTCGATTGAGGGCCTCACCCGTGGCGAGGGCGTGCACGCGTGCGCCGTTCTGATCTGCCGCGACCCCGTCAACGAGCATGTGCCCACCAAGCTCGACACCAAGGGCGGCGTCGAGATTACCCAGTACGAGGGCCATACCGTTGCCGACATGGGCCTGCTCAAGATGGACTTCTTGGGCCTGCGCACGCTGACGGTTATCTCCAAGGCCAAGGCAAACATCAAAAAGAACTTCGGCATCGACATCAAAGAGGAAGAGATCCCCTTTGACGATCCCGAGATCTTTAAGCTCATGGGTTCCGGCCACACCGCCGGCGTCTTCCAGGTCGAGTCCGCCGGCATGACGGCCACGATCAAGAACATGAAGCCCACCGAGTACAAGCACGTCGTGGCATTGATCGCCCTGTACCGCCCGGGCCCACTGGGCGCCGGCATGGTCTCGTCCTACATCAACCGTATGAACGGCAAGGAGCCGGCGGTCTCCTATGACGACCGTCTGGACGACATCCTGGGCGAAACCTACGGCACCATGGTCTACCAGGAGCAGGTTATGCTCATCTCCGTCGAGATGTGCGGCTTCTCCAAGGGCGAATCGGACTCGCGTATCCGTAAGCCCGTTGCTAAGAAAAAGATCAAGCTGCTCACGTCGACGGTGCTCCACTGGGAGGATGGCTCGGACGAGACCACCTACGACCACTGGATGAACGGCGCTATCAAGAACAACTACACGCGCGAGGTCGCCCAGAAGATTTGGGACGATGTTCTCGAGTTCGCATCTTACGCCTTTAACAAGTCGCACTCCGCCGGCTACGCCATCCTGGTTATGCAGACGGCGTGGCTCAAGGCGCATTATCCGCACGAATACATGGCGGCCGTTCTGACGTCCTATACGGGCAAGACCGACAAGATCGTTCACTACGTCTCGGCGTGCCGTCACGACGGCATCCCCGTGCTGTCGCCAGATGTCAACGAGTCCGGTACCGAGTTCACGGCTACCAAGGAAGGCGTGCGCTTTGGTCTGGCCGGTATCCGCGGCGTGGGCACCGGCGTGGCGCAGGCGATTATCGCCGAGCGCGAGGCGGGTGGTCCGTTTAAGACGCTGCACGACTTTGTTGAGCGCGTGGACTCGAGCCAGGCAAACCGTCGCGTGATCGAATCGCTCATCAAGGCAGGCGCCTTTGACTCCACGGGGTATCCGCGTCGCCAGATGATGCACTTTGTGGACAAGAACAACCCTGAGAACATCATCGATGCCGCGGTAAAGCGCCAGAAAGATCGCGCGAGCGGCCAGACGTCGTTCTTCGATATGTTTGGCGACGTTGAGGGCTCGGGCTTTGAGGTGAGCGTGCCCGATCCGGATGGCCAGGAGTGGGATCGTCACCTTAAGCTGAGCCAGGAGAAGGATGTTCTGGGCATCTACGTCTCGGACCACCCGCTGCGCCCGTTTGAGTATGCGCTAGCCAAGGCGCGCGACTTTTCGTTCTCGCAGATCGACACCGGCTATGAGGTGCAAAACCCCACGGGCGGTACCATCAACCAGGAGATTCCCGAGGGCAAGGCGCTGTGGTGGGCCGGTATGGTCTCGAGCGTGTCCAAGCGCGTGACCAAAAACGGCGACCCCATGGGTATTGTGCAGCTCGAGGACATGGAAGGCGAGGCCACGGTCGTGGTGTTCCCCAAGACCTACAAGGAGGCCGAGGGGTACCTGTACGGCGAGGTCGATCCCGAGACCGGTGCGCAGCTGTCCGATGCGTTTGTGCGCATTAAGGGCAAGCTCGAGCGTTCGGACCGCGGCGACCAGATCATCGCGCAGGAGATCGTGCCGCTTGAGCTTAACGAGGAGAACAACAAGCCCAAGGTGTTTGAGGTCATGGTGCCCAACAGCCGCTTTAGCCAGGGCAATATGGCGCGTCTTGCCACGGTGCTTACCGCCAACCCGGGCGGCGACCGCGTGGAGATCTTTATCGAGCAGGTGGACGGGCGCGTACTGCGTGCCGAGGTGCCGGCCAAGGTCAACGCACGCTCGATTCCGCTGCTGGCAGAGGCCAAGGCCATCGTGGGTAACCAAGGCCGCGTGACGGTGATCTAAAATGATTTTTCTGGGACGGGGATTAAAAAATCATTTTGGGTGACGTGTGGCGGAAGACCAGTCTTTCTGGGACGGGAATGATTTTTTCATCCCCGTCCCAGAAAAATCATTTGGCATGCGAGATTGGAGGAAGTGATGGCGCAGGGGACGTTTGTGCAGGCGCTTCGTAAGGAGGCGGCGCTCAGCAGTACCTTTATGAAGGGGCGCTCGCTCATGCTCAACGGCGCCGTGCTGTCGTTTGAGGACTCCGGCTCGCGCTTCTCCAAAAACGTGAACATCGAGGGCTCGGTGCGCGGCTCGCGCGGCGACCTGTACAAGACGCACGTGGCGCTCGATATGGACGAGCACGAGGTTATCGACTACGACTGCGATTGTCCCGCCGCCTTCCGCTATTCCGGCATGTGCAAGCACGTTATCGCCACGGCGCTGGCGTATCTGGATGCCAGTGGCGCCGAGCCCGTCGAGGGCTTGCGTACGCCGGTCCGCACGTTTACGGTACCGCCCGCACAGTCCAAGCAGCCCACGCGCCCCGCGCCCACCGCATCTGCGGTCAACCCCAACTTTCCCTTCCCGGCGCCCGTCCCCACGAGCCCGAGCCTTGTGGCGGCGCTTTCCGATCTTTCGGACGCGCGCATGGACGAGCTTGCGGCCATGCGCCGCAAGCTCGCCGGCACCATTGACCTCGATGCGCCCAAAGCGGTGCTGGAGCCCTCGCTGGTGCCGTACTACAATCCGCTGTTTGCCGATCGCTTTAACTGGGCGCTCGAGTTTCGCATTCGCTGCGGTTCGGTGTCCTACGTGGTTAAGGATATCGACGGCATGACCGATGCCTATGTGCGCGGCGGTACGTTCTCCTATGGCAAGAAGCTTACGTTTGTTCATGTGCCCGAGGCTTTCGATGACGTGTCGACAAAGCTGCTCGACTTTGTCGCAATGACGGTCGCCTACCTAGGCGATATTACGAGTTCGCGCTCGGCATCGTACGACTTTGCCCGCAACGGTTTTGTCGCCGAGCGTCAGTTACCGGTATCCGAGTATTCCATCGTGTCCGTGCTGGACTTGCTGCGTGGCAGGACCATGTCCTTTGAACCTGCTTGGTCGCGGGGGACGACGACGCATCGCTCCTACGAGGTAGCCGTCGAGCCGTCGCCGCAGGGGGAGGGCGAAGTTCCGGCTAAGCGCCCGCCGCTCCTTGCCGCCAAGATTGCACCGGCGGCGGGAGGCAGCTACGACTTGCGCCTGCCGGCCGATACGTACTGCTTTGTCGCTGGCGACGCAGCCTATCTGGTCGATACGCGCCGCGCGCGCCGTACCGACACGGCGTTTGCCCAACATGCGGCGCCGTTTCTATCGCACTTGTTGCCCTGCCGCACGCCGGTCCATATCGCCGCCGACCAGGTGGGCGAGTTCTGCCGCATGGCGCTGCCTATCTTGCGCGAATACACCGACCTGACCGCTCCCGCCGTGCTCGACACCGTGGCGCCCGAGCCGAGCTTTGCCATGGCAATCGGTGTCGACGACGGGCTTGTGACCTGCAAGATTACGGTTTCCTACGGCGACAGGTCGGCAGATCTCTTTAGCCTGGGCGCTCCGGGCAGCCCCTTCGAAGAGCAGCGCCCGGGCGTGCCGCCGCGCGACGAGATAGCAGAGTTTTGCGTTATGGATACGGCGGCCCTGTATTTCGACTTTTACGAGGGCGGCCTGGCGTTTGAGGAACGCGATGACGAGAGCCTGTTCCACTTGCTGACCGAGGGCCTGTCTGCCCTGTCCGAGCTGGGCGAGGTCATGCTCAGCGACCGCCTACGCCAGATCTCGGTCCGCCCTGCGCCCAAGCTTTCGGTGCGCGCGACCGTCAAGAGCAGCCTGCTCGATGTCGAACTGGGCGCGAGCGGTCTTTCGGCGGCAGATCTTGCCATCTACCTCGACTCCTACAAGCGTCACCAGACGTTTGCGCGTCTCACGTCGGGCGACATCGTACGCCTGGACGAGGGTGCCCGCGCCGCGTTTGGTCTTGCCGAGGACCTGGGCGTCGATGCCGTCGATCTGCTCGACGGCGTGTCGCTTCCCGCGTCGAGTACCCTGTTCGTCGACAGCATGCTTGCGCGCACGCCCGCGCTCGAGGCCGATCGCGACGCTGCATTCCGTCGTACCGTCGAGCGCTTGGATACGCTCGGCAAGATGGACTTTACGGTGCCGGTCTCGCTCAAGGCCACACTGCGCGGCTATCAGGTCGACGGCTACCAGTGGCTCGGTTCGCTCGAGCATCTGGACCTCGGCGGTATTTTGGCCGACGACATGGGTCTGGGCAAAACACTGCAGATGATCGCGCATATCCTGGCGCGCGTGGAGGCGGGGGACGCCAAGCCCACGCTTGTGGTGTGCCCCGCGTCGCTCGTGTACAACTGGACTGCCGAGTTGGGGCGCTTTGCCCCCTCGCTTGATGTGTGCGCCATCGTGGGCGCCAAGGCCCAGCGTCGCGTGCAAATTGCCGGTGCCGCCGAGCACAACGTGGTCGTGACGTCGTATGACCTCATGCGCCGCGACATCGACGAATACATCGAGCAGGACTTTGCCCGCGTGGTGCTCGACGAAGCCCAGTACATTAAAAACCCGCTCACCCAGGTGGCCCGTGCTGCCAAGCGCCTGCCGGCCGGCGTGCGCTTTGCCTTGACGGGAACGCCCATCGAAAACCGCCTGTCCGAGCTCTGGAGTATCTTCGACTTTTTGATGCCGGGCCTTCTGGGCACGCGCGACTCATTTGCCAAGCGCTTTGAGAGTCCCGTCGAGCATGCCGAGGGCGACAGCGCCGCTCGTCTGCAGGCGCTCGTGTCGCCGTTTGTGCTGCGTCGCGTCAAGGAAGATGTGGTGGCCGACCTGCCCGAGAAGATCGAAGACACGGTGATGGCGCAGCTTACCGGCGAGCAGCGCAAGCTCTACCTGGCCAACCAGGACCGCATTGCCCAACAAGTGCAGCACCGCGAGGCGGGGGAGTTTAAGAAAGACAAGCTCAAGGTACTTGCCGAGCTCACCAAGCTGCGTCAGATCTGCTGCGATCCGCATCTGCACTATGCGGACTACAAGGCGGGAAGCGCCAAGCTCGATACGTGCATGGAGCTCGTGCGCGGCGCGCTCGACGGCGGTCATCGCATCTTACTGTTCAGCCAGTTTACGGGCATGCTCGATATCATCGGCAAGCGCCTGGCCAAGGAGGACATCGCCTTCCTTAAGCTCACGGGCGCGTCGTCCAAAGAGAGCCGCGCCAAGATGGTTGCGCAGTTCCAGGCGGGCGAGGCGCCGGTGTTCTTGATTTCGCTTAAGGCGGGCGGCGTGGGCCTTAATTTGACGGCTGCCGATGTGGTCATCCACTACGACCCGTGGTGGAACGTGGCGGCACAGGACCAGGCGACCGACCGCGCCCACCGCATTGGCCAGCAGCACACCGTGACCGTGTACAAGCTCATCGCCAAGGACACGATCGAGGAACGCATTATGCAGATGCAGGAGTCCAAACGCGATCTGGTCAACAGCGTGCTCGGCGGCGACGGCATCTCATCGGCGCTGTTCACGCGCGAGGATGTTCTGGCGCTGCTCGGCGGCGACGGTCGCTAACCCGCTCGGGTGGGGCCGCCGGGGCGGATAGTACGCGCCGCCCCACCGTTCCCGCCCGTTATGTGTTCATTTGCCATGCCGTGGATGGTTCGCCTGCCTTTGGGCATAAGAAGCACCAGGAATATTGGCACATCAGCAAAGGAGAACATCATGGCGAAATTCTTTAAGGACTCCGACGGCAAGCTCGTTGCCGCCCTTGGCGACGGCGTTGCAACCCCTGCCGGCTGCACGGAGCTGACGGCAAACACCGAGGATGCGGCGCACGAGAAGCATGTGCCTGTTGTCGAGATTGAGCGCGACGGCCACGTCATTCGCGCACGTGTGGGCTCGACGGAGCACCCCATGCTGCCCGAGCACTACATCGAGTGGATCGCGCTTGAGGCCGAGGGTCGCCTGGAGGTCCATTACCTTGAGCCCGGCATGAAGCCCACGACGTTTTTCGCTGGCGGCTCCAAGACCGGTACCGTCTATGCCTACTGCAACCTGCATGGGCTGTGGTCCGCGACGTTCTAGGAGCGCGCCCCCGCTCGGGGTATCATAGCTAGCATATGCACATGCGAGCGCCGGCTGCATTATGCGGCCGGCGCTTTTACTACGACAACGACGATTTACGACGGAAAGGGCTGGGCCATGAAGCTCGCACTTGCACAGATCGATATGCGCCTGGGTGACATCGAGGGCATTTGCGGCCGCATCGAGGACCAGGCTCGCTTGGCTCATGAGCGCGGCGCGCGCGTGCTGTGCGTTCCGGCCCCGCTCTTTATGGGCGCCATGCCGGGCAGCCTGGTGGGCGCTGCCGATTTTGAGCACGATATGCTGACGGGCCTGACGGGCGTTGCCGAGCGCATCCAAGAGCTCGATATGATCTGCATCGTGCCCGCTGCGGTTTCGTTTGAGGGCCAGCCCCTGCTTGACTATATGATGCTTAAGGACGGTCGCGTGGTGCCTGCGCGCGCAAGCATCGCCCTGCAGCGTGGCGAGAGCAACGACGCGCGTTGGGTGCCTCCGGTGTTTGACGTGGACGGCGTGCGCATCGCTGTGGTGTTTGACCTGGATCGCGAGCTCGAGATGCTGCCGACCGGCGTCGACCTCATTGCCTATTTCCAGTTTAATGCGTTTGACATGACCGATCGCGAGACCGCCGCCGTCGCCGCCGTGCGCAGCGGTGCTTACCGCAAGATCGCCTCCAAGCGCAGCGTATGGTTTGCCTGCATGGCGCCGATCGGTGCCTATGACGAGTCGGTGTATACCGGCGGTTCGTTTGTGCTCGACGACTGCGGTCGCGTGGTGGCCCAGGCGCCGTGTTTTGAGGAGAGCCTGCTGGTTCAGGAAATTCAGCGCGGCGTGATGCTCGATGCCCTGGAGGACCATGAGCTGCCCCAGTTTTGCTCCGAGGAGTGGCTGTGGCAGGCGCTGGTGCTTGCCGTGCGCGACAATGCCCGCGCCCGCGGCGCGTCGCGTGCCGTTGTGGCGCTCGAGGGCGATTTGCCGTCGTCCCTGTTGGCGGCACTTGCCGTCGATGCCTTGGGTCCGCGTAACGTAATTGGTCTGGTGCTGGGGCGCAACCGCATCTTTACACCGGCGCAGGAGGAGGTCGAGGCCGCCCGCTGTTCTGCTGTTCGCTCAATTGCTGAGCGCTTGCATATTCGCACCGCCGAGCGCGATGCGCCGGATGCGGCGCGCGTGCTCGACCGCGACGTGTCGGCGGGCGACGCCGAACGTCTGCGCTCGCGTGCGTTGGGCCTGATGCTCGAGGATACGGCGCTCGAGCTGGGCGCTATGGCGCTGAGCCCGCTTTCCAAGACTGAGTACGCACTGGCGGCGCCCGCGCTGTCCGGCGGCTATCAGGGCGATTTTGCGCCCTTTGGCGATGTGTATCTGTCGACGCTCGAGTTTGTGGCACGCGTGCGCAACCGCGCCTCGGCCGTGGTGCCCCAAGAGCTCGTGACGCTCAACGCGGTGGAGGATTGCATGGATCGCGTGCTGGCGCAGGCGCTCTCGACGCTCGCCGGTCCGGTTGATATGCTCGATCGCGCGGCGCAGCTGCTTGGCGGGCTTGAGCCGGGTGAGGTCGATGGTGCGCTCGAGTCGCACGTGGACCGCAACCGTCCCTTTGACGACATCCCGATGGCCGCCGCCAAGCCCGAGGCCTGCTCACTGCTGCTGATGCTCGTGCGCCAGGGTGAGGCTGCCCGTCGCATGTTACCGACGGCGCCGATCGTTTCGGCCCGTTCGTTTGCCGAGCGCGCCTGGCCGTACATGCTTGCGTGGTCCGATCTTGGCCTTAGCGGTAAAGAGCGCATGACGGTTGATTCGCTGGCGCGCGCCGAGGTGCGTCGCTTTGCCGACGACGATACGAGTGACCGTATGCGCGGCGAGATGATGGGCTTATTGGGCGAGCTGTTGGGTATTTCACCCGAGCAGATGGAAGAGCTGCGCTCCGAGGACGGTCAGCGTCGTCTGCACGAGGGCATGAAGCGGTTTGAGGGCGAGGTCCAGGACGCCATCGACAAGATGATGGGCGGTCAGGGCGGACCGCAGGGTGGGCCCCAGGGAGGTCCGATGCCGCATCCGCCGATAGATCCGAGGCAGTTTCCGTTCTTCTCGCAGAATTAAGCTGGGGACGGGATTTGCTCCCAACCCCGATACTTCAACTAAGCGTCTTGGCCCCGTTGTGTTATTCTAGAACAGACGTTCGTGAATGATGCGCGGGGCCTTGCCTTGCGCTGTGCTTGTGACGAGGGGAGGTCGGCTTGGTTATCTTGGGTATCGACCCTGGTTTGGCCCATACGGGCTGGGGGATTATCGAGGAGCGGCGTGGCGAGGTCCGCTGCCGTGCCTACGGTTGTATCGAGACCAGCGCGGGCAGCCCGCTCGCGGTGCGCCTGTCGCATATCGCCCGCGACCTCAAGGGCGTCGTCGAGCGCTACCGCCCCGATACTGCCGCCATCGAGAGCATTTACTTTGGCGCCAACGTTCGCTCGGCCATCCCTACGGCGCATGCCCGCGGTGCTGCACTCGTGGCGCTTTCGGAATGCGCACTCGAGATTGGCGAGTATACGCCCATGCAGATTAAGCAGGCTGTTGTGGGTACCGGCGCCGCAGATAAACGGCAGGTTGCCTACATGGTGCGCACGCTCACGCAGCTTGATCACGACCCACACCCAGACCATGCCGCCGATGCCCTGGCTTGCGCCATCTGTCACGTTAACCTAAGCCGTACCCGAGCGCTTACCGGCGGCGAGTTCTATCAACAGAGAGGAACCGGATACTGATGATCTCCCAGCTCCATGGAACGCTTGTCGAGGCCACGATGAGCTCGGCCGTCGTCGATGTATCGGGCGTGGGCTTTGAGCTCGGTATTTCGGGCAGCACTGCCGCCACGCTGCCGACGCCCGGCGGCGAGGTTCGCCTCTATACCCGCATGCAGGTGCGCGAGGACGCCATGACGCTCTTTGGCTTTGCCTCCAAGGACGAACGCACGATGTTCGATCGGCTCGTTTCCGTCTCGGGTGTCGGTCCGCGACTGGCACTTGCCGTGCTTTCCACCTATACCGTGGGACAGCTGTATTCCCTGGTGATGGCCGAGGACGACAAGGGCATGGCCAAGGTTCCCGGTGTGGGCAAAAAGACCGCCCAGCGCCTCATCTTGGAGCTCAAGAGTACCTTTGCCAAGGACAAGGGCTTTGTGCCGGTCGACGTAATCCCCGGTCAGGCTGCGATGCCGGTTCCCGCCGCCGCTCCCTCGGCAATCGATGACGCCCGCGCGGCACTCCTTTCCATGGGCTTTAGCCCGCAGGAGACCGAGGTTGCCCTGAGCGGGTATGATGGGCAGGATATGCGTGTCGAGGACCTGCTCGGCGCGGCGCTTAAGCGACTCGGAATGGATGCGTGATGTGGGAAGCCGATGACTCTCAGGACTTGTGGTCGACGCCCGGCAACTCGCCGGCGGCATCCATGGCGCACGGTGAGCGCATGGTGGGCTCGGAGCTAACGCCCGAAGACCTCGATGTCGACCGTACCCTGCGTCCCCAGCGCCTGGACGACTACTGCGGTCAGGAGCATATCAAACAGAGCCTTCGTGTGCTGATCGAGGCGGCGCAGAGCCGTGGCGAGACGCTCGACCACGTGATCTTTTCGGGCCCTCCGGGTCTGGGCAAGACCACGCTGGCCACGGTTATCGCCAACGAGTTGGGCGCACAGATCAAGACGACGAGCGGCCCCGCTATTGCGCGTACCGGTGACCTGGCAGCCATCCTGACTAACTTGCAGCCAGGTGACGTTTTGTTTATCGACGAGATTCACCGCCTTAACCGATCGGTCGAGGAAGTCCTGTATCCCGCTATGGAGGACTTTGCGCTCGATATCGTTATCGGTAAGGGTCCGGCCGCACGTTCGATTCGCCTGGATATCCCCAAGTTTACGCTGGTGGCGGCAACGACCCGTTCGGGTATGCTGACCGGCCCGCTGCGCGACCGCTTTGGCATTTCGTATCGCCTGGACTACTACACGGTCGAGGAGCTCGCCCAGATCGTGACGCGCTCGGCGACCATCTTGGGCGTGACGATAGACCATCCGAGCGCGCTCGAGATTGGCTCGCGCTCGCGTGGCACGCCGCGCTTGGCCAATCGTCTGCTCAAGCGCGTGCGCGATTATGCGCAGGTGCGCGGCAACGGTCCTATTGAGCTTGATATTTGCCGTCAGGCGCTCGAGTTCTTCGAGATCGATGAGCTTGGTCTGGACTGGATGGACATTCGTATCTTGGAGACGCTTGCCAAGACGTTCTCCGGCCGTGCCGTGGGCCTGACGACCCTTGCCAGCGCGGTGGGCGAGGACCCGGGTACGCTCGAGGATGTCTATGAGCCCTATCTGCTGCAGTGCGGCTTGATGATCCGCACACCCCAGGGCCGTCAGGCAACCTTGCGCACCTTTGAACACTTGGGCATCGAGCCAGCCGTTTAGAGGCGGGTTTGTTTTGGCTGGTCTGTAGGCTATCGCTGAGCATTGGATAAACATATCGCCATTCATCGGTTACGGGTGTTTTACTATTGCGCGCCCGTGCTATGCTGAATTGGTCTTTTTCTCATCCGGTAACGAAAGGACCGCCCATGCCTACTGACATCGAAATCGCACGTTCCGTCACGCCGCTGCCCATTACCGAGGTGGCTAAGAACGCCGGCGTCGACGTAAAGCACCTGATTCCGTACGGCTTCGACAAGGCTAAGGTCGACTATTCGCTGCTCAACGAGCCGACCGATCACCAGGCCAAGCTCGTCCTCGTGACCGCCATCAACCCCACGCCCGCTGGCGAAGGCAAGACCACCACGACCATCGGTCTGGCCGACGGCCTGCGTCGTCGCGGCGTCAAGAGCGCTGTGGCCCTGCGCGAGCCTTCGCTCGGCCCCGTCTTTGGCGTAAAGGGCGGTGCCGCCGGCGGCGGTTGGGCCCAGGTCATCCCCATGGAGGATATCAACCTGCACTTTACCGGCGACTTCCACGCTATCGGTGCCGCCAATAACCTGCTGGCCGCCATGCTCGACAACCATATTCAGCAGGGCAACCAGCTCGGTATCGACGTTAAGCGCATCACCTGGAAGCGCGTTGTCGACATGAACGACCGCCAGCTGCGCCACGTTATCGACGGCATTGGCGGCAAGGCTCAGGGCGTGCCGCGCGAGGACGGCTTCGATATCACCGTTGCCTCCGAGGTCATGGCGATCTTGTGCCTGTCCACGAGTATCAACGACCTCAAGGAGCGCTTGGGCGAGATCGTCGTCGGCTACAGCTATGCCGGCGAGCCCGTCCGCGCCCGCGACCTCAAGGCTCAGGGCGCCATGGCTGCGCTGCTTAAGGATGCGCTCAAGCCCAACCTGGTGCAGACGCTCGAGGGTACGCCCGCGTTTGTCCACGGCGGTCCCTTCGCCAATATCGCCCACGGCTGCAACTCCATCATGGCCACGCGCATGGCCATGCGCTTTGGCGATGTCGCCATTACCGAGGCAGGCTTTGGCGCCGATCTGGGTGCCGAGAAGTTCCTCGACATCAAGTGCCGCATGACGGGCGTTCGCCCCAGCGCCGTCGTGATTGTCGCCACCGCCCGCGCGCTTAAGTACAACGGCGGTGTTGCCAAGGCCGACCTCAACGAGGAGAACCTCGAGGCCCTCAAGGCCGGCATGCCCAACCTGCTGCGCCACGTCGACAACATTCAGAATGTCTACGGTTTGCCCTGCGTGGTCGCCATCAACCGCTTCCCGACGGACACCGAGGCAGAGCTTGCGCTCATCGAGTCCGAGTGCCAGAAGCTCGGCGTTAACGTTAAGCTTTCCGAGGTCTGGGCCAAGGGCGGCGAGGGCGCGCTCGATTTGGCCGACGAGGTCATGCGTCTGATCGAGCAGCCGAGCGAGCTCAAGTTTGCCTACGAAGACGGCGCCGATGTTGCCGATGCCCTCGAGGCCGTCGCCACCAAGGTTTACCGCGCCGATGGTGTCGACTTTACGCCGGCTGCCAAGCGCCAGCTCGCCGAGCTGCGCGAGAACGGCTTTGGTAACCTGCCGGTGTGCGTCGCCAAGACGCAGTACAGCTTTAGCGATAACGCCAAGGCTCTGGGCGCTCCCGAGGGCTTCCGCATCACCGTGCGCGAGCTCAAGGTTTCCGCCGGCGCCCACTTTGTGGTCGCGTTGACCGGCAGCGTTCTGACCATGCCGGGCCTGCCCAAGGTGCCCGCGGCCGAGAACATCGACGTCGACAACGACGGCAACATCACCGGCCTGTTCTAAGCCTGCCGCTCATAGCCGCTTGCCCGCCCCGCCGCGCCCCCATGGCCTGGCGGGGCTTTTTGATCCTTAGGCACGCGCATGTCTTGTAGATACCGACGGCCTTTGCCCATCATAGGCTTTTGCGCGGGTAGAATGCATGGATAACTTGATGCTTACAGGCGACGGAAAGGAAACGTTGCATGGACCAGGACAAGACGACCGTGATGGGCGGATATGGTTCCGCGCAGGCTGACGATAGCGCCGATGCGACCCGCGTTGTTCCCAACCCCGGTTATACCGACCCCGCCGCGACGCAGCCTTCTGCCGAACCCACACGGGTTATGGGCTATGGCGATACACCACGGGACCCGTTTGATTATGCACCGCAGGACTCGTATGGCAATGCGGCGACAGATGCTTATAACAACCTGCCGCAAAATCCTATTCCGCAGCCTCAGCAGACGACGTATATGCCGCGCACGGCACAGGCCCAGCCTCGATATGAGTCGCGCGATCCGTATGCGCGCCAGCCCTATCGCGAGTACCCCAAGTCGATTCCGCAATATGGTGAGGACGAGGAAGAGACGCCGTCGCGTTCGTCGAGTGTGATCAAGAAGATCCTCATTGTGCTGGCGATCTTCTTTGCCCTCTCGATTGTGTTTGCCATCGTGTCGGGCATGCTCAACAAGCGAGGGAGTTCAACGGCCGATACCACTGCCGAGCAAACCGAGTCCGCCTCATCTAACACCGTCGATCTGAGCGATATCCCGGGGCAGTACTGGTCCAACGCCAAGAAGCTCCTCAAGTCGCGCGGCGCCGATCTTTCGAATGCTGTGATTCTGACTGACGACGGCTCGACGCCTGTTGTCGATGCCAACTGGGTTGTTACTTCTGCCTACTATAACGACAACGGTAACCTAGAAATTCAACTCACGCACAAGAGCAGCTCGGGTAACTCGTCCGACGGCCAAAGCGGCACCGACAATTCGAGCTCCAACACGCTGGAGGACCTGAGCAACAAGGCCCAGGAGCTTGGAGATAAGGCGCAAGAGCTGGGCGACACGGCTCAGAACCTCGGCGATACCGCGCAGAACCTGGGCGATATGGCTACCAATGCTTGGGACGCGCTGCAAAACGGCATTTCGGGCGCACAGGGAAACTAGCGGCTGAGCGGGGCGGGGCTACAACTGCTCTGCCGGACGCTCGGGCGAGCTAAAGCCGGAGTCAAACGTGACGACGCATGATGCATCGGGCCTGCGCTCGTGCACGATGCGCGTGACGAGCCCCAGCAGCTCCTCGTCGGATATGTCAAAGCCGTCGGGACGCACCAGGTCAAACGAAACAAAGCCGTCGTGCTCGTGCAAGTCGTGGATGGAGAGTGCGGGGTCGATCTGCGCTACGCCGCGCTTGACCCAGCCGCGCAGGTCGTCACCGGTTGTTGCAATGGGGTCGCAGTGCAACGTGATGGCGATGCCCATCTGGCGTTTGATATCGTGTTCGATGGTGTCCAGGATCTCGTGGTGCTCAAAGGCATCGCCCTCGCCGGGCATTTCCACGTGTGCGCTGGCAAACTGACGGCCGGGGCCGTAGTCGTGCACCATGAGGTCGTGCGTGCCCAGGACCTGGGGGTACGACATGATCCTGTCGCGGATTTCCTGGACGAGCTTGGGGTCGGGCGCTTGTCCCAGCAGTGGGCTGATGGCGTCGCGCACCAGGCCCAGGCCGCTGATGCAGATGAAGATGCCCACGCCCAGGCCCGCCCAGCCATCGAGGTCAAAGCCGGTCGTCTGCGAAATGAGCGCCGCCGCCAAGACCGAGCCCGAGGCGATGACATCGTTTTTGGAATCCTGCGCCGTGGCGATGAGCGTCTCCGAGTCGATGCGATTGCCCAGCGTGCGGTTGAACGCCGCCATCCAGAGCTTAACGAGCATGGATGTAGCCAGTGCCGCAAGGGAAACGAGCGTGTAGGCGGTGGGGGAGGGCTTGATGATCTTGGTAACGGACTCGAGCACCAGGTTGATGCCGACGGCACAAACGAGGACGGCGACAAACAGGCCGGCGAGGTATTCGTAGCGGCCGTGGCCATAGGGGTGACCTTCGTCAGCCGGGCGACTGGCAAGGCGGAATCCGAGCAGGCTCACAATGTTGCTCGACGCATCGGAGAGGTTGTTGAAGGCATCGGCGATGAGCGAGACGGAGCCGGCGAGTAGGCCCGCGATGCCCTTGGCCAGACACAGGGTAATGTTGAGGCCAATGCAAATGAGGCTTGCGGCAAAGCCCGCGTTGGTACGGCGAGTCGTATCGACCGGCTCGCCCTCGCTGCCGGGAACAAGCGTATGTACCAGCCGATTTACAAATAGCATGGCGATCGTCCTCACAATCATGGTTAAGGGGATAGTGTAGCTCGCATGGGCGCACCGTGCGCCGGTGCTCAGAAAATGCAGTAATGGTCTGCTGGAGCTAACGAGCGGCCCTTCTTGTCCGACCGGGTGCTCCATTTTGGGCCACATGGGTATGGGCATGTGCCTGCCTGCCCGACATACTTAATGTCGACAGCCCCTGCGCAAAGGAGGACGTATTCATGGACGAGATGTTTGCCATTAAATGCCAAAACTGCGGCGGCCCTATGTACTCACACCAGGCTAAACGCAGCTTTGAGTGCGCCTATTGCGGCACGGTCGTTCCGTGGCAGGCCGATGCGGGGGAGCCCAAGAGCGCCCTGGGCATTCGCCATACGCCACTGACGGTTGTCGATGGACTGCTTAAGCTCACCCATGTGTCGCAGCTCGAGCGTCCGGTGGACCCCGACTGGTATTTCTTTAATGCGTACTGGCGCAACCAGTCGGTTCTGGAGCATCTGCTGTGGGAGGACCGCGGCACGGCGCAGGAGTTCCAAGAAGCCACGCACGTGAGCATTCCCTGCCCCTTCTGCGGCGCGTCCTTTGAAGGCGAGTCCACTCAGCGCGTGTTTGAGTGCCCGTCCTGCGGAAATAAGATCGGCGTTGCCGACCTACTCAAGCCCGGTACCTTTAGCAAGCGTCTGACCATGGGCGTTGGTGCCGAGTACGTGCCTGAGCAGGGTATTCCTTGCGAGATAACGCCGCAGCAGGCACGTGCCAACGCGCTGCAGCTGGTGCGCCAGTATCCCGATGCCTTTGCCGGGCACGACGTGGAAGACGCGATTCAAAATGACATGATGCTCTTCTACTTCCCCATGGCGCTGGCGGACCTGCGCATGATGGCGTCCTTCCCGGGCAAGGGGCTGAGCAAGGAGACCCTGGTGTACTACGAGGTGCTCGACTGGGCGTATCCGCGGGCAAACTACCTGGACGTTCGCCTTATGGGCATTTTGGAGCCGTGGGACTTTGCCAAGGTCGGCCCGTTCGATCCCGCCATGCAGGAAGGCGACTTCCGCGTTGTCTCCGTCGATGCGTCTACCAAGGACCAGGTGATCATTGATAAGCTGGCGCTCGACATTGCCGGCAACGATGCCGAGGCGGTGCTGGGGCTCAATAAAAAGAGCATCCGCATCTGGGCGCGCAAGGCTCGCAAGCATAAGGACGGCCTGGTGATGGTACCGGTCTACTTTGTCGATCGCCCAGCGACGGACAGCCGCGATGGCGAGCAGGTGCGCATTGCCGTAAACGGCCAGACGGGCCGCGCGGCCGCGGTGGTGTTTAGCGACAAGCGTGAGACGCATGTGGTGGCGCCGCTCAACCCGAGCCTGCATCTATCGAACGAAAGTACCGTGCATGCCACGCCCATCGAGGTCAAATACGTTAAATCGCCCTTCCTCTACCAGATCGTGCGTAAGGGAGGCGGCGAGCAACCGCGCCAGGTGGCAGCGGTTGCCGAGGGTTCCTACCGAGAAGAAAAGCCCAAACGCAAGGGCTTGCTCGCTGCGATCTTTGGGAAGTAGGGGAACGGTACGGGACAGTGCGCAGTGGTGCGAGCTGTCCGTCGTGGTAGATCTAAATAAACGGTGGGACGGCTGCAAAAGAGCCGCCCCACCGGGCAAAATCAAGGTGTGCCGCGGAACCCGCTCCTCAGTCGGTCAACTTTGGAAGCGCGGGCAACGCAGGTGCTAATGTCTAAAGGGCCGGGGCAACCGGCCCTTTTCTGCGGCAGCGGGGATTCGAATACCAACACGGTGTACGGTCCCACGGTACTTTGCTCTGTGACGAACGGACCCATGACGGCGCATTCTGTAATCATCATTTATGCGGTCCCTTAATCATTTGCGTTGACTGACATTGTCTTCGTTGAAGGCGTGTCCTAAAACAAACACTGCTCTATCAACTCTTTACCGCGCAGGGTATCGATCCACTCCTGCGGAATTGCGTCGATACCGTAGGCCGTGCCGGCGAGGGCGCCTGCGACGGCTGCGGTGGTGTCGGTGTCGTCGCCTAGGTTGACGGCGGCAAGCACGCAATCTTCGTAGCAGTTAGTGTTGACGAAGCACCAGGTGGCTGCCTTAAGCGTGTCGCGCACGAAGCCACCTGACTTGATCTCCTGCTCAGGCATGCCTTTCAGATGGAGTGCCCACGAGGGGAGCGCGTCGTTCATCACATCCCTCATCAGCTCGACAAATATGATGCATGCGTCGGTCGACGTTCTGTGGGCGTGCGTAATTGCGGAGACCTCGCGGATCTCGTTGTTCGTCGCATCGGTGAACGCCAGGGGAGCGATACGCATGAGCGAGCCGTTGCCGTTGTCGCGCTCGCCGGAGCCTCCTTTGCCGGTGTGCAAGGCGCGGGCGGTCGTGCCGCCGTAATCGAAAACGCCGTCGATTGTATACTCGTCACGGGCAATCCAGCCGACGAACTTGTCGCGCATGTCCGCGGTGTCGATGTGCCCGAGCTCCCTAATCGAGTCACAGGTAGCAAGCGTCATGGACGTGTCGTCGCTCCAGGTGCCGTCGGGCTGCCCATGCGTGCCGTAGCCAATCATGTCCGCGCATTCAAACGTGCCGCGGGGCCTGAACTCGTAAGGAACGCCCAGTGCGTCGCCGACGGCGAGCCCATAGATGCAGTCGCGCAGTGTTGTTTTCGGTCTGTCTGTCATGGAAAGCTCCTCTTATCCCGGGTGATGTGGAGCGCCATCGGTGGTGTCGGTCGCAACGTATTGCTATCCTTGTGCTTCGCCATTAGTCGCTTCGTTGATGGCGCGGTACTCGGCACTCAGCTCGCGCGCCAGCTCTTCCTTGCTTGGAAGATACGGCAAGTATTTGGCGGCAAACACTTGGTCGTTGTCTTCGGGCAGCGTGTACTCGACAATCGAGTCGCTTTTGTCCGCGCAGAGCACGATGCCTATAGGCGGATTGTCGCCTTCGTTCATGAGCTCGCGCGTGTAGTAGTTCACGTACATTTGCATCTGGCCCAGGTCCTGATGCGTAAGGTCATCGGTCTTAAGGTCGATGAGCACGAAGCAGCGCATCAGATAGTTGTAAAACACAAGGTCAATATAGAAATGGCGCCCATCAAAGGTGATGCGCTTTTGGCGCGCCTCGAAAGCGAAACCACGGCCAAGCTCCAGCAGGAACTTCTGAAGATGCGTGATGAGCGCCTGCTCTAGATCGCTCTCGCGAAACGCAGTATCGTCCGAGAAACCTAAAAACTCCAGTACATATGGGTCACGGATGATATCCTCGGGGCGACGAGCCGGGGCGCTCTTTTGGATTTCCTGGGTGACGGCCTCCTTGTCCTTGCTGGCAAGCAGGCGCTCGCGGAACATGGTGTTGATCTGGCGCTCGAGCTGACGCGTGCTCCAGCGAGAATCGGCGCATTCGTTCATGTACCAGGTGCGAGCTTCGGGGTCAGGAATGCGTATTAACCTGCGATAATGTGTCCAACTCAATTCGGGACGCAGTGAGTCCCGAATTGGAAATGCAAGATAGAACTGACGCATTTTACGCAGCTCTCTTGCTTCAAAACCTTTACCAAAATCCTTGGTAAGTCTGATTGCGAGGGCCTTGAGCAGCGCCTCTCCATACTTGGCGCGCTCCTCTCCGCCCTGCTCATCAACAATGCTCTTGCCGATCTCCCAATACGCCTCAACCATCGTAAAGTTAACGGCGGTATAGGCCTTGTCGCGAGCGGCGTTGAGAATCGAGGAAACCTGCTTGTAAAAAACTTCTGGCACGATTGCCGATTCTCCACGGTTTACCAGTTCGCCCATCACTGTCGCCCCACTTTCCTCTTGTGGAATGCATCTTTATTGCATTTAGTTTAAAGCCTCGCGCGGACTCGAATTTCAATGTCGCTTAGCGCCTTCGTGCAGGATTCCCGAAGTGACTAAAATGTGACCATAGAGGCAGTTTTAGCGAACCCCATGGGAGTGACACGCATGGACAACAACACTTTGCTGTTCCAGGACAAAGGTTCGGGCGGGTTTAAAGACGTCAAGATCTACCCTAACCGCATTGAGGTACTCAAGAAGGGCACTTTCGGCGGCAAGCACACCGAGATTGTCTACCTTAAGGACATCACGGGGGTCAGCAGGATCAAGGGTCGCGACGTTTTTCTGCGCAACAGGCTGTTGACTGCCTGTGTCTTTAGCCTGAGCAGCCGCTCCCAGGCCCAGGAATTTGTGAACGCGCTGAACATGGTGATGTAGCCGACGTCGGCGTTCGGGCCAGACTTATGCCCGCGCATCTGGCGGCACGGTGGCTGGTCGTTCAACCTGCGAGGCGTCCTTTATGAGCTGATCCCTCATGTCAAAATATAGGGGCGCAGAACGGTATTCCGCGCCCCTGATTGAGCCGATGCGTCTGAAAGCCGGCTTGCCTATTCGCTATCGTCCCCAGCGTTTTCGCGGTCACTGGCAAGCATTGCCGCGCCAGCGACCGTTGTCGCCACGGCGGCAGCGGCGAGCCCGGCGGCGATGCCAGAGCCGTCGCCCGTGCCGGCGAGCTTCTCGCCCGAGCCCTTGCTCTTGTTGCCCTTGCCGTTCTTGTCGGCGCTGTCCGTGGTGGCATCGTTGCCGTTGCCGCCGCCGGTACCGTTGCCGGTGTCGCCCGCGTTGCCCGAAGCCATCACAGTAAAGCTTGCGGCTCCGTCGGTGGCAAGCGTGTAGTTTTGCGCCGCGTCGCCCAACAGGCCTTTCGCACGCACCCAATACGTCCCCGCGGCAAATGCCTCGCCCTCGGCCATCGCCGTTCCCGGAGCGCCGTTCGCGTCGTGCACAAACTCGAGCTGGGCCGTGCAGGCATCGGTTTCGAGCTTGCCCTCGAGTGATGCCGCAATCTTGGCGCGCACGTCTTCGCCGGCCTTAAGGCCTTCGAGTCCCTCAAAATGGGGCGTCAGCGCGCGTGGATTGATATCGATGGGCACGGAGCCCCGCAGCTCCGTAACGGTCTCGTTGCCCAGGGCGTCGACATCCACGTATTCGATGGCAAACGCGCTGCCAGAAGCGGCCACGTTGAGTACGTTGCTGCTGTCGACAAGGCGGAAATGGCCCTCGCCAACGGTCTTGCCATCTTGGAGCGAGGCATCGCTCAGCGAGTCTCCATACGTCATGTGCATGCGGTCCGGGAGGCAGCATGAAACTGTTGGCTTGTGCTTCGCGTCGTAATTGCGTTGGTAGATGCTCCGGGCCAGTGCCGAATCGACAAAGTCGGACGCGATAATGCCAACGTGCTTGAGGCAATCTGACTTTGTTTTATCGCTGCCGCTGGGATTGATGTACTGGCTCTTGTACAGATGCTCGTTGACCACTCGCGCCGCGGTAAAAGGATTGCTTCCTTGTTTGTAATTCGTGCAACTGGTGTAGTTGATAGACCAGCAGCGTTCCAGGACTTGCACCTTGGCGCCATCATTGTCCTCGACGTCCACCTTGTTGCGCGTGAGATTGGTCGTCTCTCGCAGCGCCATATCGACCCAGCTAATCTTGTCGGTTCCGGTGCATTCAAAATGGTCCTGGGCGTATACCTTGGTGCAATAGGGCTCTTTGTCGCCCGCATTGCCCGTAGTCTCAAAGCCTCGCGCGTCTTGGACGAGGCACATCGACTGCCCGGAATGCGCCTTGATTTTGTCGTCCCATTGGGTGAGGTCGAGTCCCCACGTGTGGCCGCTTACGCTGTTGCCGGCGAGTCCAAATCGACGTAGCAGGACGATCTTTCCGCGCACCTCGCCCAGTGTGGGAACGCGGCTCGACGTATAGAACAGGTCGGGATCCTTGCCCATAACCTTGGCGAAGGCCGTCGTAACACTTTCGTCGGTAGCCTCGTCGTTGCCTCGTGACACAAGCATGATGAGCGCTTCTGACGGCTTTTCGCTCAAAAATGTTTTGAAGTAACCGATGACATCGGAGAGATGCATATAGCCCCCGTCTTTTTTGAGCAGGTAGCATCTTCCATGGTCGATGCCGGGGTCGCCGTTCTTGTCGTCCTTTCCGAGTCGGATATCAAAATAGCGAATGCCTTCGAGCAACTGCGTGGGGATGTAATCCTGCTGGCACTTTGCTTGTGAGGATTGGGGCTCGGTGTCGTTGTCCACGCTGCAGGTGCCCGAATCATGCGTGCCCGGGATACTCAGCTCGTCGAGGTACTTGTTGTCGTCGACGTATTTCATCCAGCATGGTCCGTCGACGTAGCTGCTATACGTGGTCCAGTCGATACTTCTAACTTTGGTATTGATCTTGCCCATGTCGTAACCGACAAGTTCTAGCTCCCACGGAATGCTCTTACTCTTATGGCAGATCTTATTGTTGTCCTGGTCTTTGCCGTCCGATTCTATTGCCAGGTACTTAATGTCTTTTTTCTCGGTTTCTTTCTCGACCGTGCGGTCTCGAATGATATAGGTTCCGTTTGATTGACGTTCGAACGCAAAAGCGCGGCTGGGCTTGTTGTCATACTCGCCGCCCCATACGTGGATGACCTTTCCATCTTTGTCCGAGTCGTCGTCGACCGACCAAATGCTGTAGCCCGTCTTTTATGCTCTTCGAAATTGAGCAAGGTGCGGATAGCATACCAGTTTGTATCGTCATTCTTGGTCGTTACGTTCTCAAGGATGAGCTTGCTGGACGTGCCGTCGTTAAACAGGTGGCAGACGTTGCCGCGAACGTTGCCGTCTTGGTTGACGCTCGCGGTGCGAAAATAGCCCGCGGGGCGAAGGCGAATGACGAAATTGTCGAGGCTGTCCGACGGTGCGGGTGTGTTGTCTGCAAATGCCGTTCGCAGGGGAATGCCCGGCGCTGCGGTTTCAGGCAGGCTTGCAAGTGGTGACAACGCCGCAAGCCCTAGGCCCAGCGTAAACGCTCGGCGGCTGATGGCATGGTGTTCGGTCATATCTCCTCCGTTCGCAGGGTGCGGTTATGCACTTGTTTTGGTCACTATACTGCCCAGATGTTTAAAGACGCCGGTTTAAATTGCCTGCGCGGCGCTATAAATCGGCGGGCGGACGTGTTGGGGCACTTGTCTATTTGTGCTGTTATCACGTCTGGGATGGTTTTGGAGCCCAGCATCCTGCGTTCGTCGGCTACCGGCATAAGAATGGGGAGGGTCGGCTTACCGGCCCTCCCTGGGTACGAAGCGCTGGGATACCGTCGCTTGTTTGCACTGCGTCCGTGTTTCCCGTTGTGCTCGCCAGTCGCTTAGCGCTTGATCTCGATATCCTCGAGCTTGACGTCCATGGCCTCGGTCTTGGCCTTGGCGATGTCGTCGGCAAACTCCAGAGACTTCATCATGGTCTCGACGGCGTCCTTGTGCTCCTCGACATTGTCGATACGTACGTACACACTGCCGCCGTCAACGTCAGTGAAGTACTCGGTCGTCACGCCGCCCGAGTGCGTAAAGTAGGCGCTGCGCCAGGTCTTGCCGTTGTACTTAACGGGATCGCTCTCGGTCCATCCGGAGTTGGCCTTCCACTTTGCCTCGTAGTCAAACAGTTCATCGGCGTTCTTGTCAGGATCGAAGACGGGGATGAAGCGGTCGCTGGCATGCTCGCTCTCGGTGAACTTAAACTGGGCCCTGTCGGCGGTATCGCCTGCGACGTCCGTGATTTCGACGCCCTCGGGGACTTCGACCTTAAACCAAATGAAGTCGGTCCTCATATCCACGGCTGGTTTTTCTGCTCCGCCGCCACCGCCACTTCCGGTAGCGCCGCCGCTGCCACCGCAGCCCACCAGGGCAACTGCGGCAAAGAGACTGATGCAGAGGGTGAGAATCGCAAAGGCCTTCTTTTTCATGGTCGTGTCCTCCTCGATCTGTAACCGCCCATGGATTACCTGCCTTTACTGTACGCGCGGGCGGCTCGTTCAGGTGGGCCATGTGTCCCATTCTGGGGGCCTGATTTGCGCCGACAAGTGGCAATATGCTCGGGCGTAAAAGAGGGGAGGGTCGGCCGATCCAATCCTCCCCTGGCTGGGCGTCTGATCATTTAATGAATGCGCACGCGATGCTGCGTGCGAGCCCCTAATGCTTGATCTCGATGCTCGAAATCTCGACTTCGCGTGCCTCGGAAACCGCTTCCGTCATGTCGTCGGGGAACTCGATGGAGTTGAGGAGCGCCTCGGCTTCTTTCTTATGCAGATCGAAGTTCGAGATGAGGACGTAGACACTTCCCGGCTCAACGTCGGTAAAGAGGAGTGTTGAGACGCCACTGTTGTCCTCGTACGTTCCGATGAGCCACGTCCTGCCGTTATACTCGACGGACCCGCCATCCTTCCACTGGAACGTATCGCCTTTCTTTTCTGCCTGGTCGGCGTGGGACTCCTCAGCTGTCAGCGCCTTTTTCCAAACGGGGATAAAGCGATCGGCCGAGCCGTTCTCGTCTTCGGGGAAAGTGAGCTGGACCCTGTCGGCATTCTTGCCGGCGGAGTCGCTTACGCCAACGCCCTCGGGCATCGTGACCTTAAGCCAGATAAAGTCGGTCTTTGCGGCTGCGGGGGCCTTTTCCTTGCTGTTCGTGGCGGCGTCACTGCCGCCTCCGCTCGACGCGCCTCCGCCGCAGCCCACGAGGGCGAGTGCGGCAAAGAGGGCGATGCACAGGAAGAGGATCGATAGGGTCTTTTTCTTCATAGTGGCGTCCTCCTTGTCTGTCGGTGACATCACGGCGCCGCGGGTTGTTGGAGCCGTTGGTGTATGTTGCTATTCGCAAGCGTGGCGGATGTCGTTGTGTGTGGTGTGGCGATACCTCCGTTCGTTGTTTGAGGCCGTCGCTCGGCCGTGCTCCAACGGGTTCCTTACTTATAGATATGCCCCAGCTTGTGCTGCCCGGGAGTCTCGAAAGGTGGGCCGTGTGTCCCATGTTTGCGTTGCTGCCGCTTATCGTTCGTCATAGAAATCCGCGATGGCCAGGTGTGCTGACGCTCATGTGCTTATGGGCTAGACTTAGCATCATTACGTGTTTGATGCGGTTGGTCGGTGGTTGCCGCCCGACCGATCTATATGACTTGAAGGTGCATGCGTATGAGCCAAGAGATGATGGATAAGACCTGCCGAGGGTTTGCCGAGGCGCTGGCCGCCCGCGAGCCGGTTCCCGGCGGCGGTAGCGCGAGCGCCTTTGTGGGCGCGCTGGGCGCCTCGCTTTGCGGGATGGTCGCGCGCTACGGGGCAACTAATCCTGCGCTTAGCGATCGCGCGGACGATCTGACGCGTGCATTTTCCCAGGCAGACGAGTTGGCACAGGAACTTGTAGGTCTAGTTGCCGAGGATGTTCGTGCGTACGGCCAGGTGTCCGCTGCGTACGGTATTCCTCGTGATGATCCGGCTCGATCCGTGGCGATTCAGGACGCGTTGCGCGTGGCGGCCATGCCTCCGTATCGGATCATGGACACCTGTGGGCGCGCGCTGGCGCTGCTCGAGGACATGGCAGACAAAGGCTCGCGCCAACTGCTGTCCGACGTGGCGTGCGGTGCCGTGTTCTGCCGCGCCGCCATGCAGGGTGCGAGCCTGACGCTCTTTGCCAACACCACATCCATGAAAGACCGGGCGCGCGCCGAGGAGCTCGAGGCGGCGTGCGATGAGCTGCTGGATACGTGGCTGCCGCGCGCCGATGCGCTGGCGCGCCGTGCTGCCGACGCCGCAAGGAAGAGGGGATAGCCATGGCCGAGCTGTTGAAGGGTGCTCCCGTTGCCCGTGCTTTGACCGAGGAGCTCGCTGCTCGCTGCGCCGCCCTGCGCGAACAGGGCATCGTGCCGACACTGGCCATCGTTCGTGTGGGCGAGCGCGAGGACGATCTATCCTATGAGCGTGGCGCCCTCAAGCGCTGCGAGAAGGTTGGCATTGAGGCTCGTCGCGTTTTGCTTCCCGCCGATGTTTCGCAGGACGAGCTGTTGGCGGCTATTAAGGACATCAATGCCGACCCCGCTGTTCATGGCTGCCTGATGTTTCGCCCGCTGCCCGCTGGGCTTGATGAGGATGCAGTTGCCGCGGCACTCGATCCCGACAAGGATGTTGACTCCATGACGCCGACATCGCTGCTCACCACGCTTTCGGGGCGAGGTGAGGGTTTTGCCCCCTGCACGGCCGAGGCCGTGTTGGCGTTGCTGGACCATTACGGCGTTGAGCTGGATGGGGCCAAGGTCGCGGTCGTCGGTCGATCGCTGGTGATTGGTCGTCCCGTTGCCGCCATGCTTACGGCTCGCAATGCCACCGTGACGACGTGCCATACGCATACGCGCGACTTGGCTGCCGAGTGCCGTTCTGCCGACATTGTTGTTGCCGCGGTTGGACGCGCGCGCACGATTGGCGCGGATGCGGTTCGTGAGGGCCAGACGGTCATCGATGTGGGCATTAACTGGGACGAGGCCGCCGGCAAGCTGGTCGGCGATGTCGATTTTGATGCTGCGGAACCGATCGTTGGCGCAATTACTCCCGTGCCGGGCGGCGTGGGGGCTGTAACGACGGCGATTCTCGCCAAGCACGTGATCGAGGCGGCGGAGCGCGCATCGAAATAGACATTTTTTGCCCACAGGGGTTGCCGGGGCGGCTGTTTCGCCCTTTTCGCGCCGAAGCGATACACTGTTGCCGTTTGATTTCTTCGCTCAAGGAGGATGCGCATGCCGTGCACAACGATTTTGGTTGGTAAGAACGCGAGCTACGACGGGTCGACGCTGGTCGCCCGCAATGAGGACTCGTCCAACGGGGTGTTTGAGCCCAAGCGCATGCGCGTGGTGCATCCCAATGAACAGCCGCGTGTCTACACGAGCGTCTTGAGCCACTTGACCGTTGAGCTGCCCGACAGCCCTATGCGTTACACAAGCGTCCCCGACGTTGTCCCGGGTCATGGCATTTGGGCCGAGGCCGGCTTCAACGAGCTTAATGTTGGCATGTCCGCAACCGAGACGCTCACCACCAACGAGCGCGTCCGCGGCGCCGATCCGCTCGTGGACTACGTGCCCGCCAAGGGCAACGAGGGCGAGGACGGCTATGTGCCGGCGCAGCCCGGCGGTCTGGGCGAGGAGGACATGGTGACCCTGGTGCTGCCGTATGCCAAGTCCGCCCGCGACGGCGTGCGTATCCTGGGCGAGCTGCTCGAGCGCTACGGCACCTATGAGAACAACGGCATCGCCTTTAGTGACGTTGACGAGATCTGGTGGCTCGAGACCATCGGCGGCCACCACTGGATTGCCAAGCGCGTGCCCGACGACGCCTATGTGACCATGCCTAACCAGCTGGGTATCGATAGCTTTGACCTGAACGATGCCGAGGGCGCTCAGGTCGACCACATGTGTTCCGCCGACCTGCGCTCCTGGATGGCCGAGTGGCATCTGGATTTGACGCTGGGCGTTAAGGGCGACGGTCCCGCCGCGGTCTTTAACCCGCGCGAGGCCTTTGGCTCGCACAGCGACAGCGACCACGTCTACAACACGCCGCGCGCCTGGTACATGCAGCGCTGCCTCAACCCCAGCGATGTGTGGGACGGTCCCGAGGCCGACTACACGCCCGAGAGCGATGACATCCCCTGGAGCCGCGTGCCCGAGCGCAAGGTGACCATCGAGGACGTCAAGTACGTGCTTTCGAGCCACTACCAGGGCACGGAGTACGACTGCTACGGCAGCAAGGGCACGCCCGCCACGCGCGGCGCCTATCGTCCCATCGGCATCAACCGCAACGGCCAGCTCGCCGTGCTGCAGCTGCGTCCCTATGTACAGCCGGCGTATCGCGCCGTGCAGTGGATGGCGTTTGGCTCCAACTCGTTTAACGCGCTCGTGCCGCTGTACGCCAATGTCGAGACCATGCCCGAGTACTATGCCGACACGCAGGCCCGCGTGACGTCGGAGAATTTCTATTGGGCAAATCGCCTGATCGGTGCCTTGGCCGATGTTCGCTTCCACGAGTGCGGTCGCGCGGTCGAGGACTATCAGGAGAAGGTCGGCGGCATGGGCCACAAGCAGATTCATGACGTTGACGCTGCCGTTACCGCCCTGCCCGAGGCCGAGGTGCCCGCCGAGCTCGCGCGCGCCAACGAGGCCTTTGCCGAGCTCGTGCGCGTGGAGACCGATGCTCTGTTGGGCAAGGTGCTCTACACCACGAGCTGTGCCATGAAGAACTCCTTCGCGATGAATGACAACGTAAGGTAAAGACGGCCTTGCGGCGAACGAGCGGGACAAACGCCGTCAAAGGCTTCGCCCCGCTCGATTTCTATCTTGGTGATAAAACGATTTTGTGTCGTTCACCCAATCTTGGGTACAAGAACGCCAATGCAGTTGTTCATGATTGGAGCCAACCATGGTTATGAAATTCGATCAGCTTGTTAACGGTGCCATCAACGTGGGCTTCGGCGCCGCTGCCGTTGCCGTTGAGGGCGGCAAGAAGGTCCTTGACGACCTCAATACCAAGGGCGAGCAGGTCCGCAAGGACGCCGGCACCCCCGATATCGCCCGCAGCGTGTCCGATATGTTCGAGCAGGCCGGCGGCACCATTTCCGACCTGACCGAGCGCCTGGGCATGCAGGGCGAGACTGCGGCGCAGCGCGTGCTCGACGAGCTCATCCTGGCTCGCGTCCGGGTTATGACCGCCCCCGAGCGCACGGCCTTTTTGGCCCATGTGCGCGACATCGTCGACTCGGTCGAGGACAACGTGACTTCGGTGCCCGTCGAGTCCGTTGAGCCCGACGATGCAGAGGACACCGAAGAGGCCGAGTAGCAGCGCAGATGGCAGATTCCACCACCGATTACAACAATCTAGATCCCTTGGGTGACGAGACGGCGGTTGTCGATGAGGTTGAGGTCGCCGTTTCGGGCGCTCGCAAGAAGCCACGCGCTGTCGATATGGTCCCCGAGGAGCCCGACGCGATGGCGCCGGACGAGGAGTATCAGCTCACACCGGCAGGTCGTCGTGAGCGTATTGGGCAGATCGTTCGCCTGATCAAAAAGTACCGCGTATGGGATAACCTCACGCCGGTGCGTCTGCGTCGTCTGCTCGAAGAGCTCGGTCCCATGTTCGTCAAGATGGGGCAGATTCTGGCTAACCGCTCCGAGATTTTGCCGCAGCGGTTTTGCGACGAGCTCCGTCGCCTGCGCTCCGACGTAGAGCCGGTGCCATATGAGGTAGTGCTCCGCTGTCTGGAAGAGGAATACGGCCAGCGCCTGGGGCAGATGTTCGACGCGATCGACCCCAACCCGCTCGGAAGCGCGTCGCTCGCGCAGGTGCACCGCGCCCGTCTGGTGACCGGCGAGGACGTAGCCGTTAAGGTGCAGCGCCCCGGCGCGCAACAGGTCATGGCGCAGGACATCGACATCATCCGTTCGGTGGTGCGCATCGTTTCCAAGTTCGTCAACACCGATCAGTTTGTTGACCTGCACGGTGTGGTCGAAGAGCTGTGGACCTCATTTCGCGAGGAGACCAACTTTTTGGCCGAGGCCAAAAACCTCAACGATTTCTATGACTTCCACAAAAGCGTGCACGGCGTTTCGTGTCCCAAATCCTACCTGGACCTTTGCACCGAACACGTCGTGGTCATGGACTACATCGACGGCATCTCCATTGCCGATCCCGAGCGCCTGGTGGCCGAGGGCTATGACCTGGAAAAGATCGGCTCGGCGATCGTCGAGGACTATTCGACGCAGGTGCTCGACGACGGCTTTTTCCATGCCGACCCGCATGCGGGAAACATCATCCTCAAAGACGGCATTGTCTACTTTATTGACCTGGGCATGGTCGGGCGCATGTCGAGCCACGACCGCGGTATCGTCAAGGATATGATTTTCGCCGTGGCCGAGGGCGATGTGCCCAAGCTCAAGGATTCGCTCATGCGTTTTGCCGTGACGCGCGGTGATTCGGCCGAGCTCGATCATTCGGCCTTTTTGTCCGATTTGGACTTTATCGTAGCCGACTTTGCAGGACTCGATCTTAAGGACCTGGATATCGGCGAGTTTTTGACCTCGTTGCTAAACCTGGCGCGCAAAAACGACGTTGAGCTGCCGAGCGTGGTGACGATGTTCGCCCGCGGCATGGTGACGCTCGAGGGTCTGCTGACCGAGTACATGCCCAACGTCAACATGATCCAGATCATCCAAGCGCACATCAAAAACGAGAAGAGCGCCTATGCGCGCGTCCGCGAAATGGGGCGCGACTTTGCGGCGAGCAGCTATCGCGCGGCAAAAGGCTCGCTCGAGGCGGCCGAGTATCTGGGCTTGGCGTCGCGTATGCTCACGCGCGGTCAGCTTAAGGTAAACACGCAGATCATGAGCAGCGATAAGGCGCTGCGACAGCTGGGTGGAATTATCGACCGCATGTCGATGGCAATTGTGATTGCCGGCCTGTTTATCGGCTCGTCGGTGGTGTACTACGCGCGCATCGAGCCGGTTGTGTTCGGTATCCCGGTCATTGGCTTTATGGGCTACGTGAGCGCGCTGGTGCTGGCGCTGATGCTGGGCCGTGAGATCTGGCGCAACAGTCACGGCGGCAAGCGTTAATGATTTCCGGGGTCGGGGAAACGGGTTATTTTGCTCGGCACTCCATCCTCACCCTTTTCTATCGCAAACCATAGCTTTTACCTTGGGCTTCGCCTATGTGCGGGGCCCTTTTGCGTGCTACCATGTTGACAGTAATAATCGATGGCCTAGATGGTGGTGCGGAGACGCACGAATGCGCGGTTTTCCTGCGCGTTTGGGAGAATCGGGGTGCAAGTCCCCGGCTGTACCAGTAACCGTAATTCCTCTTGGCCCGGGATGGTCGCGTCGCAGATCGGACGGCGCGCCCGGGTCGGTAAGGTTAAGTCGGATCGCCTCCCATCTTGCACGCGGCCGCGGCGCATGCCGCCGGTACGCGTTGGGCTCTGGAGGGAAGGGGGACCCCGATGGGGGCACTCGAGCGCAATATGCGCGATGACGTGGGGCAGCCGCTGGGCAATGCTCCAAGTGCAGACAGTAGGAGACAAATGGATATGTTTGAGGACGAGTGCCAGCGCGCCTCGTGGCGTCGCCATGGAGCGATTGCCCGTGGCGTAGCCAAGCGCGGTCTGGTGGCGTTCCTGGCTTTTGCCATGGCTTTTGGCACCACGCCGGCGCAACTTTGGGCCGAGGGCGCCGAGGGCATTGCCGAGGCCGTGGCTCAGGCTACGACGGGCGGCGAGGGCGCGGCAGCCGACGATAGCGCTGCTGCCGCCGATGCCGGTGCGAACGGTGCTGCTGCGGAGGACGGCGCGGGTGCCAGTGACGCTGCTGCCGATGGCGCCGACGCAGGTCAGGGCGCAACTGCGAGTGCCGCGAATGGTGCTGACACCGCCGCAGACAACGCAACTGAGTCCGAGAACTCTGCGGCGGCGCCTGCTGCTTCGGAGCAGAAGAACGCCGTTGCCGCCGCATCCGCCACAACGCTTTCCGGTGAGGCAAAGGTCTTCATTCAGGACGCCAAGGATAAAGACAACTCGTATTCCACGAAGTCCGGCGCGCTCAATGTGGGTGATACGCTCTGGGCCAATATGTACGATGAGGTCGAGACCGAGGACTACTGGGGCGACCCTACGACCGAGACCAAATCGGTCGCTAACCCCGGCGCCTGGACCTATACCTGGCTCGCCGGCACGGTCAAGGCCAGCAGTGACGCCGCCGATTACACCGAGGTCGTAGGCCACGAGCAGTCGCTCACCATCACTGACGCGATGGAGGGCAAATACTTCATCTGCAAGGTGACGGCAGACGGCAAGGACCACTACGGCCCCTCTGTTTCGTACGGCTCGGGCATTAATCCTAACAGCATCCCCGGCCCCGTGCTGGGCGCCGGCCAAATGGAGCTTTACAGCGTCAAGCTGAGTAGCGACGCGCCGAGCATAGGCGATACTCTGATGGCGACGCCGTACAAGGATTGGTCGAGCCCCGCGGGCTCCGACGCCAAGGTCACCTACACCTGGTCCGCATCTACCTCGCAGTACTCGGGCTTTACCAAGATCGAGGGCGAGACGGGCGCTTCCCTCACGGTGACCGATGACCTCGAGGGCAAGTACATCAGAGTCGAGGCTACTGCTGGCGTAAATACGGTGAGCAAGACCACCTCCAACAAGGTCAAACAGGCCGGTGCGGTGGACGTCTACGCGGTTTCGCTCATCAATCCCAAGACCAACAACTCCGTGTTCGCGGTTGGCGATACCGCCCAGGCTCGCGCCAAGGAGAAGGGCGCCTCGACGTTTATCGACGCGAGCAAGCTCAACTATCAGTGGCAGTGCTCTGGCACCAAGAGTGGCAAGTATATCGACATTGCGGGTGCCACGGGTGAGACCCTCGAGCTAACCGATGCTTTGGGCGGCAAGTACCTCAAGTGCAAGGTGTCTTCGAAGATCGGCTCTTCGAGCACGACCAACTCGACGGGCGCTCTCGTTGCAGCCGCCGGTTCAATTAATGTCTCGAGCGTGACTATGAGCCCGACTTCGGGCAAAGTCGAGGTTGGCTCCACGATTACGGCGACCGCCAAGGCGGGTTCCACCGACGTTACCACCGATTCGCATGTCACGTGGCAGTGGTATAAGGGCACCGCGAAATACGCGAGCTCGTGCAACACGCCTATCGAGGGTGAGACCGGTAACACCCTGACGGTGACCGCCGCCCTTAAGGGCTACTACGTCGTGGCTAAGGCCAATGGCGGCTATGGCGAGGAGAAGCCCTACTATGCGGCAGGTCCTGTCTCGGTTGCGGGTCAGGTTGAGCTTTACGACGTGCAGTTTGAGGGCTCTCCTGCCACCAACGGCGTGCACGTGGGCGATAAGCTCAAGACCAAGGTGCGCAAAAAGGACGGCTCGAAGTACAGCTATATCGACCGCACCGATAATGTGACCTACCAGTGGCAGTATGCAAATAGCAGTTCGAGCTCCGACTCCGCTTACACCGATATCCCCGGTGCCACCGAGGCCACCTATACCGTTGACGCCGCCTATGCAGGCAAGTATCTGCGCGTAAAGGTGACGAGCGAAAATACCGTTTTCAGCACGCAGAAGAAGAGCTCCCCCGCCGGCACGCAGTCTGTTGCTCCGCTTGGCCCCGTGACGCTTAAGGGCCAGTACAAGCTGGCGGGCATTGAGCTTGCCGATAAGAACGTTACGCTGAGCGTGGGTTCAAAGATCACACCGAGCGTGCAGGTTCCGGGTCCTTGGTCGGGCTCGACCAAGGACGTGCCCGATGATGCCGACCTCACCATGGCGTGGTACGCGAGCGAGAACGGTACCGATTGGACCGAGCTCACCGACGGCGTCGATACGACTGATGGCAGCCTGACTATTACGGATGCGCTTGTCGGCAAGAAGATCAAGGTCACCGCGAGCGCGCTCGATAACACCGTTGAGTGGGTTTCGCCCGATAGCGTTACCGCGGCGGGGGAGTATAACCTGCTGCGTGTGACCACTGCGCCGCAGATCAATAGCGATTCGACCCATCTCGTCGCGGGCGATAGCGTTAAGGCGACGGCGCAGGCCAAGCGCGCCGACGGTTCGGCCACTAACGGTATCGACGTCACCGGTCAGGCGACTGTTGCTTGGTATGCGGCCGACGACGCGAAGGCTCCCGCGGCCGACTGGACGCTTCTGTCCGATATGTCGGGCGCCGAGGCGACGGTCTCGGCATCTGCTGCTGGCAAGTATCTGAAGGCTGTCGCCACGAGCGGAAGCTCGACGGTCGAGCTCGTCTCCACCAACAAGGTTATCGCCGCAGGCTCGCTTGAGGCTGCAGTCCAAAAGCTCAACAATGCTAACAAACAGATCGCTGTTGATTACAGCGCCAAGGGCGGCAACGTCAACGATGTTCTGAAGGCGCAGCTTGTCGATCTGGGATTTACCGATATCGACGTCAAGATCTCTGAGGGCGGCGTTGCCTTTAATGCAGAGGATGACAAGGCCACGGTCGGTATCTCCGACGCCCAGGATAAGACCAACGGCGATGTGACGTTCTTCTACATCGATCCCAACGATTACACCGGCTACAACATCGACGGCCTGCGCAGCGCCGACGTCGTGTTTGAGCTGTCACGCGGCGACGAAACCGAATACTATCAGCCCAGCAAGACAGTGCAGGTTGCTTGGGACGAGGCTCGTGTGCAGCAGATGCTCGACGATGCTGCCGAGCAAATTGCCATAGGCTACGCTTCGGGCGATTCGGCCGAGTCCGTCACGTCGAATCTCACACTTCCGTACCGCGCGGGCTCCAAGAGCAAGTTCGAGGTTGAATGGAAGAGTTCCGACGGCGATGTCATTTGGCCTTCCGGTTATGGCTGGGACGACTACACCGGCAAGGTGACGCGCGTTTCGAGCGATCGCGCCGTAACGCTGACCGCGACCGTTTCGTTTGTGAGCGGTGGCCCGTCTGACGTTAAGGGCGCGCACGACTTCACGGTGACCGTCAAGGGCGATCCCGAGAAGGTCGCCGCCGACAAGAAGGCACTGCAGGAAAAGGTCGATGCGGCCTTTACCTACGACAACATTAAATACTCCGGCACCGAAACGGTTGCCAACAAGGATGGCCTGACCGCCGACCTGCAGATGCCGCGCACGAGCACGCTCAATATCGACGGCAAGTACTACGAGGTCAAGTACTCTGCCAGCACCGATGACATCACGATTAACGGCTACAAGGGCACGGTCTACCAGCCGCTGCCTGGCACCGAGGCAGCGAAGACCAAGGTCACCCTTACGGTGACCGATAAGTCCAACGCCGAGGTCACGGCAAGCAATACCCTCGACTTCGCGATTGCCCCGCAGGACCAGGACGAGCTCGATGCCGAGCTTTCTCTTATGGAGCAGGCCAAGGCTGGCTACGCTGCTGCCATCCTTAACGGTCAGGATGCCGCTGCTGTCACCGGTGACATGCACGCGTTCCAGAAGGCGTATCTCGATGCCGACGGTAAGCTCGCGTGGAGCTACGACAAGGCGACGACCGATTCGACGTCCCTTGGTATTGTTCCGGTGGATCTGCCTGGCTATGACGCGATGTCCGGGCAGGATTGGCGTCTGTTTAAGTCGAGCAACAGCCCTATTGTCTCCGCAGAGAATCTCAAGGTCACGCAGCCGCAGTACAACACGAAGGTTGTCGTTTCCTCGCGCCTGACGAGCGAGAAGTACGCTCGCTATGCCGAGCGCTATCCCGACAATGCCACGTATGCCAAGCTTGCCAACCAGGACGTGTCGGCAAAAATCACGGTTCTGGGCACGAGTGGTCAAGATAGCCCCGAGGTTACAGCAACATGCTCGGTTATCGGCATCGATGCCGATAGCAACCAGCAGACCTGGACCGCCGCCGAACCGTATACGTTAAAAACGGGGTCTACCGCCGCCGACCTCTCTGAGGCGCTCTTCAAGAAGCACGGCCTCACCGCCGATTACGGCATGGGAACCTGGGGCTGGTACCTCAATTCCATCACCTCGCCCGTCGACGCGGGCCAAACGCTTGGCTATGATTCGCAGACCGGAGCGTACTGGCAGCTCTTCATCAACGGCACGGCCGCATCGGTTGGTGCGGGCGGCTACGTGCTCGAGGCCGGCGACTCGGTCGTCTGGTGCTACTCCAAGTACGGCGACCCGGCGCCCACCGACCAGCTTTCCGTGAGCTGCGAGGTTGTTGGCCAGGCTAAGGACGGTAGCCAGCAGACCTGGGCTCAGCCCACGACTATCCAAGTGAAGGAGGGCTCGACCGCGGCGGAGCTCTCTGAGCAGGTGTTCAAGCAGGCTGGCATTGGCGCCAACACTGGGACGGGCTCCTACGGCTGGTTCCTCAACTCGCTCACCTCTCCGTTTGATGAGGACGTAAAGCTCTCGACCGAACAGGTTGACGCTTCCACTTGGAAATTCTGGCAGTTCTTTGTCAACGGCAAGAAGGCCAATGTCGGCGCCGGTAACTACACGCTCAAGGCCGGTGACAAGGTTTCCTGGGTCTACGGCTCTGACGGTACTATGCCTGGGCAGGCAAAGGCTTCCCTGCAGATTATCGGTGTTGACAGCGGCGGTAATGTTCAGACGTGGGCGCCTGCAGCTGACTACACCATGGTTGATACCGCGACCGTGGCTGATGCGACTGAACTTGCCTTCAAGCAGAGTGGCATCTCTGCGAATTATGGTACGGGTGCATGGGGCTGGTTCCTCAACTCAATTACATCGCCGTTTGATGGGCGAACGCTCGCTTGGGACTCCACGACTGGGGCTTACTGGAAGCTCTTTATCGATGGCAAGCCTTCCGATTTGGGCGCGGGCGGCGTCCAGCTGAAGGACGCGAAGTCTATCGCCTGGGTCTATACGGCTGGCGACAAGCTGCCTGACCCCGATGCCCTCACGACCGACCCCAACGCGCCTAAGTCTAACTTCGACTCTGCCTGGCCTGCGTTTGCCGGCGGCAAAGTCAATGGCTCGGTTGCCGAAGTGCCGACTCCGTCTGGTGCGGCTGAATCTGCGTGGGATGAGCCCGCGGATATCAAGGGCGATGCAAAAGGCGTTTCGGACTTGCTCATTATCGACGGTAATATTTGCGCGGTTAAGGGCAACCGCATTGTGCTCATAGATTCTGAAACCGGAAAGAAGGAGCTTGCGAGCTGCTCTATTGGCGCGAACATTGGCTACTTCTGCCGTCCCGCCTATAAAGACGGCTATCTGGTTGTTCCTTTTGAGGACGGCTCGCTCGGCATTTTTGTTCTGGACAAGAAGGACGGGCAGTACTCGATAGCCTGTCGATACAAGACCCCTTCGCTCGGGATCAAAGATACCCAAGCTCTCACGTCCGTGACCATCTCCGGCGGCAAGGCCTACGCAGGCTTCACTGTTGTCGACGGTTCAGAAGGTGCGCTCGTGTGCGTTGACCTGGCTTCCGGCAAAGTGGACTGGACAACAGACAAAAAGAAGTCCGAGACCAACGAGAACGAGGGCTACTACTGGGCGGGCGCTGCGGCCTCCGGTGACGACATCATCATCGGTAACGAGTCCGGTAAGGTTGCCCTCATTGATGGCTCCAACGGCAAAGAGCTCTCGAGCGTAAGCGTAGGAACGCCCGTTCGCTCCGGCATCATTGCCGTCGAGGTTGGCGAGAACGGCGGCGGCACGTATCTCGCGGTCTCCCGCGATAACGGAACGCTCTACAAGATTCGTCGCAGCGGGGACAAGCTGACCCTCGAGGGCAAGCCCGTTGCCTTCGCGGCCATCTCCACCTCTACGCCGGCAGTGAGCAACGGCCTGGCGTATGTCTGCGGCATGGACATCGAGGGTTACGGAACACTCTCTGTCATCGATCTGAGCACTATGAGCGTTAAAAAGAGCATCCGCGCAGACAAGGGCGAGTCCAAGAGTACCCCACTCGTCTCGGTTCAAGGTAACGACACGTACGTGTACTTCACCTGCAACGCTCTGCCCGGTGGCGTTTACGCTTATAAACTGGGCGACGATGCGGCGCAAATGATATTCACGCCCGACGCAAAGTATCGTGAATACTGCACCGCTTCTATCATCTGTGATGAGAAGGGCAACCTGTACTACGCCAATGACTCGGGACGTCTCTTTAAGCTAGCGGGTGCCGAGTCCTGGAGAGTTGCGTTCGATGCACAGGGCGGTTCGTACGTCGCACCGCGCTATGTTGCCAAGAACAAGATGGTTTCCGAGCCGGCCGCCCCTACCCGCGACGGATATACGTTCCTCGGCTGGTACACTGCCGAAGGCGAGAAGTGGGACTTCGCCAAGGACGTCGTGACGGCCGATATGACGCTCTACGCCAAGTGGATCAAGAATGCCGTTAACCCTGGCGGTAGCGGTGGCTCTGGCTCCAATGGCGGCTCGGGTAATGCCGGTGCTGGTTCTGGCTCCGGTAACGGCACAAACGGCCAGCAGAGCGGCGGCGCTGTTTCGCCTGGGCAGAAGCCTGTGTCGTCGACCACGACCGAGACCAAAACCAAGGACGGCAAGGATTCCAAGAAGGATTCCGACAAGTCCGACAAGAAGGACAGCAAGAAGTCTGATAAGAAGTCCGCTGAGGCTCCTGTGCAGCAGTCTGGCTTCAATCCGCTCGCCATCGCTGGCGTGGCGGCCGGCGTGATCGGTCTCGCCGTCATCGGCGTGTTCGTATTCACCAAGCGTCGGTAGGTGAGGACTGTGTCCAATAAACCTCAGGACGCCGACTCCAAGCAGCCCGACTCGTCGTTCATTCAACTCGACGATGCAAAGAAAAAGGGCGCCGCCTCGGCGGCGTCCGCCTCTCGGCGCAGGACGCTGCTTGGCGCTCTGACGGCCGTCTGCATCGTCTTGATCGTTGTGTCGCTGGGTTTTGTCCAACCTTCTTCCAGCGGTGCATGGTCCATCGATTGGATCGCTCAGGCTGTGACAGGGGAGAGCGTCGTTGCCAAGGATGCGTCGGTTTCCGGCTCGATTACCGCTTCGGGCAAGGCTGCGCCCAAGGACTCCAAATCTTCGGACAATGCGAAGGACGGGTCGAAGGACTCAAAAAAGGATTCGAAGGAGAAGAAGTCCGAAAGCAAGGACGGCAAGACGTCCAACAACGCGTCTGCTGGACAGGGCTCCGAATCCGCCGGTGGATCGAGTTCTTCTGACGGCTCTTCTTCGGGCGGCGTCTCGGTGGCTGGCGGTGGGTCTGCATCCAACAGTGGCGGCGCCTCTGCGGGCAATCAGGGCGGTTCGCAGGAGTCCGGCTACGTTACGGTGACGGTTTCGGTCACATCGAGCGCTGTGGGCAATCCTGTGTCCTCTGGTGGCACCTTTACCTTTAACGAAGGCGCTACCGTCTATGATGCCCTGTGCGCCCTGGGCCTTTCCGTCAATGCGCATGGCTCGTCGTATGGCACGTATGTCGCCGCTATCGGCGGCTTGGCAGAGAAGGAGCACGGCGGCACGAGCGGTTGGATGTACTCCGTCAACGGCGTGGCGCCAAACACAGCGTGCAGCAACTACGTCCTACACAACGGCGACAGTGTCGTCTGGTATTACGTAACGGGCTAAATGCCTCGACATAACACGCCATGCGGGCGGTTCGGACAAACATCCGGGCCGCCCGTTTTTCATGCGTAGAGGACTGGGTCGCCGGATCTCTCGGCAAACAAAAAACCGGTTGGAACGAGAATTCCAACCGGTTATACCTTTAAGCAAATGTCGAGCAAACTACGACTGCGCGCCCTCGAGGAAGAAGCGACGGCTAAAGTAGTTATACCAGGTGACCAGGAACGTGGCGATGGCCTTCATGGCCTGGTAGCCGATGCTCAAAAACGTGACGCCCACAAACATGTACAGGTCGTTGAGACCCAGACCAATCACCGACAGGATGGTGAAGATCGTAAACTCGCGCTTGCGGCTCATGCCCTCGCGATGGTCGAACACGTACTTCATGCTGAGCCAGTAGTTAACCACGACGGACGTGGTAAACGAGATCGTGGTGCTCATCAAAAAGTCGAGGTGGAACAGCTCGACGAGTGCAATGAGCATACCCCAGTCGATGCCAAAGGAGATAAGACCCACGACAGCGAACTTGAGGAACTGCTTGGTATGAGGTTGTGCCAGTGCCTTGCGCACGTAATCACATCCAATGCGTTGACGAATCGAGCAGAGGATACTTTAGAGCTTTTGCAAGGGAAACGTAAGGGCTTTGCCAAGAACTATACGAACTCGCCAAATATTCAAGAGGTAATCCGCAAACGTTGCAAATCTTCCCGTAAACGAGCAAGGCCCACGAACAACGCAGTGCTCGACGTGCGTCATCCGTGGGCCCCGTAGCTGTGCGGGAAAGTCGAGCTACTTGGTCTCGTCGCCCTCCAGGAAGATCTTTCGGGTCACAAAGTTGTAGACCATAACAAGCGCGGTGGCGCAAATCTTGGCGATATTGGCCTCGAGCCCCAGGCCGGCGTTGAGCGCCAGCACGATACCGTCGTTGAGCGCCAAGCCGATCACGGACAGCACGACAAAGATAATGAACTCGCGGCGGCGGCTCATGCCCTCCTTGTGCGCAAACACGTACTTCATGCTCGCGACGTAGTTAAAGATGAGCGAGACGATAAAGCCGCTGGTATTGGCGATCAGGATATTGAGGCCCAGACCGTAGTGGAGCAGATTCATGATGCCAAAGTCGATGACCGTGGCGACGACGCCGACGACGCCAAACTTCATGATCTGCGCAAGGAGCTTTTGCATGGTACCTGCCTTAGAGTGGCGCCGGAGCGCCGCGGGGATGACAAACTCAGCAAGTTTAGCCAATCCCCGCAGGCGGGGCTAGGCGCGCTCCTCGATAGCACCGTTTCTATATGCATCGAGCAGTTGGCGTAGGTCCTGGATCTGGCTGCGGATCTTGGCGCCAGTGTCGGTATCGCTGACCATGCGGCGGCGGTCGGCCTCGTCAAAGCGGTTGGTCTCGCTTTCGATGTCCACGTTGCGGGTGAGTGCCTCGGCAACGGTGGTAAAGGCCTGGTGCGACTTGAGGCGGCATCCGCGCGAGCTCGAGATGAGCGTGTAGCCGGCGATGCCCGTTTTGGGGTGGTAGGCGCGACAGAAACCGCCGTCGATGACCAGCAGCTTACCGTTGGCGCGGATGGGCTGCTCGCCCTTGGTGGTTTTGACCGGGGTATGGCCGTTGATGATGTGGCCGGTCGGCGAACATGCCATGGGGGCAACGCCGAACTCGTGCATGATGTCGTCGCAGACCGAGGGCGACTTGGTAAGCGTAAAGTACGGGTCCATCGGCTCGACCCAGGTGCTCTTATCGGCGATATAGGCGCGCTCAAAGGTACGCACCACGCGTCCGCTGGCGGGTGAGTTAAAGCCGATCCACAGGTACCACATCCAGTCGAGGGCATCGCGGTCGCCAACGCGCCAGGCGCGGCGGGCGATATAGTCGCAAAAATCAAAATAATCGCGCCCGGCGTGCCAGGTGCCCAGGCAATTCATGCTGCTAAAGGTGCCGTCTTCGTTGAGCGGCACGCAGCCGTGGAACAGCAGGTTGCCGTTGGCGACCTTATACATGGAGCCGTGGGTATAGAGGAAATCGATGTGGCGATGCAGGTGATCGGCGGTGACAAACTCGGACACGAGTTTGTCGATGATGTGCTGCTCCTCGGGCGTGAGCGTGTAGGGGTCCGCCGGATCGACGGTGGGGAAGTCGTTGGTCGTGAGCGGCCACACGCTGCCGTCGGCAAGCGTGACTGTGCCAGCGTCGTGATCGATCTTGTCGAGCAGCAGGCGGTCGGCCATGTCGAACTCGGGGTGGCGCTGGATAATCTGGCCCTCGAGCTTAAAGAGCAGGACATTAATGGCTTTGATCAGCGGGCTTATCGGCTCGCCGGCGGTATAGGTGGCGTCGGCGAAGGCGACAAGCTCGCGCAGCGAGATGCCATAGTCGTTCTCGAGAATCTCGTAGTTGTCGTAGCGCAGGTTGTTGCGCAGCACCGTGGCGATGCAGGCGGGCTCACCGGCCGCAGCGCCCATCCACAGCAGATCGTGGTTACCCCACTGAATATCGAGCGAATGATAGGTGAGCAGGCGGTCCATAATCTTGGCCGCGCCGCCGCCACGGTCGAAGATATCGCCCACCAAGTGCAGGTGGTCGACGGCGAGGCGCTTGATGAGCGAGGCAAGCGACTCGATAAAGTCGTCGGCGCTGGCGGTCTCCAAGATGGATTCGATAATGCGCTCGTGATAACGCACGCGGTAGTTGTTCTCGTCTGGATGCGTGTGCAGCAACTCGTCGATGATGTAGGCGTAATCACGCGGGATGGCCTTACGCACCTTGGAGCGGGTGTAGCGACTCGAAAGCGAGCGGGCAACCACAATGAGCTGGTCGAGCATGGTCTTGTACCAGGTGGGCGAGTCCTCGCGCCGGCTGCGGACAAGATCGATCTTCTCGCGCGGATAGTAGATGAGCGTGCACAGCTCGCCCTTTTCGTCAAAGGAGAGCGTGTCGCCAAAGATCTCGTCGACATGCTCGCGCACGACGCCCGAGCAGTTGTTGAGGATGTGCATAAAGGCTTCGTACTCGCCATGCACATCGCTCATAAAATGCTCGGTGCCCTTGGGTAGGTTGAGGATGGCCGAGAGGTTGATGATCTCGGTGAATGCGGATTGCTCGGTGGGGAACTGTCTCGACAGCAGGCGCAGATACTTGAAGTCTTGCGGATTGCGATCGAATGCGACCATGAAGCACCTTCCGATGTGGTTGGTAAAACTGACAAACAGCGTCAAACGTTTATCAGTATGCGCCGCTTTTGTTTCGAATGGGGATGGGAGGTCGAATTGTTGGCCGAACGGTTTGGTAAATCGATTTAGTTGAGGTAGATATGGCGGTTGAGTGGAGACGCAGGGTCGTTTTTGCAGACGCATGCCTCCGGGATCGATAGAGATGATGACGGTAAAGATGTTCACTATCTTTGGTTCAATTTGGTAAATAGTGGACATTTGTACCGTATTCACGCTTGCTGTGCAATAATTTACGCAGCAATGAGTAAGGAGCCTCATATGAGTGATTTTGTCCTGACCTGTGAATCCGCCGCCGATCGAACCCGTGAGTTCTTTGCGTCGCGCAATATTTCTGTCGTGTGTTTTCATTACGAGATCGACGATGTTGTCTATACGGACGATCTGTATCAGTCGATTACGCCGGACGAGTTTTTTGCCCAGATTGCCGCGGGCGCTATGCCCAAGACGTCTCAGGTGAGCGTGGGTGAGTACGAGGAGTTCTGGGAGCCGTTCGTTGCCGAGGGTAAAGACGTGCTGCACCTGACGTTGTCGTCGGGTATTTCGGGCACGTATGGATCGGCCTGCGTTGCGGCGCAGATGCTCGCGGATCGCTATCCCCAGGGCGGCAAGGTGCGCGTCATCGATTCGCTGGCGGCGTCTTCGGGCTTTGGCCTGCTGGCGGAATGTGCCGCCGACGTTCGCGATAGCGGCGCTTCGCTCGACGAGACGGCCGCTTGGATTGAGGAGCATAAACTCAACCTTCACCACTGGTTCTTTTCGACCGATCTGTCGAGCTACCTGCGCGGCGGTCGCATTTCGGCCGCGAGTGCAATCATCGGCACGGCGCTCAAGATTTGCCCGCTTATGACGGTCGATTGCGAAGGTGAGCTGGCGCCGCGTGAGAAGATTCGCACCAAGAAGCGCGCAATCTCCGAGATGGCCAAGACCGTGATGGCGCATATGCAGGACGGCGCGAACTATTCGGGCAAGTGCATCATGTCGCACTCGGCGTGCCGTGAGGACGCCGAGGCCGTTGCGGCACTGATAGAGGAACAGGTTCCGCAGCTCAAAGGCAAGATTGAGATCAATAGCATCGGTGCTCTGATTGGCTCGCATACCGGCCCTGGCACGGTGGCCGTCTTCTTTATGGGCGACAAGCGCGTGGACTAACGTTCGTGGGCTGGTTGACGGTTTTAACGGCTGCGCTTGCCCCTCCAGACATTTGATAACAGAAAAAGGCCTGTCCCGTTGTTTGCGGGACAGGCCTTGCTGTTGCGGCTAGCGTTTCTTTCCGCGGAAGAAGAAACCGTGCAGCGAGGGCTTGAGTCCGCGGTTGACGCGACGCTCCTCGATATGATCGTGGATCGAAGCGACGCGTTCGATGACTTCGTCGGGGATCGGCACGTCGGGATTCATGTTCTCGACCTGGCTGACCTCGGCGGCGGCGACCTGGTCGATAATGGGCACATCGTCGCGCGAGATGACAGGTGTTGCCTCTTCCTTCATCTTGCGATAGCGCTGCATCATGTCGGCCTGCAACTGCTGTGCCGAAGGCGGCGTCCAGATGATGGCGTTGGCGCCGGCGGCGATGGTTTCACGGATGCTCTCGGGCGTCTTGCCGCCCGGTGCGATGAGCGGCAGGTTGGGATAGTGCTCGCGCAGCTCGCGCAGGACCTGGGGCGTGTTTTTGCCGGCGGCGATGTTGAGAATCTTAGCCCCGGCGCGCACCTTGGCGTGAGCATCATCGTCGCAACGTACGACCGTGGCGATGACGGGGATGTCGGCGATGTTGGTGATGTGCTCGACCATCTCGGCAGTAGCGGGGGAGTTGACCACGCAGCCCGCCGCGCCCTGCATCTCGGAGACGGCCGCCATCTGCACGGAGCGCTTACCGGTGGTGGTGCCGCCACCAACGCCCACAAAGACCGGGCATTCGGCAACGGTCAGCAGCGCCTGCGTAATGGCGGGCTGCGGCGTGAAGGGGTAGACGGCAAACACGGCGTCGGCGTTGGAATTGCGGATGACCGCCACGTCGGTGGTGTAGATGAGCGATTTGATGCGGCGGCCAAAGAGCGTAAAACCGCTGGCCTCCTCGATCTCATCGGGCATGCGGAGGGCCGCCTTGCGCAGACGTCCGTCGATGGGCAGCGGCTCCATGGGCAAAAGGCCGTTGGGAGTTACGGCCACCTGGGGCTCGGTAAATTCGTCTGCAAGCTCTACCTCGGAGAAGTCGACCGAGGCGACGATGTCCTCGTGAACCTCGGCGGGAACATCAATGGGGGCTTGGTCGTTCGTCGTGGCAGACGTATCGAAGGAGCTGGTGCCGACAAAGGCGTCGACGCGCTCGTTCAAATCGTTGAGAGAATCCATGGCGGTCCGTTTCTATGTTGTGCGGTCGGCAGTGTGCGACCGGCGTTGCGAGTGCTAAATCGTTTGACGAGTTGATTTTTCCCCGCTGCGCCATCCGTTAGACTGAAGGGCCGGCGAACGTGAAGGAGCTGTGGTGGCGGGAATCGAGGTGCTATCTTGAATGTCCCGTATACAAAAGAGAGGTGACGCGGTATGGAATTCTCGGCAATGTTGGGCTCGATTGGCCTATGCGTGGGCGCAATCGTTGCCGCCGCGGTCATCTACTTTGCGGTCACGGCCATTAAGGGCAAAAAGGCCGAGCGCAAGGAGCGTGAAGCGCTTGCGCGGCATAAGGACCAGCAGGACAGGCACGCACGGCGATAGCTTGTTGAGTTTTGGATCCGTGCGCTAGCTGCGTTTTCGGACCAGGGCGATATAGAAGCCCTCAAAGTCGCGACTGGGCGGAATGGTCAGCGTGCCTGGCATGCCGTTGGCAATGGCCGAGACGTGACCCGCGGCAATGGCTTCGGTAAGGGCGTTGCACTCGATATGCGGCTTGTCGCCGGTATCCTGTGTGCGACGCGCTTCGCTTTCGCTTGGCGTGCCGTCGAGGGGGATGAGCTCGCAGTCCATATGCTTGTCGAGGGCCTCTTGCAGGGCGTCCTCGTTTTCCTGCGGCAAGATTGAACAGGTCGAATAGACGAGCGTGCCGCCCGGTTTGAGGGCCCCCATGGCGCGGTCCAGAAGCGCGCGCTGCGAGCGGGCGCACTTGACGAGCAGCTGCTCGGTGAGGCCGCGCAGACTTTTCTCGTTGCCGCTGATGACGGTGCCCGTACCGGTACAGGGGGCGTCGAGCAGGATACGGTCAAAGCGGAAGAACTCGTCAAGCTCGCGCGCGTCAATGCGCATGACGGGTACGTTTTTGGCGCCCTGGCGGTGGAGGTTGGCTTCGAGCTTTTCGGCGCGGGGAATGCTCATCTCGCAGGCCGTGAGGTGTGCCTGGCCCTGGGTGAGGGCGGCGATCTGCGTCGTCTTGCCACCGGGGGCAGCGCACATATCCAGGATATCCTCCCCGGCCTGCGCGCCCAGCACCAAAGGCGGCATCATGGACGACAGACTCTGCAGGTAGACCTTGCCGTCACGGTAGATGTCGAGGTCCCACAGGTCGGAAACCTGGGCCTCGGGCAGGATGAAAGCATCCGGGTACCAGGCAACGGTTTGGTAGGCGATCCCGGCGGCGTCGAGTGCCGCGGCGATGTCCTCGGCGGTCGCCTTGAGCGTGTTGGCGCGTAGCGTGACCGGGCGTGTGGCAGCGGCGCCGAAGCCCTCAATCACGAGTTGGGCATCGGCGGGTGCATAGGCGCCGGCGACCGTGTCGACCATAAAGCGCGGCAGGTCGACGGCGCAGGGAAGGGCGGCAAGCTGGTCGGAAAGCTCGGTAGCGGCAAACTGCCTGAGCTTGAGCTCGGGCTTAACCTGCTTTTTCTGCCTACGACGACGCGGCTTGGACATTCGTCTTTCCTTCCACCGAAATGATTATTCTGGGACGGGGATTAAAAAATCATTTAATGCTCCCCGTCCCAAAAAGACTGTACTGTGGCGCCCGGGAATGATTTTTTAATCCCCGTCCCAGAATAATCATTCCCGGGCGCGTTGCTGTTAGCGTGTTTTAGTACTGGCTCTCGTGCTTGCTAAAGAAATCGAAGCGCGGGGGCAGCGGCTTCACGCGGTGCTCGCCGGGCTTCTCGCCCAGACTCTCCACAAACTCGTCCGTGGAGGCAAAGATGTTGTCCCAGCTAAAGAAGGCGACCGGGTCGACGTCGAAGTACTCGCAGATGAGCTCGCAGCCGGCCGGGACGATGCCGTGCATGAGCACGGTCGCCACGCGCAGCTCGGTGAAGGCGTCGACCAGGGCCTGCGTCATGGCGGCGTTGGCCGGCTCACCCTCGAGCTTGTTGGCGGCCTTGGAGGCATCGCTCCAGCGCTTGTTGGCGGCGCGCAGGTAGTCGTCGCACACGGCGAGCGCGCGGTGCGTCTCGAACTTGTACATGGCCTGCTCAAAGGCAAGGGCTGCCTGCTCGGCGGCTTCGACCACGGTGGCGGAGGCGGCACCGGCGGGGATGCAGCCGTTGCGATAGGGGCTCTCGTCGCCCTCCTTGATGGCGACGCCATAGAAGCAACTGCGGGCCAGGCGGTTGAAGACGCCGGTCAAAAGGGCGCTCTCCTTAAGGGCCGGGTCGATAACGCGCTTGTCGTCGCAGGCGCGCACCTCGTTGCCGTCCTTGTCCTTGCCGGTCACGCGCGTGTCGTATGCCTTGGGGCTAAAGCTCACCGGCTTCTCGGACAGGCCGAGCGACAGCCAGTGCGCGCGCATCTGCTCGCAGGTGTAGTGGTTGAGCAGGTCGTCTGCCGGCGGGGGAGGCGTCTGCGAGGACGAGCTGGCCTTTTTGCCCATGTAGAGCAGGTGGTAGCAGGCACTGACGTTGCTCTGCGTGAGGTTCCAGCCCAGGGCCTCCCACATGGCGGTCTGCGCGATGCAGTAGAAGTAGATGTTGTCCTGACCGATGAACTGGTAGACCTGTGCGTCGTCCGAGCACCACCAGTCGCGCCAGTCGAGCGAGCTGTGCTGGTAGGTGGGCGCGGGGACCTGCGTGGAATCGGCGGCGGGCTCGCCCATAAGGGCGGCGTCCTGGGCGGCGACACCCTCGGTCACGCCGGCGGCCTTGGCATCGCGGGCGAGTACGGTACGCGTATAGCTGATGGGCGCCCACAGGCTCTCGGGCCAGCACCAGCAGGTGACGTCGGTCACGCCGTCGACCTCGGGCACCGGAACGCCCCAGTCGATGTTGCCGGTGATGCGGAAGGGCACGAGCGCCTTGCCGCTGCGGAAGCGCACACCGCCGTTGGCGAGCACCGCGTGGGCGTCGTCGCGCTCCTTCCAGCTGGGGAAGGTGACGGTAAAGCTGCTCTTGTTGCCCTCGGGCTCCAGCACAGTATGCTCGGGCAGCTGGTCCTCGACGGCGTCGAAAGCCTCGCGGAACTTGTTCTGAATATAGAGCTGTGCCGGCAGCAGCCACTCCTCCATGGTCTTGGAGACCACGGAACGAACCTGCGGGTTCTGGGCGAGCTTGGCGGTGTAGGTCTTCATAAAGTCGAGGTAGGCTGGCAGGTCAAAGTAGAGGTTGTCGACCGGGCGCAGCTCGGGCACCTCGCCGGTGAGCTGGCTCTTGGGCGCGATGAGCTCCTCGGGCTCAAACTGGTGACCCAGGTCGCACTCGTCGGCGTAGGCCTTCTCGGACTTGCAGCCCTGGATGGGGCAGCGGCCGATGACCTGGCGGCCGTTGAGGAACGTGCCGGCCTTGGCATCGTAGAACTGCAGCGTGGAGCGCTTGGAGATGGTGCCCTGCTCGTGCAGGCGCTCGATAATCTCGGCGGTAACCTCGTTGTGAATCTGCGCAGCCGGCTCAAGGCCCGAGCCGCCGTAGATATCGCAGCTGATGTTGTAGTTGTTGAGGGTCGCGGCCTGGCGGGAGTGATTGGACTCGACATACTCGCCGATGGACTTGTCGTAGCCCTCGTTCTCCTTGAGCTTGCGGTAGCTTTCCATAATGGGCGAGCCATAGCAGTCGGTGCCCGAGGTGAAGATGACATTCTCGCGGCCCAGACGGTCGCGCAGGAAACGGGCGAAGAAGTCGGCCGGGACAAAGACGCCGCCAACGTGGCCAAAGTGAAGGCCCTTGTTGCCGTAGGGCTCGCCGGCGGTAACGATGGCGCGGCGAGGCCAGCTGGGACGGTCGTTCATGGAGTATTTGGATGCCATGGGACTCCTTCGCATATGGTAAGAGCGCAGCCGGGAGCGGGGCTCGGCGACGCAGTGGTCAATTCGTGCATATCGTTCGACATTATCGCACATGCGGGCGGGTGCGTGACGGGGGCGCTATCCTAAGATGCTATGAATGAGATTTCCAACATACATGCGTTTGAAGACGAGGATTTCCTGCACGCTTGCTTTGTGTGGGGGATGGCCGCGCTCGTCGCATTTGCCGTGTGCCTGGTGCCGGTGTTTATGCTGCTGGGTGGGCCCGCGGATCTGGATGCGGCTGACGCGGGCGGCTGGATGGCGGTCTTGGGCTGGATAGTCGGCTTGGCGGTCGTCTCTGCGGCGTCATTTGCCGTGCACGAGTTGGTGCATGCGGTGTTCTTTAAGTTGTTTGCGCCCGCCGGTGCTCGGGTGACCTTTGGGGCAAATCTCGAAACCTGCATGATTTACGCCTGCGCCGAGGGCGTGGTGTATTCGCGTGCGCGGTACATGGTCATTTGCCTAGCGCCGACGGTTGCCTTGACGGTGGCGTTTGCCCTGGGGTTTGCGTTCTCGGGCTATCCGCTGCTGTGCTATCTGGCGGCTGGTCTGCACTTGTCGGGCTGTGTGGGCGACTGGTATTACGTGTGGACCATCCTGCGCGACCGTCGCATTGTCGCCTGCGAGGACACATCCTTTGGCGTGCGCTTTTTCGCAAGGTAGTCTTTTTGGGATGATTTTTCTGGGACGGGGATTAAAAAATCATTGCGGGGGAGGAGATGTTGATGAAGCCGTTGCTGCTGCATGCTTGCTGCGCGCCGTGCTCGCTGGAGCCGGTTCGCCTGCTGCGCGAGGAAGGGTTTGAGCCCACGATTTGCTGGACCAACCCCAATATTCAACCGCGCGATGAATGGCAGCGCCGCTTGGACGAGCTGCGCCGGTGGTGCGCCGATGGCGACATCGAGCTCATCGAGGCAGGGGAGGACCGCGATCGCTGGGAGACCGGCGTGGCACCGCTGGGTGCCGATCGGCCCCGTCGCTGTCGCGCGTGCTATGCCTTGCGCTTGGCCGAGGCGTGCCGCGTGGCCCAGGAGCGCGGGTTCGAATATGTGGGTACGACGCTCGCCGTCTCGCCGTATCAGCTGTTCGATACCTGTAATGACGTGTTGGAGCGCCTGGCTACCGCCCGCGGGCTTACACCGGTGATTCGTGATTTTCGCCCGTATTACCCCGAGGCGACACGCCGATCGCGCGAGCTTGGCATGTATCGGCAGAACTACTGTGGTTGCCGCTTCTCGGCTGTCGAGGCGGCCATGGACCGCGCCCGCATCCGCGACGAGCGCAAAGCCGCCAAAAAGTAGTTCATTTGGGACGTCAGCCTGCTAGGATGTAGAGCGGACTTTAGCTATATAAGGAGAATCCGACGTGTCTATGCGTACCGATGATTTTGACTATAACCTGCCCGAAGAGCTCATCGCCCAGGCGCCTGCCGAGCCGCGCGACTCCTGCCGCCTGCTGGTGGTGGATCGCAAGGGCTCCCAGGCGGGAACGCCGCTGGAGCATGGCGGCACCGTTGAGCACCGCATCTTCCGCGACATCATCGACTATATCGAGCCGGGCGACGTGCTCGTCATCAACAAGACGCGTGTGATGCCGGCCCGCCTGATCGGTCGCAAGTCGGGCTCGGGTGGCGTGGTCGAGACGCTGCTGCTCAAGCGCCGCGAGGATGTTGACCCGCTGGGTCACGTTTGGGAGTGCCTGGTCAAGCCGGGCAAGCGCCTGAAGCCCGGTGCTCAGATTGAGTATCGCGCCGGTGGCGCCCATGCGCCCGAGGGGGCTCCCGTGGTGCTGACGGCCGAGGTCATCGACTTTGTCACCGATAGCCGCGGTGGCCGTCTGGTGCGCTTTGAGCCGGCCGGTTGTAATGCTGCCGGTGAGCCGCGCACGCTCGACGAGGCCATTCACGCCGCCGGTCACGTGCCGCTGCCGCCCTACATTACCGATTACGAGGGTGACCCCGAGAAGTACCAGACCGTCTACGCCATGAAGGAGGAGCACTCGGCTGCCGCTCCCACGGCGGGTCTGCACTTTACGCCCGAGCTCATGGCTGCCATCGAGGCCAAGGGTGCGAAGTTTGCCGCCGTCGAGCTCGAGGTGGGCATCGACACCTTCCGTCTGGTGGAGGAGGACGATCCCACGCAGCATGTGATGCACACCGAGCGCTACCACGTGTCGCAGGAGGTTGTCGACGCCGTGCATAAGGCGAAGGCCGAGGGCCATCGTGTGATCGCTGTCGGTACCACGGCGGTGCGCTCGCTCGAGAGCGCGTTTGACGCCGATGCGCCGGTGTCCGATCCGGCCGTGACGGCGCGCTATTTTGAGGGCCGCGAGGACGGGGCCGATACGCTCGGCCGCGGCGACATCGTGGTGCGCGAGAACGCGACGACGCAGCTCTACCTCATGCCCGGCTCGACCTATCACGTGGTCGACGCGCTGATCACGAACTTCCACGTGCCGCGCTCCACGCTCATGATGCTCGTGAGCGCGCTTGCCTCCCGCGACCAGATCATGGATGCCTACGCTGCCGCCATCGAGGAGCGCTACCGCTTCTTCAGCTTTGGTGATGCGATGCTCATTCAGTAGGTTACGGCGTTTTACAAACGCCGTAACCGGCCGACGCTGCGCGGGCCGCATTTGGACAATCTGACGTTCAACTTCAAGGGCGC
>URCO01000011.1:0-57803 GCA_900546375.1 uncultured Collinsella sp.
ACACCTTCGTGAACCTCGCCGACCCGGAGCTCGCCATCGAGTGGCCCATCCCGCTCGACGAGGCCACCGTCTCCGAGGCGGACAAAAACCACCCGATGCTGAAGGACGTCGTCCCGATGGCGCCCAAGCGCACCCTCGTCACCGGCTGCAACGGCCAGCTGGGCCGCGCGGTCCGCGCGCTGGCGGAGGAGCGCGGTGTCGCCAAGGACTTCGACTTCTGCGACATCGACACCTTCGACATGTCCGACCCGGCGGCCTACTCCGAATACGACTGGTCGCTCTACGGCACCGTCATCAACTGCGGGGCCTACACCGCGGTGGACAGGGCCGAGACCCCCGAGGGCCGCGTGACCGCCTGGAAGGCCAATGCGACCGGCCCGGCCCTGCTCGCCCGCACCTGCGCCGGGCACGGGATCACCCTGGTCCATGTGTCCTCCGACTACGTCTTCGACGGCGCGGCCGAGGTCCACGACGAGGACGAGCCCCTCAGCCCGCTGTCCGTCTACGGCCAGACCAAGGTCGCCGGTGACATCGCCGTGGCGGGGTGCCCGCGCCACTACATCATGCGCAGCTCCTGGGTCATCGGCGAGGGACACAACTTCGTCAAGACCATGAAGGGCCTTTCCGACCGCGTCGCCGACCCCGAGGATAAGTTGGAGAAAGTCACCGTGGTCGACGACCAGCTCGGCCGTCTGACCTTCACGCGCGACATGGCCGAGGCCATCTTCCACGTGCTGGGGACGCACGCCCCCTACGGCACGTATAACTGCACCGGTTCCGGGGCCGTGAGGAGCTGGGCCGACATCGCCCGCGCCGTCTTCGAGGCCGCCAACGGCAACGGCGAGAGGGTCGTGCCGGTGAGCACCGCCGACTTCTACGCAAATGCCGCCGGCCCCGTCGCCCCGCGCCCGGTCCACTCCGCGCTCGACCTGTCCAGGCTCGAGGCCGCGGGCTTCCACATGCCCGACTGGGAGGAAGAGCTGGGGGAGTATTTGAATAATCTTTTGTAAATGACACGGCCTATTGAGGATTTCTCCCAATAGGCCGTAGTTTTCAAATCTGTCTAAGTTGTTGTAACCCTGGCGCCTGCTGTCTGGTGCCTGATGCTCGGGAGGCCGGTACGCATGCACCACCGTTTTCTCAGTGACTTGCATAGTATTCTTGAAAATACGGAACCGAATACCGCTGAATATGATTCCGCTGTTACCGATTTGGCTGACACTGTTTTTACATCTCATGATTACGAAGATGTCCTCGTTTACATGGAGCATCTGTTTATCCATGAAGGAGAAAGTAAAAACAACCAGGTAACCTTTGCCGGCTTCTATTTATTATCGGTGATATATAGACGGGCGTGCGATCGTCAAAAACTTCAGTCACTTATTACGCTTGGGGCAACTCGGTTCGAAGATTACATCGATTTCAAACTTGTTTATCTTAGCTGCTATGAGTTTTGTAATCCTCTCGGTAAATCTCATGCTGAGTTGCTAGAAGATGCGAATACTCTTTGTTCTCAGTTCCCGGATAGGCCATCGTGTCTGCACGTATATGCCCATATTGTTGCCTCACTTATGGAGAGCGGGGTAGAGGTAGATGCGGCTTATCTTGATGAGGCGATTGAGTTTGTCGACCGTGCAATCAGTTTGGATTCATCTTATTCAAAATATCGTGTTACAAGGGCTCGCCTTTATGCGTTGAAGGGGGATATGAATAAAGCATACATTGATTTTGACAAGGCTGTATCTTTGCTTCATCCAGCTTCCCCTGAATATCCAAAGCATCTCGCCGATATTGAAGCCGCTCGATTACGTGCAGACTTTCTGTCGTCGAATAAGAGAATTGCTGACCGTGCTTCTAAAGAAATTGAAAACGTAAAAGCAAGTGTGTCAAGTAACGTTGAAATTGTTGGTCTATTTTCCGCCGTGCTTTCTGTGGTTTTTACCATGGCGTCTATTACTTCACAATCATCGCTGAAGTTCTTCGAGCTTGCTTTTCTGGCATGCTCTTTGTTTGGACTGCTGATTATGGTATTTGCAGTGTTTTCCCTCATTTCTGGCCGGGACGAAAAGCTGTGTCGTCGCTTGATTGTCCTTGGTATCGTTTTCGCCTTTATTCCGATTGCCCTGTATGGAGCCGTCCCTTTATTTGTTTCATTAATGCCTGGTAAGTGAGTGGCGTGTGTAGGTAGAATCAATATATCGTCGGAGTAATATTTCGGAGGTCATGCAGTGGATTGCCGTGTTTTTGATCCTCAGCTTTGTATTGTTCAGCTTACGGATTTCCATTTCGGCGAAGAACTCCAGAGTAATTATCAAAAACGGGTAGACGATATCCTCGAGACTATTAAAAAGAGTATTAAGTCTGGAACCGTTTTGCTGCTTGTTACTGGTGATGTTGCCCGAACTGGCAAGGAAAGCGAATATCAATCAGCGATTATGTTCTTTGACTATCTGATTAAACAACTGAACCAACCTGAATACACATTGAAAGTTTATATATTGCCTGGAAATCACGATTTGCAAGGCCCATGTAAGTCTGTTGGGTGCTTTGCTGGTGCACAGTACGGTGTGGATATCGATAATATGGCGTCATTTTTTGAATTTGCCAATATGTATAACAACGGATTTGTTTTAGGACAGCCGCAGCCAATTGTTTTTGAGGTTGAGGGGACACAAGTCTCGGTATCTGGTTTTAATAGTGCTCCCTTATCTACTCCTGATGGTGATGATAAAGGGTTTCATGTATTAAGAAACCCTAAGCGCTCTCTACTTGATAACACACCGGACTCAGGCCTTCATATTTTTGCTTCGCATCATGGTCCAGAGTGGTTCTGCGATAATGAGCGCCTTAGCCTGGAGAAGATGCTTGCTAGCTGCTTTGACTTTGCGTTTACGGGGCATGAACACATGGGGCAAAGTCGCTGTGTTGGTGGTTTGACTGGTGAGTCCTGTGTTGTCGTGCGAGGAGGAACCTATTCACTTTGCGATGATGACCAGAGCTCCTATAAAATGCTACTAATTCGCTTTGGAGAGTTTGGCAGCTATGAATTTGCGGAAAGGGTCTATGGCTGGGAAGCTTCTGCACAAATTCACGCGCCTCTCGATGAGGCCCACTCTTATCGGCGTTATATAAAATCAAAAACGTACTTCAGACCGCGCTCAGATTTTGTGAACGAGCTTTTTGAAACTGAAGACAACTCAAGCGAATCATTTAAGGACTCATTTGTGTTTCCTTCTTTGAAAGAAGAGGTCGCAACTGGCACAAAAGATGGTGAACTAAGAATTAACGAACAAAAGTTAATATCTGATATCCATTCTTTTATGGAGTTCCTGTTTGATGTTAAAACGCTTGAAATCCATAGTGATATTCGTGCGGGCAAGAGCTCTTTACTTAAAGCCATATACCGCGAGTCGTTGGCGATGGGCTATTCGCCTCTATTGTTGACTCCCGATTATTCAACTGGTTCCATTTCACGAACGCTGTCATCCATTATCAAGGATCAGTATGGTGATACTCGGGAAGCTGTTGAACTGTTTGGACGGATTCCTCGTGAAAAAGTTCTTTTGCTCGTTGATGACTTTGATTCTCTGAAGAGAAAAGCTAAAAAATCCGATGTCATTAAATCGATGCTCAAGACTGCCGGCAATATTGTTTTAATTTCTGCTAATAGTTTTACGTTTGAGTTGGACGAAACAGTTGAGGTCGATTTTCGGCATCTGCTTATCTGTCCTTGGACGAAAAATAAAAGAGACGAGTTAATTCAAAAGAGGTGTAAGGGTACTGGGCTTTCCGATGCACAGGTAGATGAGCTTATTGCCATTGTTGATAAAGCTGTTGGCTCTCATTTTCAATTGTTTGATATGACTCCTCCCTTCATCAATCAATATATTGATTTCTACATTTATGATTCCGGTGCGTCTTTTATCAAGGGTGACTTGCCATTTACGTCAATTATGAATTCAAACGTCAAAAGAAAGATATGTAATGTCATATCAGATGGCGAGAATCAGATGCTCGATATATTGGCGGATGCGGTTATTACCGTTTTGAAGAAACTTGCTCTTAAAATTCACTCTGATCGAACGACTGTTTTTTCGAGTATGACATTCTCTAAAGTGGCTGAAAACTACCTGAGTGAATACGGTATCCCTATAACTCCAAAAATAATCATGGATGCTTCTGTCCAGTCTGGTGTGCTCCTAGTTGATGACAATGGCTTCGACTACTCTTTTGCCTCGAGAAGCCTGTATGCCTATTTTGTTGCTCAGGCAATTGATCTTGAGCTTGACGAGGATGTGGACAAGGGAGAATCCTATGTACTGCGCCTTTTGGATGAGCTTGATTTTTCCATAAATGAAGAGATACTCGTTTTGCTTGAGGGAACTCGATTCATTCCCTGGCTAACCCAAAAACTAGGTGAAAAGGCATCGGATGCCGTGGATAGTTCAGATGTCATTTTTAATCAGGGAAAAACCTATAAGTGTTTGAGTGGGTTGGAAGGCATTAAGATTGCTCCGCCCTCTCAAGAAGGTACGGGTGCCATTCGCAGCGTAACTGATGAGATAGAGAAAAGAAATTGTGAAGCCATTGAAAGGGTTAGTTATGCTGGCGTTTATGAATATGAGGTTCCTGAAACGAGGAGTGCCTTTCAGTCGGCAATTATTGCTTTGAAATATGTTGCTATTGCGGGACGTTGCCTTAATCGACAGCAGGTAAAACTAAAGGAGCCTCTTAAGGCGACTGTTAGAGAACAAATCTACTACGCAACTGGCGCTGCTCTAAATTTGCTTTTAGAAGCGGTTGATGATTCCTATGACGAAATGGTTGAAGAGGTTGTCGGCCAGCTAGATTCTCCGGAAGAGGCTAGGCCAAAAATTAGAAAGTTATTATCTATGGTAGCGCTGTCGGGTTGTATCGGACAACTGGATACGGTAGCGTCTAATGCCTGTGGACCGCTTAATGTTCTGGGTTTCTCCAAGATTATTGACGATAGCGATTTTTACTCGCTATTTATGCTCGCACTATATCTGCAGTCGAACTCCGAGAAGGAATTTTGCAACGTAGCAAAGAAATCCATTAAGACTGCGCGGGAGCATGCTGCGTGGCCTTTTATTGTGGCGATTACGGTTTTGTCTGCTGGATATATTGTCGAGCATCCTCATATGAGCAAATCTGCACGTCAATCTCTTGTTGATACTGTGTTCAATGGTAACCAGAAAGCAAAGGCGAAATTCCTGAAGTCTGCTCAGGCTTAGGTAGTGATGATATGGCTTTGCGTTTGCTTGCCAGTTTACCGAAAGCGGTGATTCCATGTTCAAGCCCAAGTTTTCCTGCTCTGCTATAGGTAATCAGGTTAATGAAGATTACGTCGCAGTTGGGTCGACATATGCTGTGCTGCTCGATGGAGCCTCTGGCATCACCGACACGCGTGTGCTGCCGCACAATTCTGGTTCGGACGCTCGGTGGTTCAGTCATTTTGTTGGCGGCCGCATATGTGAGTATTTAGATGCGTCCCGTGGGATTGTCGATTCTATACGCCTCGCGGTGGATGATTCGCGTGACTTTATCGGCAAACACGGTGTGACGGACAACGAGGAACTGTTTCCCTCCTCCACGCTGGTGGCTGCCTCTGTTTCAGGTGATTCGGTCGATATTGTCTCCCTAGGTGACTCTCCAGCGTTCATCGGTTTTAAAGACGGCTCGCTCGTGACTATGTCTGATGAGCGGATTGCGGAGCTCGATCAAACAGCAGTGGACGTGATGGTCGATCGCTCGTGTGGCAGAGCAATGACTGGGGTGCAGAAGCGTGCTGCCGTCAACGATATATTGCTTGCGAACCGTCAACTCAAGAATAAGCCCGATGGTTATTGGATTCTTGATCCGTCTGGGGTTGCCTTGGAGCATCTCAATGTGAGGCGGTTTTGCATTGAGGATATCGATTACGTTTGTGCTATGTCAGACGGGTTGGAGCGAGCATTTAATCTGTTTGGGTTGGCCGATCCCGCAGCGTTTCTCGCTGACGCGACTCGCGAGTCGTTTGATGAGCTCCTTGTCCGTCTACGCGCCGAGGAAAACCTGGACCCTGACTTCGATCGTTATCCGCGGCTTAAGCTGCACGATGACGCATCGTGCTTTATGTTGCGGCTGTAGGGGGTAGCCGACCTGTTGTCCAACATCAATGTTTAGGTTGCGTCTTTATGAAATAGTCGGGTTCTTCTCGAATACAAGCCCAGAGTTTATTGTGTTCAACGCGCTCGTGCTCTCCAGGATTACTGATATGGCATCGAGGGAAAGGGGCTTTAGCCGGCCTATAGCGGACAAAATCATCGAATCCGTTTCTGATGAGCTTCCGGCTGGCTTCAGGAGATTCGATTACGAGCGGTCTTATGCCATGCTTCTTGGAGCGCTGCGGAAACACCTTAAAAATGACTGCGTTGCGATGGATCCGTCTGAGCGCTTCGACTATATCGTTAGTATCTTTTCCGAGGGCTCCCTGCGGCGTTTTTCTGATTACCTTGATGCAGATATCCCGATGATGGCCGTTCACTCCGCTAAGGGGCTCGAGTGGGACACCGTTTTCATTCCGGGCGTTACGCGTTTCGACTGGCCTGGAGGGATTTGTTCGCGGTGCGAAAGTGCTGGTATGTGCTCGCGTTCTGCGTATGGATGCCGGATCGTGGATGCGAAGAAAATACCAGACGGGCTTATTGAGGAAATGGGCCTGCTGTACGTCGGCGTCACTCGCGCCCGCAAAGCGGTATATGTCTCCGCTTCTATGCAGCGCAGGACAAATAACGGGAACTATCAGGTTGTCTGCCCCTCTTGTCTAACGTCTCTTCCGGGCATCGAACCCGTGAGCTGGACGGTCATGGACGGGGAAGGGTGATTTGTGGCGGTATGGAGCGTGTTCACTATTGGAGCGAGGTCTGGTCCCGGCTCTCGCTGTGGTTTCATGGAGTGTGCCCAAGCTGTTCTTTAACTAGAACGGCTTGGGCACTAGTGTCTTGGTAGGATGCGGTGTTTGTTAAATTGGGCACTGTTGAATATTGCGAAACGGTTGCGCGGCATTGCCGATCATTTGGCACCGTGGGTTTAGTAAACTGCTATAAAAGCAGTTTGAAGTGGGGTTCTCATGATCCGAGTTCGAAAGTTGAAGTTATCGAATCATCCGGTATTGGGTAATCTGGAGTTGGACTTTACCGACTCCTCAAATAAAGCCGTTGATACTGTCATCATCGCTGGAAATAACGGCATTGGTAAAAGCAGCTTAGTCGAGCTGCTCTATCAAATCATGGCTCATAAGTATCACGACATGCCATGTTATGTTGATTCGATCGAAGTCGACTTTGACTCCAAAATACGAACATACGAGTTTTATGCCAAGGATATTAAGGGGCACGACTATCTCTATGTCAAAGATGGTTTAGGTCTCGATAATTGGGTGGGTTCGGATGAATTTGCCGAGATTTTTCCCACTTCCGCTATCTTTTCTGATGTCGATATTAATTTTAAGTCTGATCAAATAACTAGTGTAACAAGTCGAAATATTGATGAATCTGTTGAGAGTATTCGCTCGTCAAGTGATCTGCCCACTGAAATTAATCAACTTATTATTGATATTCAGGCGCTTGATGATGCTGATGTCGCTAGGGTTGCTAGGAACAATATGGAAACTGGACTCTCGCGACTTCAAGTCCCTCAAAGGATGCCTAGGTTCACCAAAGCCTTTGATCTGATGTTTGACGACTTGAATTACGACCGTGTTGATAATCGCAACGGCCATAAAGAAATTCTCTTTAAAAAGAATGGCCATGACGTCCGTGTTGATCAACTGAGTTCTGGTGAAAAGCAGATTGTCTATCGTGGGTGCTTTATGCTGAAGGACTCGCATGCGCTCAGAGGTTCGTTTGTATTTATTGACGAGCCTGAAATTAGCCTTCATCCTTCATGGCAGGAGAAGATTCTTCACTTTTATAAATCGTTGTTTCAGGACGAAGACGGGAACCAAACTTCTCAAATTTTCTGTGTAACCCACTCGCCCTTTATTATTCATGATGAAAAAAGATACAACGACAAAGTAATTGTATTGGCCAGGAATGAATCTGGCGATGTGGTCGCACAGGCTAATCCAGAGTTTTACGGTCCTGGTACGGTTCAAGCGGTGAAAGATGCTTTTTCGGTTTCGTGGTTTGTGAACGAAGCCCCCACTGTTTATCTAGAGGGGCCTACCGATGAGCAGTATTTCAATAAAGCACTTTCTTTTGCCCATACTGCTAATCACCTGCGATTTAAATGGATAGGAAAGAAGAGCCCTGATGGATCGTGTGCATTTACGGGCGCACCATCGCTTAATAAAGCTGCCGCTTATTTGGATGCAAATCCTCCATCGGTCTTTACTGCTTTCCTGTACGATTGCGATCAGAAGATTGCTGAGTGCTTAAGCAATAATGTGTTGCGAACGAAAATGGAAACTTACAAATCCAGAAAGCACTTCTTGAAGGGTATTGAAAATGCCCTGGTGCTGGAAGATGGTTTTGATACGTCAGCTTTCTATCTGGAAAAGCAAACCTTTGGAGATTATGGCGATAAAAAGGTGATCTCCGAATTTCAAAAGCAGGCCTTTTGTGATCACATCTGTTCTCTGCCCGAGGATGAACTCAGGCAGATTTTGACGCACCTAATTGAGACTATTGAGCGTATTGATGGGATGATCACAAAGGCTAAAGAGCGGAAGTAATTTAACTGATATCAAGACTGTTCGATGCCTTCGGATTACCTGTATTCCTCTATTCTAAGTGCGGTAAACTCTTGATTGATGCTATTTAAGGTCTATAATCAAATAAAAACTCTGAAATATCTTTTCAAAACAATGAAAGGAATTTTGAGGACGATGCTTTGCCAGTTTACCTTCAGGAACTATAGATCCTATCGCGACGAAACTGTGCTTTCCATGCAGGCAACATCGATGAGGGAGTTCGAGCGCTCACTCATAGAGTGCTCTGACGGGCAGAGTTTCCTTCCGGTAGCTGCGGTTTACGGGCCTAACGCTGGCGGCAAGTCTAACCTGCTCGAGGCTCTTGACTATATTCGTTCGGCGGTGGCAAGGCCGATCAGATTGTTGTCTGCCAGCACTGATGCGCCAGAAGGTAACCGATCTTCGATACCCCGTTGCTCTGCGTTCGAGTTCGATGACGTGTCGGCTGCTAAGCCCACCGAGTTCGAGCTCTACTATCGCGCGCGTGAGCATGAGTACCGCTATGCCCTGTCCGTGCATGCGGACGAGATCGTGTCCGAAGGATTGTGGCGGCGCAAATTGGGGGCGTCACGCACGGCGATGCTGTTCGAGCGCGAGGGGACAGGGGTTGAGCTTGGTCCCACGTTGCGTAAGCTCGTGACGGCTGCGAGATTCAACCCGAGCCTGCCATACCTGTCGTTTCTCTGCATCAACTTTGACGCGCCGGTGATCAAAGAGGCCGCCAGTTGGTTTCTTGATGGGGTGTTCCTGAACTACAACAGCTCCTATCTGGAGCAGATGCTCGAACAGTTGCTCGACGAGGATGACTCACTCGAGATCACGCGTTTTCTGCGTGCCGTTGACGTACGTATCGATGGCTTTAGGGTTGAGAAAGCTCCGGAATGGCGCGGCCAGCGCGTCTTCGTAAAGCATGAGGTGGACGGCAAGGGCTATGAGCTGCGCCTGTCCGAGGAGTCGGCCGGTACTCAGAAGCTCATGGGGTTGGCGTCGTTTCTGCTGGCGGCGCTCGAACGCGGCGGTACCGTCGTTGTCGACGAGCTCGACGCCAAGTTGCATCCGAAGCTCCTGCGCTACGTGATTCTGCTGTTCAAAGATCCCGAAGTCAACAAGAGCGGCGCGCAGCTCATCTTCTCGTCTCAGGACGTGTCCACTATGCGAAACGATGTTTTTCGCCGCGACGAGATATGGTTTGCTGCACGCGGCGAGTGGGAGGCGAGCCAGCTATGGTCGCTCGCCGACATCCACGAGGCAAATGGTAACCTGGTCAGCAAGAACGCGGCATTCGACAAGCAGTACCTGTCTGGCCGCTATGGTGCCGACCCGTATCTCACGCGCATTGAGGAGTGGGATTAATATGGCCGCGAAAAAGTCGAGGGACTGGCGCAGCGGCAAGCGCGAGGGACGCTCTCGCATGGTACAGATGACGCGCCATCTCGTGGTGACCGAGGGCAAGGAGACTGAGCCTCGATACTTTGAGGGCGTGCGCGCCGCGTTAGGCGCAGCAAATGAGCGGAAGGTTGCCGTAGTCGTTAAGGGGACTGGCAAACATACTCTCGACCTACTTGACTTCGCTGTCGAACACTGTCGCTATGCTCCTGAGACGTTTGACCATGTGTGGCTTGTATTTGATAAGGATGATTTCCCTGCATCCGATTTCGATGCGATGGAGAGCAAATGCGCCGAGCTCACCGATGGATTGAGGACGTTTCATGCGCTGTGGTCGAACCCCTGCTTTGAGCTGTGGCCCCTTCTGCACCTTCGATATACGACTGCTCCCATGTCGGCCGCAGAGTGCCAGCGTGGCCTCGATCAAGCCATGTCTAAAGACCTGGGCATTGAGTACCGCAAGAATTTGGCAGGGCTGTTCGAGGTGGTGGACGGCAAACGAGGCGAGGCGTTGCAGCGTGCTGGACGCCTCGTCACATACCATAGGGGGCTGGGTAACGTTAAACCATCCGCGCAAAACCCTGCAACCAAGGTGGGCGAGATATTCGATGTGATTGGGCCGTATCTGGTTTGACGGTCAAGTTCGATCGGGCTTGATAAGACTGGAGATTCATGAAAGATGTTGTTTCGGGCTGCCTGCCGTCTTTAACTGGATTGACCTTTTGGGACCCGATAGGATACTAGGCCGAATCTAGCGGTATTGACGCAGTCAACCTACGGGCTCGCGTCCTGCGGGGGCGGCTTTTCTTTTGAATTGCCGCCCCTTTTCATCATTTGTATGGATGTAAGATTCGGCCTGTCAAAATTTACATCTCAATAAAGAAAAGGCGAAATTGCGTGCGATTTTCTGCTCGTATGTAACTTTACTGACGTGTTGTTGCTCAGTCTTAATTCGCTGTGGTTGCCGGTAAGGGATTGACCGGAATTGGGCTTTTCCCTATCCGCTCCGTCGCGAGTTCTACATCGAGTGCATCTGCAACATGATGCGCCCGTGGACCATCGTGAACTATGAGCGTGAGCCGTGGGTGATGGACGAAGGTACCGTGCGCATTACGTTTGACATAAACATGCACGCGGCGGTGGATCGCTGGCGTTTGCTCGACCTGGGCGGTTGAAATGATCCGCTGAGACCTTTCCAGTCGAATATTTTTCGGGCGAGGGTTGGGTATCATGGTGAAAGCGATTTCAATGACAGGGGTACTCGTGGTAAAGATGAAGGATGTGGCCGAGCTGGCCGGCGTTTCGAGCGCAGCCGTCTCGCGCTACCTCAACGGTGGCTACATATCGGCGGACAAGGCCGAGCGCATTAAGCAGGCGATTGAGCTGACCGGATACGTGCGGTCCAGCCAGGCTCGTGCGCTGCGCACCGGTTCCACCAAGCTCATCGGCGTCATCGTGCCTAAGATCAACTCGGAATCCGTGAGCCGCATTACCGCCGGCATTGGCCAGGTGCTCGGTCGCCGTGGCTACCAGATGCTGCTTGCAAACACTGACAACGCGGCCGATCGCGAGCTCGAATACCTCGATTTATTCCAAAACCATCCGGTTGATGGCATTGTGCTGGTGGCAACTATGATCACCGACGAGCATCGTCGTGCGATTGAGTCGTGCCGCGTGCCGATCGTGCTGATCGGCCAGAATGTTGAGGGTGCGGCGTGCGTCTATCACGACGATTACGAGGCCGCCTTTGAGCTGGGCCATGCGCTTGCTGGGCGCGTGGACGGCAAGATTGCCTATATTGGAGTTACCGAAGCGGACCGCGCTGCTGGTTATGACCGCCGTCGCGGTTTTGAGGCCGGCTTGCGCGCCGCGGGCGTGGTGCTTGATCCGAGCCTGATTCGCCAGGGGTCTTTTACGCTCGACTCGGGCTATGGTGCGGCGCGTGAACTGCTTTCCGTCGCTCCCGATGTTTCGTTTATCGCCTGCGCGACCGACACCATGGCGGCGGGCGCGCTGCGTGCCATCGATGAGGTTCGCGGCATGGGCGAGGGCATGCACCGCGTGAGCGGTTTTGGCGACAACGCGTTTTTGCGCGCGCTGACGGGCGGCATTCCCACCGTGCATTATGGCTACCTGACCAGTGGCGTCGAGGCGACCAATATGTTGCTCAACACGCTCGATGGCGTGGAGGGGGAGAGCGGTCTCAAGACACTCAAGCTCGGTCATCAGCTTATGAATGTCTAGGTCTTGGGCATGTCTGTCTGCCTCTGAGCCCTTATGTTTGTCTCAAAACTACCATTCACCGGCTTTTTGCTACCGTTCACCCTACTATGAAAACGATTACAGGCATATGAAACTGAAAACGATTACAGTGTAAGTGTCAAAGATGGCCGGGTGCACATGCGCCCGTTGGAGGAAAGGGAAGTCATGGACTACCGCAAATCAGCCCAAGAGGTGCTCGACAACATCGGTGGCGCCGACAACGTCGTCTCTGCCGCGCACTGCGCCACGCGTCTGCGCCTGGTGATTGCCGATAACGCCAAGGTTGACAAGGAGGCCCTCGAGAATATCGACGGCGCTAAGGGCGTCTTTGAGGCCCAGGGCCAGCTGCAGATTATTTTTGGCACCGGCACCGTCAACAAGGTCTACGAGGAGTTCATCGCGCTCAGTGGCGTCGAGGCTGCTACCAAGGCCGAGGTCAAGGAGGCCGCAGCTCAGCAGCAGAACATCTTTATGCGCGCCATTAAGGTGCTCGGCGATGTCTTTGTCCCCATCATCCCCGCCATCGTGGCTTCGGGCCTGCTGCTGGGCATTATGAGCGCCCTCAACTTTATGGCCTCCAACGGCTTTATCGCGCTCGACACCAATAACTTTATTTATAAGATCGCCGACCTGGTCTCGGGCGCGTCTTTTGGCATTCTGCAGATCCTGATCGGCTACTCTGCCGCCAAGGCCTTTGGCGCCAACCCGTACCTGGGTGCCGTCGTCGGCGGTGCGTTCATCAACTCCTCGCTGCAGAGTGCCTACACGGTTGCTTCCGAGGGCGTGCAGACCATGGTCACCGTCATCCCCGGCGTGTACAGCTTTGAGTGGGTCGGCTATCAGGGCCATGTGATCCCCATCGTTATCGCCTGCGCCATTCTGGCCTTCCTCGAGAAGCGCCTGCACAAGATCGTTCCCGAGATGTTCGACCTCTTTGTGACCCCGCTCGTCTCGGTGTTCGTGACCGTGCTCGTGACGCTCGTTGCCGTCGGCCCCATCTTCGTGTGGGCCGAGAACGCCATCCTCGGTCTGATCCAGGCCCTGCTGACCCTGCCCTTCGGCATCGGTTCCTTTATCGTCGGCTTGTTCTATGCCCCCACGGTCGTTACCGGTATCCACCAGATGTACACCGCCATCGACCTGGGCCAGCTCGCCCAGTACGGTGTGACCTACTGGCTGCCCATCGCCAGCGCTGCCAACATCGCACAGGGTGGCGCCGCGCTCGCCGTTGCCTTTAAAACCCGCGATGCCAAGATCAAGGGCCTGGCGCTTCCTTCGGCTCTGTCCGCCTTTATGGGCATTACCGAGCCTGCCATCTTCGGCGTGAACCTGCGTTTCTTTAAGCCCTTCATCGCCGGCTGCATCGGCGGCGGTTGCGGTGCCCTGGTCTGTGCGCTCACCTCGCTTGCCGCTTCCGGCACGGGCGTTACCGGCATCTTCGGTATCCTGCTGTGCCTGGCCCAGCCCGTGCAGTACGCGATTATGTTTGCGGTCGCCGCGCTGGTTTCCTTTGGCGTCTCGTTTGTCCTGTACAAGGACGAGCCCAAGGCTTCCGAGCAGGCCTAAGAGCTTTTGATTGAGGGGTGCCCGCGGGTTGTATGCTCGCGGGCGTTTCCCGTATCTGGTGCCGACCTCTGGCGCCTTGTTACTTTCGATCCGTTAGGACTTTGATATGTCTAATGCACTTGGTCGCGACCTTGCAAAGCTGGTTGCTGCTGTTGACGCTGCCGCCTCTGAGTGCGGTCATGGCGTGTATGGTCAGCACTTCCATATTATGCCGCCGGCGGGCTGGCTCAACGACCCCAACGGTCTTTGCCAGGCAGATGGCGTATTTCACGCGTACTTTCAGTATGCCCCGTTTGATGTGAACGGCGGCGTCAAGATGTGGGGCCATGCGACGAGCCGTGACCTTATGACGTGGGACTACGTTGGCGCCCCGCTGCTGCCCGACGAGCCGTTCGATTGCCACGGTGTGTATTCGGGCTCCGCGCTTGCCGAAGACGACCGCATTCGCGTGCTGTACACAGGCAACGTTAAGCTTTCCGATACGGACGGTACGTACGACTACGTCAATACCGGCCGCCGCGCCGATACCGTCTATGTGGAGAGTACCGACGGTCAGGCGTTTGGCGCCAAGCGTGTGGTGCTGGCGTCCGAGGATTATCCCGATGATTTGACCTGTCATGTGCGCGATCCCAAGGTGTGGCGTGACGCGGACGGGCGTTATCACATGGTGCTGGGCGCGCGTCGTCGCGTGGATGGCCCGCATGTCGATAGTCGATTTTGCGCTATGCACGGCGAGGGTGCCGGGCGCGATGTGGGCGAGATCCTGGTGTATGGCTCGGCGGATATGCTGAACTGGGAGCTCGAGAGCCGTGTGTCTACTCCCGAGCGTTTCGGCTTTATGTGGGAGTGCCCGGGATACCTTGAGCTTGAGACGGATGGCGGTATACCGGCGAAGTTCCTGTCCTTCTCTCCCCAGGGGCTCGAGGGCGGTCGTTGGGACCGCGGCAACGTATACGCTGCTGGCTACATGCCTGTAGCGGGCGACATTACGGGTGGCAATGACGCTTATGAGCTGGGCGAGTTCCGCCTGTGGGACGCCGGTTTTGACTTCTATGCTCCGCAGGAGTTCACGGCCGAGGACGGTCGCCACATTCTGATCGGCTGGATGGGCATGCCCGATGAGCCGACCTATGGCAACGCACCCACCGTGGTGTGCGGCTGGCAGCACTGCATGACGGTGCCGCGCGAGCTTACAGCCGGTGCTGGCGGCGTGGTACTGCAGCAGCCGGCGCGCGAGATCGAGCGCCATTATGCCTCGGTGCGTGTGGGGGAGGGCTCGTTGGAGGTTGCCGGCGATACCTGCTTTGACGTTGTTGTCGACGGTGTCGACGGCGCATTTACCGCGATCGTTGATGGCGAGCTGAAGCTGGCGTTTGTGCCCGCCGAGGGCGAGCTGCCCGCGCGCTTTGAGATGCGATTTACCGATGAGGGTCGCGCTTCTGCCGGCTGCGGTCGCACCGTGCGTTGGGAGCCCGTCGAGGAGGTTCGTAACGTGCGCATTGTCGGCGATGTCTCGTCGGTCGAGGTGTTTGTGAACGATGGCGCGCTCGTGTTCTCGACGCGCATCTATCCTGAGGCCTATGGCGTGACCGTTGACGCCCCGGGTGCGAGCGTGACCTATCACACGCTCAAGATCTAGGCGATTCGTCGCATATCGGCGCTATACTGCAGCCGTTGCCCACGATGCGGGGAACACCCGCATCGTGGGTTTTTGTTTTGAAGGGACGGTGCCGTGTGGATGTGCAGCAGCTAGAAGAGACTTGGGCTTTGAGGGCCGGCGCGCGTGAGGCGCGGTTGCTTGCGGCCCCGCATGTGCCGGTTGCTCTGTCGCAGCTGGGAATTGTGCGTCCCGGTGACCGCCTGGTCGCGTTTGCCGATGACTTTGCCGATACGTTTGCGAGCGGCTTTGATGCCTGCGACGTGGCTATGGTGGGTGAGCCGTCGGTTGCAGCGTTTGTCGCCGCGTCCGAGAACTTTGATGCTTCGTTTGATGCCGAGGGGCCGCACCTGTGGTGGTTTGTCAACTCAATCGGCGGCTTTGGCCTGCGTGTGCCCTATCTGCGTGCCCTGGGTCGCGCGGCTCACGATGCCCGCGCGCTGTTGGTTGTGGACAACACCGTGGCGTCGGCTTTTGGCTGCGATCCGCTGCGGCTGGGTGCTGCGCTGTCGCTCGAGGCGCTCGATCGCGTGTGCGCCGGCAAAGCTCCACGCAAGCTCGTTGCCGCTTCGGTGGCGCGCTCGCAGCTCAAGCGCCATCGCGTGGATGCTGCTGCCGAGTGCGCGCATGCGTTGTTTGCGGGCTGCGGTGCTTTGGCGCTCGACCTTTCTACCGAGGAGGCCGGTGTGCTGGAGCGCGGGCTGGACTCGCTTAATACGCGCATGCAGGCACACTTCGACCGCGCCCGTGCGCTGGCCGAGTATCTGGCCGCCAACGAGATGGTGCGCAACGTTCGCTATCCCGGACTGAGCTCGCATCCCGACCATGCGGTTGCAACGGGAATCCTCGAGCATGGTTTTGGCCCGGCAGTTGAATTCGACCTTATCGAGCGTAGCGCGGGAGAGCTGTTCGACGCTTTGCCGGGGGAGTTTCGTACATCGCCCGCCGGCGGCGCAACGACGCGCCTTTCGGCTCCACGTGGGAAGCAGGGGAGCACCATCCGCCTCTTCGCCGGTACCGACAACCCACTGGTTGTAGCGTCAACCCTAGACAACGCCCTTCGCAACTAGCTAAATCATCCTCAACTCCATAAGTTGCGGTGAAATAGGGATTGATTTACGGCTTTATCGGCATAAACAGTCCCTATTTCACCGCAACTTATGAGAAGGGGTTGTGCAGCTAAAAAAGCCCCGTCCCAAATTAGCTACTTTTTGATGCTGGCGATGAGGTCGTTGGCTTTGGTGGCGATGACGTTGTTGATGTCGGCCTGCAGCTCCTCGTAGACCGCTATGGCTCGCTCGCCGGCGGGGGTGAGGGTGGATCCGCGGGCGCCGTCGCGCTCGATGAGCTTGCAGTCCAGCTGGCCTTCGGCTTCGTTCACAATGCGCCAGGCCTTGGAATACGCCATGCCCATGCTCTTGGCGGCACGGTTGAGCGAGTGCTCGCGGGCGATGCCTTGCAGCAGCAAGACGCAGCCGTGGCCGAACACGCCCGGCAGATCATTGTCGCACGCTTGAATGACCAGCTTTGCCGTCGTCTTGTACTCCATGTGCTCCACGTCTCCCCGCTAAAGTGTTTGCTGGGTAAACGCAAAGCCTGCGTCAAACCCTCGTGTGCTCTTCTTAAATCATGCATTGTAGCAGTCAAAGTGCGTTAAGATACTTCCCCAGTATTGGGCGCCCAAGGTTGGGCTGGGTCCTACGAGGCCTGCAGCCGACCGGTCGCATGGAAAAAGGAGAAACATGGCTACGTTCTTTCCCGGTGAGTCCCACACGTTTTCGGAGTATCTGCTGGTCCCTGGTTACTCGTCCTCGCAGTGCATCCCCAACAACGTCTCTCTTAAGACGCCGCTAACCCGCTTTAAGCGCGGTGAGAAGCCGGCAATCACCCTGAACATCCCCATGGTTTCCGCCATCATGCAGTCCGTCTCGGGCGTCGACATGGGTGTCGCGCTCGCTACCGAGGGTGGCCTGTCCTTCATTTACGGTTCCCAGAGCGCCGAGTCCGAGGCCGCTATGGTCAAGGCCGTCAAGGATCACAAGGCTGGCTTCGTTCAGTCCGATTCCACGCTGACCCCCGACATGACCATGGAGCAGGTCATCGAGCTCAAGGAGAAGACCGGTCATTCCACCATGCCGGTTACCGATGACGGTACTCCCAAGGGTAAGCTCCTGGGCATCGTCACCAGCCGTGACTATCGTCCCAGCCGCGATGACCACCAGACGAAGGTCTCCGAGTTCATGACTCCGCGTGAGCAGCTCATCGTGGGCGACAAGAACATCAGCCTCAAGGTTGCCAACGACGTCATCTGGGACAACAAGCTCAACGCTCTGCCCATCGTCGACGACAACGATCACCTCATGGGCATCGTCTTCCGCAAGGACTACGACAGCCACAAGACCAACCCCAACGAGCTGCTCGATAACGATAAGCGCTACATGGTCGGCGCCGGCATCAACACCCGCGACTATGCCGAGCGCGTGCCGCTGCTCATCGAGGCCGGCGCCGATGTCCTGTGCATCGACTCTTCTGAGGGCTTCAGCGAGTGGCAGAAGCGCACCATCGAGTGGATCCGCGCCAACTATGGCGAGGACGTCAAGGTCGGTGCCGGTAACGTCGTCGACGCCGAGGGCTTCCGCTTTTTGGCCGACTGTGGTGCCGACTTTATCAAGGTCGGTATCGGCGGTGGCTCCATCTGCATTACCCGCGAGACCAAGGGCATCGGCCGTGGCCAGGCCACTGCGCTGATCGACGTCTGCCGCGCCCGCGACGAGTACTACGAGGAGACCGGCGTCTACGTGCCCGTGTGCTCCGACGGCGGCATCGTCTACGACTACCACATGACGCTCGCCCTTGCCATGGGCGCCGACTTTATGATGCTGGGCCGCTACTTCGCCCGCTTTGACGAGAGCCCGACCGAGCGCGTCAATGTGAACGGTCAGTACATGAAGGAGTACTGGGGCGAGGGTTCTGCGCGTGCCCGCAACTGGCAGCGCTACGACCTGGGCGGCGCCGCGAAGCTCAGCTTCGTCGAGGGCGTCGACTCCTACGTTCCCTATGCCGGCTCCCTCAAGGACGGCGTGGGCGGCACGCTCTACAAGGTCAAGTCCACGATGTGCAACTGCGGTGCCCTCTCGATCCCCGAGCTCCAGGAAAAGGCACGCCTGACCCTGGTGAGCTCGACCTCGATCGTCGAAGGCGGCGCCCACGACGTAGTCGTCAAGGATTCTCAGCAGAGCGTTTCCTATCGATAAGCGGCTTTCCCAAGCACCGCACCTTGCCGTTCAAACCGTCGCTCGCGTACCAAAGTACGCGTCGCTCCTCTTTCACGGCAATCTGCGGCACTTGGAAAACCCGACCATGCTAGGACGAGTAACAAATAGCGGTTGATTCACAACCACGTTATTTAGATAAAGCGAGATGCCCGCAAGTCGCAGGCATCTCGCTTGTCGTATTTGCTATCATCAGTCAAGTTAACCTTAGGGTCGGGCGGCTTGGCTTTGTTCGCTACAAGTTCCGCACGCAAAGAAGAGCACTTAATGTGCTCTTCGTCTTGCGCAGGACTGTCCGCAGTAGCGAATAAAGCCAAGCCGCCCGACCCCAGCTAAGATTAAAGGAGCTGATATGTGCGATTGCACAGATCATAAGGACGAGATCCCTGCTTACGACGCGCAGGCCATTGAGTCCAAGTGGATGAAGGCCTGGGAGGACTCCAACCTCTTTGCCGTCGACACCGACGACAGCAAGCCCAAAAAGTACGTGCTCGAGATGTTTCCGTATCCGTCGGGCGACCTGCACATGGGCCACGCGCGCAACTATACCATCGGCGATGCCATGGCCCGTCAGGCCCGCATGCGCGGCTTTGACGTGCTGCACCCCATCGGCTTCGATGCCTTTGGCCTGCCCGCCGAGAACGCCGCCATCAAGCACAATACGCAGGCTGCCGCCTGGACGTATAAGAACATGGACCAGGCGCTCGCCACGATGAAGCGCATGGGCTTCTCTTACGATCTGGATCGCATGGTCAAGACCTGCAGCCCCGACTACTACCGCTGGGGCCAGTGGATCTTTGAGAAGCTGTGGGAAAAGGGCCTGGTCTACCGCAAGAAGAACCCGGTCAACTGGTGCCCTAACTGCAAGACCGTTTTGGCCAACGAACAGGTCACCGAGGGCAAGTGCTGGCGCTGCGGCACCGAGCCCGAGAAGCGCGACCTTGAGCAGTGGTACTTCAAGATTACCGAGTACTCCCAGGAGCTGCTCGACGATCTGGAGAAGCTCCCCGGCTGGCCCGAGCGCGTCAAGCAGATGCAGGCCAACTGGATCGGTCGCTCCGAGGGCGCCGAGGTTGACTTTACCCTGTGCGACCAGGATGGCGAGCCCATCGAGGGCGACGAGGGCAAGATTACCGTCTTCACCACGCGTGCCGATACGCTCTTTGGCGTGTCTTTCTTTGTCCTGGCTCCCGAGTACGCTCGTCTGCACGAGCTCGTCGAGGGCACGGAGTACGAGGAGGCCGTGACCAAGATCGTCGAGGACTCCAAGCATATCTCTGCCGTCGAGCGTGCCCAGGGCACCCTCGAGAAGCACGGCGCCTTTACCGGCCGCTACGTGGTGAATCCCGTCAACGGCGAGAAGGTCCCCGTGTGGGTTGCCGACTATGTCGTTGCCGACTACGGCACCGGCGCCGTCATGGCCGTTCCCTGCGGCGACCAGCGCGACTTTGAGTTTGCCCGCAAGTACGACCTGCCGATCGTGCCGATCATCCTGGACGATGACGATCGCGCTGCCGTCGAGGCCAGCGGCGAGACCATTGATACCTTCCATGCCGAGACCGTCGACTGGGACTGTGCCCACGCTGCCGAGGGCACGCTCGTCCAGTCCGGCAAGTACACCGGCATGCGCGGCGGTAAGCACTCCGAGGGCGAGGCTGCCATCGTGGCTGACCTCGAGGCCATGGGCTGCGGCCGTCGCAAGGTCGAGTTCCGCCTGCGTGACTGGCTCATCAGCCGTCAGCGCTATTGGGGCAACCCCATCCCGGCCATCCACTGCGAGCACTGCGGCATCGTGCCCGTGCCCGAGGATCAGCTGCCGGTGACGCTGCCCGAGAACCTGGACCTGGGCGCCGGCGAGACCCTCGCCGAGTGCAAGGACTTCTACGAGACCACCTGTCCGGTCTGCGGTCGCCCGGCCAAGCGCGAGACCGATACCATGGACACCTTCACCTGCTCCAGCTGGTATTACCTGCGCTATACCGACCCGCACAACACCGAGCTGCCCTTCTCCCGCGAGGCGGCCGACCGTTGGATGCCCGTCGATAACTACATCGGCGGCATCGAGCACGCCATTTTGCACCTGCTCTACAGCCGCTTCTTTACCAAGGCGCTGCGCGACCTGGGACTGCTGAGCGTGGACGAGCCCTTCACCAACCTGCTGTGCCAGGGCATGGTCAAGGACGAGAACGGCGACACCATGTCCAAGTCCAAGGGCAACGTCGTGCCCCCGAGCTCGGTTATCGAGCCCTACGGCGCCGACACCATGCGTCTGGCTATCCTGTTTATCGCCCCGCCCGAGAAGGACTTCGACTGGGATCCCAAGGCTGTCGAGGGCGCCAACCGCTTTATCAAGCGCGCCTGGCGTATCGTGTGGCAGCTCGTCCAGTCGGGTGACGCCAACGTTGCCTTCGACAAGTCCGTGCTCGACGAGACCGCGATGAAGCTCTATCGCGAGCGTCACCGCACCATCGCCAAGTGCACCGAGGATTTCGATCGCGGCCAGTTCAACACCGCGATCTCTGCCGTCATGGAGCTCGTCAACGCGGCGAGCGCCTACCTCAACGCCACCGAGGGTACTGACCGCGACAAGGCCCTGTGCTACGGCGTGGCCAAGGACATCGTGAGCGTCCTGGCGCCCATCTGCCCGTTCTGGGCTGACGAGCTGTGGCACGAGGCACTCGGCTGCGAGGGCAACGCCTACACCGCCGCCTGGCCCGAGTTCGACCTGGCCGAGTCCATCGAGGACACGGTGCAGATCGTCGTCCAGGTACTCGGCAAGGTCCGTGGCCGCATCGACGTGGCCCGCGATGCCTCCAACGAGGAAATGCAGGCTGCCGCCGAGGCCGCCGTCGCCAAGTGGCTCGAGGGCAAGACGGTCGTCAAAGCCATTTGCGTGCCCGGCAAGCTGGTCAACCTGGTGGTCAAGTAAACGCCACGCGCATAGTTGACGCATAAAAGACGAGGGGCGATCCGATTGGGTCGTCCCTCGTCTTGCGTTATGTGCCCTGCTTGGCTTGTGCTCAGCGCCACCCTCTACGGAATGTGTACCAAGTCCCTAAAGTAGACGTTGCCGCTTTGCTCCTCAAACATCCAGATGTTGAGGTAGATGTCGTTGAGGTCGTTGTTCACGTCAAAATTTGGGTCGTCGAAGGTGCCTACAAAGGTGAGCATCGCGGTCGCTTCTTCGCCTGCGGCGACGGGCTGGCGCATGCGCACGTCGCGGACGACACCGTTGACGTAGGCATAAGCATCAACATCGCCAAACATCATGTCGACATCGGTGTTGTTTGTCACCGCAAAGACCAACACGGCGTCGCCGTAGCCATCCGTGTCCTTGCCCACGCAGGTAATATGGACGTTCTCGTCTGCCTCAAGGTCGATGGGGAACAGTTCTTGAGGGTCGGGACCTAAGCCCTGGGGGTCGACTATATCTTCGTCTATTTTGTCGAAGCGCTCCGAAGGCGTCGTTTTCTCGATGGCTTTGGTGCTGCCGAGATCCGGCTCACATGGTCCGGTTTTACCATCGATGTTGCTGCAGCCCGCCAGAGCGAACGAGCAGGCAGCGATGACGAGCGCGGTCGCGCAGAGGGTGCCTAGGCGTTCCATGGTGCCTCCTTGCCGTAGAGATACTGGACGGTTGTGCGGTCAATGCGTGCGGTATGCTTTCTCGCTACAGAATGCCTCTCGGCTCTAGTCTGGCCGATGCACGCCCAGGGATGGAATGCCCATAGGGCCCGATTCGGTCGGCGCGCCGGGACGCATGGCCCGTTTTGGGGCTTTTGGGGAGCATCGTACAGGAGTCCTCGTCTAATTGTCCTATTCTTGTGGAGAAGCTGTGGGCGCGCTGACCTGCGAATTTCTTTGACGCTTGCACGTTTTCGCAGGTATTGGTATAGTTTGCTTGCAAATGAAGTTGTAATTGAAAGAAGTGGGGTTTCGGCTCCGCTTCTTTTTTGTATGGATGGAGGTGCCGCAATGGTCAAGACCAAGACCGAGCAGGCGATCATCGACGCGCTCGAGGCCGTCGCTCCCCAGCACGATGTCGATATTGTCGACGTTGAGCTCGTGGGCGCCACCAAGGCCCCCTGCGTGCGTGTGCGTATCGAGGGTGCCGAGGGTCAGAGCCTGTCGCTCAACGACGTCACGGCCAATACCAAGTGGGTCGGCGACGTGATCGAGGAGCTCGACCCCATTTCTTCGAGCTACACGCTCGAGGTGTCGAGCCCGGGTATGGCGCGCCCGCTGCGCCGTCCGCGCGACTTTGCCCGCTTTGTGGGCGAGAACTGCGAGCTCACCTCCACCGCCACCGAGGGCCGTCGCAAGTACTCCGGCAAGATTGCCGCCACGACCGAGACGAACGTGACCCTCGAGCTCGAGGACGGCGAGTCCGTCACCCTCGATTTCTCTGATGTTAAAAAGTGCAAGTTGAAGCCCACCTACGACTTCAAGCCCGCGAAGGAAGGAAACTAACATGGCAGCATCCGACATGATGTCCGCCCTGATGGAGCTTTGCCAGGAGAGGCACATCGACCAGCTCTACCTGATCGACCGCCTAGAGCAGTCGCTCGCCAAGAGCTATGCCGAGATCCTGCATCTTGAGTGGGGCGCCAAGGTGACCATCGACCGCACCACCGGCAAGATCTACGTCTACCGCCTGGAGCCGATCGACGATTCCATGGACGAGGAGGGCAACTTCACCGAGTTCGAGGAGATCGACGTCACCCCCAAGAACACGAGCCGCATTGCCGCCCAGCACGCCAAGGCCGAGATCAACGCCATCGTGCGCAACTCCGCCCGCGAGCAGATCTACGAGGAGTTCTCCGGCCGTATCGGTGACCTCATCAGCGGTACCGTGCTGCAGTCCACGCCCGACTTCACGATCGTCAAGATCCGCGATGGCGTCGAGGCCGAGCTGCCGCATTTTGACCAGCGCCGTTACGAGAACGAGCGCAACGAGCGTCCGATGGGCGAGCGCTATCTGCACAACCAGCACATCAAGGCCGTGATCATCGACGTCCGCGACCCCAACTCCAACCTGCAGCCGGTTCGCGGCGAGCACAGCCGTCCGCCGATCGTCATCTCCCGCACCCACCCCGAGCTCATGCGTCGTCTGTTTGAGCAGGAGGTGCCCGAGATCTATGAGGGCACCGTCCAGATCAAGTCGATCGCCCGCGAGCCCGGCCAGCGCTCCAAGGTCGCCGTCCACTCGCTCGACGACCGCCTGGATCCCGTGGGCGCCTGCGTCGGCCCCAAGGGCAGCCGTGTCCGCGCTGTCGTGGGCGAGCTCCGCGGCGAGCGCGTCGACGTCATCCTGTGGGATGCCGATCCGGCCGTCTACGTCGCCAACGCCCTGTCGCCCGCCAAGGTCACCCGCGTCCTCATCGACGAGGAGAAGGCCTATGCCGGCGTCATCGTGCCCGACGACCAGCTTTCGCTCGCCATCGGCAAGGAGGGCCAGAACGCCCGCCTCGCCGCTCGCCTGACCGGCTGGCACATCGACATCAAGTCCGAGACCCTTGCCGCCGACATCCTCAAGAACGTCCCCGTTCACGAGGAGCCCGCCGCCGACCTGATCGGTGACGAGGAGGACGACGACGTCCGTCGCTGCGAGTACGTGTCCGAGGACGGCGTCCAGTGCCGCAACCAGGCCCGCCCCGGCTCCCGTTTCTGCGGTGTCCACGACACCGACGCCTTCGATGATGCGGAGGACCTGATCTAGCGCGCGGTCGCGTCGGGCGGGTCCCGGCGCATCTCCCACGCTCGTTCAGTCTCTAGGCACCCAAGGTGCCAGAAAGGGTAGGTGAAGTCATATGGCAAAAGTCCGTGTGTCCACCCTGGCCAAAGAGTTCGGCATGACCTCCAAGGAACTGATGGGTCATCTCGCCGAAATGAAGATTCCCGCTAAGTCCGCTTCCTCCGCCCTGGAGGACGCCTACGTCGCCATGGTCCGCAAGCAGCTCGCCTCGGTGATCGAGGCCCGCGCCAAGGAAGTCGAGGCCGCCAAGCAGGCCGAGGAGGAGGCAGCCGCCGCCGAGGAGGCAGCGCGCGCTGCCGAGGCCGAGCGCGAGCGCATCGCCGCCGAGAAGGCACGCGAGGAGGAGCGCCGCCAGTTCGCTGCCGCCCAGGCTGCCGAGGAGGCCGCCCGTGCCGAGGCCGAGGCCAAGAAGAAGGCCGAGCAGGAGCGCCTTGCCCGCGAGAAGGAGGAGGCTGCCCGCGAGGCACAGCGCCGCGCCGTCCCCGCTTCCGACTCCGGTTCGCGCTTCCGTTCGCTGCTCGACCAGATCGCCGCACAGGAGACCGTGCTCAAGGAGAAGAAGGACGCCGAGGAGAAGGCCAAGGCCGAGCGCGCCTCCGAGCGCGGCAACCGTCGTGGCGGCAACAACGACCGTCGCGGTGGCCGTCGTAACGATCGCAACGCCTCCGACAGCAACTCCGAGCGCAACGCCTCCGAGAGCCGTCCGCACAGCCATCGCACCAACGCCAGCAACAACGTCGCTGCCGGTATGGACTTCCCCAACCCCGATAAGCAGGGCAAGGGTAAGAAGCGCAAGGGCGGTCACGGCAACGATGAGGACCACTACAGCCGCATGGCTCGTGAGGCCGAGGAGTACAGTCGCGAGAAGGTGCTCGAGGAGGCCCGTGCCGCCGTCGAGGAGGCCTCTCGCGAGTCCACCGGTCGCCGCAAGAAGCGCAAGGAGAAGCGCGAGCGCGAGGCTGCTAAGGCTCAGGAGGAGCGCAAGATTGAGGAGGCGCTGGCCCAGGGCGTGAACCCCGAGGAGCTCGACGCCATCAAGGTCTCCCAGGGCGTTACCGTCCAGGAACTCGCCGAGGCGCTCGACGTTCCGGCCAACGACATCATCAAGCGCCTGTTCTTGCTGGGCACGCCGCTCACGATGACGCAGTCCATGTCCGACGACCTCGTCGAGCTCGTTGCCGACGACCTGGGCCGTCAGATCAAGATCATCACCCCCGAGGAGGAGAACACCTTCTCGTTCTACGACGATCCCGCCGACCTTAAGCCGCGCGCCCCGGTCGTCACCGTCATGGGTCACGTCGACCACGGCAAGACGAGCCTGCTCGACGCCATCCGTCACACCGGCGTCGCTGCCGGCGAGGCGGGCGGCATTACCCAGGCCATCGGCGCTTCGCAGGTCATGATCAACGACCGCAAGATCACCTTCATCGATACCCCTGGTCACGCGACCTTTACGGCCATGCGTGCCCGCGGCGCCAAGGTGACCGACATCGTCATTCTGATCGTGGCTGCCGACGACGGCGTCATGCCTCAGACCATCGAGTCGATCAACCACGCCAAGGCCGCCGGCGTACCCATCGTCGTCGCCGTCAACAAGATCGATAAGCCGGGCGCCAACCCCGACCGCGTGCGCCAGGAGCTCACCGAGTACGGCATCATCCCCGAGGAGTGGGGCGGACAGAACATGTTCGTCAACATCTCGGCCAAGCAGAAGATCGGTATCGACGACCTGCTCGAGACCGTGCTGCTCCAGGCCGACGTGCTCGAGCTCAAGGCCAACCCCGACACCTTTGCCTCCGGTAACGTCCTCGAGGCTAAGCTCGACAAGGGCCGCGGTTCGGTTGCCACGGTTCTTGTGACCCGTGGTACCCTGCACGTGGGCGATACGCTGGTCGCCGGCCTTACCTACGGCCGCGTCCGCGCCATGCTCGATCCCAAGGGCAACGCCGTCACCGAGGCCGGTCCCTCCGACGCCGTCGAGATCCTGGGCCTGCAGTCCGTGCCCAACGCCGGCGACGAGTTCCGCGTGTTCGAGGACGAGCGCGAGGCTCGCGCCCTGGCTGATGAGCGTTCGCTTAAGGCACGTATCGAGGAGCAGAGCCGCGTGAAGCACGTCACGCTCGAGAACCTCTTCGAGACCATCGCCGACGCCGAGGTCAAGGAGCTCAACCTGATTATCAAGGCCGACGTCCAGGGTTCCATCGAGGCCCTTCAGGACTCGCTCGACAAGATGGATCAGTCCGAGGTCCGCATCAACACGATCCACTCCGCCGTCGGTGCCATCAACGAGACCGACGTCGTCCTGGCCGACGCCTCCAACGCCATCATCATCGGCTTTGGCGTGCGTCCCGACGGCAAGGCCCGCTCCGCCGCTGAGCGCGAGGGCGTCGAGATTCGTTGCTACGACGTTATCTACAAGTGCCTCGAGGAGCTCGACGCTGCCCGCATCGGCATGCTCAAGCCCACCGAGGTCGAGGTCTCCACGGGTACCGCGACCGTCCTTGACACCTTCAAGGTGCCCAAAGTCGGTATCGCCGCCGGTGTCCGCGTCGAGGAGGGCGAGATCGCCGCGACCGATTCCGTGCGCCTGGTGCGCGACGGCATTGTGGTCTTCAACGGCAAGATCGCCTCGATGCGCCACTACAAGGATGAGGCCAAGAGCCTCAAGAGCGGTTCCGAGGGCGGCATTGGCCTGGAGAACTTCCAGGACATCAAGCCTGGCGATCAGATCGAGGGTTACCGCATCGACCAGGTTGCCCGTACCGAGTAGGGGGTAGCGCTATGAAGCAAACGCAGGCAACCCGCCGTTTGGGCGAGCAGCTTCGCGAGAAGCTCGGTTATATCCTGCTCTTTGAGGTTTCCGATCCGCGTCTCGACCTGGTCACCCTGACTGCGGTCGAGGTCGCGGTGGACCGTTCGTTCGCACGCGTGTACGTGTCGTGCGATGCGAGCCGCTACGATGAGGTCATGGAGGCGCTTGCCAGCGCCAAGGGCCGTATTCGCAGCCTGTTGGCTCGCTCGCTCGATTGGCGCGTCACGCCCGAGCTCGATTTTCGCATCGATCGCTCGACCGATGAGGCCGAGCGCATCACGCGTGCGCTGGAAAACGTTCCGGCCACGCTTGCAATCGAAAAGGACGAGGACGGCTACCCAATTGCGGATTCCGCCCAGGAGGCAGCTTTAGATGACTAATTCCGCCGATCTCGCCTCGTGCGAGTCTGCAGATATTAAACGACGCATCCTCGAGCTTATCGAGGGTGCGTCCTCCATTGCGATCTCGGGTCACACCTCTCCCGACGGCGATGCCCTGGGCTCCGTGTTGGGCCTGGGCCTTTCGCTTATGAAGGTGTTCCCCGACAAGGACATTGCCCTGCTGCTGGCAGACGACGATCCCGTTCCGCGCATCTACCGTTTTATGGAGGGTGCCGATCTGCTGGTGCCGGCCTCTGCCTACACTGGCAACCCGGACCTGTTCATCTCGGTGGACGTGCCGGTCGTCGAGCGCCTCAATAATTCCGCCGAGGTGCTGCGTCGTTCGGCTCACGTGGCATGCTTTGACCATCACCCGGCACGCGAGGAGTTTGCCGAGGTCAGCCTTAGGTGCGTCAATGCCGCTGCTTGCGCCATGATTATCGACCGCTTTTTGGCCGATTGTGGCATTACCGCAAGCGACAGCATCGCGACCTGCCTGCTGTGCGGCCTGGTCACCGATACCGGTCGTTTTCAGTATCAGAACGCCGACGCCGCCGCGTTTCATGCCGCCTCGCGTCTGGTGGCGCACGGTGCCGATCCGGCGCGCGTCGCGCTCGAGGTCTATCAGAGCATGCGTGTCGAGTTCTTGCACCTCAAGTCCATCGTCATGGGTCGCATCAAGACGGTCGCGCACGGGCGCGTGGCGTATAGCTATGCGTACGAAAGTGACCTTAAGGAATGTGGCGTCACCTCGGATGAGTGCGACGGCCTGGTCGATGTGGTGCGCTCGGTGATGGGCGTCGAGGTCTGCCTGTTCCTTAAGGGCATCGAGGGCGATACTAAGGTGCGCGGCAACCTGCGCTCCAAGGGCGATCTTGATGTTTCCGAGATTGCGGCCAACTTTGGCGGAGGTGGGCACCACGCTGCCGCCGGCTTTACCAACGCCGGAACGATTTCCGAGACGCTCACCGCGGCACTTCCCATGCTGGCCGAGCTGGTAGGGGAGGACCCCGCTTCGGTGACCGTCGAGCTCTAACTTTTTGGATGGTACATGGCTCGTCGTACACCTTCTCAACTTAATATGTTGCTCGCCGTCGATAAGCCGGTGGGCTGCACGTCCCACGACGTGGTTTCGCAATGCCGACGCGCCCTCCATGAGCGGCGCGTCGGTCATGCCGGAACGCTCGACCCCATGGCATCGGGTGTCATGGTGGTGGGCGTGGGCCAGGCAACGCGTCTGCTGGGCATGCTCACGCTCGATACCAAAAGCTACGTCGCCGACATTTCGTTTGGCGTCGAGACAAATACCGATGATGCGGAGGGCGAGGCCGTTCGCACGGTGCCCATTACTGCCGACTTGCGCGATCCGGCCTATGCCCGCGAGCGCCTGTGCGCCATGCTGGGTCCGCAGATGCAGGTACCGCCGGCGTTTTCGGCCATTTCGGTCAACGGCGTGCGCGCCTATAAGTCTGCGCGCGAAGGTAACGCCGTTGAGTTGCCCCCGCGTCCGGTCGAGGTGTACTCAGCCGACCTGATTGCCGTGAGCGGCGAGGGCGAAGCGTGCGTTTGGACTGTGGCGTTTTCGGTGAGTAAGGGCACCTATATCCGTGCGCTCGCTCGCGACCTGGGTCGTGCCTGCGACAACGCGGCGCATATTTCTGCATTGCGCCGTACGGCCTCCGGTGTTGTTTCCATCGGTGCCTGCCATGCGGTCGAGGAACTTTCTGCCGAGTCCGCTGCCGGCTTTGCCCTGGATCCCATTGCGGCACTGGGCGCCACGCGCGTCGACTTGCCGGGTGATCTTGCCGACGATCTGCTGTGCGGACGTCGTATTCCTATTGAGCGCGCGCTTGCGAGCTTCGATGCCTCGAAGGCGCCGTTTGCGCTGGTGCTCGATGGCGGGCTCAAGGCGCTTGCCCGTATCGAGGGCGGTCGCTTTGTTATGGAGCATGTCTTTCCGCAGGCGATCGGCGGTGTTCGATGATGCTGACCTCCCACGAGCTCGCGCGTATTTTTTTCGCGGGCGAGTCGGATGAGGCCCGCATCGTCGCCGCCGATGCATTTGATGATTGCGCGTGCCTGGGCGCCGCGTCGATCGCCATCGGTGTGTTCGATGGCGTGCATCGGGGGCATCACGAACTGATCGACGCGGTCGTTCGCGATGCGCGTGACCACGGCTGCAAGGCGGTCGTGGTCACCTTCGATCCCGACCCGGACGTGGTGGTGAGCCCTTCGCCTGCTCAAAAACTGATGACGACGGCTGACCGTCTGCATGCCCTGGCTCTCACCGGGGTCGATGCGGTCGTGGCCGTTCCCTTTACGCCCGCGGTGGCGGCACTCGACCACGTAGGCTTTCTTAAGTTGCTTTCGTGCGTCGTCGATATCCGCTCGATTCGCGTGGGTAGCGACTTTAGGTTGGGCCGCGGCGGTGCCTCGGGCGTTGCCGAGATGCAGGCATGGGGAGCCGAGCGCGGCGTTGACGTCTATGGCCACGAGCTGCTGTGCGTCGATGGGCAGACGATCTGCGCCACCCGTATTCGTCAGGAGCTGTGCCAGGGTCATGTTGAGCTTGCCGCCGAGCTGCTCGGTCGCCCGTACATGCTGCGAGGTATTGTTGCCGGCGGTCGTCATCAGGGTTCCGACATGGGTTTTCCCACGGCAAACATCCAGGTGCCCGAGGGCATTCAGGTGCCTGCCGATGGCGTTTACGAGGGCCTGGTGCTGGTCGACGATACCGTATGGCCTGCCGCCGTCAACGTGGGGCTGCCGCCGACGTATGCCGACGATGCCGCCTCGGCGCATCTCGAGGCCAACTTGATCGGGTATGCGGGCGACCTGTACGGCGCCTCGGTGTCGCTGGCGTTTACGCGCTGGCTGCGCCCGTCGCGCGTGTTCGATTCGCTGGACGAGCTTATCGCGACCGTCAAGGGTAATATTGACGATATTCGTCATCATTTGGGTGAGCAGGGGGTGAGCATCCGTGATTAGCGATGAGGAGAAAGACCAAGTGCGCGCTGCGTCCGACCTGGTTGCCATCGTGCAGGAAACGGTTGAGCTCAAGCCCCGCGGCCATGAGTTTTGGGGCTGCTGCCCCTTCCATGGCGAAAAGACCCCGTCGTTTCACATTATCCCCGCTACTCAGGTGTGGCACTGCTTTGGCTGTGGCGAGGGCGGCGACGTCTTCACCTACATCATGAAGCGCGAGAACCTGAGCTTTCCCGAGTCGATTCGCTACCTGGCCGACCGTGCCGGCATTGAGCTGCACGATACCGGCGCCTATCGCGAGCGCGGCACCAAGCGCGCCCGCATCTATGACCTGTGCGCCGAGACCGCCCAGTTCTATCACACCATGCTTATGCGCGGTAAGGACAGCCGTCCGCGCGAGTATTTCGCCAGCCGCGGTATGGGCGGCGACGTCTGCCGCCGCTACTGCCTGGGCTTTGCGCCGGGTCGCAACGCGCTGGTGTCGTATCTGTCGCAGGCGGGCTTTACCCCGCAGGAGATGATCGACGCCAACGTGGCCGTGAGCCGTGGGCGCGGGCAGCTTGCCGACCGTTTTTACGACCGCGTGATGTTTCCCATCTTTGACGAGCAGGGTCATAACATCGCCTTTGGCGGGCGCATTATGGGCGACGGCCAGCCTAAGTACCTCAACACCGCCGAGACGAGCGTGTTCCATAAAAAGCGAAACCTCTACGGCTTTAACTGGGCCAAGGAGTTTATCGTTGCGCAGGATACCGCCATCGTGGTGGAGGGATATACCGACTGCATCGCCTGCTGGGAGGCGGGGATCAAAAACGTCGTCGCCACGCTGGGTACGGCGCTGACGGAACATCATGTAAAGACACTCACCCGTTTTGCCAAGCGTATTGTATATATGTTCGATGGCGACGCCGCCGGTCAAAAGGCCGCGCGCCGCGCGATTCAGTTTATCGAGCAGGATTCGATGGACCTGCGCTGCGTGGTGCTTCCCGACGGCAACGACCCCATGGAGTTCATCACCGCGCATGGTGGCGAGGCGTTGCAGGCGCGTATCGACGCCGCCGAGCCCCTCATGGACTTTGTGTACCGCTCACTGCAGGAGTCGAGCGACATTTCCACGCCGGGCGGTCGTGCCAAGGCGCTCGAGGATGCGCTGACGCTCATCTATCCGCTGCGCAATAGCTACATGATCGATACGTACTTTATCCAGATTGCCGACCTGCTGGGGTTGGACTTGGAGACGGTGCGTTCGAGCTCGGGCCGTGTGTTTCGCGATGTTGCCAAGCGCGAGGACGCCGAGCGTCGTCGCGAGCAGAACTACGAGCGCCAGCGGGCGCAAACCGAGCGTGCAGGCAGCGCGGGCGTTCGGGCATCAGGTTCGCAGGGGGTGTCTCGCGGTGTCTGGGCGTCGGGGGTGACGCCGCCGGCGTCCGCACCGGTCGAGGAGGAGCCGTATGACTATGTGCCGCTTGAGGCCTACGGGGCCGCGCCGGCCGAGGTCGTCGACGATATGCCGCCTATCGATGTGCCGGCTGGTATGGATGGCGCGGCGCCGGCCGCCGATGCTTCTGGCGCGTCCGCGCCGACGATGCCAATCGTGCTGACCGACCTGGAGCGAAAGTCTTTGGCGGGGGAGCGCGAGCTGCTGACGATGCTCACGAGCTACCCCGACCTGTTCCGCACGTATGCCGACCGCATCTGCTCTATCGAGTGGGTGGACCCGCGCCACGAGTCCATCGCGTGGGCCGTGCTCGCGACGCCGCCGGGCACCGACCCCACGGCGTGCATGGATGCGGCACGCGCGGTGTGCCCCGAGGCAGCGTCGCTTGTCAGCGCCGGGCGCATTTCGTCGACGAGCAAGCACCCCACCGAGACGAACATCGTGTTTATGCTCGATACCCTCGAGCTCTACACCATCAAGCGCCGCATGCGCGCCGCACAGGCCAAGCTACGTCAGGATCGGTCGCTCGACGATGAGGCGCGCCGTGTGCTGACGATGCAGGCGATGCAAGATTCTCAGCGCCAGCGCGAGCTCCAAAAGTCGATTGGCGGTGTGGCCGATCCGTTCCGTTTGATCGGTTTGGAGACTGCGGGCGCCGAGCAGGCCTAGATGTTGTGGTCAACCAGCGTATTTGCGCCTATATCCAGTCTGAATTTTGGGTATAGACGTCAATGTGTGTGCTAAAGTAATGAGTCCTGTGGACTATGAAGGGAGAATCTGTGCCAAAAAAGAGTGAGAGCACGGGTACTGGGCTGGAATCCTACGTTGCAAAGCTCATGGGCAACGGCTCAAACAGGACTTCGGTAACCGAGGACGAGATTCAGGTCGCCCTGAAGGGTATCGATGTATCTGACGAGCAGCTCAACGCGGTGTATTCCGCGCTGCGCAACAGCGGCATCCAGATTATCTCCGCGAGCGGAAACGACGACGCCCCCATGGACGTCGACGATGACGATAACGATAGCGATACCGACGATTTCGATGACGACGAGCACGATTCCGGCTCGCTCGACGATCACGAGCTTAAGATGGCTCGTCAGGCCGACGCCGAGATGGGTTCTTCCAAGAGCAAGAAGAAGCGCACCGTGCGCACGTCCCGTTCGCGTTCGCGCGTGCGTGGCATCGATGCCTCCACGGTGATGCTGACCGGCGATCCGGTTCGTATGTACCTTAAGGAGATCGGTAAGGTCGACCTGCTGACCGCTTCCGAAGAGGTCGATCTGGCCATGAAGATCGAGGCTGGCCTTGACGCCACCGAGAAGCTCGAGGCCGCCGAGGCGGGCGAGATCGAGCTTACCCGCGCCGAGATGCGTCGCCTGACCCGTATCGAGAACGTCGGTCTCGAGGCCAAGCAGGCGCTCATCAGCGCCAACCTGCGTCTGGTCGTCTCCATCGCCAAGCGCTACGTCGGTCGCGGCATGCTGTTCCTGGACCTGATCCAGGAGGGCAACCTCGGTCTGATCCGCGCCGTCGAGAAGTTCGACTACCAGAAGGGCTTTAAGTTCTCCACGTACGCCACGTGGTGGATCCGTCAGGCCATCACGCGTGCGATTGCCGACCAGGCCCGTACCATCCGTATTCCCGTGCACATGGTCGAGACCATCAACAAACTCGTCCGCGTGCAGCGTCAGCTTCTCCAGGACCTGGGTCGCGACCCGACCCCCGAGGAGATCGGTGCCGAGATGGACATGAGCGCCGACCGCGTCCGCGAGATCCAGAAGATTTCGCAGGAGCCCGTGTCGCTCGAGACCCCCATCGGCGAGGAAGAGGATTCCCAGCTGGGCGACTTCATCGAGGACTCCCAGGCTATCGTTCCGCCCGATGCCGCCAGCTTCTCCATGCTGCAGGAGCAGCTCACCCAGGTGCTCGATTCGCTCGCCGATCGTGAGCGCAAGGTTATCGAGCTGCGCTTTGGCCTTGTCGACGGACATCCCCGTACGCTCGAGGAAGTCGGCCGCGAGTTTGGCGTCACGCGCGAGCGCATCCGCCAGATCGAGTCCAAGACCCTGGCCAAGCTCCGCCATCCCAGCCGTAGCAGCAAGCTCAAAGACTACATCGAAAGCTAGTCAAGCAAGAAGCGCCCTCAAGCACATCCGCTTGAGGGCGCTTTTATGTAGTCATTGGGGACGTTCTTGAATGACTAGTCGTTTAAGAACGTCCCCAATGACTGGGTCGGAAAATTTCTTAAAAAAGTTCTTGCCCTTCGCCCGATCGTCCGTATAATAAACTTCGTTGCTTGAGAGCACGCACCTATTCCTCGGTAGCTCAATGGTAGAGCACGCGGCTGTTAACCGCGCTGTTGTAGGTTCGAGTCCTACCCGGGGAGCCAGGCTTTAAAACCCGTCGCTTATGCGGCGGGTTTTTTCATGCCGCGATCGCCGGTGGCGAACGTTACCGTATCAACATTTCGTGTCGAGGATGTAATCGCGAACCCCATGGCCTTAACATGGCGCGGTCGTTGTAAACTATTGGAATGATTGCTCCCACGACATGGTGCCGCGAGCACCAAGAAAAGGAGATTCTTGTGTCTGAGACCATTAACGGCAGCCTGAGCGTCTCGAACGACGTTATTGCCGATATTGCCGGTTATGCCGCGATGACGTGCTACGGCGTCGTCGGTATGGCCGAACAGCTGCAGGGCGCCGAGAGCGTGCGCCTGCTTGCCGGCCAGCGCCTCCGCAAGGGCGTGCTTGTTTCCGCCGACGAGAACGGCCTTACGGTCGACCTTCACGTCGTGCTCGAGAACGGCGTCAACATGAAGTCCGTCTGCCACAATCTTTCGAGCTCCGTCGCCTTCACCCTGCAGGAGATCGCCCAAATCGATCCCGCCAGCCTTAAGATCGGCATTCACATCGACGCGCTCAAGAGCCGTCTGAACTAGCATCCGAATACGGAGATTTCACCACTCATGATTGCAAAGACCATTCGCACCTGTTTTCCGATCGCTGCGGCTGCCGTTTCCGAAAAGGCCGAGGAGATCAACAAGCTCAACGTCTTCCCCGTACCCGACGGTGACACCGGCACCAACATGTCGCTCACGCTCGCCTCGGTGACCAAGGAGCTTTCCGCCCTTCCCGCCGATGCCGACATGGAGGCCATTGCTGGCGCCATTACCCACGGCTCCCTGATGGGTGCTCGCGGCAACTCCGGCGTCATCACCTCGCAGATCTTGCGCGGCGTGGCCGAGGGCCTTGTCTCTGCCGATGAGCCCATTACGTCCGCCAATATCGCCTTCGCCTTCCGTCGCGCCGTCAAGGTTGCCTTCCAGGCTGTTCGTAAGCCCATCGAGGGCACAATCCTCACGGTCCTGCGTGATGTTTCGACGAAGGCAGACGAGTGCGAGAAGAAGAAGTTCTCTGCCGAGGATGCTCTCGACGCCATCGTCGTCGAGGCTTACCAGTCCGTCGCCCGCACGCCCGACCTGCTGCCCGTTCTGAAGGAGAACGGCGTGGTCGACTCCGGCGCCTTTGGCTTTGCCATCTTCTTGGAGAACTTTGTTGCCGCTGCCCTTGGCCGCAGCACCGTGGTCGAGGATTTCTCCGCTACGTTCGATTCCGCTGGCTCTGCCCGTGACGCCGCTCTTGACCGCGTGGAGATCGAGGCCAACGACGACTGGGAGGGCTCGGAGTTCCGCTACTGCAACGAGTTCCTCTTTAAGGCCGATGCCCCGTTTGACGAGGACGAGTGTCTGAAGTTCCTGGGCTCTATGGGCGACTGTGAGCTGCTCGTTGGTGCCTATCCCGACTACAAGATCCACGTGCACTCCAACACCCCCAACCTGGTGCTCGAGCACATGCTTCAGCTCGGTCAGATCTATGAGGTCTTTATCCACAACATGGAGATGGAGGCCCACGACCGTACCGCTAAGATCCACGAGGACCAGGAGAAGGCCGCCGAGCCCGCGAAGGCCCTGGGCTTTGTCGCCGTTGCGGCTGGCTCTGGTGAGGCTGACATCCTCAAGTCCCTCGGCGTCGATGTGATCGTGTCGGGTGGCCAAACCATGAACCCCTCGACCGCCGACCTGCTGGGCGCGGTGGACCAGGTCAACGCGACCTCGGTCATCATCCTTCCCAATAACGGCAACATCCGCATGGCTGCCGAGGCTGCCGCTTCTGCCTGCACCGACAAGAAGGTCGCCGTCGTTCCCACCAAGACCGTCCCGCAGGCTTTCTCCGCGTTGTTCGCGGTCCTGCCCGATTCCGAGCTCGAGGATGCCGTTGCCGCTATGGTCGACGCCATCAGCGAGGTCCGCGATGGCGAGGTGACCCGTGCCGTGCGCGACTCCAGCGCCTCCGACGGCTCGCCGATTCACTCCGGTGACGTCATGGGCATCATAGCCGGCTCCATCGACGTGGTCGGCTCTGACGTGAAGCAGGTCACGCTCGACTGCATCAACCGTATGCAGGAGGAAGAGGAGGGCGACGCGCTGACGATTCTGGCCGGCGAGGAGCTGTCCGATGAGGCCTTCCAGGAGATCGTCGATGCCATCGAGGAAGCTCAGCCCGATCTGGAGATCGACGCCCATCGTGGCGAGCAGCCGCTCTATCCCGTGATCTTCTCGATCGAGTAGGCTCTGCCTATGTCCGAGCTGTGCTCCGTGCCGCGCGTCTCGGAGCGCTTTGCCCAGAGCAATGCGCTCGACGAGGATATCGCGCGACTCAAATATGTTTCGGGTAAACGTGAGGAGGCCCTTCGCCGTCTGGGAATTCGGACGGTGGGGGACCTCCTTCTCCATATTCCTCATCGCTACCTGGACTTTACTCGCTCGTGGTCCATCGAGATGGCGCCCATCGGTACCGTGTGCACCATCATCGCCACGGTCGACCGTATTGTCCAAAAGCAGCCCCGTCCGCGTATGCAGGTGACTGAGGTCTCGCTCGTGGACGAGACGGGCGTGCTGCAAGTCGCCTTTTTCCGTCAGCCCTGGATTGCCCAGCAGTTCAAGCAGGGCGACCGCCTGGCCGTTATGGGCAAGGTCGAATTTGCCTATGGCTTTAAGCAGATGGCCTCGCCCCACTTTGAAAAGCTCGAGGACGGGCGCGCCGCCGGTACCATTTTGCCGGTCCACTACGTAAGTGACGGCGTGAGTCAGGCATGGATGCGCCGTATCGTGAGCGGTGCGCTCGAAGTGGTCGCCAATCCGTTCGATCCCATTCCCGCGCCGCTGCGCGCAAAGCGGAAGCTCATGAGCAATGCCCGTGCGCTGCGCTCGATCCACTTTCCCTCGAGCATGGCCGAGCGCGACATCGCGCGCCGGCGTCTTGCCTACGAGGAGTGTCTCTACTTGCAGCTCGCGCTGCGCCTGCGCAACGATGGCGGTATGGTCGACGTGGTGCCTTATGCGCATGCCGCGGGCGAGCATTTGACTGCGCTTAAACAGGCCCTGCCGTTTTCGCTGAGCGATGAGCAGGATGTTGCATTTCAAGACATCCTGCATGACATGTGCGATGGCGGTCGTGTGATGAACCGTCTGCTGCTGGGCGACGTCGGTACCGGTAAGACCGCCGTTGCCGCCTGCGCGTTGGCGGTTGCGGCCGATAGCGGCACTCAGGCCTGCGTTATGGCACCCACGGGCGTGCTGGCGCGTCAATATGCCGATAAGACCGGCCCCTTGCTCTCGCAGGCTGGCATGACCTGGGCGCTCCTGACGGGCGCCACGTCAGCGGCCGAGCGTGAACAGATTCATTCGCGGCTCCAGTCTGGCGAGCTCGACGTGCTCTTTGGTACCCATGCGGTGCTTTCGGAGAACGTCACGTTCAAGCATTTGTCGCTTGTGGTGATCGATGAACAGCACCGCTTTGGCGTGGGCCAGCGTAACGCTCTACGCGCAAAAGGCCCGGGTGCCGACTTGCTGGTCATGACTGCCACGCCGATCCCGCGCACGCTGGCGCTTTCGGTGTACGGCGACCTGGATACGAGCATCATCCGCCATCGTCCCGTTCCGGGTGCCGGCGTGACGACGCACGTTCTTACCGAGTCGAGTCGCGACCTGGCCTATGGCGCCATTCGCGAGGCGCACGAAAAGGGGCAGCAAGCCTACGTGATCTGTCCACTCGTGGAGCCGAGCGATTCGGCCGATGAGCTCGAAGACGTACCCGGCATCGCTCGCGATGACGAAGGCCGCGTGACCGTGCCCGTGCCGTTGCATGACACGGCGACCGAGCTCGATCGCCTTCGTCTGGCATTACCGGGGCTTACCATCGAGCGTCTTCATGGCCGCATGCCGGCGGGGGAGAAGGACCGGGTCATCGATGCCTTTAAGCGTGGCGAGATCGATGTGCTCGTCTCGACCACGGTGGTCGAGGTGGGCGTTGACGTGCCCAACGCCACCGTCATGGTCATCGAGAATGGCGAGCGCTTTGGTTTGGCGGCCTTGCACCAGCTGCGCGGGCGCGTAGGCCGCGGCAGCGTGTCGGGCACGTGCCTGGTCATGACGCACTCCAAGGGCAACGGCGGCGCGTCGGCGGCACAAGACCGCCTCCAGTCGCTCGAGAAGACCTCGGACGGCTTTACGCTCGCCCAGATGGACCTGCGTCTGCGCCACGAGGGCGAAATCCTGGGTTACCGCCAGCATGGCGGCGTGACCTTGCGCTTTGTTGACCTTGATGCCGACGAGGAATTGATCGAGTGGGCCCATTTGGACGCGGTCGAGCTCTTGCGGTATGCTTGCAACCTTGACTCTGTGGCGACGCGCCCTCTACGCGATGCGGTCGCCATGCGGTATCGACACATCTTTAAGGAGGTCAGCGGAGGATGAGAATCATCGGCGGCGAATGGCGCGGTCGCAAGATCGAAGAGCCCCGTGGTCGCGATGTCACCCGCCCCACGACCGATCGCGTGCGCGAGGCGTGCGCATCTATGGTCATGTCGGCATTCGACTTCGATCTGGACGAAGTCCGCGTGCTGGATGCCTTTGGCGGCTCCGGCGCCTTGGGCATTGAGATGCTCTCGCGCGGTGCCCGCTCGCTCACCACGTTCGAGATCGATCGCAACGCTGCTCGTCTGATTACCAAGAATATCGAGTCGCTGTGCCGTGACCGTGCGCGTTGGCGCGTGGTGACGGGTGACGTGCTGGCAAGCGCCTCGCGCGGCCGCGTGCCGGGCGGTCCCTTTGACCTGGTCCTGCTCGATCCGCCCTATGCTTTTGGCGCCGAGCCGGTCGAGGAGCTGCTGCAAAATCTTTCCCAGCAGGGACTGCTGGCGCCCGGGGCCTTTGCCCTTTTTGAGCATGCCGCAGCCGATACAGGTGCTCATCCGGCTTGTTTTAAGACCGTGCGAGAGAAGCGCTACGGCATTACCTCGGTTGACTTGCTGCGCTCGGTGGCCGAGGACGAGAACGACCATGCTGACGAGAACGAAAATGACGAGGATGTGCCTTCGGAGGACACCCATGAATGACACCATCAACCGCGTAATCGTCCCGGGCACCTTCGATCCCATCACCTTTGGCCATATCGACGTGATCCGCCGAGCTCGCCGTATCTTTCCCAGCGTGATCGTCGCCGTGGCCGAATCGCAGGGTAAAAACGGCGTGGGTACCACCTTTATGCTCGACGAGCGCGTGGCGCTGGCCCGCGAGGCCCTCGGTGATTTGGACGGCGTCGAGGTACTGCCCTTCACCGGCCTGCTGGTCGACTTTGCACGTGAACAGAGGGCTGGTGCCGTCGTTAAGGGTCTGCGCGCCATGACCGACTTTGAGTACGAGTTGCAGCAGGCCGACCTCAACTATCGCCTGGATAGCGAGCTGGAGTCCATCTTTGTCATGAGTGCTCCGCAGTACGGCTATATCTCGAGTTCGGTGGTGCGTCAGATCGCGTCGCTTGGCAGCGACGTGTCGACGTTTGTGCCGCCCAACGTGGTCGAAGCACTCAAACATCGCTTTTCGTGACGTTTTTTATTGCCTGGTGGCATGTGGTAAACTAACACGATGATATGTTACCTATGAAAGGAGACCGGATGCCGGGCGAGAATTTTCCTGGCGACAGGATCGTGAGTCTTGTCGACGAGCTCGAGGGGCTCATCGAAGAGGCTAAGACGCCGTTCGGCAAGAACGCCCAGATGAAGGTTATCGACGCCGACGTCTTCTTTAACATCCTCGATGAGATCCGCATGAGCTATCCCGAGGAGTGGCAGAAGTCCCGCCGTATCCTCAAAGAGCGCGAGGAGCTTATGGCCTCCGCCGCCGCTCAGGCCGATTCCATCATTGCCGATGCTCAGCAGCAGGCGCTCACCATTGCCGGTGAGCAGGAAATTGTCCGCTTGGCACAGCAGCAGGCCGACGACATCCGCGACCGTGCCCAGCAGTACGAGCGCGAGACGCGCTATGCCGCCGAGGATTACGCCGAGCAGGTCTTTACGCACCTCGAGGAGAACCTTAAGAGTCTGACCGGCACCGTCACTCGTTGCCGTCAGCAGCTCAACGAGGGCGCCGCCCAGCAGAACGGTCAGTGGTAATGGCTGAGTTCCCGAGCGTAACCGTCGATCTTTCCGAGCAGCTCGAGTTTCCTGGAGACTCTTATCCGCTGGCCGGCAAGGTCGATGTCGCCACCTACACGGTGGGCGAGAAGGAGTACCAGCTGCAGGACGGCATTTCCTACGACGTGGTCTTTACCAACGCCGGTACCGGTGTTCTGCTTTCGGGCATGGTCCGCGCTCACGCCACCGGCGAGTGCGATCGCTGCCTGGAGCCCGCATCGTTTGATATCGCAGGCGAGATCGAGGAGTTCTACCTCTTTAACGAGCCCGAGGACCCCGAGGCCTACGAAGACGGCTACGAGTTGCTGGGCGAGGATCGCATTGTCGATCTGGGAGAGCCCATCAACGACGCGGTCGTCATGGACACGCCGTTCGTTGTCCTGTGCAAGCCCGATTGCCGCGGCCTTTGCCCCACCTGCGGCATCAATCTCAACGTCGAGCAATGCGATTGCGCCGCCAAGGCGGAGGCCGAATGGGCCGCTGCCACGGAAAATCCATTTGCAGCATTGAAGAATCTCAAGCTTGACGAGTAAAACTGTGGTAGTATCGCTACTTGCGCGTAATCGCCACACTGGATAGTTCATAAGGAAGGTCACTATGCCCGTACCTAAACAAAAGCAGGGTCGTATCCGCACCCATACCCGTCGTTCCGCCAACATGAAGATCTCGGCTGCGGCTCAGTCCACGTGCCCCCGTTGCGGCGCTGTTAAGCTCCCGCACCACGTGTGCCCCAGCTGCGGTTTCTACAAGGACCGCGAGGTTATCGTTACCGAGTAACTGTATACTCTGGATACGATGCCGTTCCAACTGGAACCACAATGGCCGGCTCAATGAGTCGGCCATTTTTGTATAAGGAGCATATGAAATGAGTAACGTTCGCGTTTGTGTAGACGTTGTGGGCGGAGACGAGAAGCCCCAAGTTGTCCTCGACGGTATCGAGGCTGCGCTCGCGGCAGATCCCGAGATCGAGGTCTTGGCCGTCGGTCCCGTCGAAATCGTCAACCCCTTTGCCGCAGCGCATGCCCGCGTGGAGGCTCTGGAGGCCCCCGACGTCATCAGCATGGAGGACGATCCCATCCGCGCCGTGATGACCAAGCGCAAGTCCTCGATCGTGCTTGCATGCCGTGCCATTAAGAAGGGCAATGCGGACGCGTTTTTCTCGGCCGGCTCGACCGGTGCCATGACCGCTGCCGCCACGGCCTACGTTACGCCGTTTAGGTATTTGGCAGAGGGCAAGAAGCAGCCGGTCCGTCCGTGCCTTACCAACGCACTGCCCAATCGTGCCGGCGGCCTGACGGTGCTGTGCGATATGGGCGCCAATCCCGATGTCACGGTGGACGATATGGTGCGCTTCGCCCAGATGGGCGCGGCCTATGCCCGCGTGGTTTTGGGTATCGAGCATCCTCGCGTGGGCCTGCTTGCCAACGGCACCGAGGACGAGAAGGGCTCCAACTTTACCAAGTCGTGCTTTCCGGCCATGAGGGCCGCGGTTCCCGGCTTTGTGGGCAACTGCGAGGGCACCGATCTTACGTCGGGCAATTTTGACGTCGTGGTCGCCGACGGCATGTCGGGCAACATTGCGCTCAAGGCCACCGAGGGTGCTGCCAAGTTTTTGCTTCAGGAGCTCAAGGGCGCCTTTATGTCCTCGCTCGGCACAAAGATCGCCGCGCTGCTCATTAAAAAGCAGATGCGCGAGATTAAGGCCAAGCTTTCGGGCGATGCCAAAGGCGGCGCGATTCTGCTGGGCCTGCGCGGTGTCGTGTTGATCGGCCACGGCGCCACGTCGGTCGAGGCCGTCAAGAACGGTACGCTTGCCGCGGCCCAGGCCGTGCGTGCCGGGCTTGTCCAGGACGTTGCCAATTCCATGGACGGTATCGTTTTGTAAGAGCCCCGTTACGTGGCTCAACCTGTACCGTGTGGGGTAGAATCGGAGCCGTATTGCAACGCGGCTCCGATTACCGTGTTGTGTTGTGTTCCATGACATACGAGAGGAAGCGCTATGGACCGCTCCGAAATCTTCGATAAGATCGCCGAAGTCGCCGCTGACGTGCTGGGTGTCGATGTCGCTGACATTAGCGACGAGACCACTTTTGACGATCTCGATGCCGATTCGCTCGAGCGTCTGCAGCTGGTGACGGCCATCGAGGACGAGTTCGACCTCGAAATCGATGACGAGACCCTGCTGTCGCTCAACTCTGTCGCCGACGCCGTCGACGCGATCGAAAACGCCAAGGAGGCCTAAGTCTTGGCTTTGTCTGAACGACTCACGCGCGCCCAGGAGATTCTGGGCCATGAGTTCAATAACAAGGTGCTGCTGCGCGCGGCGCTCACGCATCCCTCGGCCGTCGAGGGCCTGCCGGTCTCTGCCAGCTATGAGCGCCTTGAATTTTTGGGCGATTCCATTTTGGGCGCCGTGGTGGCCCGTTCGCTCTTTGAGTCCTATCCCGAGTTTGACGAGGGCAAGCTCACACGCCTGAAGGTGTCCCTTGTCTCGGGCGCCACGCTGTCCGAGGTGTCGCACGAGCTGGGTATCGACGACATCATCATCTTTGGCGCCTCCGAGACCGGTACCGGCGCGCGCGGCCTGCACTCGGCGCTTGAGAACGTTTACGAGTCGCTCGTGGGCGCGTTGTATCTGGATGCCGGTTGGGATGCGGCGGCGGAGTTCATCCACCGTACGCTTAAGCCGCACCTGGCCACCGAGCGTGCCGAGCACCCCGCGAACCCCAAGTCGTTCTTGCAGGAGTGCGTGCAGGCAGACGGCCACGAGCCTCCCGCGTATAAGCTGGTCGGCTCCGAGGGCCCCGCACATGCGCCCACCTTTACCGCTGTGGTGCTCATCGACGGTATTCGCCAGGGCCGCGGCACCGGTTCCTCCAAGAAGGAGGCCGAGGGGGCCGCTGCACTCGAGGCGCTCGACCGCATGGGCTACACCACCAACGGCGTGATTCTCAACAAGAAGCCTGTTTAAGCGAGGAACCGTGTATCTCAAGTCCCTCACGCTCAAAGGGTTCAAGTCGTTTGCCGACCGCGCCCATATGTCATTTGAGCCGGGCCTGACCGTCATCGTCGGTCCCAACGGCTCGGGAAAATCGAACATCTCCGACTCGATTCTGTGGGTCCTGGGCGAGCAGAGTGCCAAGCAGCTGCGCGGCCAGGCCATGGAGGACGTCATCTTCTCGGGCTCGTCGGCGCGCAAGCCGGTGGGTGTCGCCGAGGTCACGCTGGTGCTCGATAACTCGGACCATATGCTGCCCGTCGACTTTGACGAGGTCGCCATTACCCGTCGCATGTACCGCTCGGGCGAAAGCGAGTACCTCATCAACTCGAGCCCGTGCCGCCTGATGGACATTCAGGACATCCTGCACGATTCGGGCCTGGGCAAGGATACGCATTCCATCATCAGCCAGGGCAAGCTCGACGCCATTTTGCAGAGCCGCCCCGAGGAGCGCCGCGCCCTGATCGAGGAGGCCGCCGGCATCTCCAAGCACAAGCGCCGCAAGGAGCGTGCGCTCAAAAAGATTAAATCGATGGACGAGCACCTGACCCGTGCCCGCGACATCAATAAGGAGATCGCCCGCCAGCTGCGGCCGCTGGAGCGTCAGGTCGATCGCGCGCGCAAGTACAAAGAGCTGTCCTCGCGTGCGAACGAGCTTACGCAGATGCTGGCCGTCGACGAGCTTCGTTCGCTGCAGTCGCAGTGGAACGACCTGGAGAGCCGCTCCAAGGAGGGCGCTGCCGAGCTTGAGCTTGCGCAATACCGCTTGGGCGAAAAGGAGCGCGAGCTCGAGAAGCTCCAGGTCATGCTCGAGGAAAAGGGCCTGTTTGTGGGTGATCTGGGCGAGCAGCGCCGTCATATGCAAGACGTGGTCGGCCGCATCAACTCCGACATGCGCCTACTCGAGGAAAAGGGCCACAACATGGTGTCGCGCCTGTCCGACATGCGCGGCCAGATCTCGAGCTCCGAGCATCAGCGTCGTCGCGTGGTCGAGGAGCTCGAGGATGCGCGTGCCCAGCTTGAGGAAGTGACCGGTGCGCACATGCAGGCGCAGGACGACGTTGACGCCGCCGGTCCTGCCGCCGCCCAGCTCCACGAGCGTCGCGTGGCGCTCGACAATCAGATTTCGCAGCTCACGCGCGAGCAGCGCGATGTGCAGCGTGTGGCCGATAACGCCGCGCTCGAGCTCGCCAAGGTGAAGGACTCGCTGAGCAACGCCGAGGTCGAGGACAACATGTACGCCTCGCGCCTGGAGCAGATCGACGAGCAGCTCGAGGAGGTCACGGCCTCGCTCGAGAGCCGTCGCGACCGCGCTGAGGAACTTGACGGTGCGCTCGATCAGGCCCGCCAGGCCCAGATTGATGCTCGCGAGGCCACCGAGGTCGCCCGTGCGGCGTTGAAGGACTTGCGTAATCGTGAGAGTGAGGCGCGCAACAAACTTTCCGAGGTGCGCTCGGAGCTTGCCAGCCAAAAGAAGCTCGATGCCCGCATGGCCGACAGCTCGCCGCTGGTGAGCCGTCTGATGGGCGCGTTGGGCGATGATGTCTCGGGTCGTCTGGGCGATGTGCTCGAGGCCCCTCGTGAGCTCGAGGGTTTGGTCGAGCAGCTGCTTGCCGGCGATATCGATGCCCTGCTGTTCGATGACGCCGCCACGCTTGAGCGTGCCGGCCGTGCGGCTCTGGACCAAAAGAAGGCCTCAGGTGAGGCGCTGCTGATGGCGCGCGGCGTGAGCGGCTCTGCTGCCGCCGAGGGCGCTGCCGGTTCGCGTCTGGTCGATCGCCTGTCCGTGCGCTCCGGGTATGGTCCGGTTGTCGAGGCCTTGCTCGGCGGCTATTACGTGGTCGATGACTTGGCTGCCGCGCTGGCGGCACCTGTCGTTGACGGCGTGACCTATGTGACTCCCGACGGCGCCCGCGTGAGCTGTGGCGGCCTGGTGCGCGTGGGGCTCGATGCCGGCGAGGCTTCGGGTGCCCTGGAGCGCAAGCGTCGCATTCGCGAGCTGGAGGGCCTGGAGCCCGATCTGGCTGCCGTGTTTGAGCATGTGTCGGACCAGGTCGTCGAGGCCAATGCGGCCGTCGAGGAGGCGCGTGCCGCTGAGGGCGATGCCGCCGGCGAGATCGCCCGTCTTGAGGGCGAGCGCCGCTCGCTGCTCTCCGAGATCGGCCGCCTGGAGCAAAGCGCCAACAACGCCGAGGTCGAGCGCGTGCGCATTTCCAAGCGTCGCGAGCAGGCCGCCGAGGCCGTTCGCGCTGCGCGCCCGCGCGTTGACGAGCTCACCCGTTCGCGTGACGAGGCCCGCGCGCAGGCAAGCGACCTGGGTCTCCAGATTGCCGAAGCCAACGACGAGCTCGATCGCGTGCGTCGTGACGATTCCGAGGCAGCCGGCAAGCTCGCCGATGCCAAGGTCCGCCTGGCTCAGACGAGCGAGCGTCTGCGTTCGCTGAAGGGCCGCGTGCCCGACCTGGAGCATCGCCTGGAGGGCATCGACCGCCGTATCCGCGGAACACGCCAGGCTTCGCGCTCGCTCGAGTTGCTGCGTCTGCGCGTCGACCCTATGCACGAGCGCTATTCGGCCCTTCTGGAGCGCGCGTCGGATTGGGCCGCGCGTCTGCGTGACCAGGCTTCGCTCGAGGAGGCGGACTCGGCCTCGCTTAAGAAGACCATCGAAGACGCCAAGGCCGAGGTTGCTCGTGCCAAGGAGCGGGTCGATGCCGCCACGGCGACGCAAAACGAGTTCAAGGTCGCACGCGGCAAGCTCGAGGTGCAGGTAGAGGCGGCCATCAAGGCCATTACCGCCGATGGCACCACGGTGCTCGAGGAAGCGCTCATGCTTCCTGCGCCTACCGACCGCGATGCCGCCGAGCGCGAGCTTAACCAGCTCGTGCGCCAGATCAACAACCTGGGCCCTGTGAACCAGGTTGCCATGGAGGAGTACGAGCAGCTCAAGCGCCGCGCCGATTACATCGAGGAGCAGCTGGCCGATCTTGAGAGCGCACGCAAGGCGCTCACCAAGATCACGGTGGCCATCGACCGCAAGATGCGTAAAGCCTTCCTGGTGACCTTTGAGAAGGTCGATGCGAACTTCCGCGAGATCTTCGCCATGCTGTTCCCGGGTGGCCAGGCACATCTGGAGATGACCGATCCCGAGCATCCGGCCGAGACAGGCATCGAGGTCGTGGCGCAGCCGCGTGGCAAGCGCATCAGCAAGATGATGCTCATGTCGGGCGGCGAGAAGAGCCTGACGGCGCTCGCCCTGCTCTTTGCCGTGTATCGCACGCGTACGGTGCCGTTCTATGTGCTGGACGAGGTCGAGGCGGCACTCGATGACGCCAACCTGTCCAAGCTCATCGGCGCGCTCGATGTTTTGCGTTCCGATACGCAGCTCTTGGTTATCTCGCATCAGCGCCGTACTATGGAGGACGCTGACGTCCTCTACGGCGTCTCGATGCAAGCCGACGGCGTCAGCCGCGTCGTCTCGCAAAAACTCGATCGCGAAACCGGAAAGGTCGTGAATGCATAATGGGATTCTTCGATGCTCTCTCGCGCGGACTTGAACGCAGCCGCGAGGCCCTCAACGAGGTCTTTTATTTTGGCGGCGAGGTCGACGAGGATTTTTGGGAGGACCTTGAGGACACTCTCGTCATGGGTGACATGGGTGCCGAGGTCGCTATCAAGGTGTCCGATGACCTGCGCGACGCCGCGGCCAAGAAGAACCTTAAGACCGCCCAGCAGCTCCGTCGCGCCCTGGCCGAGCAGCTCGAGCAACATTTTGTGCCCGCCGAGCGCGATCCGTTCTCCGACACGCCGAGCTGCGTGCTGTTTGTGGGTATTAACGGTGCCGGCAAGACCACGACGGTCGGCAAGATCGCGAGCGCCATGGCTGCCCGCGGCAAGAACGTCGTGATCGGTTCAGCCGATACCTTCCGCGCCGCCGCCATCGAGCAGCTCGATGTGTGGGGCCAGCGCGCTGGTGTCCCCGTCATCAAGCGCGACCGCGGCTCCGACCCGGCGAGCGTTTGCTACGACGTGCTCGACGAGGCCGACAAGCGCGGCAGCGACCTGGTGCTTATCGACACCGCCGGCCGTCTGCACACGAGCCCCGAGCTCATGCGCGAGCTTGCCAAGGTGGTCAACGTGACGCGTAAGCGCGCCGCCAATATGGCCGCCGGCCCCATGCCCGTCTCGGTTGTCCTCGTGATAGATGCCGCGACGGGCCAAAACGGTCTGAACCAGGCGCTCGAGTTTAACGAGGCGTTGGGTCTGGACGGTATTATCATGACAAAGCTGGACGGCACGGCTAAGGGTGGCATCGCCATGGCCGTGGCCGAGAAGCTCAAGCTCCCAATCCTGCGCATCGGCGTGGGCGAGCAGGTCGATGACCTGCAGGAGTTCAATGCCAAAGATTTCTGCCGCGCCCTGGTGGGCGAGTCCAACTAAGGAGTAACCAGTGTTTGATTCCCTGAGCGATCGCCTCAACGACACATTTGACCGCCTGCGCGGCAAGGGTAAGCTGACCGAGGCCGATATTACCTCGGCCATGCGCGACATTCGCATGGCGCTGCTCGAGGCCGACGTCAACTTCAAGGTCGTCAAGGAGTTCGTCGCCAAGACCAAGGAGCGCTGCATGACCGCCGAGGTCATGGAGTCGCTGTCGCCGGCGCAAAACGTCGTCAAGATCGTGCTCGACGAGCTCACCGAGATGCTCGGCTCCACCGAGAGCAAGCTCGTCTTTAGCAACCGCATCCCCAATGTCATCATGCTCGTGGGCCTGCAGGGCTCCGGTAAGACCACGGCGGCCGTAAAGCTGGCCTACCTGCTCAAGAAGCAGGGCCGCTCGCCGCTGCTCGCCGCGTGCGACGTCTACCGCCCCGCCGCTGCCGACCAGCTGGCCACGCTCGGTGGAGAGATCGGCGTTCCGGTCTTCCGCGGTGACGGCGAGCATCCGGTCGATATCGCCAAGGGCGCCATCCAGGAGGCCGTCGACCACCTGCGCGACGTGGTCATCGTCGATACCGCCGGTCGTCTGCAGATCGACGAGCAGATGATGCAGGAGGCCGTGGACATCAAGAAGGCCGTCAAGCCCGATCAGGTGCTGATGGTCGTCGATGCCATGACCGGCCAGGATATCGTCAACGTCGTCTCGACCTTCGCCGAGCGCACCGACTTTGACGGCGTGATCATCTCCAAGCTCGACGGCGATGCCCGTGGCGGCGGCGCGCTTTCCGTGCGCCAGGTGACCGGTAAACCCATCAAGTTCGTGAGCATGGGCGAGAAGCCCGATTCGCTGGAGCCGTTCTATCCCGACCGAATGGCCAAGCGCATCTTGGGCATGGGCGATGTTGTCGGCATCATCGAGAAGGCCCAGGAGGCGGCCGACGCCGAGCAGCTCGAGGCTGCCGAGCGTATGCTGCGCGAGGGCTTTACCATGAACGACATGCTCGACCAGATGAAGGCTGTCAAGAAGATGGGCGGCATGAAGGGCATCCTGGGCATGCTCCCCGGTGGTCAGCGTGCGCTCAACCAGATGGGCGGCAATTTGGACGAGGGTATCTTCGACAAGAACGAGGCCATCATCATGTCGATGACCAAGGAGGAGCGTCTGCGTCCCTCCATCATCAACGGCCAGCGCCGCGCCCGCATCGCCAAGGGCGCCGGTGTGACCCCCACCGAGGTCAACAGCCTTATGAAGCAGTGGGGCGAGATGAACAAGATGATGGGACGCATGCGCACGATGGCCAATCAGGCACAGGCCGGCGGCAAGAAGGGCAAGAAGGGTAAGAAGGGCAAAAAGATGCGCATGCCCAATATTCCCGGCCTGGATGCCATGGGTCTGGGCGGCATGGGCGGCCTGGGCGGCCTGGGAACGGGCGGTCCTAAGTCCGATATGGACCTGCTGCGCCAGATGGAAGCTCAGATGCGCAATAAGAAATAGCGACTGGTTGAGTCGTGTATGGCGAAGGCCGCCTGGATGGTACTCCAGGCGGCCTTCGCCGTTTGTTCGCTGGTTGTCACACACGTGGAAGCGTGCTTGCGCCAGGGCACGTGCCGCTAGTGGCAGCTGCAGCTCTCGTGCCTGTCGTGGTCGTGATGGCCGTGGCAGCCGCAGGAATCGCCGTGCTCATGGGCGTGCTCGTGGTCGTGGCCATGGCAGTCGCAGGTGGCCTCGCCGGTCTGTGCGAGCCTGCCGGCAATGAGGGCCTCGACGCAGGCGTCGCAGCTGCCCTGGGCGCCCGCATAGACCGTGATGCCGGCTTGGGTGAGCGCGTTGATGGCACCGCCGCCGATGCCGCCGCAGATGAGCGTGTCGACGCCACCGTTGGCGAGCAGGCCCGCCAGGGCGCCGTGGCCGGTGCCGCCGGTGCCCACGACCTGCTCGTTGAGCACCTTGCCATCCTGGATGTCGTAGATCTTGAACTGTTCGCTGCGGCCAAAGTGCATAAAGATGTTGCCGTTGTCGTACGTCGTTGCCACCCTCATGGTGCCGACCTCCTTTGCTGGCCATGCGGCCGTCGTTGTGGTGATGGGGGAGTATGCGATATTGCCGCCCTCGATACTGAGCGCCCGCCCGTTGACCAGCGCGTTTGCCACCTTGCGATGGGCGCGGCTACAGATAGACGCCACGGTGGCACGAGCGATGCCCATTTGCTGGGCGACGGCCTCCTGATTGAGGCCTTCCAGGTCGCACAGCCGCAGGACTTCGAGCTCGTCGACCGTCATGTCGATGGCGTCTCCGCTGGCAAGGCCGTCGGGGGTAAAGCCGCGATATTCGGGGATGATCCCAACGCGGCGCAATTTTTCGCGTCTTCCTGCCATACACTCTCCAAATCTGACATATGTCAACAATAGAATAGCGACCGTACGGATTTGCGCAAGGAATTTCTGGCATATGTCAGAAAATGAGGGCTTATGTTTGGGCTGTGGGGTCGCGTGCGCCTGGGCTACAATGAATTTCGCTTTTAGGCGACTGACAGGAGGGTAAATGAGCAAGGCTGATCAACAGTTTGTAACCATGTGCCGCGATATCTTGGACCATGGCACCACCACCGAGGGCCAAAAGGTCCGACCGGTGTGGGAGGACGGCACCCCTGCCTATACCATTAAGAACTTTGGCGTTACGGCTCGCTACGACCTGCGTGAGGAGTTTCCCGCGCTCACACTGCGTCGCACGGCGCTTAAGTCTGCCATGGACGAGATTCTGTGGATCTATCAAAAGAAGTCAAATAACGTCCACGACCTCAACAGCCATATTTGGGATGAGTGGGCCGACGAGACTGGCTCCATCGGCAAGGCCTACGGGTACCAGATTGGCCAGAAGAGCCATTATGCCGAGGGCGACTTTGACCAGATGAACCGTGTGCTGTACGACCTTAAGCACACGCCGTACAGCCGCCGCATCATGACCAACACGTACGTGTTTAGCGACTTGTCCGAGATGCACCTGTATCCGTGCGCGTACAGCGTGACCTATAACGTCACGCAGCGCCCGCAGGACGACAAGCCCACACTCAACATGATTCTCAACCAGCGCAGCCAGGACATTTTGGCCGCGAACAACTGGAACGTGTGCCAGTACGCCGTCTTGCTGATGATGGTCGCGCAGTCGGTCGATATGATTCCCGGCGAGCTGCTGCATGTGATTGCCGATGCCCACATTTACGATCGTCATGTCGATATCGTCCGCGAGCTTATCGAGCGTCCGCAGTTTGCTGCGCCCAAGGTAACGCTTAATCCCGACGTGCACGATTTCTACGCGTTTACGACTGACGACCTGATCGTCGAGGGCTACGAGCACGGCCCGCAGGTCAAGAACATTCCCATTGCAGTGTAGGTGGCGCTCATGACGTGTAAGCTATCTGCTATCGTCGCCGTGTGTGACGACTGGGGCATTGGGTGCGAGGGCGACATGGTGGTGTCCAATCGCGCCGACATGCGCCATTTTGTGGCGTGCACCAAAGGTTGCCCGGTTATTATGGGGCGCAAGACCCTGCTGAGTTTTCCCGGCGGGCGTCCGCTCAAGAACCGTCGCAATATCGTGCTCACCCGCGACGAGAGCTTTGCTCCCGAGGGCGTCGACGTGGTGCATAGTATCGACGAGGCGCTCGCCGCGGTTGCCGATGAGCCCGTTGCCTGGGTGATCGGTGGTGGCGATGTCTATCGGCAGTTTTTGCCGTACTGCGTGGAGGCCGAGGTCACGCATAACCACTGCGTTCATCCCGTGGACACGTATTTTCCCAATTTGGACGCCGATCCTGCATGGGAAGTTTCGCAGGCTGGCGGGGTTGCCACGATTGCCGCGGGCGAGGGTGACGAGGGTCTCGATTATGAGTTCGTGACATATCGTCGCGTTGAGGCGTGAATCGCCTAGCGTGAACGGTATTATCGGGTTGATTGATTGCATGGGGCGGCGCTTCGCGTCGCCTCGTTTGGTATAGATGTGCTGTTAAGAAGGGTGCGGGCTGGCTGCTATGACTGATGCCGTTGAGGTTCTGCGAATCGATTCGCTTACGGATGAGCGGCTCGACGCCTACGTGCGACTGACCGAGCGCGAGCTTCGCTGCGTGCTGGAGCCCCAAAAGGGTATCTTTATCGCTGAGAGTGCCAAGGTTATCGAGCGCGCGGTGCGTGCCGGATACCAGCCGGTGAGCTTTCTTTTGGGCGAACGCTGGCTTGATCAGATGATGCCGCTGTTTGAGCGCCTGGTTGTGCGCGAGGGCGCAGGTCCGGTTCCTGTGTTCGTTGCCTCCATGGAGCTCATGGAGCAATTGACGGGCTTTAACGTGACGCGCGGCGCGCTCGCGGCGTTTCGTCGCCCGCGGCAGATTCCGGTTGATGAGTTTCTCGACGGCGTCGTCGAGGCGGCGGGGGAGCGTCCGGTGCGTGTGTGCGTGCTCGAGGGCATTGTCGACCATACCAATGTGGGCGCGATTTTCCGTTCGGCGGCCGCATTGAACGTTGACGGTATTTTGGTCAGCCCTACGTGCTGCGACCCGCTGTACCGTCGCTCGGCCCGCGTGAGCATGGGCACGGTGTTTCAGGTGCCGTGGACGCGCATTGGCAGCGAGGCTCGTGTGTGGCCGCACGATGGCCTGGCGGCACTGCACGAAGCCGGTTTTTCCTGTGCTGCCATGGCATTGACGGACGATTCCGTATCGCTGGACGATCCCGTGCTGCAGGAGATTGACCGCCTGGCAATCTTTATGGGTACCGAGGGTGCCGGCCTGGGCGCCAAGACCATCGCGGGCTGCGACCGGGCCGTGCGCATTCCGATGGCGCACGGGGTCGATTCGCTCAACGTGGCCGCGGCGAGTGCCGTCGCCTTTTGGCAGCTGTGCCCGCATGTGAGCAATGAGTATCACTACCAGCCGGGTTTGTATCACTAGGCAGATAGTTCGCACCGGGCTCTGACTCGGGGTGTTTCGGTCGACGCCGGTCGGTGCTAAGCTGCTATTGGCTTGGGTCTTAAATTACTGTTTTGTCGGTTGACGTGCGCTTTTGGGGAGGGCGTGTGGCTAAGAAATCTACGGCTATCGATGTAACGCAGGGTGTTATTTGGCAGCAGCTGCTTTCGCTATGTGTTCCCATCTTTTTTAGTTCGTTTTTTCAGCAGGCCTACACGCTTATCGGTACCTATATCGTCGGCCAGTTTGGCGGCAAGCTCGCACTGGGTGGCATTCAAGCCACGATGGTGCTCACCGAGCTCTGCATTGGCTTTTGCGTTGGCGTCGGCGCCGGCTGCGCAGTCATTACTGGTCAGTATTTTGGCCAGCACGATGATGACCGGCTGAGTCGTTCGGTCCATACGGCCATGACCCTCGCGCTGGTGGGCGGTATCGTTTTCTCGATTCTTGGCATAGTGTTCGTTGAGCCCATGCTGGTGCTTATGAACACGCCGCATGAACTATTGGCCGAGGGCGCGGCCTATGCTCGTTGCTATTTTGCCGCCATGGTTGCGGCGCTGCTGCTCAATATGGGAACGGCACTGCTGCGCGCCGTGGGCGACACGCGCGGGCCTGCTGTGATCATCGCTTCCGGCTGCCTTGTTAATGCGGTGCTGGATGTCATCTTCGTTGCCGTGCTTCATATGGAGGCTCTGGGCTGCGGCATCGCGGTGGCGCTGACCATTTGCTCCAACGCCACGATGATCGTGATTCGTATGATGCACGCACCGGGTGCGTGGCGGCTTTCGCTGTCCAAGCTCGGCATTGATCCGGGCATTTGTAAGAGCATGATCTCGTGTGGTCTGCCGCTTGGCTTTCAGTCTGCTGCGTATTCGATTTCCAACGTTTTGATTCAGGTGTCGGTCAACTCGTTTGGCGCCGATGTCACCACGGCTTGGGGTCTTTCGGGCCGCCTGGATGGCATTGTCTGGATGGTTACCGAGGCGCTTGGCGTGTCGATCACCACGTTCTCGGCACAGAACTTTGGCGCGCGCAACTACGAGCGCATGCGAAAGGGCTACCATACGTCGCTTGTGCTGTCGTTTATGCTCATTGGTGGCCTGTCTGCCGTGCTGCTGGTGTTCTCGGGTCCGTTGTCGCGCCTGTTTGTCGACGATGCTTCGATTTCGGCGTACACCACGACGATTCTTCATTTTATCGCGCCGTTCTACGCGATCTTCTCGATTATCGAAAACGCGTCGGGTTCCATCCGCGGCGCCGGTGTGAGCTTGCAGCCCATGCTGCTCACGATTTTTGGCACCGTCGTGCTCAGGGTGATCTGGGTGTTTGCGATTATGCCGTTCGATCCGTCGCTTGAGCACCTGCTGTTGGTTTACCCCGTAACCTGGCTCATCACGGCCACGATGTTCACCATCTACCACCACAGCGGCAACTGGCTCGGCCGCGCCACCGCCAAATGATCCCTTGGGGACGGAGGAAAACGGATCATTTCTCTCCGTCGTGATGTCGATGATCCGTTTTCCTCCGTCCCCTTTGGATCAATTAGTATTCGATGCCTTGACGGGCTAGGAGGCCTTCGTCGAAGTAGTGTTTGACGGGGCGCATTTCGGTGACTAGGTCCGCAAGGTCGGCCAACGGCAGCAGTCCACGGCCGGTGAGCACGAGCTCTGTGGTGGCAGGCTTTATCGCGATCAACGCTTCGACATCTTCGCGCGTCACAAAGCCTCGTCGCATGGCTTCTCCAAGCTCATCCAAGATCAGCACGTCGACCTGGCTAATCTGCTCGCGCGCCAGCTCCATGATCTGTGCGGCACAGGCTTCGGGTGTGTCGCGGTCTGCTTGTACGATGCGTAGCCCCAATCGAGGTGCTGCGTCATGTTCGGCGCAGTGCAGCTTCTTGGCAAACTGCAGCATGAGTACGTCGAGCCCATAACCTTTGGCGCGCATCGCCAATCCCAGCGCAGCCGTGGTTTTGCCCTTGCCGTCGCCCGTATAGATTTGAACCTTGCCGACTTCCAGTGATGCCATCTCTATCCTTTCGTGCCCGGCGTCGGTTTATCGCCGGCCGGGTTGGGTATTCTAGTTAGCATTATCAACCCCAGTAGATGGAGTTCAAGCAGATGGAGATGGATGACAACAAACGTAGACGGAATATGATCCTCTACGTGCTCATCGCCTTCGTCGTCTACCTCGTGCTCTCGACCGTTCTGTTCCCTAACATCGGTCACACGCAGCAGATTACGAAGACCGATTATTCGACGTTTGTCAAAGCGCTCGATAAGAAGAGTGTCGACAAAGTCGAGTACAACACGGACGATTACTCGATTTATTACACCAAGAAGGGCGAGGACGAGAACATCGCCTATAAGACGACCGGTGTGCCGAATGACGCGGGCTTTACCGATCGCGTGCTTGAATCTGGCGCCTCGCTTGAGTCGGTTGTTCCCGATAAGAACTCGGGTCTGATGACCTACTACCTGCTCACACTCATCCTTCCCATGGCGATTTTCTTCCTCATCGGTTGGTGGCTCAACCGCCGCATGAAGAAGGCTATGGGCGATGACGGCCCGTCGATGAACTTTGGCGGCGGCGGTTTTGGCGGCGGCGGACTGGGCAAGTCCGGCGCTCGCGTGATTGCCTCCAAGGATGTTGGCGTGACCTTTAAGGACGTCGCCGGCCAGGAAGAGGCCAAGGAGTCCCTCAAGGAGGTCGTCGACTTTCTGGAGAATCCGCAGCGCTACGAGGAGATCGGCGCCAAGCTTCCGCGCGGTGCTCTCCTTGTCGGTCCTCCGGGTACCGGTAAAACCCTGCTCGCCAAGGCTGTTGCCGGCGAGGCGGGCGTGCCGTTCTTTAGCATTTCGGGTTCTGAGTTCGTCGAGATGTTCGTCGGCCGCGGTGCCGCCAAGGTTCGTGACCTGTTTAAGCAGGCCAAGGAAAAGGCCCCGTGTATCGTCTTTATCGATGAGATCGATACCATCGGCAAGAAGCGCGATGGCGGCGGCTTTAGTGGCAACGACGAGCGCGAGCAGACGCTCAACCAGCTGCTGACCGAGATGGACGGCTTCGATAACCACAAGGGCATCGTCGTCCTCGCTGCGACCAACCGTCCCGACAGCCTCGATCCCGCCCTGCTGCGCCCCGGTCGTTTTGACCGCCGCATTCCCGTTGAGCTGCCCGACCTGACTGGCCGCAAGAACATCCTCGAGCTGCATGCCAAGAGCGTGAAGACACAGCCGCCGATTGACCTGACCGCGATTGCCCGCGCCACGCCCGGTGCCTCGGGTGCCGATCTGGCCAACATCATCAACGAGGGCGCCCTGCGTGCCGTTCGCGAGGGCCGCAAGCGCGCCACGCAGGACGATTTTGAGGAGTCGGTGGAGGTCGTCATCGCCGGCCAGCAGCGCAAATCAACGGTGCTGTCCGACCATGAGAAGCAGGTGGTGTCCTACCACGAGATCGGCCATGCTATCGTTGCCGCTCGCCAGAAGGGCTCTGCGCCGGTCACCAAGATCACCATTGTGCCACGCACGAGTGGCGCTCTTGGCTACACCATGCAGGTCGAGGAGGACGAGCGCTTCCTGACCACGCGCCAGGAGGTGCTGGACAAGCTCGCCGTCTACTGTGGTGGACGTGCCGCCGAGGAGCTCATCTTTGGCGAGATGACGACTGGTGCTGCCAACGATATCGAGCAGGCCACCAAGCTCGCCCGCAACATGGTGACGCGTTTTGGTATGTCCGACGAGTTTGGCATGATGGCGCTCGGTACCGTGCAGAACGCGTACCTCAACCAGGATACGTCGCTCACCTGCGCCCCCGGCACGGCCGAGCGCGTGGACGCGATTGTCGCCAAGCTGATCGAGGACGCGCATGATCGCGCCCTGCAGATCCTGAAGGAGAACAAGTTTAAGCTCCATGAGCTGGCTCGTTATCTGTACAAGAAGGAGACGATCACGGGCGAGGAGTTTATGAATCTCCTCACGCGCGAGAATCCGCTGATGCCTAAGCAGCAGTAGCGTTGCATTCGGGTCAGTAAATATCGACGCCCCATTTGAGTGCCTATCTCAAATGGGGCGTTTTGCTTGGGAGGGATATGTATGAAGATCGTGGTGAGTGCCTGTTTGATGGGCGAGAGCTGCAAGTATAACGGGCTCGACAACTACCTTCGCGAGCTGGTCGAGGCTTGCGAGCGCACGGGAACCGAGGTCCTGTTGGTGTGCCCCGAGGTTTTTGGCGGTCTTCCGACGCCGCGCAAGCCGTCCGAGATCGTGAACGGCGAGGTCCGTACCTGCGAGGGCGTGTCCGTTGACCGGGAATTCCGCCTGGGCGCTCAACGTGCGCTCGACATGTGCGAGCAGGCGGGCGGCCCTTCCGAGATTGCTGCGTGCATCTTGCAGGACCGCAGCCCCTCGTGCGGCGCGGGTCGCATCTACGACGGCACCTTTAGCGGTACGCTCACCGCGGGCAACGGCGTTTTCGTCGATCTGTTGCTGCGTCACGGGTACCGTGTGATTCCGGCTAGCGAGTTCGACCCCAAAATACTTGAGCAATAAAAAACCACCACAAAGGTGCCTGTGAACTGCCTCCCATTTCTTGGACATCGGGAA
>URCO01000012.1:0-56277 GCA_900546375.1 uncultured Collinsella sp.
GTCGTCAGCTCGTGTCGTGAGATGTTGGGTTAAGTCCCGCAACGAGCGCAACCCCCGCCGCGTGTTGCCATCGGGTGATGCCGGGAACCCACGCGGGACCGCCGCCGTCAAGGCGGAGGAGGGCGGGGACGACGTCAAGTCATCATGCCCCTTATGCCCTGGGCTGCACACGTGCTACAATGGCCGGTACAGAGGGATGCCACCCCGCGAGGGGGAGCGGATCCCGGAAAGCCGGCCCCAGTTCGGATTGGGGGCTGCAACCCGCCCCCATGAAGTCGGAGTTGCTAGTAATCGCGGATCAGCATGCCGCGGTGAATGCGTTCCCGGGCCTTGTACACACCGCCCGTCACACCACCCGAGTCGTCTGCACCCGAAGTCGCCGGCCCAACCGAGAGGGGGGAGGCGCCGAAGGTGTGGAGGGTGAGGGGGGTGAAGTCGTAACAAGGTAGCCGTACCGGAAGGTGCGGCTGGATCACCTCCTTTCTAGGGAGATAAATCTTCTAGAGAGATCAGCTTAACTCGAATAGAGGGCAGGAGCCCGTCCGGCAGATGTCTTCCCGGTACGTCCCCGCAGCACCCGGTCCCCGGGGTCGCACCCGCGTACCTTGAGAGCCGCATAGCGATAGGAGAGAGATGGAAGATCCAATTCTTCCAGACTCGATTCTTTTCTGCGATTTAAAGACAGAATGATAGCAATCATTCATCCGATCCAAACAAGAAGAATTCACTTAATAATGAGTGAGGAGCATCTGATCGCGAGCACAGTACATACACTGTGCCGCGGTATGAGATACCCGAATTGCGACATACGAGCGCTATTCATGATATCGATTAATTAGATTAGTTAGCGACACGTGGATATCCCGCGGGCCCGATGCGGTCCCGCAAGATACCACGGGCGCACGGCGGATGCCTTGGCACAGGGAGCCGATGAAGGACGCGGCAAGCTGCGATAATCCCCGGCGAGGAGCACACATCCTTCGACCCGGGGGTCTCCGAATGGGCGAACCCATCCACAGCAGTGTGGATATCCCCCCGCTGAACGCATAGGCGGGGGGAGGACAACCCGGGGAACTGAAACATCTAAGTACCCGGAGGAGAGGAAATCAATCTCGAGACTCCCCGAGTAGCGGCGAGCGAAAGGGGACCGATGGCCAAACCGTCGAGCGGGCATACCCGGCAGGGGTTCCGCCGACGGGGTTGCAGGGCCGCGCATCCGGGGGCTGCCGCCCCCGGGCGCAGGTCCGGCTGGGGAGCGGAACGGCATGGGAGGGCCGGCCGCAGCGGGTGACAGCCCCGTACGCGAACCCAGACCGGACGGCGCGACGCGGTCCCTGAGTAGGGCCGGGCACGTGAAACCCGGTCCGAACCTGGGTGGACCACCATCCAAGCCTGAGTACTACCCTGTGACCGATAGCGCACCAGTACCGTGAGGGAAAGGTGAAAAGCACCCCGGGAGGGGAGTGAAACAGTACCTGAAACCGTGCGCCCACGAGCAGTCGGAGCACCTATATGGTGTGACGGCGTGCCTTTTGTAGAATGAGCCAGCGAGTCGCTGGCGCGGGGCGAGGTTAACCGAAAGGGAGCCGGAGCGAAAGCGAGCCTTAACAGGGCGACTTGAGTCCCGCGCCGCGGACGCGAAGCCGGGTGAGCTATCCGTGGGCAGGCTGAAGCGGGGGTAAGACCCCGTGGAGGGCCGAACGCACGTCGGTTGAAAACGGCGGCGATGACCTGCGGATAGGGGTGAAAGGCCAATCAAACCCGGAGATATCTCGTTCTCCCCGAAATAGCTTTAGGGCTAGCGTCGCGCGTTCACCGCCGGAGGTAGAGCACCGGATGGACGAGGGGGCTTCGCCGCCTACCGAATCCAACCGAACTCCGAATGCCGGCGGCCCAGAGCGCGGCAGTCAGAGCATGTGGGCTAAGCTGTGTGCTCGAGAGGGAAACAGCCCGGACCGCCCGCTAAGGTCCCCAAGTTCCAGCCGAGTGGCAAAGGATGTGCGTCCGCCCAGACAACCAGGATGTTGGCTTAGAAGCAGCCATACATTCAAAGAGTGCGTAACAGCTCACTGGTCGAGTGGACATGCGCCGACAATACACGGGGCTAAGCTGGACACCGAAGCGGCGGGATTTTAATTCATTAGAATCGGTAGGGGAGCTTCCCATGGGCGGCGAAGCCGGAGGGCGACCGACGGTGGAGCGCATGGGAGTGAGAATGCTGGCATGAGTAGCGAGAGACGAGAGAGTAACTCGTCCGCCGTGAACCCGAGGTTTCCTGGGCAAGGCTAATCCTCCCAGGGTCAGTCGGGGGCTAAGGCGAGGCCGGGAGGCGTAGCCGACGCGCAGCAGGCAGACATTCCTGCACCGCGCACGCGGCGCTACGACCGACGGGGCGACGGATGGGGGTGGCTCGGCGGGGTTCTGGACGTCCCCGTGATGGAGCGCGGCCCGCGGACCAGGGAAATCCGGTCCGCACGAGGGCGAGGCTCCGGACGAAGCGATTGAGCGAAGCGAGTGAGCCCGAGGTCCCTAGAAAAACCCCTAGGCAGGCGCGTGCGCGCCCGTACCGCAAACCGACACAGGTGGGTGGGTAGAACATACCGAGGCGATCGGGTCAACCATGGTCAAGGAACTCGGCACAATGGCCCCGTAACTTCGGGAGAAGGGGTGCCCGCGCGTACGTGAACGGACTTGCTCCGGGAGCGGAGGCGGGCCGCAGTGGAGAGGCCCAAGCGACTGTTTACCAAAAACACAGGACTCTGCAGAAGCCGCAAGGCGACGTATAGGGTCTGACGCCTGCCCGGTGCCGGAAGGTCACGCGGAGGGGTTAGCCGCAAGGCGAGGCCCCGAAGCCAAGCCCCGGTAAACGGCGGCCGTAACTATAACGGTCCTAAGGTAGCGAAATTCCTTGTCGGGTAAGTTCCGACCTGCACGAAAGGCGCAACGACTTGGGCGCTGTCTCGACCATGGACCCGGTGAAATTGCACTGGTCGTGAAGATGCGACTTACCCGCGGAAGGACGGAAAGACCCCGTGAACCTTCACTGCAGCTTGGCATTGGCCGCTGGTCCCGCGTGTAGAGGATAGGCAGGAGGCATCGATCCGGAGGCGCCAGCCCCCGGGGAGCCGCCCTTGGAATACTGCCCTCGCGCGACCGGCGTCCTAACCCGAGGCCGTCAACCGGCTCGGGGACCGTGCCAGGCGGGCAGTTTGACTGGGGCGGTCGCCTCCTAAAGGGTAACGGAGGCGCGCGAAGGTCCGCTCGGGACGGTCGGCAACCGTCCTTTTGAATGCAAGAGTACAAGCGGGCTTGACTGCGAGGCCCACAAGCCGAGCAGGTGCGAAAGCAGGCTCTAGTGATCCGGCGGCCCCGAGTGGGTGGGCCGTCGCTCAACGGATAAAAGGTACTCCGGGGATAACAGGCTGATCTTGCCCAAGAGTCCACATCGACGGCAAGGTTTGGCACCTCGATGTCGGCTCATCGCATCCTGGGGCTGGAGCAGGTCCCAAGGGTACGGCTGTTCGCCGTTTAAAGCGGTACGCGAGCTGGGTTCAGAACGTCGTGAGACAGTTCGGTCCCTATCCTCCGTGGGCGCAGGAGAATCGATGGAGGCTGCCCCCAGTACGAGAGGACCGGGGTGGACGCACCTCCGGTGAACCGGTTGTCGACCAACGGCACGGCCGGGTAGCCGCGTGCGGCGCGGATAACCGCTGAAGGCATCTAAGCGGGAAGCCGTTCCAGGGATTAGTTCTCCTTCCGGTAAGGGCCCAGGTAGACTACCTGGTCGATAGACGGCAGGTGCAAGGGCGGCGACGTCCTCAGCCGAGCCGCACTAATCGCCCGAGCTCTTCCGGAACCGCACCTCGCGGCCCGCGGGACATGCGCCCATGCGCGGTCCGGGCACGAGGATGCCCCCGAGTCATCTTTCCTATGCGCCATGCGGCCCCCAGGGCACGTGAGAGGGACACCCGGACACCGAAGATACGGTGGGCGCCGCCCACCGGTCAGCGGCCAGAGCATGGGGGGCACGCCCGGTCCCGTTCCGAACCCGGAAGCTAAGCCCCATCGCGCCGAGAGTACTGCGGGGTCAGCCCGTGGGAGGCCAGGGCGCCGCTGACCGGTGGACGGCACCGAGCCGCCGCAACGGATTGAGAAGGGGGAGGCCTCGCGGCCTCCCCCTTTTTGCGTTTGGTCGATATGAGCTAAACGCCTCTATGGCTTAAGAGCCTCCTCTATTTGAAGAAAACAAAATGAATGACCAGCGCAATTGCTACGATGGCAATGATCAAGAGTACGAATTGGAGACGGTGCTGTTTACGCCGTCTGTTTGACGATGTAAATATCGATTTCCCCTGCTTAGGCATCTCGAGATAGCGGGCGGAATGCGTTAGAGTTTGCTTGGGACGGGGCCCTCTACGATGTAGCTTTGTGGGTGTTTGTGTCTGCTCCTGGCTGCTTGCGCTGTTTTTGGATAAGGGGGCATCTTTTAGATACACCGGATCGCTCGAGGCGACACCCATGTGTCTGCGAGCTAATTGAGATTCTTCAAGGGTTTGATATCGATTGCGAGTTACATACTCAGGCTCTGCATCGTTAATGGGCTCTTGGGAAATATGGGGACGATGGTAGCGTACGGGCTGTGAATAGGCAGAACTATCGTTCTGCAGCGACTCAAACGAGTTGTCGGAGGTCTGATCGTCCATGATGCCCTTAGGTTGTCATTAACAACGTGTATGCGCTCATTGTAAGCCCTCCGCTTCGTTTTGACAGGCCGCGTATATGGTATTTAAGGCACGGTTCAAAGAACCTTAGCCTCGTTAAAACCTTAGTCGAACAGACTTAGATATGCTTATAGAAAGAGACTTAAAAAACTTTATATCAAAATGTATATATAAGAAATGGATGGGCATATATTAGAGCGTCAAAAGAAGTCCCTGCCACCTAGAAGATGGCTCGGCAGTCCCTTAAAGGAGTGGTAGTCATGGCAAGCATGGTTCCTTATCGTTCGGTTTTTGGTGTTCGTCCCTCTGCTAGCTCGTTGTTTGATCTCTTTGATGATATGAGCGACCTAGCGAACAGCTCGATTGCCTCTAAGGCGTTCCCCGTTGACGTTGAGGATAAGGGCGATGGCTATGAGGTCAAGGCTTATCTGACCGGCGTCGCCAAGGACGATATCGATGTCGAGCTTAACGAGGGTCGTCTGTCCATTAGCGTGAATGTCGAGGAAGACGAGGAGAACGAGGGTAAGAACTTCCTGCAGAAGGAGTTCAGCTCGTACAGCGCGACGCGCGGTGTGTACCTGAAGGATGCTTCGAGCGAGGGCCTTTCTGCAAAGTACGCTGACGGCATCCTTACCGTTACGGTTCCTAAGATTGTCGAGAAGAAGAACGTTACGAAGATTTCCATCGACTAAGGCTATCGGCTTTTAAAATCGGTGCCTACGTTAAGGGGGCTGGGAAGTGATTCCCGGCCCCCTTTGCTGTTTACTGTATGGTCATGGGCTGATATTGCCCGGCGGGACGTATCGTGAGTTTACGCAGCCCCTCAACGCGGGTGGCGGTGCTGCCAAGCTCGTTGTCGAGTGTTGCCCCAAGTGAGTTTGCGTAACTTTTGACGGCCAGACTTGGGCGATTGTTGTCTTGGCTAATGTGCATCGCGATAAGTTGCTCGGTGCGATCGGTTACCAGCGCGCGTGCGGCATCGGCGGCCTGATCGTTGGAGAGATGTCCTTTTGCAGACAGGATGCGTTCCTGAAGAAAGCGGGGATAGTCTCCTTGACGCAGCATGGCTACATCGTGGTTGCTTTCGAGCGCGAGAATGCGACAGTCCTTGAGCGTATCGATGGCATGCTTTGACAACTCGCCGGTGTCGGTGGCAAAGCCAATCGAATCATCCTGAGCGTCAAACCGGTAGCCGACGGGATTGATGACGTCGTGGGATGTCGAATACGTCTGAATGTGGACTCCGGCAATTGAGAGGGTGTCGCCTGGATCGAATTCCTCAACAGGCAGATGTGCGAGGCTTTCTTTTGATGCGAGTGTGCCTCTGCTGGAAAAGACCGGGCCATTCCAATGCTTGCACCATACCTCAAGCCCCTTGATGTGGTCGCTGTGCTCATGGGTGACAACAAGGGCGGACACGTCGTCTGCCGTAAGGCCGAGCTCCGCCATGCGTTTGAGCGTTTCGCGACGAGACAGTCCGTCATCGACCATAATGAGCCCCTGCGGGCCCTCGATGAGTGCGCAGTTGCCTTTTGAGCCGCTGCCGAGGATATGAAGGTGCAGACGAGACATAAGATTCCAAAGGATACAATGGGTGCGGACGAATAGAGGAGGAAGCGAATGCCAACGGTATCACAGCATTACGGACACCATGCCGCGCCTGGGACGGTTGATGAGACCCGGATGAGGCAGCAGGCTGCTCCTGTGGTGCTCATGGTATCAGGCGGTGCGGACTCGACGGCACTGCTTCTTATGGCGTGCACATCAAAGCTGGATATCCAAGATGGACGCGGCGTTGCCCCCATTGCTCGCGAGCGCCTACATGTTCTTCATGTAAACCATCATCTGCGAGGCGAGGCGTCCGACGGAGACGAGGCCTTTGTGTGCGAGCTCTGCGCACAATATGGTTTGCCGCTGTGCGTTGAGCACGCTTATTTTGATGGGGAGTCGGGCAATATCGAGGCGGCTGCGCGCGAGGTGCGTTATGCAGCGGCGCGAAGGTATGTTCGCGAACTATGTGCCAAGACGGGGGCGCCGAGAACGGCGGCGCGCATCTGCACTGCCCACACATCTTCGGATCGCGCGGAAACATTTTTGATGAACGCCATTAAGGGGTCGGGTCCAGCTGGGCTTTCGAGCATTCCCCGCCGAAGGAATATCGTGGTGCGTCCCTTGCTCGACCTAACTCATGGCGAGCTAGTGGGCTATCTACAGGTACATGGTCAGCCGTGGCGTGAAGACGAGAGCAACGAGGACGTCTCGTATCTACGAAACTACGTGCGCCATCGGGTAATGCCAGTGGTGGCACAGCGTAATGCGAGCGTGTGCAAGACGATTGGCGCCGCCTGTGAGATCCTTGGTGACGAAGATGCGTTTCTATCCCAGCTGTCGGCACAGGCGTTCCGAAGCTGTTTGCGCAAAGAGGCGGCGGGCGCGCTGGTGCTCGATGCCAGACGCCTTGCTGCGGCCGAGGTGGTAATCGCGCGGCGCATCGTGCGACTGGCGATCAAACGCATCGATCCGGACGCTCGTCCAGAGATGCGACATGTGGAGCGAGTCCTTTCCTGCGTTGCCGAGGGCGCAGGCTCGGTCACGCTTCCGGCGGGAATTGACGCGCGCGTCGAGTTTGGCATGCTGGCGTTTAAGGCACCGGAGGCTCGTGAGGGCCTGGTTGCGGACTGGGTTACCATACCCGGCCGTTTGCCGTTGGGCGGGGGACGTATGCTGGTCGCAGAGCCGATGGCCGTTGAGCCGGGATGCGATATCGTGCGCCGCGCCCGTGAGCTTGCGGCTGCCGGGGAAGTGACGGCTTTGGTAGACGCGGCTGCCCTAGGTTTTGCTGACAGCGATAGTGAGCGGATTCTGGCGGGCTCACGTGGCGAGATCCCTGCAGAGGCGCGATTGGCGCGCCTGTGGGTAGACGGCCCCGCACCGGGAGACGTGATGTGCCCGTTAGGGATGAGTGGCCGAAGCAAGAAGGTATCCGACTTGCTAGGCGAGGCTCGCATTCCCGTATCCGAGCGCGCCGGCGTGCCCATGGTGAGGACGGCGCCGGGGGGTGCCGTGGTGTGGGTCGTCGGAGTTCGCGCGGACGAACGCTTTAAATGCACGGCGGCGACGCGTGTGGCCTATCTGCTTCGCGTGGTTGATGCGGATTAGCCCCTCGCACCAGCTTTTCTGTGCGGCGTTGACGGTATTCCCGCGCTGATGATGCGCGGGCTGGAAAATATACCCCGTGCGCTGCTAGAATGTGTAGTTCGCGTCCATACGGCGGTGTGTGGGCGATTAAGCACAAGAAAGGGTTGTCATGGCTTCTCAACATCCGGATATCGAGAAGGTTCTGTTTACGCAGGAGGATATCGACGGTATCGTTTCTCGCCTGGGCGAGGAGATTACGCGCGACTACGCTGGTAAGGATCTGGTGCTGATCGCGGTTCTGCGCGGCGCCGTTGTCTTTATGGGCGACCTGATGCGCAAGATTGAGCTGCCGACCAACATCGATTTCATGGCTGTTTCGAGCTATGGCGACGGTGTGAAGTCTTCGGGCATCGTGCGTATCATTAAGGACCTGGATATCGACATCCGTGGTCGCGACGTGCTGATCGTCGAGGACATTCTGGACTCGGGCCTGACCCTCAAGTACCTGATGAAGAACCTCGAGAGCCGCAAGCCTGCCTCGCTGGAGGTCGCTGCCTTCCTGTGGAAGGACGTTGAGGACCGTACCTCGGCCATCACGCCCAAGTATGTTGGAACCCATTGCCCCGATGCCTTTGTGGTGGGCTACGGCCTCGATTACGCCGAGCGCTATCGCAACCTTCCGTATCTGGGCATTTTGAAAGCGGAGGTTTATTCGTAAGATGCCCGACGACCGTAACGATAATAATTCTCAGACTCCCCGGGACCCAAAGATCCCGGGGATGCCCGGAGGCAAGAAGCCCACGCGTACGGGCTGGCTGTATTTTCTTTTGGCTTGCGCGCTTCTGGGCTATGCCTTCTTTAATATGGGCTCCGGTTTTGCCAACTCCAGCAATACCGTTAAGCTCGCGACGAGCGAGATGGTCAACGCCATTAAGCAGGATCGCGTCGAAGATTTGACCTATACGGTTCAAGACGGAAGCGTGGCGGGTCATTACTGGAAGACGAAAAAGGACAAGGGCGACACGAGCGAGCTCAAGAGCTTTTCCTCGACCTATGTCGGCTCCGATTCGCTTGCCGAGCTCATGGCGGAGCACCCCGACACCAAGTATATCGTCAACACCAACGACCCCGATTTTTGGGGCGACTTGGCGATGAGCGTGCTGCCGACGATTGCTCTGATCGCCATCATGTTCTACTTTATGCGCCAGATGATGGGCGCCAATAATAGGAACATGCAGTTTGGCAAGACCAATGCCAAGACCAACGAGGCCACACGTCCCAAGGTCAAGTTCGAGGACGTTGCCGGCGTGGACGAGGCCGTCGAGGAGCTCGAGGAGATTCGCGACTTCCTGAGCGATCCGGACCGCTATCGCAAGCTGGGCGCCAAGATTCCGCGCGGCGTTTTGCTGGTTGGCCCTCCGGGTACCGGTAAGACGCTGTTGGCCAAGGCCGTTGCCGGCGAGGCGGGCGTGCCGTTCTTTAGCATCTCGGGCTCTGACTTTGTCGAGATGTTCGTGGGCGTCGGCGCCAGCCGCGTGCGCGACCTCTTTAAGGAGGCCAAGTCTCAGGCTCCGTCGATTATCTTTATTGACGAGATCGATGCCGTGGGACGTCAGCGCGGAGCCGGTCTGGGCGGCGGCCACGACGAGCGCGAGCAGACGCTCAACCAGCTGCTGGTCGAGATGGACGGTTTTGAAGAAAGCGAGTCGGTCATCCTGATCGCCGCAACCAACCGCCCCGATATTCTGGATCCGGCATTGCTGCGCCCCGGTCGTTTTGACCGCCAGGTCACGGTCGACCGTCCGGACGTAAAGGGCCGCGAGCAGATCTTGCGCGTGCATGCCGAGAATAAGCCGATGGACGAGGACGTTAAGTTTGAGAAACTCGCCCAGATGACCGTTGGCTTTACCGGTGCCGATCTGGCAAACCTGCTCAACGAGTCTGCGCTGCTGGCCGCTCGCCGTCATCGTTCTGTCATCTCGATGGACGAGGTCGAGGAGTCGATGGAGCGCGTGATTGCCGGACCGCAACGCAAGGGTCGTGTGATGACCGAAGCCGAGCGCACCACGATTGCCTACCATGAGAGCGGCCATGCCCTGGTGGGTCACATCTTGGAGCACTCCGATCCGGTCCACAAGATTTCGATTGTCAGCCGCGGTCAGGCTCTGGGCTACACGCTGCAGCTTCCGCAGGAGGATCACTTCCTCAAGACTAAGAACGAGATGCTTGACGAGCTTGCCGTGTTCTTGGGTGGCCGCGTTGCCGAGGAGCTCATGTGTGACGACATCACGTCGGGCGCGAGCAACGACCTGGAGCGTGCGACCAAGATGGCGCGCGAGATGGTTACGCGTCTGGGCATGAGCGAGGAGCTGGGCACGCAAGTGTTTGGCGAGGCGCAGCATCAGGTGTTCCTTGGTCGCGATTACGCCGATCACCAGGATTACTCCGAGGAGACGGCGCGCCGCATCGATATCGAGGTTCAGCGTATCATGCGCGAGGCACATCGCCGTGCGGTCGAGATTCTGGATGCCCGTCGCGATCAGCTCGATCTGATGGCGAAGGTGCTGCTTGAGCGCGAGACCGTCGAGGGCGACGCCGTGAACGCCCTGCTCGACAACGAGTGGGATGCCTACCTTGAGCGCGAGGGCGATATCCTGGCGGCCAAGGAGGAGCGCAATGCCAAGGCGGCCGGCATGCCGACCAAGAAACGCGCGCCTCGCATGAGCGAGGAAGAGCTGGCGGCTGATGCCGCGGCATTTGCGCAGGCGGCCATGCAGGAGGATGCCGAAGCCGCATCCGATGATGCCGGCGATGACTGTGCCGTCAATGCCGGTGCCGACACCGACGACGACAAATAGCCCTTGTAACAAAAGCCTCCGCGGGGAAACCTGCGGAGGCTTTTTCTATTGAGCGATATGGAGGCTGCCCGGCGCTTACTGGTGAAGCCGATAAATTTTGGGCCACATTGCTGCGGCACTTTGCTCGGCTAAAGCGTACAATAGCGCCTATGCGAAAGGGGAACAGATGATCAACGAAACTATGTATGCTCGTGGTGCGGAAAGCTCCATCATCCGCGAGATCTTTAGCTATGGTCTTGAGCGCAAGGCGCAGATCGGTGCGGAGAACGTATTCGATTTTTCGTTGGGCAACCCGAGTGTTCCGGCGCCCGCTGCCGTGGCGGAGTCCATTAAGAAGGCCTTAGAGCTGCCGAGTGACCAGCTGCACGGCTACACCCCCGCACCGGGCCTGCCGCAATGTCGAGCAGCCGTCGCCGAATCGCTCAACCGCCGCTTTGGCACGAGCTATGAGGGCAAGGACGTCTTTATGACGGTTGGCGCCGCGGCATCGCTCACCTGCACGCTCAACGCCGTTACGAACCCGGGCGACGAGGTTATTGTTATCGCCCCGTACTTTCCGGAGTATCGCGTGTGGATTGAGAAGGCCGGCTGCACGTGTGTTGAGGCATTCGCCGATGAAGACACGTTCCAGCTGAGCGTGGACAACGTGCTCAAGGCAATCAGCGATAAGACGGCGGCTGTCATTATCGATTCGCCGAATAACCCCACGGGTGCCGTGTACACGCGCGACACGCTGACGCGACTGGCCAATGTTCTGCGCGAGGCCAACGCCAAACGCGACCCCGAGAATCCGATTATGCTCATCTCGGATGAGCCGTACCGCGAGATCGTGTACGGTGCCGAGGTGCCTTGGGTGCCCTCGATCTACGAGAACACCGTGGTGTGCTACTCGTATTCTAAGTCGCTATCGCTGCCTGGTGAGCGCGTGGGTTGGATCTTGGTCCCCAATACCAATCCGCAGGCTGCTCGCCTTATGCCGGCCGTTGCCGGTGCCGCCCGCACGCTGGGCTTCGTGTGCGCACCGGCCCTCTTCCAGCGTGTGATCATCGACTGCATTGATGAGCCGAGCGATGTTGCGGCCTATGCGCGCAACCGCACCGCGCTTACCGACGCACTGACGGAGTACGGCTACACCTATGTTGAGCCGGATGGTGCTTTTTACCTATGGGTGAAAGCGCTGGAGCCCGATGCGAACGCCTTCTGCGAGCGCGCGAAGAAGTACGAACTGCTCGCAGTACCCTCGGACAGCTTTGGCATGCCGGGCTGGTTCCGTCTGGGCTATTGCGTGAGTTACGAAACGATCATCAATTCGCTACCCGCTTGGAAACAGTTGGCGGACGAGTATCGTTAAAAGTAGAGCGCTCTGCCTGCAATGTTTTACGTGAAACGGGGTTTGGTGTTAAGCCGGACCCCGTTGTCATGGACATTGTGTCTTTGGGATGGAGTGGTTTTACGACCATCGAAGGCTATGCGTACAATGAATATAAGCGACGGCCGTGCCAGATAAGGAGACCCGATGCCCTACCTGCTTTCTTGTGACATTCATACCCATACGATGTTCTCCGCACATGCATATTCGACCATTGAGGAGAATGTGTACTGGGCGGCAGAGCGTGGCCTGCAGGTGCTCGGATCCGCCGACCATCTGAGCTCTATGGTTACGGCTTGCCCCAATGACCTGCGCAGTTACCAGTTCTTTATCAACCAGGATATCTGGCCGCGCATATGGAGTGGCGTGCTGGTGCTGCGTGGTGCCGAGGCCGATATCGTTTCGCTGGACGGAAGCCTGTTTGGCGAGGACACTCTTGTCACGCTCGATATCGCCGGCGATTCATACAGCCGTCAGCATTCACTGTTCGATTTGGTGACGCGCAATTTGGATTATTTGGTTGCGAGCGTGCATAATCCGCAGATTGCTGAAGGCGCGACGCTGGCCCAGACGACCGAGATGTATATCAATGCCCTGGAGCACCCCAAGGTGTTCATGCTGGGCCACGCGGGGCGCTCGGGCGTGCCGTTCGATATCGACGAGGTGCTGCTGGCGGCTAAGGCCAAGCACAAGATCATCGAGATCAACAACCATAGTCTTGAACACGGTGTCGACACTGAGCATTGGGCCGTATGCCGCAAGATCGCCGAGCGCTGCGCCGAGCTGGGCGTGGGTATTGGTGTGTCGACCGATGCCCACATTGGTATGGCCATTGGCAAGCTCGATCACGCCCGCAAGTTGCTCGACGAGATTCACTTCCCGCTGGATTTGATCGTGACGCGCGACCGCGAGACGCTGTTGCGCGAGATGGCGGCAGCCGGCGTGTGCGACCTGCGCAAGGGGATGTAGCGGAGTTTATAAACCAAGTGAAGGGGGCGGCCCGGGCGAGCCGCCCCCTTCTTGTGCCAGAGAATTAGCGGCGTTCGAGGACCGCTACGGTTTCGGTATGGTCGGTATGGGGGAACATGTCGACGGGCGTGATCTTGAGCAGGCGATAGCCTCCGTCGAGGAGCTGGTGCAGGTCGCGCTCTTGGGTCACAGGGTTGCAGCTGATATAGGTGATGCGGCGCGGCTTAAGCGCGCAGGCAGCTTCGAGGAACTCGGGGGTAGAGCCGGCGCGCGGCGGATCGATGGAAAGGACATCGACCCTCTCGTTGTTGTCGGCGGCATCCAGGATGTAATCGGTGGCATCGTCGGCCATAAACCAGGCGCTGCGGGTAAGACCGTTGAGCTCGGCATTGCGGCGTGCGTCGGCAATGCCCGCCGGGTTGCGCTCCACGCCGAGCAGTATGATGCCGATCCCCTTGTTCTGGGCATCTTTAGCTGCGCAAAGACCGATGGTGCCGCTGCCGCAGTAAGCATCCATAAGCACATCGCCCTGGTGCAGATCCATGCCGTCGATAGCGAGCTGGTAGAGCAGCTCGGTCTGCTGCGGGTTGGTCTGGTAGAACGCGGTAGGGGAGATATCGAATTCGCAACCGAGCAGCTGGTCGCGCATGCACTCGGCGCCATATACAATGCGGGTTTCCTCGCCGAGGATGGCGTTGCCGGGACGTCCGTTGATGTTTTGAGCGACGGTGACGATGCGCGGATCGAGTGCAGCGACGGCATCAAAGAATTCCTGTGCATGCGGCAGGTCGCGCTGGGCGGTCACGAGGGTGACCATAATCTGGTCGGTGCGCCAGCCGCAGCGAACGACGGCATAGCGAAGCAAACCCAGATGCTTATCCTCGTTAAAGGCAGGAATGCGCAGGCGCTCAGCTTCACGCGCGATGCCGTTAAGAATCTGTCGGGCGCCCGGTGCCTCAACAGGGCATTCGGGAACAGCAACGATTCTGTGCGTGCCGCGCTCAAAAAAGCCGCAGCGGACAGTGCCCTCCTTGCCGGGAGCAAAGGGGGTGGCAGCCTTATGACGAAAACCACGCGGAGCAGGATATTTGCCCGGGTCGCCCAGGGTGACGCCCATACCGCGAATGGGGTCGACGCTAATACCCTCGCGCTCGCATAGAGCAGCAAAAAGCTCCTCCATAACAGCCTGCTTAGCTGCCAACTGCTTTTTATAAGGACGATTGAGCGCCGTGCACCCACCGCAAGCTTTCATGATCGAACAGGGAGACTTGGGGTCCGCAGCCTTACGCGCAGACGAAACCGGATCTTTATGCGAGCGCTTGGAGCGAGTCTGAGATGCCTTGTCCCCGCTCCGACGAGAGCTGGGACGCTTGGCCTTAGCCTTGCCCTTGGCCGACTTACCCTTCGCGTCCTGAGGCGACTTGGATTTCTTAGAAGATTTTTTCTCTTCCAACCCCTCAGCCGCCTCGATCAAAGCACGACGAGCCTTACGCTCCGCACGAGATTCTGCCATCAATAACTCCACTAATTCATGAATTAAAGCTGCAAGTATTGTACCGTGCCAAGCCAGCAGACGATATACAAGCGGTTTATTCGTGTCAGTGATAAGCCCAACGACGGTTGCCCGCCGCGTGAGGGGTGTGGGGGTTAAGTTTATCGCGAGTTCCGCACGAACAGGAGGCCACTTAATGTGGCCTCCGTCGTGAGCAGGACTGTAGAGCAGGAAACTTAACCCCCACACCCCTCACGCGGCGGGCAAACTCGCCTTGTGCTCTATCACGCTAAAGTGTATGATTCTGAACGTTACATGATTCACTTTACTTAACTAAAGTGCCACCAAGGGGGAATACCATGAATACCGATATGTCTCGTCGTCAGTTCGTTGGTCTAGCCGGCTCACTCGCCACGGTGCTTGGCCTTGGTCTTGTCGGCTGCGGTGGTGGTGCCGGCAAGGGCTCCACTGCTGGCTCTGCCGCGGCCAAGGATGTGAAGGGCGCTGCGGAGTCCAAGAAGCTCGTGGTGGGCTTTGACAAGTCCTACCCTCCGTATGGCTTTGTGGGCGACGATGGCGAGTACACCGGTTTTGATCTCGATCTGGCCAAGGCTGTTGCCGACAAGCAGGGCTGGGAGGTCAAATACGAGGCCATCGACTGGGATGCCAAGGATACGCTGCTCAACTCGGGCGCCATCAACTGCATCTGGAACGGCTTTACCATGGAGGGTCGCGAGGACGACTACACGTTCTCCGAGCCGTATATGCTCAACGAACAGGTGCTGGTGGTCAAGAAGGATGCGGGCATCAAGAGCTGGGACGATCTTGCCGGCAAGACCGTGATCACCCAGACCGATTCTGCTGCGCAGGATGTGCTCGAGGGTGACCAGAAGGATCTGGCAGCGACATTCGCCACGCTCGATACCATCGGCGAGTACAACACGGCCTTTATGCAGCTCGAGAGCGGCGCGGTCGATGCCGTGGCTTGTGACCTTTCGATTGCCCAGTATCAGCTTGCCGCCAAGCCCGATGCCTATACGCAGCTTGATGAGCCGCTGTCCAGCGAGCACTACGCCGTCGGGTTTAAGAAGGGCGACACCAAGTCGGCCGATGCCGTGACCGAGTCGCTTAAGGCGCTCTACGAGGACGGCACGGTCAAGGACCTGTGCGACAAGTACGCAGATTACGGTCTATCCTTCGACAGCTGGGTTTTGAAATAATGTCTATTCAAGTCATGATGCAAATGCTTGGCCAGGGATTCTTGGTCAGTTTGCAGCTGTTTGTGCTGACGCTGCTCGGGTCGATTCCGCTGGGAATCCCCGTGGCGTTTATGCGCATGAGCAAAATCGCGCCGATTCGCTGGATTGCGCGCATCTACATTTCGGTCATGCGCGGTACGCCGCTCATGCTGCAGATGTTTGCCATCTACTTTGCTCCGTACTACGTGTTTGGCATTTCGCTCACGCCCGATTCCAAGTGGACGGCGTGCGTTGTGGCATTCATCATCAACTACGCCGGTTACTTTGCCGAGATCTATCGCTCGGGCCTTCAGTCCATTCCGCGCGGTCAATACGAGGCAGCCGAGGTGCTGGGCTATTCGCGCATGCAGACGTTTCTGTATATCGTGATGCCGCAGGTCGCCAAGCGTATTCTGCCGGCGATGGGCAACGAGATCATCACGCTGGTCAAAGACACGTCGCTGGCGTTTGCCATCGGCGTGGGGGAGATGTTCTCGACGGCCAAGGCGCTGGTTGCCTCGCAAGTGAGCATGGTGCCGTTTGCGATTGCGGCGCTGATCTACTGGGTCTTTAACTTTGTGGTCGAGATGCTGCTGGGCGCCGCGGAAAAAAAATTGGATTACTACCATGACTAGATCGTTCCGCCGTTCTAACGAACGGCGGACTGCTCGACGCTGCGCGCGTGCCTGACGGCCAATCTGCTCCTCAAGCCGTCGCTTGCGTACAGAAGTACGCGGCGCTCCTCTTTCGGAGCACATTGTCTCGCCAGTCACACGCTCGCTGACTTTTTAAACACATGGAGGTTCCCGTGTCCGGAACGGTAATGAATATAGCGAACGCGCGTAAGGCGTTTGGCGGCAATGAGGTGCTCAAGGATATCTCGCTCGAGGTAAAGCGTGGCGAGGTCGTGGCGATTATCGGGCCTTCGGGCGGCGGTAAGTCAACGCTGTTGCGCTGCGCCACGCTGCTCGAGACGCTCGACGGCGGCTCGCTTTCGTTTGGCGACCTTGCGGTTGCGACGGATGCGGGATCGGGTGCGATATATGCGAAAGGCGATGTTCCCAAGCGAGCGCGTTCGCGTTTTGGTCTGGTGTTCCAGAACTACAATCTGTTCCCGCATTATACCGTGATGAAAAACATCACCGATGCGCCGATTCGCGTGCTTAAGCGTCCGCGCGAGCAGGCGGAAGCCCGCGCTCACGAGCTGATTGCGCAAATGGGGCTGACGGGCAACGAGAACAAGGTGCCGTGTGAGCTTTCGGGGGGTCAGCAACAGCGTGTGAGTATCGCCCGCGCCTTGGCGCTCGACCCTGAGATCTTGTTCTTTGACGAGCCGACCTCGGCGCTCGATCCCGAGCTGACGGCCGAGGTATTGCGTGTCATTAAAGACCTTGCCGCGCAGAATATGACGATGGTGATCGTGACCCACGCAATGCAATTTGCGCGCGATGTTGCCGACCGCGTGGTCTTTATGGACGGCGGTCGCATTGTCGAGGAGGGTCCTGCCGAGCAGGTTATCGATCACCCGCGTGAGCAACGTACCCGTGAGTTCTTGAGCCGTATCGAGGGCTAGGCTCAGCTATATATTGAGAAAAAGCCGCCGCAGGTCTTATGGCCTGCGGCGGCTTTTATTTGTATCGATGGGGTTTAATAATCGCCTCGCATGTGTTCCCCCTTCCTCTCGCCGCCTGTATTCATACGTGTGCCGAAAGGTGTGCATGGACGGTCGCCCGTGAGGGTAGGGTGGTGGCATAGGACATTTGGAGAGTGAGTCGGCTCGGCTGCCGACCATGCTGCTCCCGGGATGGCACCGACCGCGAACTCTCCCCGTTGGCGTCGCGCAATGCGCGCGGCCCTGCAAGGAGGTCATCATGGGTGCTCCCAAGACCGGCAATGTAAGGAACGTGGTGCTCGTAGGCCAAGGCGGGGTGGGCAAGACTTCACTCGCCGAGGCCATGCTCCACCTTTCCGGCAAGACCGCCCGCCTGGGCGGCCACGACGGCACCAAGCCCACGCTCGACTATGACCCTGAAGAGGTCAAGCGTGCATTTTCCATCTCGACGACCATTGCGCCGATCGACTGGAAGGGCGCGCGTATCAATGTGCTCGATGCCCCGTGCTATCCCGATTTTATCGGCGACGCCTTTGCCGCGATGAGCGTCTGCGAGACGGCTCTATTTGTGGTCGACGCCGAGGCCGGCCCGCAGCCTACGACCGTCAAGCTTTGGTATGCGGCGGAGGATCTGCGCCTGGCGCGTGCGGTGTTCGTGAACCGTCTGTCGCGCTCCGAGGCCAGCTTTACGACCACAATGAACCTGCTGCAGGAGCGCTTTGGCACGCGCCTGGGCGCCGTGACCCTTCCCTGGGGCGAGGGCGAGGACTTCGACGGCATCATCGACCTGGTGCGCATGAAGGCACGCCATTGCAACGGCACTGAAGCCGTTGAGTCGGAGATTCCCGAGGAGTATCGTGCCCAGGCCGAGGAAGCCCATGACCATCTGTGCGAGCTGGTGGCCGAGGCTGATGACGAACTGATGATGAAGTACTTGGAAGGCGAGGAGACGCTGACGCAGGAGGAACTTGAGGGCCTGCTGTCGAAGGCGATCGCCGAGCGCATCTTTGTGCCGGTCTTTGCGGGCGATTGCATTAAGGAGCAGGGCGTCAACTCGCTGATGGACGACATCGCCACGTACTTCCCGGCGCCGACGGACTACGGCGAGATGCCGCTCATCGACGGCGATTCGCTTAAGATCTCGAGTGACGATGACCGTCCGGTGGCATTTGTGTTTAAGACCCTGGCCGATCCGCAGCAGGGCCGCATCAGCTTTATCAAGGTGCTGACGGGTACGCTTGAGCCGGGCCTTGAGCTGATCAACGCGCGTACCCGCAAGGGCGAGCGTCTGGCTCACCTGTATGTTATGTGCGGCCGTGACATGACCGAGGTCGGGCACGCTTATGCCGGCGATATCATCGTGGCGCCCAAGCTGGCTGCCGAGACGGGCGATACGCTCTCGATTACCGGTAAGGTCGAGGCTGCGGCGTTTAAGTTCCCCAACTCTCAGTACCGCATCGCCATCGAGGCCGAGAATCGCGGGGACGAAGAGAAGCTCTACACGTTTATCGAGAAGGCCTGCAAGGCCGATCCGACCATGAGCATCGATCGTGACGAGGAGACCGGCCAGACCATTATCTCCGCCGTGGGTGAGGCGCAGGTTTCGGTGCTGCTCAACCGTTTGGAGGACCGTACCAAGGTCGTGGCCAAGAGCGTGCCGATCCGCATTCCGTATCGCGAGACCATCCGCCGCACGGCGAGCGCCCAGGGCCGCCACAAGAAGCAGACCGGTGGTGCCGGTCAGTACGGCGACTGCTGGCTGCGCGTGGAGCCGCTTATTGGGCCCGACGGCACGAGCGACGGCTACGAGTTTGTGGATGAGGTCGTAGGCGGCCGCATTCCGCGCTCGCTGATTCCCGCCGTGGACAAGGGCGTCCAGGAGACCATGAAGGACGGCATCATTGCCGGCTACCCGCTCACGGGCATTCGCGTCGCGGTGTACGACGGCTCGTATCACAGCGTCGACTCCAACGAGATGGCGTTCCGCGCGGCGGCCCGCATCGGCCTGCGCAAGGCGTGCGCCGATGCCGACCCGGTGGTGCTGGAGCCCATCGAGGAAATCACGGTGACTATCCCCGAGAGCTATGCCGGCGCCGTGATGGGCGACATCTCGGCCTCGCGCGGTCGCGTGACGGGCATGGAGACCGATGAGCGCGGCGATACCGTGGTCATTGCCCAGGCGCCGCTGGCCGAGCTGACGGATTACTCGACGCGCCTGCGCTCTATCACGCGCGGCACGGGCGACTTTACCATGAAGCCCGCCGGCTACGAGCAGGTGCCTTATGACGTTCAGGCCAAGCTGGTCGAGCGCTATGAGGAGGGTCGCGCCAAGTAGCGTGTGGCGTTGCCTGCAATGTAGGTGCTGACGAAAAGGCCGCCCTGGGTAACCGGGGCGGCCTTATTTGATCCCTGGGGGACGGAGGAAAACGGATCATTTTTTGGGTTACGGGCGGCGCGGTCGGCACTAGTCTCCGGATGCCTGGTTGCGGCCGGTGGCGTAGTCGATCTGCACATGCGGCTGTAGGTTATAGCAATATACGTGGAAGCAGAGGGTCTTGCCGTGGTCCTCGACCGATTGCGCCTCAAGGCGCACGCCGCGGCAGACAAGTTCCTCTTCGTTGTACATGGGCGTGACGCGATAGAGCACATGGTTGCCCGTTTCGCGGATGTAGTTGAGAATCTGCTCCTCAAACGGTAGCATGCCCGTCTCGTTGAGATAACGCGTGCCGGTGAGGAGATTCTTGCGGTTGGCGTTTTCGCCGCAGAGCGACCAGGCGATAAGGTGGCAGCGGTTGTAGAGGCTCTGGCCCGGAACAAAGTCATAGCGTTGCTGGTGCCATCCGGCGGGGTGGATACGCGAGATATCGCCGCGCTTACCCTGACCGAGCGATTCGGGGCCCACGCAGGCGAGCGCCTTACGAGTACGGCCCAAGCTGTCGAGCTTGGAGAACTTTTTAAAGCAGCCCTCTTCGGTGGCGCGATCGTATTCATCGAGCGTGAATGACGGCGTGCCGAGCGGGTGTGTGCTGTCGGCGCGAAGGGCAACGTAGGGATTGCCGGCGTAGTCGGGAATGCTGCTGAGATATACGCCGCGGGCGCGGTCGAGATCGGGGTTTTCGACCTCGTCGATGGGGGTAGCGGTACTGTCGGCTGAGCCGTCGTCACCGGTGTCGGTTGCGGCGGAATCGGAGCCATCGCCAGAGGCTTGGCTATTTTGAGAGTCCGAGGAGCTCTCTGTTCCCGATTCGAGTCGGGCAACCAGGTCTGCCTCGTCGTCGGTGCGGCTGGGACTCTCGTTTTGTTTCTCGGCCAGAGCTACCGCCTGCTCATCGCTTTGCGGCGACAGCAGCTTGGGCGCTCCGTCGAGCGATCCTGTGAACAGCGCAAACCCCAGCACCACGGCGGTGCCGATGGAAAGCACTTGCTTGTAGGCGGACTTGCGCGACATTGAGGCTCCTGGATGGACGGTTGGGAGTCTACCAGTCTAGCAGGAGCCGGCAGAGGCCGTCCCGCCGAACAAATACTCAAGATTTGGAATAGACGCTGCTGATTCATTTGCCTCATATGGAGCTGCGGCGGTTGTGTATATGGGGCTGTCCGGCGTTTCACCAGATAAAACCTGCCAAAATAAATCTGTCCCTTTTTGGCAAGTTACTGATTCATGTTGCCGTGGATGTAGGGGGTGACCTCGGGGGAGATGTGGCCGCAGCCCAGCTCGCGCAGCGCGGACTCGATGGCGGCGGGCAGCGGGGTCTTGCCTTCGGCATCGACGGCGGTACCGCCGAGGGCGGCAATCTTGGTGACATCTGCGGGAGCGGCTTCGATATGCATGCAGCCGCCGACCAAGCGCGCGCGTACCTGTGCCAGATCAAGATCGTGCAGGTAATCCTCGCAGGCGCGGATCAAATCGACCTTCTCGCGCGTAAGCTCCTCGCCCGTGGGGACGCGCGTGGCAAGACAGGCTCCCGCCGGCAGGCTCCAAACGGGATAGCCCCATGCACGCAACAGCTCGCGCTCTTCGTTCTTGGTAAAGCCGACCTCCATGAGAGGGGAGCGTACGCCGAGCTCTTCTGCCGCGCGCATGCCGGGGCGGTAGTCACCGCGATCGCTTGCATTACTGCCATCGATGACGGTGGAAAAGCCGAGAGACTTGGCGTGGTTCACGATGGCAGTAAAGCCGGCGTGCTTGCAGTGGTAGCAGCGATTGGCGTCGTTGCAGGCTACTTGGGGGAGCTGCAGCTGATCGACCGAAAGATTGAGCACGGGGAGCTTAAAATGCGGCCCCTCATTGGTTTGCCCGTCAACGGATCGCTCAAACGAGGTTTGTTCGGGCGTGCCGATGAGCGGCGTGGTGAGGTGAACGAGAAGCGTGCTGGCAGGCATAATGCGGGCGCAGACCGCGGCCAAAAAGCTGCTATCGACGCCACCGGAAAAGCCGATGGCGACGCGTCCGTATGCCAAAAGCAACTGCTCGAGCGTCGCGAGTTTGTCCTGAAGCTCCTCTGCAGGTGCAGTAGTGTCTGAAAGCATGAAACGATCCTTACCATTGAGTACTCGGTTGAAAACTATAATCCTACCGAGCTGCCTGTCATAAGACCTCTACCTATGTAACGAAAGTGCAATATGCTATATACGTTATATACAAGTTTGTAAAGTGCGGTAGAGTGGCAGTAATGCAATCCGGTGAGGGGATCGATATGATCAAGGCTGTTATTTTTGACATGGACGGAACGCTGGTCGATACCGAGCGTTTGGGCATCAAGGCATGGAAGGCGGGCGCTGCCGAGCTGGGGGTCGCGATTGATGAAGCGCTGATCCATCAGTTTATCGGTCGCACGCTGCCCGATGTCATGGACATCCTTGATAAGCATTACGGCAGCCACGAAACCACCGAGGCGGTCTATGTCCGCCACAAGGAGATTCGCGACGAGATGGTCAAGACCGAACTGGAGCTTAAGGCCGGTGCCGCCGAGTGCCTAGACGAGCTGCTGGCTGCGGGCTATCACGTGGGCCTTGCGACGTCGTCGCGCCTCGCTACGGCCGAGCGCAACCTTAAGATGGTCGGTCTTTTTGACAAGTTTGAGACGGTGACCTGCGGCGAGGACGTCGTGCACGGCAAGCCCGACCCCGAGATGTATCTGCTCGCCTGTGAGCGTGCGGGCTTTGCTCCCGAGGAATGTGCCGTGGTCGAGGATTCGCGCAACGGCTGCGTCTCGGGTATTACGGCCGGCTGCCACGTCTTTGCCGTCCCCGATATCGTGCCGCTGCCGCAGGACGTGGTGGATGGCTGCGAGGCCGTGCTCGATACGTTGTTCGATCTGACGGCGGCGGTCAAGGCCGTGCGCTAGACAATTGCGGAGTTGAAACGAGCAATCGGCTGACCTTGCGCTCAAGCAAAAGAGGTCCGGCAATGGTCGGGCCTCTTTTGCTTAAGCGGCGTTTTGGCATACTGGCCGACGTGCTATAGATACGCGCCGAGGTTGATGGCGGTGGCTTCGGCTTGGCTGCTCGCCTGGGTACTGGCGCGCTCCAAGAGGAACGGCCGCACGAGTTCCTGACGGTTGATGTCCTCGGCGGCTGTGACCGCAGTAACGGTTCTCGCTGCGGAACCAATGCGGATGTGCTTGGTTTTTGCCGGCTCCTTGTTCTCGATTTGCTCCATGAGCAGCTGGACACCCTTGCGGCCAATCTCGTAGCCCGGGGGTGCCACCGTGGTGAGGGGGACCGACCCGCTCCATGCAAGCGGGTTGCCGTCGCAGCCGGCCACGCGAACCTGTTCGGGGACGGAGATGCCTTTGTCGGTCAACGCCGAGATAACGCCCGAGGCCAATACATCGGTAAGGCCGATGACAAAATCGGGACGCTCGCCGGTAGAGCGCTTGGCAATCTGAGCGCCGATGCTGTAACCATCGGCAGCGGTATTCCATTCTCCGGCGTCAATGACCTCAATTTTGATATCGGGATGCAGGACGAGGGCCTTATGAATGCCAAGTACGCGCAGGGTGAGCTGCATAAATGCCGCTCTGCCCACAACGGTGATATGGCGCGCGCCGCGGGTGATGGCGAGCTCGGCGATAATGCGCCCTTGCGCCTCGTTGTCGGCGGCCACGTAGTAACCGGGTTCGGGGCAGTGGATGTCCAGATGGACGATCGGCACGGGCATCTTGGTCATTGCGGGGTGCCAATCGGGGGACGCCATAGGCTGAACCATGACGCCGGACATCTGCGTGCCCATAAAATAGCGCAGGTAGTGGTCCTCGAGGATGTCGTCGTTATCGGCGTTGGCGATGAGCAGGTCATAGCCGTGCTTGCGGGCCTCGTTATGGGCGCCGCTGGCAATTTGGAGCGAGAAGCCATGGTCGAGACGGGGGAGGACCAGGCCAAAGGACTTGGTGGCGCCGCCCGCGAGCTGACGAGCACTTTGGTTGGGCAGGTAGCCAAGGCGATTGATGGTCTCGTTGATGAGCTTGAGGGTCTCGGGGCGCAGCTTTTCGGGGTGGTTGAGCGCGTTGGATACCGTGCCCAGCGAGACTCCTGCCTCGCGCGCGACGTCGCTGATTTTTACCTTTGCCATAGCGGCCCCTTTGATGCGTTTCAAGTACGAGTCAGATTGTAGCATCGCCCGTCCCCAGGGTGTCAAAACCTACCAATTAGGGGCAGGTTTATTTTGGCAGGTTTTATCTGGGCAAACACCGGAGTCCAGACCACACCACCGCAAGGGTGGCGCAGCGTGCTGCCTCCTTTGCGGTGGTCGCGTTGCCTGGCCCTTCAATTGTCTCGATCTGTAACATCTGGACGACAAAACAAGACCTACCTGTTACAGATTGAGACAGATCGCCGGGGCCGGGCGGAAAATCTCGATCTGTAACAGCAAACCCTCTTTCGGCGTCCCAGATGTTACAGATTGAGACGTTTCGGCGGAGCTTGTTGTCAGACACCCGAACCACCACAAAGGTGCCTGTCCCCTTTGTGGTGGTTTTGCCGCAGCTGGGCTGCGCGTTAAACGGTGGAGTGTCTACAATGGAAGCCGCTTTGAACGTAGATTGAAAGGCTTTGGTATGACTCGCGCTGTTTCTCGTCGTGATTTCCTGGGTTTAATCGCCGGTACCGCAATGGTTACGGCGAGCGGTTGCGCTGGCAGTGGCGCTGACAAGGGCTCTGCCGCCGGTTCTGCCGCGGTTGCGGTCGACGATATCAAGGGCACCAAGCTCACCTTTGTGGGCGACGATGCCTTTGCGCCCTATCGCTATCTGGAGACGCAGTCGGACGGCAAGCAGAAGGTTGTCGGCCTGGACATCGCTATCGCTGACGAGATGGCCTCGCGCTTGGGCTTTTCTTACGACTTTGAGCCGCAGGACTTTGCCGCCACGCTTGCATCGGTGCAGAGCGATGACAAGGCCTTTACCATGGCGATGAGCTCCAACGAAGAGCGCGAGCAGACCTATGACTTCACGCGCGGCTACTATCAGCCGCTTGTGGGCGTTCTCACGCTCGGCGGCGATCCCGTCAAGCGCGTTGAGGACCTCGCCGGCAAGTCTATCGCCTGCACCACCGGTACCGTGCAGAACAAGTTCATCGCCAAGGTCATGCCCGATGCTGATATTCACACGTACGACGGTGGCGACCAGTGCCTGCAAGAGGTGCTCGCCGGGCGCATCGATGCCTACCTGTGTGACGGCGCCGAGGGCCAGTCCATGCGCGATGCGAATGAGGGCCTGGTGCTGGGCCTGCTCGATCGCTCCGAGACGAGCGATCACGTGGGCGTGTACCGCCTGATGGCCAAGAAGGGTGCCGGATTTGTCGCGACGCTTGACGAGTGCATCGGCGAGATGCTCGAGGACGGCATCATCGATGACTGCATCAAGCAGTATGTGGGCGCCGACTTTATGTGGAACGGCGACTATTCCGCTTCCGGTACGTCGACGGTTGCCGGAAAATAGCGAGCCGGTGAGGCGCGCGCCAAGGGCATGCTGATGAAGTTTGAACTGCTAGAACCATATATACCGATGTTTATGAGCGGCCTGGTCGTGACCTGTCAGGTGACGGCCGCCGCGCTGGCCATAGCACTCGTCCTGGGCTTTCTCATTGCCGTGCTCAAGGTTTTGCCCTGTCGCCCATTGCGTGCGGTGCTCAACTTCTACACCTCTATCTTTCGCGGCGTGCCGCTCATCGTGTTACTTTTTTTGGCGTACTTTGCGACGCCGCAGCTCACGGGCTTCAAAATTTCGATGTTTGCCGCCGGTGCCATTACACTGGGGCTCAACGGCTCAGCGACGGTATCCGAGACGGTGCGCGGTGGTATCGAGGGCGTTGACCGGGGGCAGTACGATGCCGCTCGGGCCATCGGGCTTCGCTATGTTCCCATGATGCGCAAGATCATCGTTCCGCAGGCGATGCGCTCGATTGCCCCTGCTCTGGTCAACGAAGTGATCACGGTCCTCAAGAGCTCCTCGCTGGTGGCAACCATCGGCCTGATGGATATGATGCGCGCCGCCCAGAGCGTGCAGGCGCTCACCTATCGAGCCTTTGAACCGTTTTTAGTGGTGGCCGTGGTCTACTACGTCATTGTCATGGCGCTCACGGCCCTGGGCAATCGGCTCGAAGGCCGCCTGCGCCTCTAGGGGTGCGCAAACCGCCACAAAGGTCCCCTTCGTGGCGGTGGGGTGTGTGTATCGAGTGGTATCCAAGTTGAGATACCACTTCTGGTATATCAGCTCGTGCTTGCGTGAGTACAATACTCGAACGTTATACGTCTCAGCGCCCCTTGTGCGTGGACGTCTTGCAGTCACGCGAACGAAGGGATTTATCCTATGTGTGGAATTGTCGGCTACACCGGCTCTGATATTGCAAAGAACATCCTGGTCACGGGCCTCAAGCGCATGGAGTATCGCGGCTATGACTCCTCGGGCGTCGCGCTCGAGGTAGGCGAGGGCGCCGCGGCGCACCTCGACGTCATCCGCCGCGTGGGTAAGGTTGCGGGCCTGGAGAGCGAGCTTTCCAATATCGACAGCGACGCTACCTGCGGTATCGGCCATACCCGCTGGGCCACTCACGGCAAGCCTTCCGTTGTCAACGCCCATCCCCACACCAGCTGCGATGGTCGCATCGCCATCGTCCACAACGGCATCATCGAGAACTTCGCCGAGCTGCGCGAAGAGCTGGAGGGCCGCGGCCACCATTTTAAGAGCGAGACCGATACCGAGGTCTTCGCGCACTTGATCGAAGAGGCCTATGCCGAGACGCACGACCTGATGGCCTCCGTGCGCGAGGCTTGCACCCACGTGGTCGGTGCCTATGGTCTGGCCGCCGTGTGCGCTGACGAGCCCGGCGTGATCGCCGTGGCCCGCAAGGATTCCCCGATCGTGGTCGGCGCGGGCGAGACCGGCGCCTATGTCGCCTCCGATGTCATCGCGCTCATCGACGCCACCCGCGATGTCGTGGTGCTCGAGGACGGTCAGTTTGCCAAGCTCACGCCCGCAGGCGTCGAGTATACCGACGAGGCCGGCAATGTGATTGAGCCCAAGATCACCCATATCGACTGGGACCTGGACATGGCCGAAAAGGGCGGTTATCCCGACTTTATGCTCAAGGAGATCCACGAGCAGCCGCGCGTCGTACGCGACACGCTGGTCGGTCGTATGACGCCGGCCGGCGAGCTCGACATCGACGAGCTGGGCCTTTCGCTCGAGGAGCTCAACGACATCGACCGCGTCTACGTGATCGCTTGCGGAACCAGCTATCACGCTGGCCTCATTGCCAAGAATCTCATTGAGGGCTGGGCTCGCATCCCCACCGAGGTGGAGGCGGCCAGCGAGTTCCGTTATCGCAACCCCATCATCACGCCGACGACGCTCGTCGTTGCCGTGTCCCAGTCGGGCGAGACGGCTGATACCCTCGCCGCCATTCGCGACGCGCGCATCAAGGGTGCCAAGGTCTTCGGCATCACCAACGTGGTGGGCAGCCCGGTGGCGCGCGAAAGCGACGGCGTCATCTACACCAAGGCCAACAAGGAGATCGCCGTCGCCTCGACCAAGAGCTTCATCGGTCAGGTCGTGAGCCTTACGCTTTTGGCCCTGCTGCTGGCGCAGGTCAAGTACCGCCTGACCACCAAGCAGACGCGCATGCTGTTCCGCGAGCTTTCCGATACGGCCGAGCAGATCCAGTGGATCCTGGATACGCAGACCGAGGCCGTGCACGAGGCCGCGCTTGTCTGCAAGGACGCGCAGTCAGCGCTGTTCGTGGGCCGTGGCATGGGTGCCGCTATTTCTTACGAGGGCGCGCTCAAGCTCAAGGAGGTCAGCTACCTGCATGCCGAGGCATATGCCGCCGGTGAGATGAAGCACGGCCCCATCGCGCTGATCGATCCGGGTTTCCCTGTCATCGCGGTGGCAACCAAGAGCGCAACGTACGATAAGACGGTGTCGAACCTCATGGAGTGCAAGGCTCGCGGCGCCAAGGTCATCGTCGTTGCTACCGAGGGCGACGAGGAAATCAACAAGATTGCCGACTGCATCATTCGCGTGCCGTCCGTCCGTGACGTGTTCAGCCCCATCACGGCGAGCGTTCCGCTGCAGCTGCTCGCCCGCGAGGTGGCCATTTTGCGCGGTTGCGACGTTGACCAGCCTCGCAACCTGGCCAAGAGCGTGACCGTGGAGTAGTTGTTGTTCCGCCGTTCTGGCGACCAAGGCCCGGCTCCGTTGTGGCGGAGTCGGGCCTTGTTGCATTTGCCCAGATAAAACCTGCCGAAATAAACCTGTCCCTTTTTGGCAGGTTAGCGGAGCTTGCTGGTCTCGAAGTACTTGGGATATTGGTCCAGGACCTCGGTCTGGTTGCGGAACATCATATGCAGGTGCTTGCTGACCAAAAAGCTCGCCTCGATGGGGTCGCGGCCGGCGATGGCGCGGCGGATTTGCTTGTGCTCGTTAACAATCTCCTGATTGTCGAGCCTCTGCGTGGCGGCGCGCAGCCAGCGGAAGCGCTCCAGGTCGGCATTGGTCGCCTCGAGCCACGACCACACAGTGCTGCGGCACGCGATGCTAAAGATCATGCGGTGCATGAGGTTGTCGCTTAAAAAGAATCCGATGCGATCCTCTTCGGCCATGGCCTTTTCCTGCAGCGCGATGGCTCGGTCGAGCTGCTCGATGCCTGCCGAGGTGGCACGGGCGCAGCACTCCACAATCACCTGTTTTTCCAGGTGTTCGCGAATGTAGCAGGCGCTCTCGGCAAAGGTGAGGTTGATGGGCGAGACATAGGTGCCGCTTTGGGGCACGGTGCGCACCAGGCCCTCTTGCGCCAGACGCACCAGTGCCTCGCGCACAGGGGTGCGCCCCATATCCAGGTCGTCGCAAAGCTGCTTGACGCCTAGCTTTTCGCCCGGCTTGTAGTCCAGGTAGACGATTTTGCGTCGAATGGTGTGGTAGGACTGGTCCTGTAGGCTCGTTTCCTGCTCGCCGACGTGCATCGATTCTTCCATAGCGCCTCGCAACTGTTCTATCAAACTCATATGTCAGTTGTTAATTATGCCGCGAATCAGCTCTCCGCGGTGGGTAATTCGGCTGTTGCCTGAGAACTATTGCGGCGTCCTAGTCTTTGTTTGCACAAGGCTGTGCTCAATATTGCCGTATCATAAGCCGTCGCAAACGTGAAATAGAAAGAAGGAATCCCATATGCAACTGACAAATATCGTACGCGAGCGCTGGAAGGGTGTCTTGTTCTGCCTGATCATCGCCATCCCCGCGACGTTGCTCGGCAAACAGATTGAGGTGGTCGGCGGTCCGGTATTTGCCATCCTCCTTGGCATGGTTCTGGCGCTTGTCTTTCCCAAGAATCGCCGCGAACAGCTCGCCGCCGGTGTCACCTATACGTCTAAAAAAGTCTTGCAGTACGCGGTTATCCTGCTTGGCTTTGGCATGAACCTCTCCCAGATTCTGTCCAAGGGCGCCCAGTCGCTGCCGATTATCGTGGCGACGATCTCGACCTCGCTTGTCATCGCCTTCGTGCTCTGCCGCGTTATGAACGTGCCGGGCAAGATTGCGACGCTTGTGGGTGTGGGCTCGTCGATTTGCGGCGGTTCGGCCATCGCTGCGACCGCGCCCGTCATCGATGCCGACGATCGCGAGATTGCCCAGGCTATTTCGGTCATCTTCCTGTTTAACGTTATCGCGGCGCTCGTGTTTCCGACGCTCGGCGGCATGCTCGGGCTGACCAACGAGGGCTTTGGCCTGTTTGCCGGCACCGCCATCAACGACACCTCGTCGGTAACGGCTGCGGCGAGCGCCTGGGATAGCATGCATCCCGGCGCCAATGTGCTCGAAAGCGCCACAGTGGTTAAGCTCACCAGGACGCTGGCCATTATTCCCATTACATTGGCTCTCGCATGCTGGCAGATGCATCTGGCGCGCAAGGCCGGCGGCGACGCCAAAAGCACGTTCTCGCTTAAACGTGCGTTTCCCATGTTTGTGTTGTTCTTTGTGCTGGCGAGCGTGATCACCACGGTGCTTCAGCTTCCTGCGTCCATTACGGCGCCCATCAAGGAGCTGTCGAAGTTCTTTATTGTGATGGCCATGGCGGCTATTGGCTTTAATACCGATATCGTCGAGCTGGTCAAAAAGGGCGGCAAACCCATCGCGTTGGGCTTTTGCTGCTGGATTGGCATTGCATGCATGAGTTTGGGAATGCAGCACGTGCTGGGAATCTGGTAGAGAAGTAGCTGATTTGCGTGTTGCGTGCTGGCGAGCGCATGCCTGCGGTGGAGCGATAGGAGCTCTTGCGGGTATGGCTTGTCCGCAGGTTGATAGGTCCCGAAGAGCTCTTATCGCCCCGCCAGGATGGCGATGCGGGGCAATTCATATACTCGCAGGACGGCGACTTTTGCCCTATAGTGTTTGGTGAGTAATATCGTTCAATTTTGAAACACTCGGTCGTGCGACCGTCGGCGGTTGCACGTCGCCGCGGACAGGGACAAATCATGGATAGCGATGCCAAGCTGCAGATTCTGATTGAGGCATTGTCCGCAGCCGGAGCATCGGCGCTGGCAATCGACGAGCGCGGTGGCGTTGTGATCTCGACTATGAGTGACGCGGCGCTCGAGCAGGATATCGCTGCTTTTGTTTCCGAGCGTCTCGCTCGCGTGGGCGATGGGGCGCGCCTGGTGATGGGCCACGAGGGCGTGCGGTTGAGCTTGACGGTGCGCCCGACGGCCAAGGAGCGCGGAGCGCTTTGGGTGGTCGTGGCGCATGAGGTGCGCGCCGCTGCGACGCATGCGGGCATCGAGTGGCTCAATGCCGACGAAGTCGAGGCTCGCTACGCGTCGAGCACGTACGGCATCGTCGAAGACACGGCGGCGGTCGCTGCCCCCGTACGGGAGAGCTATGCGCGTGGGGTGCCCCTTATGCTCGAGGGCGAGCTGGGCGCGGGGCAGGATCAGATTGCAAAACGCCTGTACCTGGATGGACCCTATGCCGATCAGCCCTTTGTGTCCGTTGCGCTCGATGAGCTTACGGATCGCGGCTGGCGCCATCTGCTCAAAAGTTCCGAATCGCCGCTATTCCAAACGGGGCTGACACTTTGCATGGGCGGCTGGCATGCTGTTGGCCCCCAACGTCTGCGCGAGCTCGTGTCCGCAATGATCGACACGGCGCTCGCAACTCGTTGCCATGTGGTGTTGACGGCAAACGATATGCCGGGCGGCGGCGAAAGCGATCAGGCTGCTTTTGTAACCGAGCGTCTGGCCTGTGCAGTGAGTGTGGCGCCGGCGATTGCCGAGCAGGGCGGCGCGTCGGAAAAGGCTGCGCGCTATCTGGGGTATCTGGCAGATATGTTTAAGACGGGTGCCCCCATGTTGTCCGCCGCCGCGGCAGAGACGCTCGATGCGTACCGTTGGCCCCGCAATTACCTGCAGCTGCGTGAAGTCTCTGAACGACTCTATATATTAGTGGGGGCTGGAACGGTGGAGCGTGCCGTGGCGAAAGAGGTGCTTGCCCAGGAGGACGTTATCAAGACCGCGACCTTTGGCGCCCCGGCGCTCGAAAGCGATTTGTACATCTTGCGTCCCCTGGCCGATACCGAGCGCGATGTCGCACGGTTGGTTCTGCAGCACCTTCACGGCAACAGGACACGTGCGGCAGAGGTGCTCGGTATAAGCCGCACGACTTTATGGCGCCTGCTGAAGGACAACGACCGCTGAGCGAGGCGCCGTGACCGCGTGCGGCGCGTGTGATACAGTCCAAAGAAGCATTGTTTCGATTGTGTTACGGCGTGCGGGGGAGTATGGCGGAGACTTCAAAAACGAACCGAACAAAGCGAAGTGCGGCGCCGGTCGGCCGGCGTACGACTTCGCGGACGTGGGGCAAAAGCGCCTCGGGGTTCGACGGCTCGTTCAAGCGCACAAAATATGGCTATCCTTCGGCAAGCGCTCGCTTGGCCATGCAGGCCGAGTCCTCGTTGTGGGGACGAAGGCGCGTGGTGGGCTCAAAGCTCAAGCACGATGGAACGCTTGGCTACATTAGCCGCGGTGCTGCCCGCCGTAGCGGCCTCAATCCTGCAGGTTGGCATCGTTACGTGCCGATCGTGGTCGTTGCCGCGATAATCGTCATCGCGCTCGCGGCGCTCGGATATGCCGGCGACGGCGCGAGTCTGGGCGCGATGTTCAAATCGCCTGAACTTGCGCATGCTGGCACGGAGCTTGTTGAAGGCGCACAAGACCAGACGGGTGTGGCGCCCCAGCGCGGTATGGTCGCAGCTGCTGCCACCATTGCCGATGCTCAAAAGGACGAGGACGAACAAGGCGACGGCGCCAAAACGACTCACACGAACGAAACGACGACAACTCCATCGGCAAGATAAGTTGCGAGTGGGGCAGCAAATATGGGACGGGGCCTTTTAGCTGCCCAAGACAGTGGCTCACTCGATGTCAGGCACCAACAGCGAGCGGGCCGCATTTGCGCCAAGGTGACGTGAAATGAGAGGGCGCTGACCTTTTGGTCGCGCCCTCGAAATTGAACGTCAGATTGGCGTTAATGCGGCTCGCGCAGCGTCAACGGGTCCGCCGTTCGTTAGAACGGCGGAACATACACCACGTTGTCGCGGCGAGGCTTGGCCTTGGGGAGTGCGTCCTCGGCGTAGCCCAGAATGCAGTTGCCCACACCGCGCAGGCTTCCGTCGGCGGGCAGACTCCAGCTGGCCAGCAGTTCGAGACCCTCGGGCGAATCGAAAACCTCGTGGGCGCGATGAATCCAGCACGAATCAACACCCAGCGCATAGGCAGCATTGAGCAGGTTGCCCATGGCAAGCGAACCGTCTTCCAGATGCGTGGGCACGCTGCGGTCGACCAGTACCACCACAACGGTTTTGGCACCGTAGAAGGGATCGCCGTTGCTGCCCATGACTTGCGCATTGAGTTGCGAGAGACGCTCGACGGTCGCGGGGTCGGTGACGGCGACAAACGTCACCGGCTGGCGGCCCATGCCGCTCGGTGCATATTGGCCGGCTTCGATAATCCGTGCAAGCTTTTCGGCCTCGACGGGACGATTGCTGTATTTGCGGCAGCTGCGGCGGTGAATGAGTGTTTCGATAGTCTCCATGGTGTCTCCTTGCGGTGGCGTTGCAGATGCCCCGTTCATACCCGTCGGGCTTAAACGATAGACGGTCAATTGCCCGGCCAAAAGGATGGATTCCAATTGGGAAAGTAGGTTTGCATAAAAGTACCTTCAGAATGTGACAAATAAATGGGATGGTTAAACGTTTTATCCCGTCTACCCTGCGGTTTTTTACCACTTGCCTAAATGACGAACGCATAACCTCTGATAAAGGTTTTACTAAAGGAGTACCAACGTTTATCAATGCGCCGTGGTGGCGCCGGGCCAGGAGGTAACATCATGTTCCAGGCTGGAGATGTCGTCGAGACCGATTTCGAAGGATTTCTGAAGCTGCTGCGTTCCAAGACGCGCGCTTTCGTGTCGATCAACGATCACGAGTACTACATCACGCACACCGATGGCTATTGGCGTGTTCAGGATTGCGAGGCCCTCAACGACAAGGGCCACTTTACTGACTGCTCCGAGCTGGTCAACACGGTCTGCGAGGTTGTCGAGCTGCCGTGGATTGCCGGCAAGAGCCTGCATGACAGCTTCTCGGGCGCTACGGTCTATGAGGCCGTCGCCGCTTAACAGGCAATAAAACTCGATTTTCACGTGACCGCTGGCGCCGCCCCCGCGCCGGCGGTCTTTTTCTGCCGATAGGCCATAAAAATGCACGCATTCGTGGAGAGCCTGTTGACGATAGTCAAAACTCGGACTAATGTAGAGATATAAATTGGTCAAAACTCGGACTATCGAATGGTGGGAGAGATGAATAGTGCAGTTAGCCTGGTCGATTTCGACCGGATGCTCAACGGGCTTGACCGTATCTATTCGGAGTTCGCGCGCGCCTGCGGTCTTTCGGACTGCGCCTACTGGATGCTCGTCGACACGAGTGCAGCGGGCGGAAGCGTTGCCGTGAGTCGGCTGACGAGTGAATGGTTCTACAGCAAACAGACCATCAATTCGGCGATCAAGACGCTTAGGGCGCGAGGGCTTGCGACGTTGGAGTTTGCCGAGGGCAGTCGTAAGAACAAGGTTGTGCGACTGACCGAAGAAGGCGTGCAGTTTGCCAAGCGCTACGCGTTACCGGCGCAAAAAGCCGAGCAACAGGCATTCGAGGCGCTCGAGCCGTGGGAGCAGCGCGAGATCATGCGCTTGGTCGGTAAGTTCTCCCATGTTCTGAACGAAGAGTGCGAGGCATTTAAACGGCAAGTGGCCGCCGAGAACGAGGCTGACGATAAGGGCGAGGGGGACGCATGCGACTCTTAATGAGATTTATGAGGCCGTACCGCGGTCTGATTGCGGTGACGCTGTTTGCGGTGCTGATAGATAACGTCGGTACGCTGTTGGTTCCCACGATGCTGGCGAACATGGTCAACACCGGTATTGCCACGGGCGATGTCGACTATATATTACGCAACGGCCTGTACATGCTTATCGCGACCGGCATGGCCAGCGGCGGCACGGTGCTGGGCTGCTATCTTTCAGCGCGCCTGGCCGCCAACGTGGCCTGCGATATCCGCAATGCCGTGTACGACAAGTCGCTCGAGCTGTCCGCCAGCGACTTTGAGCGCTTTGGCACGGGTTCGATGATCACACGCTCGCTCAACGACATCAACGTGATTCAGCAAGCTGTCCTTCAGACGATTCAGCTGGTGTTGCCGGTGCCGTTCTTGGCCGTGGCAGGCATCATTTTTGCTTGGTTCATCGATCCCGCCATGGGCACGCTGCTGGGCGTGGTCGTTGCGATCGTGCTGGTGGCGGCGGTCTTTACGGTGGCTAACGCCGCGCCGATCTTTATGCGCCTGCAGAGCTTTATCGACCGCATGAACGTGGTGCTGCGCGAGAACATCGTGGGCGTGCGCGTCATCCGCGCATTTAACAAGGAGCGCCACGAGGAGCAGCGCCTGGACGAGGTGTTTAGCGATTACGCGGCCAACGCCATCAAGGTCAACCACCTGTTTGTGGGTCTCGACAGTTCCAGCTTCTTTTTGATGAATATCGCCGAGGTGGCGGTGTTGTGGGTGGGCGGCAACCGCGTGGGCGTCCACGCCATGCAAATCGGCAGCATCTCGGCCGTGTTGGAATACGCGATCCTGATCCTTTTCTTTGTGATGATGGCGCAGATGGTGATTCTGACGCTCCCGCGCGCTGCGGCGTGTCTCAACCGTGCACAACAGGTGCTCGAAATCGAGCCGAGCATCGTGGACGGCAAGCGCACGCTAGATACGTGCGCGGCGGAGCCTGTTGACGGTACCGATGCGGTTGCCGTGTTCGACCATATGTCGTTCCGTTTTGACGATGCCGACGAGGACACTCTGTGCAACCTGAGTTTTGCCTGCCGCCGCGGACAGACGACCGCGATCGTGGGCTCAACGGGCTCGGGCAAGTCAACGGTGGCCAAGCTCCTGCTTCGCTTCCACGATGCAACGAAGGGCGCCATTCGCCTGAACGGCATCGATCTGCACGACCTTTCGCAAGATGAGATCCGTGGACACATCGCCTATGTGCCGCAGAAGGCGTGGCTGTTCTCGGGCACCGTTGCAAGCAACCTGCGCTTTGGCAACGAAGGCGCGACTGAGGCTGACATGCTCCATGCGCTGGAGGTTGCCCAGAGCACCTTTGTGCTCGACCAGCCCCAGGGGCTCGATACGCCGGTGGCCCAGGGCGGCACGAACTTCTCGGGCGGCCAGCGCCAGCGCCTGGCCATTGCTCGCGCACTCATGAAGCGCGCCGATCTATATATCTTCGACGATAGTTTTTCGGCCCTGGACTTTAAGACTGATGCCGCCCTGCGCCATGCGTTACAAGATGAGACACGTGACGCAGCGGTGCTCATCATCGCGCAGCGCATCTCGACGATTTTGCACGCCGACCAGATTGTCGTGCTCAAGGACGGCGAGGTTGTGGGCTTGGGCACGCACGAGGAGCTTATGGAAACCTGCGAGGTGTACCGCGCCATCGCGGAATCGCAAATGAAGGGAGGTGAGTAGCATGGCCGAGGAGCTCAAGAAGCAGAGCGGCGGTGATGGCGCCGTTGCCGCGGGGCTGGTCGAGGAAACGGCTGCCGTGGCACCCGAGCTGGATGACGCCGCCAAGGCTGCAGCCGAGCGCGAGGCTCGCCGCCAAGCGCTCTACGAGGAAAACGAGCGCGCCGAGGACGAGCGCGCCCGCGCTGAGGCAGAGCGCATGCGCGATGTGGACGACGAGGACGAGGACGAGAAACCCCGCGACACCTGGGCGACGGTGCGCCGCCTGTGGAGCGAGGCTGCCGGCGACCATTGGCGCTTCTATATCGTGTTCGCGAGTATTGTGTTCTATGCCATCTTTAACACCGCTGCGCCGGCATATAGCGCCCGCGTGATCGATGAGCTGTGGGGCCACATTCAGGTGGCGTTTGCCAACGACACCACCTTCAACATCACCTGGGAGAACTGCGGCAGGACCATCTTCATCTACTTTATGATCTGGACGGCCGCTGCCTCGTTCTACGCACTCCAGAGCTTTTTGATGTCGAGCGTGGCCGAACGCCTCAACCTGCTCCTACGCAACCGCATCGCACAAAAGCTCAACCGTCTGCCGCTTGCCTTCTTTGACGCGCATCGTCCCGGTGAGGTCGTCAGCCGTGCGACCAACGACTTGGACAAGATGTCCGAGAGCATGCAGCGCGGCTTGCTGCAGCTTCTGGTGTCGATCGGTACCGTGGTGGGCGCCGTGAGCGTGATGTTCGTGTTTAGCGTGCCGCTCACGCTCGTCTTTTTGTTCTTTACGGCGTTGTCGCTGTTGGTGACCAAGGTGGTCTCGCGCCGCACGCATGACGTAACCGGTGAGCGCCAGGAGTGGGTGTCAAGGATTACGAGCGCGGTTGAGGAAGGCTACTCGGGCCGTCTGGTGATTCGCGCGTTTAACCGCGAGCGCCAAAGTTCTGCCGAGGTACACCAGGCCTCGGGCGAGCTGGCACGCGTGAGTGCCAAGGCCGACTTCATGATTAACGCCGTCGGCCCCGCGGTGCGCTTTATCGGCCGCCTGGCACAGATCGTGATTGCGATTGTGGGCTGCAGTATGCTGGTTGCCGGCCACATGACCGTCGGCGTGTTCCAGGCGTTCTTCCAGTTTATCTACGAGGCATCTGAGCCCATGACGCAGCTGTCGTTTACCTTCAACTCGCTGCAGAGCGCGCTGGCGAGTGCGGAGCGCGTGTTCGACCTGCTCGATGAACCCGAGATGGAGGCGGATCCGCAGCCGGGCGAGGCCGCCAGGCTGCCGGGTCGCGTTGAGGGCCGTGTCGCTTTTGAGCATGTACGCTTTGGCTACGCGCCCGACAAGCCGCTCATGCGCGACGTGTCGTTTACCGCCGAGCCGGGCCAGAAGATCGCCGTGGTGGGAACCACGGGCGCGGGCAAAACCACGCTCATCAACCTGCTCATGCGCTTCTACGAGATTGACGGCGGGCGCATTACGCTCGACGGCGTGGACACGAGCCGCATGGATCGTGGCGAGCTGCGCCAGCAGTTTGGCATGGTGTTGCAGGATGCCTGGCTGTTCGACGGAACGATTGCCGAGAATATCGCCTATGGCTGCCCCGAGGCGACGCGCGAGGAGATCGTGGCGGCCGCACGCGCCGCGCAGGTCGACTTCTTTGTGCGCACCATGCCGCAGGGCTATGACACGCGCGTGGCCAACGATGCCGAGAGCATTAGCCAGGGTCAGCGCCAGCTGCTGACCATTGCGCGCGTGCTGCTCAACAACCCGGCGATTCTAATCCTGGACGAGGCGACGTCGAGTGTGGACACGCGCACCGAGCTCGCCATCGGCCGCGCCATGGACGCGCTCATGCGTGGGCGTACGAGCTTTGTGATCGCGCACCGTCTGTCGACGATCGTAGATGCCGACCTGATCTTGGTCATGGATCATGGCAACATTATCGAGCAGGGTACGCATAAGGAGCTGCTGGCTGCCGAGGGTGCCTACGCCGACCTCTATCTGAGTCAGTTCGCATAATGTGACAAAGGGACAGTCCCTTTGTCACATCGCAAATAAGGCGCGCCGGGGGTGAATCCTCTGGCGCGCCTTTGCGTTGGCGTCAATGTTGTCGGTGGCCGTCCGGCTCTAGCGTTCGTCCACGAGCTTGGCGACGAGGGTTTTGAGCTCGGCCACCTCTCGCTCGAGTTCCTTGACGCGGCGGGCGTTCTCGGTGATGCCCTGACGGTTGAGCGCGGACTGCTCGGCGGCGGCGTCGGGCATGTACTCGCGATGCTGCTTGGCATCGAAGCTCTCCTCGAACACGCGGCAGCCGTTGCGCTTGATGATGCGTCCCGGCACGCCCACGACGGTGCAGTTGTCGGGTACGTCCTTGACGACGACCGAATTGCCGCCGATTTTGACGTTGTTGCCGATGCGAATGTTGCCGAGCACTTTAGCGCCTGTGCCCACGGTGACGTTGTTGCCCAGGGTGGGGTGGCGCTTGCCGGTCTCGTTGCCGGTGCCGCCAAGCGTGACGCCCTGGTAGAGCACGCAGTTGTCGCCCACAATGGTGGTTTCGCCGATGACGACGCCCATGGCGTGGTCGATAAAGAAATGCTTGCCGATCTGTGCAGCGGGATGAATCTCGACGCCGGTAATGTGGCGGGTGATTTGCGAGAGCACACGGGCGAGCGAGCGATGGCCATGCTCCCAGAGCCAGTGCTCTGGCACGTGGTTCCACTTGGCGTGCAGGCCGGGATAGGAAAGGAAGATGACCAGACCGTTTTGCGCGGCGGGGTCCTGCGCCTGGACGGTCTTGATGTCCTCGCGAATGGTATTGATAAAGCTCACCGACCGCCCTCCCTTAGCGCCATGGCAATGCGATTCAATAAAGTATAGCGATTCGCTAGGGATTAGGAAGGACAATCTTGGCGGCTTTGCACGACAGGTGTCAGTTATGCAAACTTGCTGGTAATGGAGTCATGCTTTTGTGGGGTTGCGCACGAGGGGGCACCGCAACCGTATACTGGTCAACTTGGACGTGTCCGCGCCCACAACTGAGAGGTTTTACTTCATGGGTTTCATCAATTTTATCGCCGAGCTGCTCAAAGACCCGCGCACCGCGATTGCCAGCTGGATCGCCGCCGGCCCGCTTATGGCCTACGGCTGCGTGTTCCTGATTATCTTTATCGAGACAGGCGTGGTGTTCTTCCCGTTTCTCCCTGGCGATTCGCTGCTGTTTGCTTCGGGCTTCTTTGCCCACAACGGTGGCTTTAACATCGTGGCCCTGCTGGCCACCGCATGGGCCGCAGCCATCCTGGGCGATCAGTGCAACTTTATGATCGGCCACTTCTTTGGCCGCAAGATCATCGCCTCGGGCAAGGTAAAGGCCATGACGCCCGAGCGCATCAAAAAGTCCGAGGACTTCTTGGATAAGTGGGGCCACCTGGCCATCTTCCTGGGCCGCTTCTTTCCGTTTATCCGCACCTTTGTGCCCTTTATCGCCGGCATGGGCGGCATGCACTGGCGCAACTTCGTTGTCTTTAACGTGCTGGGCGGCATTACCTGGTCGACGGTCTTTACGCTGCTGGGCTACTTCTTTGGCGGCATTCCCTTTGTGCAGGAGCACTTTGAGCTGCTGATTATCGGCATTGTCGCCGTGTCGATCATCCCGACCGTGGTCGGCTTGGTTAAGGCTAAGCTGGGCAAAAAGAACGCATAGCTCGAGCCGGCGCACAAATCGTGTCGTTGAGGCCCGTCACCGTTTACGGTGGCGGGCCTTTATGCTTCGGGCAAATGAAAATACTTTACTTAGTTAAAGAAAAGCGTTTTATCAGACGCGTACGGGGAGTACAATCTCCTGCATGCGAATCGATGTGCCATGGGCTTTGGTGTTGCCCGCGTGTCCCGTCCGGCTCTACGCTCCGGGCGTGCGACGTTGCGACGCGGTCGGCCTCGGTCCTTGCGTGCGAGTTCGCGAGTATGCAACTGTGTATGTAAGGAGCGACATATGACTGTCGAGAAGAAGGATATCGATTGGGGTAGCCTCGGCTTTGGCTACATGAAGACCGATTACAGCTACGAGGCTCATTGGAAGGATGGCGAGTGGGACGAGGGCGGCCTGACCACCGACCACACCCTGCATGTCTCCGAGTGCGGTGGCATCTTCCATTACTGCCAGGAGGTCTTTGAGGGCCTGAAGGCCTACACCGCCGAGGACGGCAGCATCGTCTGCTTCCGTCCCGACATGAACGCCGAGCGCATGTATAACTCTGCCCAGCGCCTCGAGATGCCCCCGTTCCCCAAGGATAAGTTTGTTGAGGCCGTCAAGCAGGTCGTTTCTGCCAACGCCGCTTGGGTTCCGCCCTTCGGTTCTGGTGCGACCCTGTACGTGCGTCCGTTTATGATCGGCTCCGGTGACGTGATCGGCGTGGCTCCCGCTCCTGAGTACACGTTCCGCATTCTCGTGACCCCGGTCGGTCCGTACTTTAAGGGCGGCCTCAAGCCCGTCAAGCTGCGCGTTTCCGAGTACGACCGCGCCGCACCGCACGGCACCGGCAATATCAAGGCCGGCCTGAACTACGCCATGTCCCTCAAGCCCACGATGGAGGCCCATCGCGAGGGTTATGCCGAGAACCTGTATCTCGACTCCGAGTCCCGCACCTATGTCGAGGAGACCGGTGGCGCGAACGTTCTGTTCGTGAAGGAGGACGGCACGCTCGTCGTTCCGCAGTCTCACACCGACTCCATCCTGCCCTCCATCACCCGTCGCTCGCTCGTTCAGGTCGCTGAGGACCTGGGCATGACCGTCGACCAGCGTCCCGTCGAGTGGGCTGAGGTCAAGGCCGGCACCTTTGTGGAGTGCGGCCTGTGCGGCACCGCTGCCGTCATCTCTCCGGTGGGCGAGATCGACAACAAGGTCTACGGTGCCGATGAGACCGTGACCTTCCCGGCTGGCTACACCGAGATCGGCCCCGTGATGAAGAAGCTTCGCGAGACCCTGACCGGTATCCAGTCCGGTGCTGTCGAGGACAAGCACAACTGGGTTTACACCGTGGCGTAACCTGGCTTCGTAATTCCCATCAAGCCCCGACCGAGGCGGACCGGCCTATCTCCCGGCGCGTCCTCGGACATGAAAGAACCTCCGCTGCGCACTACGTGCGGCGGAGGTTCTTTCGTCCTGTGGAATGCGCCGGGAGATAGGCCGGTCCGCCTCGGTCGAGTGCTCTGCATTCCTTGCCAGGAGGTTACTGGGCTGTAGGGAAGATGGTGCGCGGCCTTTTGACCGCGCCTTTTATTGGCTGTTAGGGCTTTGCCGTAGTTGCAGCCGAAGAGGGGACGTGCACGTTTTTTCGGTTGCCGCTCGCCTGGGGTGGGGCGGGGCGTGCATTTTTGGGAGTTTTCAGCAGTCGAGGGTGCCTGCATACTGGTTTTTGGACGAAAGTCAGGCGCCATGAGCCGCATCCTGTAAAAAAATGAGCGATCTCTGAGGCGCTGAGGGCTCAGAATCATGGTTTTCAACGCGGTTCTGTGGGTCCGTTCCTGCCCTGTGGGTTCCGGGATGCTGAAAACTCCAAAATTTGCACGCCGTCCCTGGGGGTACCTTCGGGCAAAAAGCAACCGCCCCGTCGAAGTATGCATTCGACGGGGCGGTTTATGCATATAGCCGAATTGGGATACGTTGCCAACCGGTTAGAACTTGACGGTCGGTGCCTGGCGGGCGGCCTCGGCGGCCTCGAAGCCCTGGCGCTCCTTAAACTGGAAGATGCCGGCAAAGATAACGGCCGGGAACGTCTGGATGGCGTTGTTGTAGCTGAGCACGCAGTCGTTGTAGCTCTGGCGCGCGTAGCTAATCTTGTTCTCGGTATCCTCGAGCGATGCCTGGAGCTGCGTAAAGTTGGTGTTCGCCTTAAGGTCGGGGTAGGCCTCGGCCACGGCAAAGAGCTGGCGCAGCGCACCGGTCAGCACGTTGTCGGCTTCCATCTTGGCCTCGGGGGTGGTGGCGCTCACGGCGGCGTTGCGCGCGTTGACCACGGCGGCGAGCGTGTCTTGCTCGTGCTTGGCGTAGCCCTTGACGGTCTCGACCAGGTTAGGGATCAGGTCGTTGCGGCGCTGCAGCTGCGTGTCGATGTTCTGCCAGGCGTTATCGATGCGATTGCGCTTGGTGACCATGTTGTTGTAGATGCCGGCGATGGCGCAGGCAATCACAATGACAACAACGATACCGATGATGACGGGAAGCATGATGTCTCCGTTTCGAATGGCAGCGGCGTCTTGCGCCGGCCGTTGTTGGTATAACACGTCTAGTATACCCGCAACCTTTGGCGGTGCCGAACTTTCCGGTAAGCGTTGTGTTTCAACCAGGGAGGGGGCGCCAATAACGAACGGGTGGTACAGGTGTAAGATATGCGACAAATTAAGGAATGCTGTCTACACCTTGAGGATGGCGATACGGATGGACCTTCGCATCAAGAAAACCTATCGTGCCCTGTTCGATGCCTTTACCGAGCTATTGGAAGAGCATCGGTTTGAGGATTTGACGGTTGCTATGCTTTGCGACCGTGCCCTGATTCGCCGCACGACGTTCTATAAGCATTTTCGCGATAAAAACGATTACTTTGCCTTTTATATCGATGAGCTTATGACGGGCTTGCCGCAAAAACAGCCCGATGAGGCCGGCGCAGTGTCTGCCGAGGACGTGCGCGCGCTTCGACACGCGATTTTGGACGATGCCATGGATTTGATTTTGGCGCACGAGCAGCTCATGGATAACATTTTGGCAAGCAGCATGTCGGGCATGTTGACCAACGTTATTTGCGACCGCATTGCCCGCTCCATTCGCGAGCGTGTGATGAACGTGCTTGCCGAGGATGCCCTGGCGCCCGTTTCGCTCGAGACAACATCGGAGTTTATCGCCGGTGGCATTATTCGACTGTTCACAAATTGGTGGGAGTCGGGTCACGATCTTGAGCGTCGACCCGAGATGGCCGACGTGGTTGATGCACTGTTTGAGCGCACCATGACGCCGGTGAATCACTAGAAGTGGCGGAGAGAGGGGGATTCGAACCCCCGGAACGCTCTCGCGCTCAACGGTTTTCAAGACCGCCGCATTCAACCGCTCTGCCATCTCTCCGTGAGTCGTAATGATAGCATCGTTTTGAATTTGCAACAGGGAAGGCGAACGATGACGAGCACCGAAATCGACGAGAAGTTCATGCGCGAGGCGCTGGCCGAGGCGCGCGCCGCCGCTGCGGTGGGCGAGGTACCGATTGGCGCCGTGGTAGTGCGCGCGGGCGAGATTGTCGCGAGGGCGCATAATCGCCGAGAACTCGACCAGGACCCTTCGGCGCATGCCGAGTTTTCGGCCCTGTGCGCTGCCGCTCGGTTGCTCGGTCGTTGGCGCCTTTCCGATTGCACGGTCTATGTAACGCTCGAGCCTTGCTGCATGTGTGCGGGGCTTATGGTCAACGCGCGCGTGGGGCGCTGCGTGTATGGCGCGACCGATGCCAAGGCGGGCGCGCTGGGTTCGCTGTATGACCTGAATGCCGATTCGCGCCTGAACCATCGGTTTAACGTACATGCCGGCGTGCTGGCAGACGAGTGTCGTGAGGTGTTGGGCAGCTATTTTAGTGGGCTGCGTGGCACCGATGGTGCTGGCTGCGGTTGCGGGGCCGATCTTGAGGCGCATGCCGCTCATGCCGAGGCGCTCGCGTGTGCCGAAGATATCGCCGTTGAGGCGGTTGTCTTTGGTCCCGCGTGCCGCCGGCCCCGCCGTGTGCTGCTGGCGATCGACTCCTTTAAAGGCAGCGTTTCGAGTGCGCAGGCGGAGGAAGCCGTTGCCGAAGGCGTGCGCCGTGTGTGGCCCGATGCCGAGCTGGGCGCTTTGCCGCTGGCAGATGGTGGCGAGGGAACGCTCGATGCCATCGCCGCGCGCGCCGGCGTGCTCTCGACCTGTGAGGTTGCAGGCCCCTTGGGCTATCGCGTGTCTGCCCGGATGCTGGTGGACGACGAGCACGACTCGGCTGTAATTGAGATGGCCGAGGCGGCGGGTATTGGGTATTCACCCTGCACGGAATCGGCGGCGCTTGCGGCTTCGACCTATGGCGTGGGCGAGCTCATACTTCGCGCGGTCCGTGCGGGGGCAAAGACTATCTATATTGGTCTGGGCGGCAGTGCCACCAACGACGGTGGCGCCGGCATGCTGCAGGCGCTGGGTGCCCACCTTGTTGATGAGTGTGGCTGCAATATCGCCCCCGGTCTCGCGGGCCTTGAACACGTGGCGAGTATCGATTTGACACCAGCGCTTCGGGTACTGAATGGCGCGCGTCTTGTGGCGCTTTCCGATGTCGAGAATCCGCTCGTGGGGCGCCGCGGTGCACTGGCAGTGTTTGGCGGGCAAAAGGGCCTGCCGACAGACGATGCCGAGGCCCTGGGCAAGTACGACAGCTGGATGGTCGGTTACGGCCGCCTGCTCGATGCGGCGATTACCGGGGTGCGGGCTCAGGGGTTGTTGCGCGTGCCCGAGGGTGCACGGACATTTGGTTCGGTGCTCGGCGTGCCCGGTGCCGGTGCTGCCGGCGGCCTGGGTGCCGCGCTGCTGGCGCTCGGTGCCGAGTTGCGTTCGGGCGTGGAGACGGTGCTCGATCTGATTGGGTTTGACGAGCGCGTACGCGATGTCGACCTGGTCATTACAGGCGAGGGTAATATGGACGAGCAATCCGCCGCCGGTAAGGCACCGGTGGGCGTGGCCCGTCGTGCGAAGCGATATGGCAAGCCGGTGGTCGCCGTCGTGGGCGGTCGTGCGGACAACCTGGATGCGGCGTATGGGCAGGGTGTCGACTTAGTTCTGCCGGTCTGTCGCAGACCCATGCCCCTTGACCAAGCGCTCGACCCCCAGGAAGCCACAATCAACCTCATCTGCGCCGGTGAAGCCGCCGCCCGATCCTACGACCTCGCCCGTATCTAAGTCTTTCCGGGCAAGTCTCAATAAGTTGCGGTGGAATAGTTCCTGTTTTTGGCCTTGGGTCGTAAAACAGGAACTATTCCACCGCAACTCAAAAGTGGTCTTTTGGCCCTGTCCCAAATTAGCTACCTTGCCCCATCGGGCAGGAGCAGGTAAGATATACCGAGCGCCTAGCGCGTTCGATGGGTTCGGATGACGACATGTTCCGAATCTGGTCAGGTCCGGAAGGAAGCAGCCATAAGGAGCCTCTGTCGGGCATCCGGATCCATCGAACGCACGGGCGCTTTTTGGTGCCGCGGCTACCCGCGAGTGCCGGCAGGGCGCTTGGTGTCTCGCTGGTCCTCGGCTTCGCCTGCGGGATCGCTCGACTACCAAGCGCCCTGCCGGCACTCGCGGGTAGCCGACCAAAACCGCCTGAAGGGTCACATTTATCTGATAATTGAATCCCTGGCGTTATGCCGCTCGCTGGCGTTGCCAAAACATCGGCTGCTACATGCCTTGGGCGCTAGCGAACGTCGCCCTTACATCTGTAACGAGTTGCTTACGCATCTCCGGGACTCGCCGTACTATCATGAATCAGATTGAAGAGAGATGATGATAGGGAGCGCCTTCTATGATTGAGTTGCTTAGGCGTTTTGGTGGCAAGTTTCGCCGGTATATGGTGATTGGTCCTGCATGCAAGCTGATCGAAGTGATCTTTGACCTGCTGACGCCGCTGGTGATTGCCCAGATGATCGATAAGGGCATCGGCGCACGCGATGTGAACGCCGTTATTCACTACGGTATGGTGCTTGGCGCCATGGCTGTGATCGGCATCTCGTTTACGCTTGTTTGCCAAAAGATGGCGGCGCTCACCTCGCAGGGCATGGGCACCGACATTCGCGGTGCGCTCTACCAGCACATCAATAAGCTGAGCTATGCCGAACTCGACCGCTTTGGCACGCCGTCGCTCATCACGCGCATTACCAACGACGTCAATCAGGTGCAGCTGGCCGTGGCGCTGGGCGTACGCATGCTCATCCGCTGGCCCTTCTTGGCGGTGGGCTCTATGTGCGCGGCCCTTGCCATCGACCTTAAGCTCGGCATGATCTTTTTGATTTGCACGCCCGCCATTGGCCTGGTGTTTTGGTTTGTCATGGCGCGCTGCATTCCGTACTACAAGCAGCTGCAGGCAAAGCTCGACCGCATCGCGCTCATTTGCCGCGAGGGGCTTTCGGGCGCCCGCGTGGTTCGCGCCTTTGTACGCGAAGATCACGAGCGCGAGCGCTTTGCCCAAGCCGCCGATGACCAGGCCAATACCGCCATCGCGGTGGGCAAGCTCTCGTCAATCCTTAATCCCGTCACGTTTTTGGTGATGAACCTGGGCGTGTGCGCCATCCTGTGGGTGGGCGGCATCCAGGTCAACGTGGGCGAGCTTACGCAGGGCCAGGTCATGGCGTTTGTGAACTACATGACGCAGACCCTCACCTCCATCGTCTACGTCGCCAACCTGGTCGTGGTCTTTACCAAGGCGAGCGCCAGTGCGTCACGTATCAACGAGGTGCTCAATTGCGTGCCGAGCATCACCGACGAGGGCAACCAGCCGGTTGCACTGCCCGAGCCGGGCAATGTCGCTCCAGTTCCTGCGCTGAGCTTGAGCCATGCGAGCTTTTCGTTTGGCGCGGGCGCGGCAAATGCCGTGAGCGATGTGACCCTGGAGCTGCCGCTGGGCAAAACGCTCGGCATTATCGGCGGCACGGGCAGCGGCAAGTCCACGCTCGTCTCGCTTATCCCGCGCCTGTACGATGCAGGCACCGGCAGCGTGAGCGTGATGGGCGCCGACGTGCGCGCTTGGCCACTCGATCAACTGCGCCACGTGGTCGCGACCGTCCCGCAGCGCGCGTCGCTGGTGAGCGGCACGATCCGCAGCAACCTAACCTGGCGCGACGAGGCAGCAACCGACGAGGAGCTCTGGGCGGCGCTCGACATGGCGCAGGCGAGCGAGTTCGTGCGCAACAAGCCGCAGGGGCTCGACGCCCCGGTCGAGGCGGGCGGCAAGAACTTTAGCGGTGGCCAACGCCAGCGCCTGACCATCGCGCGCGCCCTGGTGAGCTCTCCGCAGGTCCTAATCATGGACGATTCTGCCTCGGCGCTCGACTTTAAGACCGACGCGGCGCTTCACCATGCCATTCGCGAACGCAGCGTGCGCGGTGCCGCCGAGGGCGGGCTGCCGCTGACGACGGTGATCGTAAGCCAGCGCGTTTCGACCGTGCGCGACGCCGACATGATCTGCGTACTCGACCACGGATCGGTCGCGGGCTTGGGCACGCACGATGAGCTGTACGCGACCTGCCAGCTCTACCGCGAGATTTGCCAGTCGCAGTTTCGCCGCGAGGAACTCGAGGGCCAGCAGGGGAGCACGGCGCCCACGCCCGCACCGATCGCCTCCGCATCCGTCTGCGCAAAGGAGGGCTGCTAAATGAATCCGTACACCTCTTCCGGTTCGGTCGCCACGATGACGGCCAACGTGTCCGGCAACGATAACCTCAACGACTTGGGTGACGGCCCGCGTCAGCCCGGTGACCCCGAGCGCTACCCCGTGGGCGCGGTAACTCGCCGCCTGCTGGGCTACGTCCGTCCGCATCGCATTTCGTTTGTTGCGTCGTTTGTGAGTGCCGCCATCTCCGTGATTCTGCAGCTCTACACGCCCATCCTCATCGGCGAGGGCATCGACCTTATCGTCGCCGCCGGGCAGGTGGACTTCGATGCGCTACTGCCGCTCGTTACCAAACTCACGCTCGTCGTGGTAGGCGCCGCGGCCTTCCAGTGGCTGCAGGGCTACTGCGTCAACCGCCTGTCCTACGAAACGGTGCGCGACATGCGCGTGGAGGCGAGCGATAAGCTCAGCTGTATGCCGCTCAGCTTTATCGACAGCCATGCCCGCGGCGACCTTATGAGCCGCGTGGTCAACGACGTCGATCAGGTGGGCGACGGTCTGCTGCAGGGCTTTACGCAGCTCTTCACCGGTGTTATCACCATCGTAGGCACGCTCGCGTTTATGCTCTCCATCAACCTGACCATGACGCTCGTGGTGGTGCTCGTCACGCCGCTTTCCATTTTTGCAGCCGGCGCCATCGCCAAGCTCTCCAACAAAAGCTTTACGGCACAGCAGCGTATTCAAGGGCAGCTCGGTGGCCATATCGAGGAGTACGTAGGCGAGCAGAAGCTTGTCGACGCCTTTGCCTATGGCCCCAACGCCCAGCAGCGCTTCGATGCCCTCAATGCTGAGCTCTACACCGCGGGCGAGCGCGCGCAGTTTATGGGTTCGCTCTCCAACCCCGGCACGCGCTTTATCAATAACATCATCTATGCCGTGGTCGCTGTGATCGGCTGCGTGGGCGTGATCACGGGCGTGCCCGCGGCGCTCACGGTGGGAGGCGTGCAGGTTTTCCTGTCCTACGCCAACCAGTACACCAAGCCGTTCAACGAGGTCACCAACGTCATTACGCAGATCCAGACGGCGTATGCCTCGGCGCGCCGCATGTTTGCACTGCTCGACGCCCGCGAGCAGGAGCCCGATGCGTCAGATGCCGTGGAGCTTGCCGTCCCGCGTGGCGAGGTGACCTTTGAACACGTGGACTTTAGCTATGTGCCCGACCGCAAGTTGCTGCAGGATATCTGCATCGAGGCCAAGCCCGGCATGCGTTTTGCCCTCGTTGGCCCCACGGGCTGCGGTAAGACAACGCTCATCAATCTGCTGCTGCGTTTTTACGATATCGATGCCGGCCGCATCATGGTCGATGGCCGGTCTTCGCGTGACTACACGCGCGCAAGCCTGCGCCGTGCCTTTGGCATGGTGCTGCAGGATACGTGGCTGTTCGAGGGCACCGTGGCCGAAAACATCGCTTACGGTTGTCCCGATGCTACGCGTGAGCAGATTGTCGAGGCCGCCAAGCGCGCTCATGCGCATAAGTTTATCGTGCAGCTGCCAGGCGGCTACGATACGGTGATTGGCGAGGACGGCGGCACGTTTAGCCAGGGCCAAAAGCAGCTGCTGTGCATCGCGCGCGTTATGCTCACCGATCCGGCTATCTTGCTGCTGGACGAGGCGACTTCGAGTATCGATACGCGCACCGAGCTGCAGGTGCAGGCGGCATTCGACGAGCTTATGGCCGGCCGCACAAGCTTTGTGGTGGCGCACCGTCTGTCGACGATCCGCAATGCCGACTGCATTCTGGTCATGCGCGACGGCCAGATTATCGAGCGCGGCACGCACGACGAGCTGCTGGCGGCAGACGGCTTCTATGCCGAGCTCTACCGCAGCCAGTTCGCCCAGTGAGGAAGCCCGTGGGGCAAATTAATCAATCGACAGACGGTGGTTTACATCTGTCACGTAAGTACTAAGATATTCATCTAATAAATTGCATTAGTGGCTTTAGTTTTGGGGGAAACGAGGCAACGTGACTATGACGTGCTCTTTGGTGGTTAACAGCAAGAGCGGTAATACCAGGATGGTTTCGGGCGCGATCAAGCGCGCTCTGCAGGCTGCGGGTGTTGAGTTTGTCCATGCCGCGGCGTTGAGCGACGATGCAGATGCGGATCAGGTTGCGCTCGAGGCGCAGGGCGCCTGCGCGGCCGACACGGTGCTCGTCGGTTTTTGGTGCGACAAGGGCGCGTGCACGCCTTCGGTCGCGACGTTGCTCTCCGCCTTGCACGGCAAGCGCGTCTTCCTGTTTGGCACCTGCGGTTTTGGCGCTGATCAGAGCTATTACCAGCAGATTATCGACCGCGTAACTTCCAATTTGGCTGGGGATGCCGAGCTTGTAGGCTGGGCGATGTGCCAGGGCAAAATGGGCCCCGCGGTCAAGCAACGCTACGAGGCCATGCTCGAGCAAGATCCCGACAACACCCGATTTAAGATGCTGCTCGACAACTGGGTTGCCGCAAAGGATCACCCCACCAAGGATGATCTGGACCATATGGCGGCGGCGGCCAAGAAGGCCGTGCTGGGCGAGTAGCCTCGCCGTTCGCGGTCCTTCGTGCAAAACAATTCAAATGTGAAAGCCTCGAAATCCTCGAGGCTTTTTTCTTGACACTCGTGGGCGCAACCGTGGCAAGCGTTTGGGACGACATTTTCCATCACCCCGATGACGAGACCGTCCTGGACGACACGCTCGCATGCGTTCGCTGGTGCATTCAGAGTGGGACACACTTTCCGCAAACAAAGAAGGCCACATAACGTGGCCTTCAACTTATATATGTTCAGCAGATGCCCCCATGACAAGCCGCGCTTCAACACCGAGGCGTCTGCCCGGCCGGCGCGGAATGTAAGGTTCATCGCGAGTTCCGCACGCAAAGAAGGCCACTTAATGTGGCCTTCGTCTTGCGCAGGACTGTCCGAGCAGGGAACCTTATATGCCTCCGCCTGGACAGACGTTTCAGTTGTGGCTCAGCAGCTAGCAGCTACTTAATCTTGGTCGTACCCGGTGCCAGGTTGGGGTCGGTCTCGTTGGCCTCGGTCTGGAAGTGCTCGGTGTACACGTTCTTGCCGTCGCGGAACATCTCGTAGTACTGCATCTTGGCGTAATCCTCGCGTGCCTTGGTGGCAGCCGCGGCGGCGTCGTCGTCACCGGTGACGTTGGAGGAGAGCGCCCAGCGCAGGCTGGCGTCCTCGTAGCCGACGGAGTTGATGGCGGGCAGCGACTCGCGCAGCGTCATGTGCGCTTTCTGGTAGTCGGAGAGGGGTGCGCCGATCAGCTGCATCAGCTGCGTGGACAGGTAGTTGGTGGACAGGTCGTCGACTTCACTCGTCTGGTCGCAGCCGGCAACGTCGTAGTTGGCCCAGATGATGTAGTCGGTCTGCCACAAGCGCTCCTGGTGGGTGGCGTCATCCTCGTCGGTAAACCACTTGTCGTTGAACTTGGACGGGAAGAACGGCTGATGGTCGCCCCAGAACACCACGACCACCTTGCGATCGAGTTTGTTCAGGGCGTTGAGGAAGTAGCGCAGCGCCTGGTCGGACTGCTCAATGCACGAGACGTACTCGTCGACATCGGACAGCGTGCCGTCCTCGACGGTCTTGGCGTCCAGGTCGGTCGTGTCGATGTTCAGGTGCATCTGCTTGTCGACCGGCAGCAGGCCCGTATCGTAGCCCGAGTGGTTCTGCATGGTCACGTCGAAGATAAACTGTGGATCGGCGTTCTGGTCGAGCAGCTCAAGAATCTTGTCGTAGGTAGCCTGGTCGGTCACCATGCCGCGCAGGGTATCAGCGCCCTGGAAATCGTTGATGGACAGGAACTGGTCAAAGCCAAAGTCCTTGTAGACGTTCTCGCGGTTCCAGTTGGTGGCGTGGTTGGGGTGCATGGCCGTGGTGGAATATCCGAGCGACTTGAACTGCTCTGCCAGGTTCCCGGTTGTCTCCATGTTGTAGATGGTGTAAGGGTACACGCCCGAGCCCAGGTTGGCCATGGAGTTGCCGGTCATAAACTCAAACTCGGTATTGGCGGTACCGCCGCCGTAGGCGCTCACATAGAGCTTGCCGCGGCTGAGGCAGTTGGACAGGTTCTTAAAGTACTGCGGGCCCTCGTAGCCGGCGCGCATGTTCTGGTAGATCGACAGATCCGAGAAGGTCTCGTTCATGATGGCGATGACCGTGGGCTTCTCGCTGTCGAATTGCTCCTTTGCGGCGGCGCGCTCGTCACTCTTGGCGGCATCGGACTTGTCGTAGGCCTTGGCGTACTTTTTGAGCGTGGCCTTGGCATCGTCGACGGAGTAGTCGGCGGGTTTGGGCGGCTTGATAGACTGCGCCGCACTAATAAAGGCAGGCAGATAGCCCTCGCGCCAGTAGCTCTCGAGCGGGCGCCAGGTGTAGACGGTGATGCCGAGAGTGTTGTAGTAGTCGATGAGTGTGACATGCGCGGTCACGCCACCCAGGCACAGCACGGCGACGAGCAGGTTGGTGAGCAGCATGCGCTTGGCGTTGGCGGCACCCTTCTGACGGTGCGGTGCCACCAGGCCGGCGTACTCGCATAGCAGCATGGCGATGGCGGTAAAGCCCATGGATAGCACGCAGAACAGCGAGATCGAGAAGGTGTAGCCGGTGCCGGCGACCGCGGCGGCGGTGGAGATGGCCGAAAGGTCGCCCGGCTGGATGGGCATGGATTTAAACGTGATGACGAAGAACTCGGCAATGCCCAGGACAAAGAGGGCAAAGGCCAGGACCGCGGGAGCTGCGCCGTGGCGCTGGAACAGGAAGAACAGGCCGACCATGAGCGTGGTGATGATGGCCCACTCGAGCAGGATGCACAGGGGGTAGACCCAGGTAAAGTCGTGGTTGGACGAGACTTCCATGCCCAGCAGCGCAAAGACGCCGGCGAGCAGCAGGCACAAGACGGCGGCGACGAGCGGGCGGCCCACAAAGGCGCCGCGCAGGCGGGCGAGCTTGCCGGTGGGGGCGGGGGCATCGGTAGCAGCGAACGCAAAGACGCGCGGGGTGATGCGGTCGCGCGCGATGCTGGCCCAAGCGCATCCGGTGAGGATGGCGTTGGTCAGGATGAGCATCACAAAGGCGAGCGGCTCGTTTTGCGCAACGAGGCCAATAGCGCCCCAAATGGTCAAAAAGAGCTGGAACAGGCCGAAGGCGACGCTCCAGGCGAAGGCGCCCTTGGCAACGGTGCCCGACTGAGTGCGAATGGCCTTGGCCTCGCGCAAAACAAGGTAGACGGTCGCCGCAAGACCGACAAGCGAGATGGCGGCAGCGAACATGCTGAGACTCCTCACAAACTTAAAACCTACGAAAGTGGGGGTTTACCCGATTGTTACCTAAATATGCGCTGCATTTGCGGGCTGCGCACAACAACCAGCCATATTAACGCGCATGTGCGGCGGTGTGGCGCAATGTAGTGGTGACCTGCGCGATAATGGACGGGAATTACACGGAAACGTAAAGGCTTCTTAAAGAAATGGCGAGGATAGAGCTATGGGCGAGCAGGTTTGTATGACGGGTGCCGAGTACTGCGGCGGAGCTGCGGGCGTGGATACGAACGGCTACCCGGTCGAGACCACGGGCAATGCGGTGCTGGACATCTTGGAGCATCGCTCGTCTACGCGTGCCTTCGCGCGTGATGACGACGACCGTCCCGTGGCGGTGACCGACGAGCAGCGGGCGGCGATTCTGCACGCGGCGAGCCGTGCGCCGTCGGCGGGTGCCATGATGATGTATTCCATCGTGAGCATCCGCGAGCAGGCTACGCTCGACCGCCTGGCCGACCTGTGCGACCACCAGCCCATGATCGCCAAGGCGCCCTGGGCACTAATTATTTGTGGTCGATTATGCCAAGTGGATCGATCTGTTTGAGCACGTGGGCTGCTTTGAGCCAGAGTTTGTAGAGCGTACGGGCAAGTCTCCCCGTCGTGCACCGGGTTTGGGCGACTTTGCCATCGCGGCCCAGGACGCCGTGATTGCCGCGCAAAACGCCGTGGTTGCCGCCGAGGCCCTGGGGCTGGGGAGCTGCTACATCGGTGATATCGTCGAGAACGCGGAGGAAGTTGCCGCGCTGCTGGACTTGCCGCCCTATACCATGCCGCTGTCGATGCTCATCATCGGCACGCCCCGCAAGGAGCGTCCGGCGATCGCGCACCCCGTGGTGAACCTGGTGCACGAGGAGCGCTATCGCCGCGCCGATACCGCGACCATGGATGCACAGGTGGCCGAGATGGATGCGATGTTTCGCCCGCATGCCCGCGAGGTGGGGGAGCGCGTCGTGGACATCTATACCCGCAAGCACACCAGTCCCTTTATGGCCGAGATGAGCCGTTCCATGGAGTGGTGGTTCAAAAACTGGCTTGGAAAATGACGAATGTGACAAAGGGACAATCCCTTTGTCACATTCCATATCGCGGCGGTGGCCTAAAGGCCGTATAAATGTTTATCTAGCTGGGAAAACGGTGCCATTCAAACATGGGCCGATTACCTATAATTCCTTCGAACATTAAAGTTGGGAGGAAACCGGCTTATGGAACAAAAGGCCAAGGAGGCAGCCTCGCACGCTGCGATTCCTGTGAGCATCTCGGCGATGCTCGTCACGCTGGGCGTGGTGTATGGCGATATCGGCACCAGCCCCATGTATGTAACCAAGGCGCTCGTCGCCGGCAACGGCGGCATCGGAAGCGTCACGGAGGAGTTCGTGCTCGGCGCGCTCTCCCTTGTCGTGTGGACGGTCACGCTGCTGACCACCATCAAGTATGTGCTCATCTCGCTGCGCGCCGATAACCATGGTGAGGGCGGCATTTTTGCCCTGTACAGCCTGGTCAAGCGCTGCGGAAAGTGGCTTATTATCCCTGCCATGCTGGGCGGCGCCGCGCTGCTCGCCGATGGCATCCTGACGCCGGCCGTTACCGTTACCACGGCCATCGAGGGCCTGCGCACCATCCCGGCGGTCCATGCCGTGCTGGGCGATGACCAGGGCCGCGTCGTCGCCATTACGCTCGCCATCATCATCGTGCTCTTCCTGGTACAGCGCATCGGTACGGCCAAGATCGGTCACGCCTTTGGCCCCATCATGACGCTGTGGTTCCTGTTCCTGGGCGGCACGGGTCTGTTCTTTGTCTTCCAGCACCCCGCCGTGCTGCTGTGCCTCAACCCGGTGCGCGGCATCGCCTTTTTGCTGAGCCCCAACAACCACGCGGGCATCATGATTCTGGGCAGTTGCTTCCTCGCCACCACCGGTGCCGAGGCGCTCTACTCCGACATGGGCCACGTCGGCCGCGGCAACATCTACGCTACCTGGCCGTTCGTTAAGTGCTGCCTGCTGCTTTCCTATATGGGCCAGGGCGCTTGGCTTATGAACAACGCTGCCAACCCCGAGCTCATGGGCATTGCCGACCTCAACCCGTTCTACCAGATGCTCGCCCCGGGCCTGCGCCCGTTTGCCGTCGGCCTTTCCACCGTCGCGGCCATCATTGCCTCGCAGGCGCTCATCACCGGCGCATTCTCGCTGGTGTCCGAGGCCAGCCGTCTGGACCTCATGCCGCACATGCAGGTCTTCTACCCTGCCGAGACCAAGGGCCAGCTTTATATTCCCATGGTCAACAACGTCATGCTTGTCGGCTGCGTCATCGTGGTGCTGCTGTTCCAGAACTCGGCGCATATGGAAGCCGCGTACGGCCTTGCCATTACGCTGACTATGATGTGCACCACGCTTCTGCTCTTCTTCTACCTGCACGAGGAGCGCAAGCTCAAGGTTGCTCCGTGGATCTTCGCGGCCTTCTTCCTTTTGCTCGAGGGCTTTTTCTTTGTGAGCTCGCTCACCAAGTTCTTCCACGGCGGCTATTTCACCATTCTGATGGCCGCGCTCATCATGGGCATTATGGTGTGCTGGTACAACGGCACGGCGGTCGAGCAGCGCCAGTTTACGCTGCTGCCGCTGCGCAGCTACCTGCCGCAGCTCAAGCGCCTGCGCGACGACGACCGTTACGAGCGCATGAGCGACAACGTCGTGTACCTGACCAAGGACACCCATACCGACTACATCGACCGCGATATCGTCTATTCGATCTTGGACAAGCATCCCAAGCGTGCCCGCGCCTGGTGGTTTGTGAATGTCGAGACCATGGACGAACCGCACACCTTTGCCTATTCGGTCGAGACGTTCGGCACCGACTACGTGTTCCGCGTGCATCTGTACCTGGGCTACAAGATCAACCAGCGCGTCAATGCCTACCTGCGTCAGGTTGTTCAGGACCTGGCTGCCACCGGCGAGCTGCCGCCGCAGACGCATGACTACTCGGTCTACAAGGATCCGGGTAACATCGGCACGTTCAAGTTCGTCCTGATCCGTAAGCTTCTGGCGCCCGAAAGCGATGTGGAGCCCAGCGAGCGTACGGCCATCACGCTCAAGTACATCATCCGCCGCGCCGCCGGCACGCCTGCACGCTGGTATGGCCTGGAGAACTCCAACGTGAGCTTTGAGTACGTGCCGCTGTTCACCAAGTTCAAGGCTGTGAATAAGATGCAGCGCCTGGCCCCCAACGAGCGGCCGTAGACGTCGGCGGCTACACGGAGTTAGTTTTTGATGGATAAGCATGAGGCCGGGGAGGTAAACATGGATACAAAGGCGCTCGATGGCCGTGAGGCGGTGGTCGAAATGGTGCGTGAGGCGCGTGTCGACGCCGCCGAAGATCGGTTCTTTACGAATCGTGCCAACATGGACATGGCCGACCGCGTGATCTCGATCGTGGCACTGGTATTTGGAGCGGTGTGCGTGTGTGCCCTGCTCGCGCACGTGCTGTTTGTCTAGCGACCGCCGGTTGCAAAGGCTATACACTTGGAACCACCACGAGGGAAAACCACCACAAAGGTGCCTGTGAACTGCCTCCCATTTCTTGGACATCGGGAAA
>URCO01000013.1:0-55952 GCA_900546375.1 uncultured Collinsella sp.
TCTACACCCTAGAGTTCGTCGGCAGCGTCAGATGTGTATAAGAGACAGATCATGCCTTGGATGATGGGCTTGCCAAAGCTCACGACATCATCGTTGTAGATGGCGGTTCGGGCTGCGAGGAGGCAGTCGGTAAAGTCCATATGGGTCTTGCCGAAGAGTTTGACGGCAAGGGCGACAACGGTGGGCTCGTCGACCATGACGTCATCGAGCAGCCTTTTCATGGCCGCAGCAATTTCAACGCGGGGAACCTTATAGAAGTCGCGCAGCGTGACCACGACGCGCGTGATGATTTCGGGGTAGACACGTGCGGTGCGCGTGGCGATGACCTTGGCGGCGCGCGGTGACAGGACCTCGTCGTCGTCAAGCAGGTAGCGCAGGATGACGGTCTCGTCGATGATGGTGCTACTCATGGATATCTACTTCCTCGGGACCCAAAACCGACTCGTCGCTTTCTGTGGCTAGGTATTCAATCCAGGCATTGCGCTCCTCGGAGCGGCGATTGGGGTCCCCATATGCTTTGAGCAGTCCATAGGCGGCCGTGCCGTCCTTGGAGCGCACGGCGACCGGCTGAAAGGGGAGCTTGCGCATCAAAATACTCTGCGCGACAAATAGACGGACAGCCTCGGCGAGCGATGTGCCCATGGCGTCGTAGAGACGTTCGGCATGCTGCTTGTCTTCCTCGCGAATGCGCACCTGCAGGATGGCTCGTTTTTGAGTCGATGACATCACTGGCCTCCCTTAATGAGCGTGCAATTTGAATAGTCAAATACAACATCGGCTAATAATAGCCAATCTTACAACCACTACTTTATTGCACTAGAGTAATTGAGTGTAAACGATATTACAAACGTACTACATCCTTCAGAAACGAGCGTGAAATCTCCCTTGGATGTACGCATGTAATACACTCACCTTTATAGCTTCTAGAGAATAATTCCAACCTGCCAAAACCCCTGCAATACACCCGTATTGCAGGGCCTATGCTCAAGTTTGCCACCTGCAACTGCGTATATTTAACCTGTATATCGTTGGAGGAATTCTATCGAAGTGCCTGTTTCGCCGCATGCACTCGATACGCCGATGCCGGACCACGGGCGGTCCGGGGCAACGTCGACAGGGTCTCTCCGGCATGGGATTCAGGAGGGAGTGAACAACATGGGCAATAAACGAGTCGTAGCCGATTCCTCACGCTGCATTGGGTGCCAAACCTGTATGGCGGCGTGCATCGAGGCGCACGACATCCCCGGCAACATCGCCGCGCCGCGCCTGCGCGTGACGCGTACGTACGAGATCTCCGCACCGGTGGCTTGCCATCACTGCGAGGATGCCCCGTGCGCGAAGGCCTGTCCTACGGGCGCCTTGTTCTTTGATCCAAAGAACCATCGTATCGGCGTTAACGAGGACAACTGCATCGGCTGCAAGAGCTGCGTCATGGCATGCCCCTTTGGCGCCGTGAGCGTGGCGACCACGCAGGTTCCGGTCTTGATGGGCGACGTTCGCGTGGGTTCGCAGACCAAGAGCTTCGTGCTCAAGTGCGACCTGTGCGTGGACCGTCCCGGCGGTCCGGCGTGTGCCGAGGCGTGCCCGACCAAGGGCCTCACCCTGGTAGACGAGGAGCGCCTGGCAGAACTGACTGCCGAGCGTGCCCGCGCCACCATCGAAAACGAGGCGTAAGCGTTGGGGCGACAAGCCCAATGATTGTCAAATAAGTACCGAGCATTCGGTAGCAGAAAAAGGAAGGAGGGTGTCATGGAGAAGCATAAAGTGATCTGCCCGTACTGCGGCGCCGGTTGCCAGTTTAACCTCCTGGTCCAAAACGGCCAGGTCGTGGGCACCGAACCGCTCAACGGCATCACCAACCAGAGCGAGCTGTGCCTTAAGGGCATGAGCGGCTACGACTTCATCAACGACACCAAGATCTTGACTCCTCGCGTACTGCACCCGATGATCCGCCGCACTAAGGGCGCGGATCTTGAGCGCGTAAGCTGGGACGAGGCACTGGATTTCACCGCATCTAAGATGCAGGCCATAATTGACGAATATGGTCCTAACGCTGTCATGACCACTGGCTCTTCGCGAGGCGGCGGCAATGAGGCGAATTACGTCATGCAGAAGTTTACGCGCGCGTGCATCGGCACCCACAGCGTGGACAACTGCGCCCGTACTTGACACGGCCCTACTGTCCTCGGTCTGATGGACACGGTTGGTTCAGGTTGCATGTCATGCTCCATCCCCGGTATGGAGGATGCGGGCTGCATTTTCCTCTTCGGCTATAACCCTGCCGATTCGCACCCCATCGTCGCAAGGCGTATCGTGCGAGCCAAAGAAAAGGGTTGCAAGATCATCGTCGCCGATCCGCGCCATATCGAAACCGCGCGTATCGCCGATCTCTACCTTCCGATCAAGAACGGTTGCAACGTTGCGTTCCTCAACGCCTTTGCCAACTGCTTGGTCAACGATGGCCTCTACGACAAGGAATTCGTCGCCGAGCACACGAACGGCTTTGACGAGTGGTGGGAGACCATCAAGAACTACACTCCCGAATCCGTACAGGACATCACGGGTGTCGAGCCCGCGTTGATCCACCAAGCTGCCGAGATGTACGCCACGGCGAAGCCCTCTGCCATCATTGGCTGGGGCATGGGCGTATGCCAGCAGAAGCAGAACCTGAAGACGGTGCACACCATCGCCTCCATCGCCTGCGTTGCCGGCCAGATCGGCAAACCCAATTCCGGCCTCGCGCCCGTGCGCGGTCAGAACAACGTTCAGGGCTCCTGCGATATGGGCATGCTGCCCAACCTGTACCCTGGCTACCAGAAAGTCACCGACCCGGCTGTGCGTGCCAAGTTTGCCAAGGCTTGGGGCGTGCCCGAGGAAAAGCTCCCGCTCGAGGAGGGCTACAAGCTCACCGACCTGGGCCACCTGGTCGACGAGGGCAACGTGCACTGCTTCTACAACTACGGCGAGGACCCGGTCCAGACCGAGCCCGATTCGGCCGGTATGCGCAAGACGCTCTCCGAGCTGGATCTGTTCATTTGCCAGGACATCTTCATGACGCAGACGACCATGCTCGCCGACGTCATCCTGCCTGCCACCTCTTGGGGCGAGCACGAGGGTGTCTTTACCGCATCCGACCGTAGCTTCCAGCACTTTGACGCGGCTGTTCCGCCCAAGGGCGAGTGCCGTCACGACTGGGAGATCTTCGCGGACCTGTCCACGCGCATGGGCTATCCCATGCACTACGACAACACCGAGCAGATCTGGAACGAGTGCATTAGCCTGTGCCCCAACTTTGTGGGCGCAACCTACGAGAAGATGGCTCCCGAGGGCGGCTACGCCCAGTGGCCCGTCAAGAGCACCGATGTGAACGACCACGGTACGCCCGACATGTTCGCTGGTGGCAAGTTCACCACCAAGGACGGCCGCGCCAACCTGATGGCGCACGACTGGGAGGCGCCCTCCGAGCTTCCCGACGATGAGTACCCGCTCATCCTGTGCACCGTCCGCGAGGTCGGCCACTACAGCTGCCGCTCGATGACCGGCAACTGCAAGACGCTGGCGCTGCTTGCCGACGAGCCCGGCTTTGTCCGCATGAATCCCGCGGACGCCCAGGCGCGCGGCATCAAGAACGGCGATATCGTCTCGATTCACAGCCGCCGCGGCCAGGTATACAGCCGCGCCGACGTGAGCGATCGCATCAACAAGGGCACGGTCTACATGACCTACCAGTGGTGGATCGGCAAGTGCAATGAGCTGACCATTCACAAGGTCGACCCGGTCTCGCACACGCCCGAGGACAAGTTCTCCGCCTGCCAGGTCGACGCCATTGCCGACCAGGTTTGGGCAGAGGGCGAAGTCGAGCGTCAGTATACCGAGCTCAAGCAGGCTCTGGTGGACGCCGCCGCTCCCCAAGACGTTGAGCCCGGCGCCGCCAAGTTCGACGACGAGACGCACGTGAACCAAATCGTGTAGTCCCGTTCTCGTTGGCTTTTTGGGCCGGGCGTCCCGTACGTTCGGGAGCCCGGCCCGTTATTTTGAAAGGAAGTGGGGATGAACCGCTTCATCGACATCAACCCGGAGAGGTGCATCGGCTGCGGAACATGCCAGTCCGCCTGTGCCGACGCCCACCGGATGCAGGGTCTTCAGGATACGCCGCGCCTGGCGCTCGTGAAGACCGGCGGTATTTCGGCCGCCCTTGCCTGCCACCATTGCGAGGGTGCCCCCTGCGCCGAGGTTTGCCCGGTGAATGCCATCGAGCACGATGGCGACCGCATCCACGTCAAGGAGCAGGAGTGCATCGGGTGCAGGCTGTGCGCCATCGCGTGCCCCTTCGGAGCCATCCATCCCGATGGCACGTCTATCGCCGGCGTCGCAGGCATGTGCGACCCGACGCCTTCGTATCCTAAGTCCCTGAGCAGCCTGCTTACGTGGGCTCCTGGCCAGTACACCTGCGCTGTCAAGTGCGACCTGTGCGCATTCGATCCGGGCGGCCCGCATTGTGTGGCGGCGTGCCCTACCAAGGCGCTGACCGTCATGGGCGGCGCGGCCGATCGCGAGCTCGACGAGGCCAAGCGCCTGCGCTCGATCGAAAACGGTCCGGTCGTCGACGTTTCCGCTGTGGCCCAGGGCTTGTCCGAGAAAGCAGAAGGGAGCGTAAAGAATGGATAGCATGACGCTGTTTATCGCATCGCTTGCCGTCTCGTGCATCGGTGCGCTCGCCTCGGTTCTGCTGATTAAGGCCGACAACGCCGCCAAGACCGCCGGCTGCCTGATCGGCGCCGTCGCCGCGGTGCTTTCGTTTGTGGCCGGTATCCAGGCCGTGCTGGGCGATGTCACGTCGGTCGACACCATCGTGTTTTTCCCGTTTGCCCATTTCCAGCTGCTGCTCAACCAGCTGTCCGGCCTGTTCGTGGCGCTCATCTCGGTGCTCGCGTTTGCCGGCTCGATCTACGGTCTCAACTACTTTGATGAGTACCCGGGCAAAAAGGGCCGCGCCGGCTTCTTCTTTAACACCTTCGTGGCGTCCATGATGCTCGTCATCACCGCCGACAACGTGTTTTGGTTCCTGGTCGCCTTTGAGCTCATGTCGCTGACCTCGTACTTCCTGGTCGTGATCGAGGAGAACGAGAACTCCATCCACGGCGGTTGGCTCTACTTCGTGATCGCGCACGTGGGCTTTGTGCTCATCATGGCGAGCTTCCTCACCATGACCAACTTCGCCGGTGGCTCGTTTGCCTTTGCGGATTTCCGCGCTACGCAGTTTAGCCCCGCGGTCGCATCCGTGTGCTTTGTGCTCGCCTTCTTTGGCTTTGGCGCCAAGGCCGGTATCATCCCGCTGCACGGCTGGCTGCCCAAGGCACATCCCGAGGCGCCGTCCAACGTGTCGGCCCTCATGTCCGGCGGCATGATCAAGATCGGTATCTTCGGCATCCTCAAGGTGGGCCTCGACCTGCTCTCCGCCTCGGGCGTTCAGGTCTGGTGGGGCCTTATGGTCATGGTCTTCGGTGCGATCTCGTCGGTCCTCGGCGTGGCCTTCGCCCTGCAGGAGCATGACATCAAGCGCCTGCTGGCCTATCACTCCGTCGAGAACATCGGCATCATTCTGCTCGGCGTCGGCGCCTCCATGGCCGCTATGGCGCTCAACTCGGTCGGCATCGCCGTCTTGGCTCTGATGGCCGCCCTCTACCACACGTTTAACCACGCGATGTTTAAGGGCGAGCTGTTCTTGGGCGCCGGTGCGCTGCTGTACTCCACGGGTACGCGCAATATGGAGAAGATGGGCGGCTTGTTCCGTCGTATGCCGGCTACGGCCATCTGCTTCCTTATTGGCGCGCTTGCCATCTCGGCCATCCCGCCCTTCAACGGCTTTGTGTCCGAGTGGTTTACCTACCAGTCGCTGTTTAACGCTGCCATGCAGGGCGACAAGGCCGTCATGATCGTGGCCGTGTTCGCTGCCGTCGCGCTTGCCATTACCGGCGCGCTGGCTGTCACATGCTTCGTCAAGGCCTATGGCGTCTCCTTTGCCTCCGCGCCCCGCTCCGAGGCCGCGGCCAATGCCAAGGAGGTTCCCGCCCCCATGGTGTTTGCGCAGGGCCTGCTCGCGGCCATCTGCGTCGTGCTGGGCATTGGCGCTCCCGTGATCGCGCCCGTGCTGGTCGATGTCGCCGCGTCCGTGCTGCATCCGTACGGCGGCGTGTTTGCCGCCGAGGGCATGGAGCTCATGAACCAGTACTCCGGCGCGGCCACTTCCACGCCCGCGATCGCTATTGCGCTCGTGGTGCTCGTCGGCCTTGCCTGCGGTTATCGCAAGCTCAAGACCGTCGGCAAGGTGCAGAAGTCTCAGCCGTGGGCATGCGGCTATGCTCCCAACGAGCATATGCCCGTCGTGGCCACGACCTTTGCCTCCGAGGTTTCCTGGTTTATGCAGCCGCTCTACACGCTGCGTGACCGCTGCACGGCCGTCTGCTGGTCCATCGCGCACTTCTTCCAGAAGCTCACCGGTGTGGCCGAGGCTGTGGAGCCCGTACCCGACAAGGTTCTCGTCGATGCCCCGCATAAGGGTGTCGAGAAGCTCGCCGACCTCGCGACTAAGCTCGAGGGCGGCAACTACAGCATCTATATCTGCTACATCGTCGCGGCACTCGTGGTGTTCCTCGTGCTCGCCGTGCAAATGGGTTAAGGAGGGGAGAGCATGAACAACATCGTACTTGCCGTTCTGCAGGGCGTGGTCGTCATGGCCGTCGCACCGTTCTTCTCCGGTCTCGGCCGCGTGATCCGCGCCAAGATGCACAACCGTCGCGGCCCCAGCATCATGCAGGACTACCGCGACCTGGCCAAGCTCTTTGCGCGCCCCGAGTCCCAGAGCGAGGATGCGAGCTTTGCGCTGCGCATCATGCCGCCGCTGTTCTTCGCCGTCGCCTTTATGCTCGCGATGGGCCTGCCGCTCTTTACGGCACAAAGCCCCATCCCGGTCTTTGGTGACGCCATCACCATTATGTACAGCCTGGCGCTCGCCCGCTTCTTCTTCGCCCTCTGCGGTGTGGATTCGTCGAACGCCTACGCCGGCATCGGCGGCGTCCGCGAGCTGCTCATGAGCGTGCTCATCGAGCCGTCCATGCTGCTGGCCTTGTTTGCCGCCGCCCTGGTTTGCGGCTCCACCGACATCGCCACCATGGGTCAGCACATCATGACGGGCGCTATCGACGCGCCGGTCGCCGTGATCCTCGCCGGCATCGCCTTTGCGATTGCCTGCTACATGGAACTCGGCAAGCTACCGTTTGATCAGGCCGAGGCCGAGCAGGAGCTTCAGGAAGGTCCGCTCGCCGAGCTTTCCGGCCCGTCGCTCGCCATGGCCAAGCTTGCCATGTCCATGAAGCAGGTCCTGGTTGTCGCCTGGTTCTGCGCGATCTTCGTCCCCTGGGGCGAGCCCGCGACCGTGGGCGCCGCCGCCGTTCTGGGCGCGGTCATCTTCCTGGTGAAGTGCCTGGTCGACTTTGTCGTATGCGGCGTGATCGAGAACTCTTGCTCGCGCTCGCGTTTCAAGGTGCTCGGCAATCAGACCTGGGCCGTCGTGGGCATCGCCGTTCTGGCGTTTGTCTTCGTGGTCGTCGGCGTGTAGGAGAAGGGAGAAACAATGTCATTTGCAGTCAGTCTGTCCCTTCTCGGCTTGGTCGCTATCGCGGCCCCGATGGTGGCCTCGGTGCTTGTCGCCCTGTTCCCCCGTCCGTACGCCAAGTGGTTCAGCGTTTTGGGTGCCGCCGTCTCGACGGTTTGCACCATCGCCCTCGCCGCGAATTTCGCCGGCGCCGGCATGCCCGACACGCAGGTCCCCCTGATCTCGTTTGGGCAGACCCTCGTCATGGGATTCACCTTCGATCGCATGAGCACGCTGCTCGCGCCCGCCTTTGTGGGTATCGGCCTGCTTGTCGTGATCTATTCGATTCCCTATATGAGCGAGAATAACCGTGAGCATCCCGACGCACCGCGTCGTCGCTTCTACGCGTATCTCGCGACCTTCATCGGCGCCATGGCCGGCCTTGTGTACAGCTCGACCCTTTTGGGCCAGCTCGTGTTCTTTGAGATCACGGGTGCGTGCTCTTGGGGCCTCATTAGCTACTACATGTCGCCTACGGCCAAGAAGGCCGGCATGAAGGCCCTCATCATCACGCACATTGGCGCACTTGGCCTGTATCTGGGCGCCGCCATCGTGTTTGCCCATACCGGCACCTTCGCCATTACCGCGATTGCCGGCCTCGACGGCAAGCTCAAGGCTATCGTCCTTTTGCTCGTGCTGTTTGCGGCCTGGGCCAAATCCGCACAGGTTCCCATGTACATGTGGCTGCCTTCGGCCATGGAGGCACCGACGCCTGTTTCGGCCTACCTGCATGGCGCCTCGATGGTTAAGGTCGGCGTGTGCGTGTTCGCGCGTGCACTCGTCTCTGCCGGCGAGGTTCCCGAGATCGTGGGCTGGGTCGCCATTATCGACGCCATGGTCACTATGCTCTTTGGTTTCCTTATGTACCTGCCGCAAAAGGACATGAAGCGCCTGCTGGCCTTCTCCACGATTGCCCAGCTCTCCTATGTGTTCTTTGGTCTGGGCCTTTCGGTCTTTGGCAGCCAGCTGGCCTTTGACGGTGCCGTGTGCCACATCTTTAACCACGCATTCGCCAAGACCCTGTTCTTCCTGATTGCCGGTTCGTTCTCCTTTACGCTCGGCACGCGTATGCTGCCAAAGCTTCGCGGCATCGTAAAGAAGTACCCGATCTCGGGCGTGGGCTTTGGTGTCGCCGCGCTCGCCATTGCCGGCGTGCCGCCCATGAACACGTTCTTCTCGAAGTTCCAGATCATCGCCGGCGGCTTTTCTGTGGGTGCCGGCAACGTCGCGATCCTGGTGCTCGTGTGCATCATGGTCGCCGAGACCGTCGCCACCTTCGCCTGGTTCCTCAAGTGGATGGGCTATTGCCTGCCCGGCGAGCCGAGCGACGAGGTCGCTGCGGGAGCCCCGCTTCCCCGCGCGATGGCGTTCGTGTTCATCGTGCTCATCATCATGGTCATCGTCAGCGGCCCGCTTTCGGCCAGCTGGATCGGTTAGGAGGTAGAACGACATGGGTTATTCGATCGTCAACATCCTTGGCGGCCTTCTGATCGTCACGTCCACCATGGTGGTCGTCTCCAAGAACATCAAACATGCCATCAACTGGTATGCGGTGCAGTCGCTGGTGCTCGTGGGGCTGCTCGCTACGCTCGGTGCCACCACCGGTGCGCAGGAGCTGCTTATGTGGGCCGGATCTGCCTTTATCACCAAGGTCGTCCTGGTTCCCTATATCCTCAACCGCGCATACAAGAAGATGGGCGAGCCGAGCGACGCATCGCTCAAGGCCGGCCTTAAGCCCGCGTGGGCCATCTGCATCATCGCCGTGGAGGTCGCGATCTGCTTTGCCGTCGTGACGCAGATCAGCCTGCCCACGGCCGAGGTCGCAACGCCTGCGCTCGCCATTAGCTTCGCTCACTTCTTTGTGGGCCTCACCTGCATCATCTCGCAGCGCAACATCATGAAGCAGATCTTTGGATACTGCCTTATGGAAAACGGCAGCCATGTGACGCTCGCGCTTTTGGCCCCCACCGCTCCCGAGATCATCGAGATCGGTATCGCCACCGACGCCATCTTTGCCGTCATCATCATGTCCATCGTCGTGCGTCGCATTTGGGACGACTCCCACTCGCTCGATGCGCGCGACCTGTCCGAGCTGAGGGGGTAGTCCATGGAAACGTTGATTCTCGCCCTGCTCGCGACTCCTTTGGTGTTCTCGCTGGTCATGGCGTTTTTGCCCAAGAACACGTCCTATAACGTGTTTGCCGGTCTCAACCTGGTCTCCGTCGCAGCCGTCCTGGTGCTGTCGATTATGACGGCCGGTGACGTCCTTATGAGCGGCGAAACCGCGAGCGCTCTTGGCCTGTGGTTCCACCTCGATTCGCTGGGTGCCATCTTTGTGCTGCTCATCGGCTTTATCGGTTTTCTTACCGGGCTGTTCTCGCTGCCCTATGTAAAGGCCGATATCGAGGAGGGCTCCATGCCCGCCGAGCGCGCCAAGCAGTATTTTGCGCTGTTTAGCCTGTTCGTGTTCACCATGCTGCTCGCGTGCCTGTCCAACAACGTGATCCTCACGTGGGCTGCCGTGGAGGCAACCACGCTTTCCACCGTGTTCCTCGTGGGTATCTACAAGAACAAGACGGCCCTCGAGGCTTCTTGGAAGTATGCGATGGTCTGCACCGCCGGCGTGGCCTTTGGCCTGTTCGGTACGCTGCTGATCTACGCCAACGCCGCCGACGTGATTCCCAATGCCCACGAGGCCGCATTCCTGTCGTGCGTGCTGCCCTATGCCGACCAGTTCGACCCGACGCTCATGCGCCTCGCCTTTGCATTTGTCGTGATCGGCTTTGGCACCAAGGCCGGCCTGTTCCCCATGCACACTTGGCTACCCGATGCCCACTCCCAGGCCCCGAGCCCTGTCTCGGCCCTGCTCTCGGGCGTGCTGCTTAAGTGCGCCATGCTTGTGATCATGCGCTTCTACGGCTTTACTATCCAGGCCGTGGGCGCCGAGTATCCGCAGCTTTTGCTGTTGATCGTCGGCACGCTGTCCATTTTGGTGGCGGCACTTTCTATGTTCCGCCAGGACGACCTCAAGCGCCGCTTTGCGTACTCGTCTGTGGAGAACGTGGGCGTTATCGCCCTGTGCCTGGGTATCGGTGGCCCGCTGGGTATCGCCGCGGCCCTGCTGCACTGCGTGTTCCACGGCTTTACCAAGACGCTTGCCTTCTGCGTGTCCGGCAACATTCAGCACGCCTTTGGCACGCGTAGCCTGGCCAAGATCCAGGGTGTCGTCGAGGTTGCCCCCGCAACCGCCGCGCTCGCCGTCCTGGCGCTGCTCGGTCTTGGTGCCTTCCCGCCCTTTGGCATGTTTATCTCCGAGTTCCTGACTTTTGTCGCCGGTGTTACCGCCGGTCCCATGTGGCTGGTCGTCGTGGTCGCCCTCGGTCTTACCGTGGCCATATCCGCGCTCACCCGCATCGCACTCAAGTCGGTATTCGGTCATGCGCCCCAGGGCATGGATAAGCATGAGGCCCCGGCGCTCATGCTTATCCCCGAAATCATCCTGGCCGTCATGATCTTGTGGTTTGGCATCGCCACCCCGCTGCCCCTCGTGCACGGTGTGGAGACCGCGACCGGCATCGTACTCGAGCAGAGCACCGAGGAACTTCACGCGACGCCGATGTACCGCGCTGTGTTCGGTACCGAGACCGCTCAGAGCGAGGTGGAGTAACGAATGATTGAAACTGAGAACAAGGTGTATGCCCGTCGCTGCGAGAGCCATGTCGAGGCCCTGCGCCGCGCCGTTCCGGGCTGCATCGAGAAGGTCGAGTGGCAGTGCGAGGACCAGCTGACGATTACCGTCAAGCAGGACAAGCTGCCCGAGGCCGTCCACTACCTGTATTACGAGCGCTACGGCTGGATTCCCGTGATCATCGGCAACGATGAGCGCAGCCTGTGCGGCCGTTACGCCGTGTACTACGTCATCTCCATGGAGGGGGAGGACCCCGGCTGGGTGACCGTCCGCACCGAGGTCGATCCCGCCAAGATGACGTTCCCGTCCGTGACGCCGTTCGTCCCCGCCTGCGTGTGGGGCGAGCGCGAGCTGCGCGATATGTTCGGTCTGATTCCCGAGGGCCTGCCCGATCGTCGCCGCCTGGTGCTGCCCGATGACTGGCCCAGCGGCCTGTACCCGCTGCGCAAGGACTCCATGGACTACCGTTTCCGTCCCGCTCCCGCGAGCGACATGGAAAACTACGAGTTCTTGGCCGATACCAAGGGCAAGGAGACGACGCTCGTCCCCATGGGCCCGCTGCACATTACCTCCGACGAGCCCGGCCACTTCCGCCTGTTCGTCGAGGGCGAGACGATCGTCGACGCTGACTACCGTCTGTTCTACGTGCACCGCGGTATGGAGAAGGTCGCCGAGACGCGCCTGAACTATGACGCCGTGACGTTCCTCGCCGACCGCATCTGCGGCATCTGCGGCTGCGCCCACTCGGTGGCCTATGCCGAGGCCGTCGAGCGCGCCCAGGGCATTCATGTCCCGCCGCGCGCCCGGTACATCCGCGCCATCATGCTCGAGGTCGAGCGCCTGCACTCGCATCTGCTCAACATTGGCCTGGCGTCGCACTACACGGGCTTCGACTCCGGCTTCCAACAGTTCTTCCGCGTCCGCGAGAAGTCCATGGACCTGGCCGAGAAGCTCTCCGGTCACCGCAAGACCTACGGCCTCAACGTGATCGGCGGCGTGCGTCGCGACATTTTGGCCGAGCAGAAGCTCTCCACGCTTACGACCATCCACCAGCTGCGCTCCGAGGTTCAAGAGCTCGTCGACGTGCTGCTCTCCACGCCCAACTTCATTGAGCGTACGAGCGGCATCGGCATCTTGGACCGCAAGATCGCACGTGACTTCTCGCCGGTCGGCCCGCTCATGCGTGGCTCGGGCTATGCCCGCGACGTGCGCTTTGACCATCCCTTCGACGGCTACGCCGATCCGGACGTCCAAAAGATGCACGCCGCCACGGCCGACACCTGCGATGCCTTCGGCCGTACCGCCGTTCGCATCCAGGAGGTCTACGATTCGATCGACATGATCGAGACCATGCTCGAGAACTGCCCGTCGGGCCCCATCCTCACCACGGATTGGGAGTACACCCCGCACAAGTACGCCATCGGCGCCACCGAGGCGCCGCGCGGCGAGGACGTGCACTGGGCCATGCTCGGCAATAACCAGAAGTGCTACCGCTGGCGCGCCAAGGCCGCCACGTACAGCAACTGGCCGGTCCTGCGCTACATGTTCCGCGGCAACACCGTGGGCGACGCGGCGCTGATCGTCGGTTCGCTCGACCCGTGCTACTCCTGCACCGATCGCGTGACGGTGACCGATGTCGCCGCCAAGCGCGACCACGTGCTCGACAAGGAGCAGTTCGAGAACGTCTGGCGCGACAAGTCGCCGCTTGCGGGCGAGGGCACCATAGCCGCTCCGCTCGATGAGGAGGCGCTCTAATATGCTGAAGCTTTGGAAGGTTAACGCCAAGGCCGGCGACGCGACGGTCAAGTACCCGTTTGCGCCGTTCCCCACTAACAAGGACATGCGCGGCAAGCCCGAGCACAATGCCGAGCTCTGCATCGCCTGTGGTGCCTGCGGCGTGGCGTGCCCGGCCGATGCCATTCGCATGGACACCGACCTTGCGGCCGATACCATCACCTGGTCGATCGACTACGGTCGCTGCATCTTCTGCGGCCGCTGCGAGGAAGCCTGCCCCATGGAGGCCATCAAGCTCACCGAGGAGTTTGAGCTGGCCGTCATGAGCAAGGACGACCTCACCAGCAAGAGCGTCTACACGCTCGAGCACTGCTCGCGTTGTGGCAAGCCGTTTGCCCCGCACAAGGAGATCGACTACGCCAAGCGCCTGCTGCAAAAGGCCGGCGGCATGGAGGCCGAGCAGGCTGCCCGTACCGTCGGTATGTGCCAGGAGTGCAAGCGCGAGCTCGACGCCCTGCGCGCCGCTTCGGCCGTAAAGACCGGCAACGCTGCCGGCATGGCTGCCAACGAGACGCTTGCGTCCGGTGAGCCCCAGGGCCCCGGCATGGAGTATCTGGGCGGCCACGGCGTGAACCCGGAGTATATCGACCGCGAGCTCAACCCCGATGCGCCCGAGATTCCCGCCGGTCCGGCGCCGGTCGAGGGCATCATCATGGATTTTGAAACGAAGGAGGAGTAACCATGGCCGAACCCACGCTTTTGCCCGAGCGGCTTCAGTACCGCCCGACCAAGATCGAGCTCGACGAGAGCATCGAGAAGGCCAAGGCGACCCTTCTTAAGAAGATCAAGCGTTCGGTGTACGTCTACCGTGTTGACTGCGGCGGCTGCAACGGCTGCGAGATCGAGATCTTCGGTTCCATCACGCCCGTCTTCGACGTCGAGCGTTTTGGCATCAAGGTCGTGCCCTCGCCCCGTCACGCCGATGTGCTGCTGTACACCGGTGCCGTGACGCGTGCCATGCGCATGCCGGCCCTGCGCGCCTTTGAGGCCGCACCCGATCCCAAGATCGTGGTGTCCTATGGCGCGTGCGGCTGCACCGGCGGCATCTTCTACGACAACTACTGCGTCTGGGGTGGCACGGATAAGATTCTGCCGGTCGATGTCTATATCCCCGGCTGCCCGCCCAGCCCCGCGCAGACCGTCTACGGCTTTGCCATGGCGCTCGGTCAGCTGGACCAAAAGCTCCATGCCGAGACCACGGTGGAGGCCGCCGGCGAGCAGGCCGATATCCTGCACCCCGGCGTGCCGTACAAGCTGCGCGTTGCCATAGAGCGCGAGGCTCGCGCCATGAGCGGCTACCGTTACGGACGCGACCTGGCCAACGAGTTTATGGATACGCTCGAGGGCGCGCCCAAGGGCGATATCCGCGGTGCCATGGCGCTGCTCATCGACAAGCAGGATGATCCTCGCCGTGTTGAGGTGTACTCGGCGCTGCAGGATCTGGTGCTGGCCGGAGGTCGCTAGATGGAGCTCACGGACCGCTCTGGTTACTTTGCGGGCCCCGGCATGCTCGGCGGCTCTTTTGGCGATGCCTCGCGCGCAAGCGACGAGGCCGCCGAGGGCGTCGCCGACCCCTGCCTGGGCCACGCGCCCGACCAGGTGGTCTTCTATGAGCTCACGCGTAAGTTTGTGGAGACCGAGGAAGACGTTCCCCAGGAGGCCTGCGACGTGCTGTACTACACGCTCGCCGTGGGCCACCACACCGGCGTGCTCGACTGCTTTGAGCCGCGCCTGTCGGTGCCGGTGGATGTGTTCTATTCGCTCGTCGACGCGTTGCCGGAGGGGGAGGCCAAGACCAAGTTCGAGGCCATCCGCTCCTTTGGCGAGTGCCAGCTCGACAAGGCGGCGGTGCCGTCGCTGCTCGAGGCCTGCGATACGCTGCTCGACGGGCGCGGTTTTCGCGGCTCGGCCAAGGCCGGCATCTCGGTGTTCGATGACGACTTTGGCCTGCATGCCCAGCAGGTCGCGTTCTTAATGAAGTTTCGCGATCTGGTTGAGCGCGTGCGCGATGTTTCGGGTGTGTATCTGACGGGAAGGTTGCAGTAATGGGTCGCGTTGTGGATGGTCGTGTGAACGGCGCCCCGTTTGCGGGTATCGTGCTCACGGCGGGAAGCGTGCTGCGTGCCGACGATGCCGCCGGCCCCGTGCTCTCCAAAAAGATGGAGGACGCGCCTCTTGCCGGCTGGTACACCATCGATGGCGGTCAGACGCCCGAGGATGACATCATCGAGGTCAAGCGCGAGCGTCCGCCGCGTTTGGTTTTGGTCGATGCCGCCGACATGGCGCTGCCCGTCGGCGCCATCCGCTTGCTCGACAAACGTGACGTGGCCCGCAAGTCGATGTTCACCACGCATTCGCTTCCCTTGTCGATTCTGATCGAGGAGATTGAGCAATCGTGCGAAGATATCGTCTTCATTGGGATTCAGCCGGGCGATACGGAGTTCTATAACCCCATGTCCCCGGAGGTCTTTGAGGCCGTCGACGCCGTGTACGACGCCGTGGCCGCCAACGACTTTTCCCACTTTGTCCGCTTGGGGCAGGAGCTGTAGTAGCGTTTGCCCTTGCTGAATAGGAAAGAAGTGATTGACATGGCAGATTCCAAGGTGGAGTACCCCGCTCCCGATTGCCTGGCGCCCGCCGCGATCGAGGCCAAGACCGAAGCCGCCGGTGTGACCAAGGCTAACCTGCCGGTCGCTAAGGCCTTTCTGTTGGCAATGTTCGCCGGTGCGTTTATCGCCTTCGGCGGTCTGTTCTTTACGGTGTTTTTGAGCGACAGCACGCTGGGCTGGGGTGCCCAGCGCGTCGTGGGCGGCCTGTGCTTTTGCCTAGGCCTGGTGCTGGTGCTGGTGTGCGGCGCCGAGCTGTTTACCGGCAATTCGCTTATGGTCTGCGCGCTCAAGAGCAAAAAGATCACCCTGGCCCAGATGCTCAAGGCCTGGGTCGTCGTATGGGTCGGTAACTTTGTCGGTGCCTTGTTCATCGTCTTTTTGGTGTACATGGCCGGCATTTACAAGCTCAACGGCGAGGCGGTCGCCAATTCCATGGTGAGCGTCGCCGCCGGCAAGGTGACGATCGACTGGGTGACGATCTTCTTCCGCGGCATCCTGTGCAACATCTTTGTGTGCCTGGCCGTGTGGATCGGTACCGCCGGCAAGACCGTGGTCGATAAGGTCGTGGGCATTCTGCTGCCCATCGCTGCCTTTGTGGCCTGCGGTTTTGAGCACTGCGTCGCCAACATGTACTTTTTGCCCATGGGTGCCGTGATGCACGCGTGCGGCTATGGTGCCAAGGTCGCCGGCGCCGATGCACTCAACGTCGCGGGCATTGCGTTTAACCTGTCCGCCGCCACGCTGGGCAACATCGTGGGCGGCGCGGTTCTGATCGCGCTCGGCTACTGGTTTATCTACGCCAAGAAGTCCGAGGCGTAAGATACCGTCTGTTTGACGTTGGGCCTCCCGCGGGGCGTTGCCGTGCGGGAGGCTTTTTTGGCCTGGGGCTCGTTCCCGGGCTGTTGGCCTGTTGTGTTTGGCTTGTGAAAGGGGTAATCGAGATGGCATCTGCTGTGAAGCGTGACGGTCGCGCCGTGGTGACCACATGCGGGGGATGCTATGCCGATTGCGCCTTTGCGGCACGCGTTGAGGGCGGTCGCGTGGTGGCTGAGTTGCCGGTGCCGGGGCATCCGTGCGCGGCGCGTGCCCTGTGCGCCCGCGGACGGCATCGCCTGGCAATGCCGTTTGACGAGCACGACCGCATCGTGCACCCCATGCGTCGCCGCCAGGATGGCTTGGGGTTCGATGCGATTTCCTGGGACGAGGCGTTTGCGCAGATCGCTGCGCGCCTTGGGGAGATTGTTGACGGGCATGGTCCCCGTGCGCTGGGCATGACGCTCGGCGTGCCCTCGTTCGACCGTTACTGGGCGCATCGCTTTATGCATGCGTTGGGTTCGCCCAACGTGTACGGTGCCGACGGTGCCTGCGAGGTAAGCCGACTTACCGGTTGGGAGCACAGCTTGGGCTATAGTCCCGCCTCCGACCTGGCGCATACCGATTGCATCATGTACCTGGGGCGTTCCATTGTCGATTCGTCGACGATGGGGGCCGTTGACGCGCTCAACGATGCGCGCCGGCGCGGGGCGAAGATCATCGTGGTTGACCCCCGGCGCAGCGGCTCGGCTGTGCTTGCCGACCGCTGGCTCCGCGTGCGCCCGGGCTGCGACCTGGCCTTGCTGCTGGGTATTGCACATGTGCTCATTGCCGAGGGCCTGTACGACCACGAGTTCGTTGCCCGCTATACCACGGGTTTTGACGAGTTGACGCAGGCGGCCCGCGCCTGGACGCCCGAGTGGGCCGAGTCGATGTGCGACGTGCCGGCCGCAGAGATTGTCGCGACGGCGCGCGATCTCGCTGCCGCCGCGCCTGCCGCTGTGGTGGATGCGGGCTTTCATGGCGGCATCGGAATCGCGTATGCCAATAGCACCCAGACGGCGCGAGCTATCTGCATGGTTGATGTGCTGCTGGGCTGTATTGGACATGCGGGCGGCGCGCTCAATCCACCCACACCGCTTGCGCTGGGCGACCTTGATCCCTCACGCTTTGCGACGCCGCCGGTGCCTCGCGGGCCCAAGCTGGGGTCCGAGCGCTATCCACTGGTCGATCCGGTGCGCGGCCTGTGCACAACTATCGGCCAGTCGATTTTGGCCGGCGATTTGCGTGGACTCATCGTCTATGCCAGTAACCCCGGTGCAGGCTATGGCAATGCACGGGCTTGGTTGTGTATTTTGCAGCAGCTCGACTTGCTCGTGACGATTGATATTCGCTGGTCCGAGACAGCGCACGCTTCTGACTTCGTGCTGCCCGACGTGACGTATCTGGAGGCCGACCGCGGCGTGGGAACGGTGGCGGGATTCAATGATGCGCGCGTGTTCTACCGCAATGCCGTGCTGCCTGTGCAGCATGACGACACGCGTCCCGGTCGGGAGATTTTTGCCGGTCTGGCGCAGGCGTGTGACGTGGGCGAGTACTTCCGGTTTACGTCTGACGATTTGGCGGCTGCCCAGGTGGCGCCGTTTGGGATCGATCTGGACGAGCTTAAGGAGCGCGGCTGGGCCGACGCGGGCGTGGCGCTGCCGACGCGCACGGGTGAGCCGGCGATTCCCTTGGATGGCGGCAAAATTGCGCTGGCAAGTGACGTATGGGAGCGTGCCGGCCTGGGTCGTGTACCCGACTGGATCGCTCCCATGGTGGAGCCTGGCCCGGGGATGTTTCGCCTCATTAGCGGCAACCGTCCCTTTGAGTCGCACACCTCGCGAAGGCTTGCAGCCCAAGGTGCCGCCGAGGCTGGGTCGGACCTGGACGCCGTGCAGATGAATGCCGATGCCGCTGCGCGCATGGGTATCGCCAATGGCGAGGTCGTCGAGCTGGTAAGCGACATGGGCCGCGACCGCGTACGCGTGGAGACGACGCCGTATCTGCATCCGGCGTGCATCTTCACCTCGGCCGCCCCCGGCGGACGCGCATTTGGTGCTGAGGGTGGTGGCCGGCAGGCCCTGGGCGTGGGTCCGCTCGACCATACGCCGCTGCGCTGGGACCCGTTGACGGGTGCCGCGCTTACCCAGGAAAACGCCGTTCGCGTGGAAAAAATCACGGCGCGCGAGGATAATGACGAGTAATTGACTCAGCTGATGTATTCGACTGATCCACGTTTCTTTTGAAAGGCCGCACATGAGCGATAGCCAGAACATGTCCGATGAGGTGCGCGCCCGCCTGCGCGCCATTCCTTCCGTCAACGAGCTGCTCGCAGAGTGGCCGGTTGTGAAGGCGGCGGGGGAGACCTGCGACGCGGTGGTGCATTCCGCCGTCACGGCCGAGCTCGACGAGGAGCGCGCCGCCATTCGTGCCGGCGCCGCCCCGCGTTCCAAGCGCGAGCTGGCCTCGGCCATCGAGTGGCGTGCGCATCGCTCCGCGCTGCCGAGCCTGCGTCCCGCCGTCAACGCCACGGGTGTGGTTATCCATACCAACTTGGGTCGCGCTCCGCTCGCGGAATCAGCTGCCAAAGCCGTGGCCGAGGTCGCGCGCGGGTATAGCACGCTCGAGTACAGTGTGGACACCTGTTCGCGCGGGTCGCGCAAGGAGCACGCCGCGCAGCTGATCCGCTCACTCACCGGTGCCGAGGACGCGCTCGTGGTCAACAACAATGCCGCCGCGGTGCTGCTGGTGCTGGCGACTCACGCTGCGGGCAAAGAGGTTATCGTCAGCCGCGGCGAGCTTGTCGAGATTGGCGGCAGTTTCCGCATCCCCGATGTCATGGCGGCCTCGGGCGCCAAGCTCGTCGAGGTCGGCGCCACCAACCGCACGCACCTGGCAGATTATGAGCAAGCTATTACGCCCGATACGGCCATGATCCTCAAGGTCCATCCTTCCAACTATCGCATCGAGGGCTTTCACGAGGAGGTAGGCTCTCGGGAGCTTGCTGCTCTGGCCCACAAGCATGGCCTGCTGTTCTACGAGGACCAGGGGTCGGGCGCGCTGTTGCCCGACGACATCTTGGTGCGCGGCGGCGAAGAAACCACGCCGGCTTCGGTTTCGGCAGGGCTCGATTTGGTGTCGTGCTCGGGCGATAAACTGCTCGGTGCAGCACAGGCGGGCATTATCATGGGCCGTCGCAATCTGGTCCAGGCCTGTGGGTCGCATCCGCTTATGCGTGCCCTGCGCCCGGGCAAGCTCGCGCTGGCGGCGCTCGAGGCTACACTGCGCATTTATATGGACGGCGCCGATGTGGCCCATCGTGAGGTGCCGGTGCTCAACATGCTCACGCTTCCGCAGGCTCATCTGGAGCGTCGTGCCCGCAAGCTCCGCGATCGCATGGCCGCCGGGCTCGATAAGGCGGGTTGCCCGTGCGCCGTTGAGTTGGAGATTGTCGAGGAGTCCTCGACGCCCGGTGGCGGTTCGCTGCCTACCGTTGAGCTGCCCACGATGTGCGTGGCCGTGCGTCTTGTTGACGAGCGCCTGTCCGTCGACGCGCTCAAGCGCTCGCTTGTCCAGGACTTCGACACGCCGGTCGTCACGCGAACCTCGCACGATCGCATTTTGTTTGACGTGCGCACGCTCGTGGGTGACCGCGATATCGAGACGGCGGCAACGACGCTCGTCGCGTGCGTTAAGAAGGCGATTACTCGATGAGTGAGGTTCAGGCGTTGGTGGAGTGTCCCGTTATCGTTGGCACGGCGGGCCACGTCGACCACGGTAAGTCGGCACTGATTGAGGCGCTGACCGGCAAGAATCCCGATCGCCTGGAGGTCGAGCGTCGCCGCGGCATGACGGTGGAGCTGGGCTTTGGCGAGCTGGCGCTGCCGAGCGGCAAGATCGTCGGCCTGGTCGATGTGCCGGGGCATGCCCACTACCTGCGCGCCATGGTGCAGGGCGCCACGGGCATCGACGTTGCCGTGCTGGTGGTTTCGGCCGTCGAGGGCGTGATGCCGCAGACCCGCGAGCACGTGCACGTGCTGGAGCTGCTGGGTGTCACGCATATGGTGGTCGCGCTGACGATGTGCGACCTGGCCGATGCCGAGATGACCGAGCTTGCCGAGCTCGATGTCGATGACTTTTTGTCGGGTACCGTGTTTGCGGGCGCGCCCATTGTGCCCGTGTCGTCTAAGACGGGCGATGGGATCGACGGGCTGCTTGCGGTGCTCGACGAGCAGGTAAGTGCCTGCTGGGATGCCTGTCGTGACCGTTCCGAGCGGAGCGATGCCGCACCTCGCCTGCCGATTGACCGCTGCTTTACGATCAAGGGTGTTGGCACCGTCGTTACGGGAACGCTGCACGATGCGCCAGTTGCGGTGGGCGACGAGCTGATGGCTTTGCCGTCGCGTACGGTCTGTCGTGTGCGCGGGATTCAGGTTCATGGCGATACGCCGTGCGCGCTGCCTGGGCAACGCGTGGCGCTCAACCTGGTTGGTGACGGTGTCGCGGCGCTTGACCGTGGCGAGATGCTGGGCGTGGCGGGCCGCTTTGGTCAGACGTTGCGTTTTATGATGACGTTCACCTACCTGGGCCGCGAGGGCGCCAAGCCGCGTGTGCTCGAGTCGGGTGCGCGTGTGCACGTGATGGCGGGTACGGCCGAGGTTGTCGGCCGCATCATGTTCGTGGAAGGCGAGGCCCCCATGGCGGTGGGCGAGACCCGTACCGTACAGGTGCGCTTGGAGGAGCCGCTGCCGCTGCGAGCCGGAGACCATGCCGTGGTGCTGTCGTATTCGCCCGTTATGCTCATTGGCGGCGGGTGTGTGCTGCTTTCGCGCTGCCGTCGCTCGCGCGAGCTTTCGGCGGGGGAGCGCACGCTGCTTGCGGCGCTTGAGGCCGGCGATGCCGTCGCTGGTGTGGATGCGTGGCTGGCGCTGCAGGCGTTGCCGGTCGTGGTTGCCGACGTTGCCGCAGCGCTAGATCTTGTTTCCGTTGAGGCCGACGCCGCGCTGAACGAGCTGGTGGCGCGAGGTGTTGTTTACAAGCTTGCCGGCTCGGGCGATGCGCTGTATGTGAATGCCGCCGTGCTCGACGCCGCGATGGATGCACTGGCGGCGACCCTGTCCGCCATGCACGCGGCTGCCCCCAAGGAGACGGGCTTTACGCCCGGCGCCGTTGCCCATGCTGCGTGGCCTGCCGCTGATGATGGCGTTGCCGCGGCTCTGATTGCCGAGGGCTGCTCGCGTGGCGTGTGCGCCGCCGAGGGCGCCGAGGTATTCGATCCGCATTCGGCCGCCGCGGCGGCACGCGTGGTGCGAGAGGCCTGCGAGCGGATCGTCGCGCTGCTTGACGAGGCCGGCCTGGATGCACCGGCGCTTCCCGAGGTAGGCGAACAACTGCAGCTCGGCCGCGACACCATGACGCGTGCCCTGCGCGAGCTTTCGCTCAACCGCTCGATCGTTAAGGTCGAACGCGACGTTGCCCTGTCCACTACCGCCGAGGCCCATGCGCGCGAACTCGTCGCCGCCGCCATTGAGGCAGCCGGCGGCGCTGCCACCACGAGCGTGCTGCGCGAGGCCCTGGGTGTGTCGCGCAAACGTGCCATCAGCATCTTGGAGCACCTGGATGCCGTACGCTTCACAGTCCTCGACAAGGATGCCGGCGGCCTGCGCTCCCTGCGCTAGATTGGCTGCTCGGTTTGGTAAAATACCGCCGCACTTGGGAACGGATGGGCTCCGGTGGGCTCCGCGGTCCTCAAAACCGTTGCGAGGCGTGCAAAACGTCTTGGATGTGTTCGATTCACATACGTTCCCGCCATACGCTACCAGCGCTTTTGTGCTCGCGGTCTTGCTGCGTGCCGCAAAGGCGCTGTTTTGTTTTTGCACGGGTTTGCCGTGCCGCCCGCTTTATCGGCGACGGTATTTGGCTTCGTGTGCCGGGTTTTGAGCATGCCGATGGGGGTGGTTTGCCGTATGACTACCGTAAGACGGGCCGATCTTTCTTGTGTCGTCCAAGCGGGCGGGCTGTCCTCGCGCATGGGCTGCGATAAGGCGCGCATGACGTTTTGCGGCGAGCCGCTCATCGAGCGTGTGCTGGGTCGGCTGGCGCCAGTTGCCGGCGAGTTGGTCGTGACGACTTCGCGTCCCAGCGAGCTGGCCTATCTTGAGGAGCGCGCGTTTGGCGGCCTGGTGCCGCGTGTGGTGGCGGACCTTGAAGGACCGGCGGGTGCCATGCGCGGCATCGCGAGCTCGTTGGCCGCGGCCCGATTGCCGCTCGTGGCGATCGTCGCCTGCGATATGCCGTTCGTCTCGCCAGAACTGATCGGCGCGCTTGCCGATCGTGTTGAGGCCGAGGCACTCGACGTGTGCGTACCGCGCGAGGAGCGGGGGATTGAGCCACTGTGCGCCGTCTGGCGCCGCGAGGCCTGCGTGCCGATCGCTTGCGAGCTGCTTGCCGGTGACCGTCAGCGAATTCGCTGCCTGATCGACCGGGTGAACGCCGGGTATTTGGATGAGCCGCAGATCGTTAAGGCCGCGGGCTCCACGCTCTGCTTCGAAAACGTCAATACACCCGAGGAGTTTGCGGCAGCCGAGCTGCTCGCCTAGACGATTGGAGTTGCCATGTCTCACGATATTTGTCCCGACACGGGAGAGCCTTGCACTTGCGATGGTTCCGAGCCCTGTACCTGCGGCTGCGGTGGCTGTGGGCATACTGCGGAAGAGGAAGCGGCCGCCGCGGCGTATCGTGAGGCACACCTCGAAGGCCCATCCGGTGATGCCCTCGACCACGAGCGCAAGATTATCGTTTCGTTCGATAGCACCTTCGATGTGATGGAATGCGAGCAGCTGTGCCTTGCCGCCGGTGTGCCCGGGCGCATCATGCCGCTGCCTGGCTCCATCACCGCCGGCTGCGGACTGTGCTGGGCTATGCCGTTCTCGGGCGATGCCCTCGCCGCCTTCCGTGCCGCCACCGAGGGCCACGTAACCCCCGCCGACTACCATCAGCTCGTCCTCTAACCACCAAAACCACCACAAAGGTGCCTGTCCCCAATGTGGTGGTTCGGAACATGTGGACGAAACAGCTTCGAAACACGCGATTTGCACGTTGGGTGCTCAAAAACGCTTCTACCTGCATCGTAATCAAAACGAAACATCTGCTCGTCGGCTTATGCGTAACTTTCCCGCAACAGTGCGATATTATCCATACTCGATAAAGCTCGCGGCGCATGGGGCGCCTCGAACGATACTTTTCTTTTCCATCAATTGGAGGAAGCATGAGCTACACGCAGAAAGTTCTCGAAGAGCTCAAGGCCCGCTATCCCGAGCAGCCTGAGTTCATCCAGGCCGCGACCGAGATTCTCGGCACCATCCAGCCGGCGCTCGACGCCCATCCCGAGTACGAGGAGGCCGCCCTGCTTGAGCGCCTCGTCGAGCCCGAGCGCATCGTCATGTTCCGTGTTCCCTGGGTCGACGACCAGGGCAAGGTTCAGGTCAACCGCGGTTACCGCGTCGAGTTCAACTCTGCCATTGGACCCTACAAGGGCGGCCTGCGCTTTAACCCGACGGTCACCCTGGGTATGCTCAAGTTCCTGGGTCTGGAGCAGATCCTCAAGAACAGCCTGACCACCCTTCCCATGGGCGGCGGCAAGGGCGGCTCCGACTTTGACCCTAAGGGCAAGTCCAACAACGAGATCATGCACTTCTGCCAGTCCTTCATGACCGAGCTCTATCGCCACATCGGCCCCAACACCGACGTTCCCGCCGGCGACCTGGGCGTTGGCGGCCGCGAGGTTGCCTACCTGTTCGGTCAGTACAAGCGCCTGACCAACGAGTGGACCGGCGTCCTCACCGGCAAGGGCCTCTCCTTTGGCGGCTCGCTCGCCCGTACCGAGGCCACCGGCTACGGTCTGGCCTACTTTGTGGACGAGTACCTTAAGAGCCGCGGCGACTCCTTCGAGGGCAAGAACGTCGTCGTTCACGGTTCCGGTAACGTCGCCATCTACGCGGTCCAGAAGGTCGCCCAGCTCGGCGGCAAGGTGCTGGCCTGCTCCGACACCCACGGCTGGGTCGAGGATCCCGACGGCATCGACTACACCGTGCTCGAGCATGTCTACAACAAGAAGCGCTCCGGCCACGACAAGGGCGTTACGCTCGCTATGTATGTCGACGAGAAGCCCAATGCCACGTGGCACGAGGGCGACGGCCGCGGCGTGTGGCAGCTTCCCTGCGATATCGCGCTGCCCTGCGCTCGCGAGAACACGCTGCTGCTCGAGGACGCCCAGGCACTCGTCGCCAACGGCTGCAAGGTGGTCGGCGAGGGCGCGAACATGCCCACGACCATCGAGGCCACGACCTACTTCCAGGAGCACGGCGTCGCCTTTATGCCCGGTAAGGCTGCCAACGCCGGTGGCGTGCTCGTGTCCGGCCTGGAGATGAGCCAGAACGCCGAGCACCTGTCCTGGACCTTCGAGGAGGTCGACGGCAAGCTCGAGCAGCTCATGCGCGGCATGTTCCACAACGTGGACGACACCGCCAAGGAGTACGGCCAGGAGGGCAACTTTGTCATGGGCGCCAACATCGCCGGCTTCCTGAAGGTCGCCGACGCCATGCTCGCCCAGGGCGTCTGCTAAATCTTCGCTCGACATAGCATGCGATAAGGCTCCCAGCTATCTGGCTGGGAGCCTTTTTCTATGGTGACGATGGCTGTGCCCCCTCGTTTGGTACACTTAAACGTACTGGACAAGTGAAGAGATGGGGGAGAACGTGCTCAAGTTCGGTACCTACGTCCGTGTTGGAAACGCGGCCGAAGCCTATGAGCTCTTACAGAAGAACCGCAACAACAAGATTGTGGGCGGCGGCATCTGGATGCGCCTGGGTTCGCGTCGCGTGGCGACGGCGATTGACCTTTCGGCCTGCGGACTCGATCAGATCGAGGAGACCGAGACCGAGTTTCGCATCGGCGCCATGTGCACCCTGCGCCAGCTCGAGCGCCATGTCGAGCTCAACGCGCTTGTCAACAATGTCTTTGAGTTCGCCGTCCATGACATCGTGGGCGTGCAGCTGCGCAATACCGCTACGGTGGGCGGCAGCATCTACGGCCGCTTTGGCTTCTCGGACGTTCTCTCCGCCTTTCTCGCGCTCGATTGCTATGTCGAGCTGACGGGGGCCGGCCGTGTGCCGCTCGCCGAGTTCGTGGACATGGGCTACGTGCGCGACGTGATCGAGCACGTTGTGGTCGTTAAGCACGATTACCGCGCAAGCTACGAGGCCGTGCGCAAGGCCGCGACCGACTTCCCCTCGCTCAATGTCACCGCCGCCTGGTGGGACGGCTCCTGGCATGTCACCGTGGGCGCCCGCCCGCTGCGCGCGACCTTGCTGCAGGGCGAGGCGTGCGGCCTGGTGAACGAGCATCCTTCCGAGGATGAGCTTCGCGCCCTTGCCGCATCCGTGCGTGCTCTGAGCTACGGCACCAACCTGTGGGGCTCGGCCGACTACCGCCGCCGCATCTCGGCCCCGTTGGCGATTCAGGCCGTGCGCCGCGCCGCCGGCATTGAGCTTTCGGCCGCGCTTGCCCGCGAGCTCGAGTGCGTGCAGATTCCTAAGTTCGCCACGGACGAGTATTCCTGTCGCCGCGTGCCCGGCGTCGATTCTAGCGAGGTGCGCTAATGGCTGCCAAACTCATCGATCTTTCCTTTACGCTTAACGGCCGTAAGGTCAAGGTTCAGATTGCCCCCGACACCATGCTCTTTGCGCTGTTGCGCGAGCAGGGCTGCGCGTCGGTGCGCTGCGCCTGCGAGACCACCAACTGCGGTCTGTGCACGGTGTGGCTCGATGGCGACCCGGTGCTGAGCTGCTCGGTTCCCGCCGCCCGTGTTGAGGGCCACACCATCACCACGCTTGAGGGCCTCAAGGCCGAGTCCGAGGCGCTTGCCCGTGCGATGGCTGCCGAAGGTGCCGAGCAGTGCGGTTTTTGCGCCCCCGGCCTTATTATGAACGTGCTGGCGCTTGCCCGCGCCGCCAAGGAGGACCCGAGCCTCGTCGCCACGCGCGAGGAGGTCTCGCGCCAGCTCGCCGGCAACCTCTGCCGCTGCAGCGGCTACGAGAGCCAGCTGCGTGCCATCGTGCGCTTCCTCAACGAGTCCGGCGTGCAGGTGGGCTTTGAGATGCCCGAGCTGCCGGTCAACGACACCAGCTGCGACGGCGTCTCGTACAAGCAGATCACTCACAAGCAGCCCAAGAAGGACTCGAAGGCCCTGCTCGAGGGTCGTCCCGTCTACACGGGCGATCTGGTGCCCGCCGGCGCTCTCATCGTCAAGCTCAAACGCAGCCCGTATGCCCGCGCCAAGATCCGCTCCATCGATACGTCGCGCGCCCTGAAGGTGCCCGGCGTGGTGGGCGTCTACACCTACGAGGATGTGCCCAAGCGCCGCTTTACCATCGCCGGCCAGAGCTACCCGCAGCCGAGTCCCTACGACCGCCTGATTCTCGAGAACCTGGTGCGCTACCAAAACGAGGAGGTGGCGATCGTCGCCGCCGAGACCGAGGAGGCCGCCGACAAGGCGCTCAAGCTCATCAAGGTCGACTACGAGGTGCTTGAGCCCCTGCTCGACTTTACCCAGGCGCTCGATAACGACATCGTGGTCCACCCCGAGGGCGACGTGACTTTTATGTTCCCGCAGGGCGGGGATGTCTCGCGCAACCTGGTGTGCAGTGGTACCAGCGACTTTGGCGACTTGGACGAGGCCTTCGCCCAGAGCGACATCGTCTTCACCCGCACCTACACCAGCCAGGCCACGCAGACTGCGCCCATGGAAACCTTCCGCGCCTTCGCGACGACCGACGCGTTCGGGCGTATCTCGGTGACCACCTCCACGCAGGTGCCCTTCCACGTGCGCCGCATGGTCGCGCAGTCGCTCGATATCCCGCAGTCGCAGGTGCAGGTCATTAAGCCGCGCATCGGCGGCGGCTTTGGCTCCAAGCAGACGGGCTGCTGCGAGATCTTCGTTGCGTTTGTGACGCAGCAGACCGGCCGTCCGAGCTACTGCTGCTACACCCGTGAGGAGACCATCACCGCGGGCAACTCGCGCCACCAGATGCAGATGACCGTTAAGCTGGGCGCCATGAACGACGGCACCATCACGGCCATCGATCTGCACACGCTGTCCAACGCCGGCGCGTACGGCGAGCACGCTACCACGACGATCGGCCTTTCGGGCCACAAGAGCCTGCCCATCTACAACCATGTGAAGGCGAGCCGCTTTAGCTGGGACGCCGTCTACACCAATACCAACCGCGGCGGCGCGTATCGCGGCTACGGTGCCACCCAGGGCCAGTTTGCCGTTGAGAGCGCCGTCAACGAGCTCGCCGACATGCTGCACATGGACCCGGCCGACCTGCGCCTTAAGAACATCGTGCGCGAGGGCGAGATCATGCCGCAGTACTACAACGAGAAACTCAACGCCTGCGCGCTCGACCGCTGCCTGCTACGCGCGATGGACATGATTGGTTGGCGCGACAAGCCGCTGGCCGTTGACCTGGGCGACCGCGTGCGTGCTCTGGGCTGTGCGCTTACCATGCAGGGATCGGGCATTTCCAACGTGGATATCGCCGGCATCGACATGCGCCTGGAAGAGGACGGCTTCATTACCATCGGCACCGGCGCCACCGATAACGGCATGGGCGTCGACACGATCCTGGCGCAGATTGCCGCCGAGGAGCTGGGCGTGGAGAGCTCGCTCATTGTGGTGCGCGGCGTGGACACCGATGTGTCGCCGTTTGACGCTGGCTCGTATGCGAGCTCGGGTACGTACGTGACGGGCCTTGCCGCCAAGAACGCCGCGATCGAGCTGCGTGAGAAGATTTGCGCCAAGGCAGCCCAGATGTGGGACGTGGACGCCGCCGACGTGGTCTTCGATGGTCAGTACGTGCGCCTGTCCGACGAGCGTGCCGCGCGTGAGCAGAACCGCTACCTCACGCTGCGCGACTTTGCCAACCTGTGCGTCAAGAACATCGCAGGCGGCGACGCGCTGACCTCGCATGCCTCTGCCTGCCTGCCCGTTTCGCCCCCGCCGTTTATGGCCGGCATTGCCGAGGTCGAGGTCGACAAGGCCACCGGCAAGGTGACCGTGGTGGACTACGTGGCGGCTGTGGACTGCGGCACCGTTATCAACGAGGCGCTCGCGCGCGTCCAGGCCGAGGGCGGCATTGCCCAGGGTATCGGCCACGCGCTCTACGAGATTGTCGAGCACGATGACCGCGGCCGCCTGCGCACCGGCAACTTTATGAGCTACAAGCTGCCCACGCGCCTGGATATCGGCAGCATTCGCGTGGCCTTTGAGCCGAGCTACGAGCCGACGGGCCCGTTTGGCGCCAAGTCGATCGGCGAGGTCGTCATCAACACGCCGCTCGCCGCCGTGGCCTCGGCCGTCGCACACGCCACTGGCCACCAGGTCCGCTCGCTGCCCATCACGCCCGAGAAGGCCCTGCTGGGGGAGTAGCGGGTCAGCGAACAAGTCGTAATTGGCGGGGCGGGGCAACTCGCCCCGCCTTTTGCACTCGTGGTGAGGTCGTGAGCCTGTAAAACGTGTGCGTGCGCTTGTCGCTCGTATCTGCTATCATTCCTAATCTGTGCGCTCATGCGGGCGTGGCGGAATTGGTAGACGCGCCAGATTTAGGTTCTGGTGGGATTCCCGTGAAGGTTCGAGTCCTTTCGCCCGCACCAACGCACCCGCGTCGGCTTATGCCCTCGCGACGCTTGTTGCATAAAGGTACCAGCACCTCAGATAAGCTGGGCAGTATGAGGAGGAACGTGTTGAACATCACCGCTTCTGACGTCAAGGACGCCAAGCTCACCGCTACGGTCACCATCCCGGCCGCCGACGTCGACGCCGCGATCAAGAAGGCCTACAAGGACACCGCCAAGAAGTACCGCTTCCCGGGCTTCCGTGCCGGCAAGGCCCCCCGTCCGGTCATCGACTCCGCTCTTGGCGCCGAGGCTACCCTCGCTCAGGCCACCAACGACCTGATCGCCGCCAACGAGCCCGCCGTCCTCAACGAGCTGGACATCGTCCCCACCAAGAGCGGTGACTACAAGGAGCTCGACCTCGCCAAGGATCACGAGGACTACACCTACACCGTCGAGTTCTCCCTGCGTCCCGCCGCTGAGCTCTCCTCCTTCGACGCCGTCGAGATCGAGATGCCTCCCGCGGAGGTCACCGAGTCCGAGATCAACAACCAGGTTGAGATGCTTCTCAACTACCGTGCCACCTTCGAGGACGTCGAGGGTCGCGCCGTCGAGGCCGAGGACTACGTCACCGTCGACCTCAAGGCCGTCGAGAACGCCGACAACTTTGCCGCCGAGGGCCGCATGCTCATCGCCGGTAGCGACAGCAACCCCAAGGAGTTCAACGAGGCCCTGATCGGCGCTAATGTTGACGACGTCAAGTCCGTCACCTGGACCGACGAGGTCGAGGAGGGCGAGGAGGCCGAGACCCACACCGTCGAGGTCACCGTCAAGGGCATCAAGGTCCGCAACACCCCCGAGCTCACCGACGAGCTTGTCAAGTCCGACTTCGGCTTCGACAGCATCGACGCCATGCGCGACGCCATCAAGATCGAGATCGAGCAGGACAAGGCTTCCCGCCTGCCGGCCGAGAAGGAGAACCGTTGCGTCTCCGCTCTCGCCGAGCGTCTGCAGCTCGACGAGATGGACGCGGACTACGAGCAGTCCGTCTTTGAGGAGCTCGGCCAGAACTTCCTGTCCAACCTCGCTGCCCGCGGCATGACGCTGGACACCTGGCTGCCCGCTTCCGGCCTGACCATGGAGCAGTTCATCGGCGACCTGCACAAGCAGGCCAACGACGTTGCCCGTGAGTCCCTGGCCCTCGACGCCCTCGCCCGCGAGCTCAAGATCGAGGTCACCGAGGACGACATCAACGCCGAGTTCGAGAAGGCCGGCGTCAAGGACGTCGAGGCTTCCAAGGCCGAGTTCATCGCCGATGGCCGCATGCCTGCCGTTCGCGAGTCCATCCGTCGCTCCAAGGCCGTCGATCACCTGGTCGAGAACGCCAAGGTGACCGAGGTCGACGAGACCGCCAAGGACGCCGAGTAATTCTCGCCACCTTGCCCGCGAGCGCATGCGTGCGCCCGTGATGGGGTAAAGTTATACACCGGTTATCCGGTTGCTTCGTACGGTGCCAGCCAATGCATAGCATGCGGGCACCGTACGTTTATCTAGAACCAATTTGGTCCGCAAGAGAGAAATGGAGATGCGTATGATCGCTAAGTTCGATTCCGCCCTCGTGCCATACGTTATCGAGCAGACGCCGCGCGGCGAGCGCAGCTACGATATCTATTCGCGCCTGCTCAACGACCGCATCATTTTCTTGGGCGAGGAGATCAACTCCGTCAGCGCCAACCTGGTCGTTGCCCAGCTGCTGCATCTTGAAAGCCAGGATGCCGAGAAGGATATCTCGCTCTACATCAATTCGCCCGGCGGCGAGGTCTACTCCGGCCTGGCGATTCTGGACACCATGAACTTCATTAAGCCGCAGGTCTCTACCATCTGCGTCGGTATGGCCGCGTCTATGGCTGCCGTGCTGCTTTCGGCCGGCGCCAAGGGCAAGCGCTTTTGCCTGCCGCACTCCAAGGTCATGATTCACCAGCCCAGCGGCGGTGCCCAGGGCCAGCAGACCGAGATCGAGATCGTGGCCGAGGAGATCAAGAAGACCCGTCGCGAGCTCAACCAGATCCTGTCCGACGCCTCGGGCCAGCCCATCGAGAAGGTCCAGGCCGATACCGAGCGCGACAACTACCTGACCGCTGCCGAGGCCCTCGACTACGGCCTGATCGACCGTATCGTCACCTCGCGCGATCTCGCCGCGAAGGACGCCTAGGATGGCAGGAAACATGCAGGACAACTTTGACGAGAACGGCAATCCCATCCGCTGCTCCTTCTGCGGAAAAGAGCAGGGCCAAGTCCGTCGCCTCGTAAAGGGCCCGACCAACATCTTTATCTGTGACGAGTGCGTCGCCGCCTGTTCCGAGATTCTGGAGGAGTCGCTGGCTTCGGACTTTATGGACGCTGCCCGCAACGGCAAGCTGCCGGGTTTCCTCAACGACCACGGCCAGGCTGCCGGGCAGCCCTCTATGGACCCCGAGGCCGAGGGCTTTGAGCTCGAGGACGACCGCCAGGTCATCACGCATGTGCCGACGCCGCACGAGATCTATGACGAGCTTTCGGCCTATGTTATGGGTCAGGAGGACGCCAAGCGCGCCATGTCGGTGGCCGTGTACAACCATTACCGCCGCGTGATCGAGGGCGGTGCTGCGCTTTCGGCCTTTGACGACGGCTTGGACTCGCAGCTCGACGATGATATGGACGAGGTGGAGCTCGCCAAGTCCAACATCTTGCTGCTCGGTCCCACCGGTACCGGCAAGACCCTGCTCGCCCAGACGCTCGCGCGCATCCTCGAGGTGCCGTTTGCTATCGCCGACGCCACCGCGCTTACCGAGGCCGGCTACGTGGGCGAGGACGTGGAGAACATCCTGCTCAAGCTCATCAATGCTGCCGATGGCGACATTGAGCGCGCGCAGGTGGGCATTATCTACGTGGACGAGATCGACAAGATCGCCCGCAAGGCCGAGAACCTCTCCATTACCCGCGATGTTTCGGGCGAGGGCGTTCAGCAGGCGCTGCTTAAGATTCTTGAGGGCACGGTGGCCAGCGTTCCGCCCACCGGCGGCCGCAAACATCCCCAGCAGGAGTTGCTGCAGATCGACACGACCAACATCCTGTTCATCTGCGGCGGTGCCTTTGTGGGCCTGGATAAGATCATCGCCGATCGCGTGGGCAACAAGGGCGTGGGCTTTAACTCCGAGATTGCCGGCCCCACCTCGGTCGACGAGAACGACCTGCTGCGCCAGGTGCTCCCGCAGGACCTCAACGCCTTTGGCATGATCCCCGAGTTTGTGGGACGTACGCCCGTCGTCACCCAGACGCAGGCGCTCGACGAGGATGACCTGGTGTCGATCCTGACCGAACCCAAGAACGCCGTGGTCCGTCAATACCGTAAGATGTTCCAGCTCGAGGACGTTGAGCTTGAGTTTGAGGACGCCGCCCTGCACGAGATCGCCCGCATGGCGCTCGCCCGCAAGACCGGCGCCCGCGGCCTGCGCTCCATCTGCGAGGACGTGCTGCAGCAAACGATGTTCGACCTCCCCAGCGAGGAGGGCGTCGCCAAGGTCATCGTGACCGAAGCCTCCGTAAAGGGCGAAGAGCAGCCCCAACGCATCTACGGCTAAATAGCTTTAATTCAGGCCCCGCGGCAACCACCGCGGGGCCTGCCATTTAGGGACAGGTTTATTTTGGTCGGTTTTATATGGGCAACTGTCGTTTCCCCTGATAAAACCTACCAAAATAAACCTGTCCCTAAATGGCAGGTATGCCTGTGCTATTCTGTGAGATTGTCAAGTTAGTACCTTCAGACTGAAGTAATCGATACCTAAGGCGTGTCCGCCTGCTTGGTTTTCGTAGATTCCGCACGAGCCGAAGAGCACTAAATGTGCTCTTCGTGCGAGCCAGGACCTGACCGAGCGAAAACCAAGCAGGCGGACACGCCGGCGGGACAGGGAGAGATATATGGAAGAGATGCCCAAGAACTACGATCCGTCGACCAACGAGCCGGCGATCCTGCAGAAGTGGCTCGACGGCGGCTACTACAAGCGCCGCGAGGGCGTGGGCGACTGCACCGTCACCATTCCGCCTCCCAACGTGACCGGCAAGCTCCACATGGGCCACGCCACCGACGACTCCATCCAGGACGCCATCGTCCGTATGGCCCGCATGCGCGGCAAGTCCACGCGCTGGGTGCTCGGCACCGACCACGCCGGTATCGCCACGCAGACCAAGGTCGACAAGAAGCTTAAGAGCGAGGGCATCAGCCGCCTGGAGATCGGTCGCGACAAATTTGTCGACGCTTGCTGGGATTGGACCCACGAGTACGGTGGCATCATCGTCGAGCAGATCAAGCGTATGGGTTGCTCCGTCGACTTCGACAACGAGCGCTTTACCATGGACGAGGACTATGCCCAGGCCGTGCGCAAGGTCTTCTGCGACTGGTACCACGACGGTCTGATCTACCGCGGCAAGCGCATCGTCAACTGGTGCCCCAACTGCACCACCGCCATCTCGGACGATGAGGCCGAGTACAAGGACGAGAAGGGCCACCTGTGGCACCTGCGCTACCCGCTGACCGAGCCGGTCAACGGCCAGGACTATATCGTCGTCGCCACCACGCGCCCCGAGACCATGCTCGGCGACACCGGCGTCGCCGTCTCCCCGAAGGACCCCGAGAAGGCCGCCTTTGTGGGTAAGACCGTCAAACTCCCCATCGTCGACCGTGAGATCCCCATCTTCGAGGATTGGCATGTCGACGCCAACTTTGGTTCCGGCTTTGTCAAGGTCACCCCGGCCCACGACCCCAACGATTACGCCATGGGTCAGGCCCACGACCTGCCACAGATCAACATCTTCGACGAGCACGCGGTGGTCGTCGAGGGCTACGGCGAGTTTACCGGCATGAACCGCGACGAGTGCCGCGAGGCCGTCATCAAGTGGTTTGAGGAGCACGGCCTGCTCGATCACGTCGACGAACTCGATCACTCCGTCATGCACTGCTACCGTTGCGACTCCGCGCTGGAGCCGTGGCTGTCCGAGCAGTGGTTCGTGGCCGTCGATAAGCTCAAGGGGCCGGCGCTTGACGCCGTCAACTCCGGCAAGGTCACCTTCCACCCCGCGCGCTGGACGCAGACCTACACCACCTGGATGGAGAACCTCAAGGATTGGTGCATCAGCCGCCAGCTGTGGTGGGGCCACCGTATCCCCGTGTTCTACTGCGAGGACTGCGGCTGGGAGGACGCCCTTACCGAGGACACCGACGTGTGCCCCAAGTGCGGCGGCCATCACGTGCATCAGGACGAGAACGTGCTGGACACCTGGTTCAGCTCGCAGCTGTGGACCTTTGCCACGCAGGGCTGGCCGCAAAAGCCGGAGCTGCTCGAGGGCCATCACCCCACGACGGCGCTCGTAACCGCGCGCGACATCATCGCGCTGTGGGTCGCCCGCATGGTCATGAGCTCGCTGTACTTCCTGGACGAGGTGCCGTTTAAGGACGTCGTCATTTACCCGACGATTCTGGCCAAGGACGGCAGCCGCATGTCCAAGTCCAAAGGCAACGGCGTTGACCCCATGGACCTCATTGGCATGTACGGCGCCGACGCCATGCGCTTCAACCTGCTGACGCTCTGCACCAACAACCAGGACGTCAAGTTCGACGCGAATATCGATAAGAAGACCAAGAAGCTCATCGACAGCCCGCGTACCGAGCAGGCCAAGTCGTTTGTGACCAAGATCTGGAACGCCAGCCGCTTCCTGCTTATGAACATGGAGGGCTACACGCCCGGCGAGCCCGTCGTGGAGACGCCGGCCGACGCCTGGATGTTCAGCCGTCTGGCCAAGGCCGTCAAGATGGTCACCGAGGGTATCGAGAAGTACACCTTTGGCGATATGGCTCGCGGTGTGCAGCAGTTCTTCTGGAACGAGGTCTGCGACTGGTACGTCGAGGTCACCAAGGCCCGCCTGAAGGGCGAGGGCCGTCTGCAGGCGCAGCGCAACCTGATCTTTGTGCTTGACACCTCCATTCGCCTGATGCACCCGCTCATGCCGTTTGTCACCGAGGAGATCTGGGACAACATGCCGGCGAGCGTGCTCGACCTGGATGCCGAGGGCAACGTTGACCGCGCCGAGGCGCTCATGATCGCCAAGTGGCCCGAGCCCGCCGACTATGCCAAGTATGTCGACGAGGACGCCGAGCGCGCGTTTGAGCTGTGCCGCGCCGTCGTGTCTGCCGCCCGCGCCACGCGTTCGCGTTATCGCTTGAGCCCCAAGGCCGAGCTCGACGTGGTCGTGCGCGCCGGCGCCGAGGACATCGAGAAGCTCGAGAGTCTGCGTTCGACCATCGAGCCGCTGGCAAACACTGCCTCGCTGGTCATGGGCACCGACGTTGAGAAGCCGGCCGCGAGCATTGCCGCGGTCGATAGCGGCGTCGAGGTCTTTGTGGTGCTCGAGGGCAAGGTTGACCTTTCGGCCGAGAAGGCTCGCCTGGAGAAGGAGATTGCCGCGGCTCAGAAGGAGCTCGCCGGCTGCGAGAAGACGCTCGCCAACGAGGGCTTTGTGGCCAAGGCCGCGCCCGCGGTGGTCCAGAAGAAGAGGGACCGTGCAGCTGAGCTCAAGGAGATCCTGGCGGCGCTGACTGCTCAGGTTGCTGACTTCTCGTAGGTCTAACTTGGGGGCGCGTCTCGATGCTTTGCTCTCCGCTGCGGACAGTCCTGCGCAAGACGGACAGCACATTAAGTGCTGTCCTTTGCGTGCGGAACTTGCGGCGAGCAAAGCATCGGGCCGCTCCTAGTTCGTTTACGTGGTTGTTTGCATCTGGCGCGTTAGGGCCACTTGGTCGTGGGCTTGATTTCGCTGCAAAGCGGTGTTTGGCTGATATTTTGAATGGGAGGGGCTCGTTGTTGCTTACGGGCCTCTTTTTATGTTGAGGGGACTTTGGCTATGGCAAAGCGTTCTGGGTTGTATTCGGTGCCGTTTGAGGTTCCGGAGCTTTCTTTTGATGAGGCTGTTACACTTGCGGCCGATACGGGCAAGATTGCGCGTTATTCCACGCCGCTGCTCGAGACCGTCGTCGAGATGCTCGATGAGCTTGGTCGTCCTGACGAGTTCTATGATTGTGTCCAGATAGCCGGTACCAATGGAAAGACCTCGACGACGCGATTCTCGGCTGCCATTCTTCGTGGTGAGGGCCTTAAGACGGCACTCTTTACGTCGCCTCATCTGGTGCGCTATCCCGAGCGTATGGAGATTGACGGAAAGGTCGTCTCAGACGAGGTCTTTGCCCATGGTGTCTCTGCGGCGTGTGAGGCAGGTCGTCGTCTCAACGCACGTCGTGAGGCGGCGGGTGAGGAGCTCCGTTCTATTACGCCCTTCGATCTTTTGTCCGTGGCCGGTTTGACTATGTTTGCCGAGGCTTGCGTGGACGTGGCCGTGCTTGAGGTTGGCATGGGCGGACGATGGGATGCTACGAGTGCGACCGATCCCGTGGCTGTCGCCATTACGGGCATTGGACTCGACCATACGAAGGTCCTTGGCGACACGCTTGAGGCTATTGCGGGGGAGAAGGCTGCGGTTATTAAGCCTGGGCGCCTGGTTGTTTTGGGCGAGGGCACGCATGAGCCGAGCGTTCAGCGCGTGATGGATGCCCGTTGCCGCGAGTGCGGCGTTGTGCCGCTCATGGTGAGCCATGTCACGACTAAGGTACCGGCGCATGTGGGCGACACGGTTGAGTTCAGCTGCACCACGCCGCGTGCGATCTATACGTCGAGGATGGTCAAGCCGGCGTATCAGCCGCAGAATGCCGCGTGCGCGATTATGCTGTGCGAGGGCTATCTGGGTCGCGAGCTCGACCACCATGCGCTGGATGCATCGCTTATGAGTTGCCCCACACCGGGTCGTTTTGACGTGCTGGGGACCGATCCGCTCAAGCTAATCGACGCCTGCCATAACCCCCAGAGCTGCGAGAACTTTGTGAGCGCACTGGACGAGATCGATCCGTGCGTAGAGAATCGCCCCACGCTGCTGTGTGCTGCGCTGGCCGACAAGGACGTGGCAGGCATCGTCGACGTGCTGATTCCGGCCTTCCCGCGCGTGGTCGTGACGCAGACCGATTCCGATCGCGCCCTGCCGGCGGAGGAGCTCGCTGCCCTGGTGGACGCCGGCAAGCTCGCGGGCGTGTACCCCAGCGTGTCCGAGGCCCTTGCAGCTTTCGAGGCCGCGGGCGAGCCCTTCGTAGCAGCCGGCACCATCACCCTAGCCGGCGAAGTAGCGGGGCTGCTGCGCTAGAGCCTTTCTGTAGGGCAGCTGGTTGACCTGCTCGCCACGAAATGGGCCTATTTACTACGTTTGACCGGTTGCCCTCGATCACGCCGAGAATTGCGAAATCAAAACCGCAGGTAGATGGCTTGCCAATTTTCAAAAAAGACCCGCATGGTTGACCCATGCGGGTTAAACGTAGTAAATAGCCCTTTTTCGTGGCGCATCTCTAGACTGTCAAATTGGTCGACTTGGCCCCTTGGCAGTTGCGGTGAAATAGTTCCTGGATTATGCCTCTGTGGGTCAATCTGGGAACTATTCCACCGCAACTTATTGAGGGGCTATTGGGTAAGGGCTAGTCTAGGCGGACTGGGTCGTGGGGGTAGGCGTTGAGGATCTCGACGCCGGACTCGGTAACCAGGGCCAGGTCTTCGATGCGGACGCCGGTTCGGCCGGGGAGGTAGATACCCGGCTCGATGGAGAACGTCATGCCAGGCTCTACGACTTGCTCGTTGACGAGCGAGACGTCGCCCGGCTCGTGGTCCTGCAGGCCGATCGAGTGTCCCAGACGGTGTGTAAAGTACTGCCCATAGCCTGCCTCCTCAATTACGTCGCGCGCGGCGCGGTCCAGGTCGCACATGCGCACGCCCGGTGCGATGAGCGCCTCGGCGGCCTCATTGGCGCGGCGCACGATGTCGTAGATGCGTGCCGTTTCCTCGTCCGGTTCGCCCCAAAAGAACGTGCGCGTCATGTCCGAGCAGTAGTTGCGGCGGCGTCCGCCAATGTCGAACAGTACCACGTCGCCACGCTTGAGTACGGTGTCGTCGGGCTCGTGGTGCGGGTCGCCGGCGTTGGCACCAAAGCTCACGATCGGCGGAAAGCTAAAGCCCTCGCAGTCGTGTTTTCGATACAGACCGAGCATCTGGTCGGCAATTTCGCGCTCCGTTACGCCCTCGTGGACGAGCTTGATGGCGTCGGCCATCACGGCGTCGTTGGCGGCCGAGGACGCGCGCATCAGCTCCTGCTCGGCTTCGTCCTTGTGGGTGCGTGCGGCGGTGACGGCAAAGTCGCCCAGGAAAAACTCGCTGGCGGCGTGACGGTCCATAAGGGGCATCAAAAAGCCCGAGCGCATAACGGTATCGATGCCAAGGGGCTTGGAGGGATCGACCTCGCGAGCGATGGCGTCGGTCACGACGTCGGTATCGGTGTGGTAGGCCACGCGGGCATTGTCATACTCGGGCAGCTGATGCAGGGCGTTGACCAAGATCACAGGCTCGCTGCCGCGCTCGAGCAGCACACCGCAAAAACGCTCGAACATATCAGCATAAAAGCCGGTCAGGTAATAAATCGACCACGGGTCGTTTACGAGCAGCTGTACGCCGGGGTGCTGAGCCTCGAGCGCATCGAGTACACGCGCCACGCGCTGGTCATCGACATGTGCCATAAAACATCCTTTCGCTAGGGTGCCACCATGGTATCCCAAGCGCCCCCACATAAGTTGCGGTGAAATAGTTCCTGTTTGCCGGGGCAATGGCATAAAACAGGAACTATTTCACCGCAACTGCAGAGGGGGATGAAGCCCCGTCCCAAATGAGCTGCTTAGGCTGGGTCGATGTCCATGCTGGCGACGAGGTTGATGTTGGTGCCGAGGATGTCATCCAGAACGACGTCGCCCATGCGGATGGGGGCTTTGACGACCAGGCCGCGGATGAGGTCCATGACCTGGACGTGAAGTGCCAGCGGGATGGCTTCGGCCGTGCGCACGGGCAGCAGCGCCTCGTCGCCGCCGGATACGGCCACGGTGGTGGTGAGCACGCGCATGGGGCAGGTGAGCTCCTGGTGAGCGAACGTATCGCCGCGCGGGCAGCTGTTGCCGGTCACGGAGCGCACCTCTACCACGGCGTCGTCTGCGTCGCGCTCCACCTCCACGGTCAGGAGGCACTCGGATGGGCAGGTGGTGCAGTTGAACTGCAATGTCTCGGTCACATTCGTGCTCATGGCCTTACGCCTCCTCAATGGGATCGACGGACAGAAAAATTTCGCTAACACCCAGGTCGAGTGCGCGCTGAATCGCCTTTGCCGGCAGCGGAAAGCTTTCCATGACGCTCGGTTTAAACGGGCGGACCTTGCCTGTGAATAGTTCCTCGTCGCCTGCCAGAATGCGCACGCGGGCGGCGTCGACCGGTCGGCGCACGCGGAAGTTGAGTTTGGTGAGTGCCACAGCCGTAATGCGTCCCGGCAGTGCGTAGCCCGCGATACCGGCGGGGGAGACCGTGAGTTGGCAGCCCGGGCCCGCAGTATCGGGCTCGACGTTCGCGCCGCTTCCCAGCGCGTATGTCGCCGCAGCCGCACCGGCACGCTCGGACTCGGTCGTCACGTTGTCTGCCAGGTCGTGCACGTGCAGCACGTTGCCGCAGGCAAAGATGCCCGGAACGCCCGTCTGCAGGTTCTGGTCAACCACGGCGCCGCGCGTGCGTGGGTCGAGCTCAACGCCCGCGGCAACCGAAAGCTCGTTTTCGGGAATCAGACCCACCGAAAGCAGCAGCGTGTCGCACGGAACAACACGCTCGGTTCCCGGAATGGGCGCCAGGCTCTCGTCGACTCGACTCACCTCTACGGCCTCCACGCGATCGTGTCCGATCACGCGCGTGACGGTGGTGGACAGGTGCAACGGAATGCCAAAGTCGTCCAGGCAGTTCTTGACGTTGCGGCGCAGACCGTTGGCGTACGGCATGAGCTCGTACACGCCCTCGACTGATATTCCCTCAAGCGTGCAGCGGCGCGCCATGATAAGCCCGATGTCACCCGAGCCCAAAATGACGGCACGCGAGCCGGGCTTGAGGTTTTCGATATTGATGTATCGCTGCGCCAGGCCCGCCGTAAACACGCCGGCGGGACGGCTGCCGGGGATCTTGATCTCGCTGCGTGTGCGCTCGCGGCATCCCATAGCAAGGACGACCGCACGCCCGGTGAGCTGAAGCATGCCGGTACGGCTCATGAGCGTGACGGTATGGACTGCGGTGGCTCCCGCGGTCTTGTCCGCATTCAGCGTGCCCACAGCCTCGCCCTCGCCCGAATCAATCCCAAGCACCATGCTGCCCAGGAACAGCGTAATGTCGGTCGCGCACACCTGGTCGATAAAGCGCTGCGCGTACTCGGGACCGGTGAGCTCCTGCTTAAAGTGCGAAAGGCCAAAACCGGGGTGGATGCACTGGCGCAGGATACCGCCCAGATGCTGCTCGCGCTCCACGATGGCCACGTGGGCGCCGGCCTTATGCGCGGCGAGCGCAGCCGCCATGCCAGCAGGTCCGCCGCCGATAACAACCACGTCGAAGGCCTGCGTCTGCACCGCCTCGGTAGCTCCGGCATCCGCGCGTCCGTCGCGCATATCAAGCGTCGCCATCCTAGCGCACTCCCTTCAGCGGTCCCTCTACCAGCCAAGAACCGGCATCCTCCAACAGCACCTCGCTGGGGTCGCAGCCCAGCTCGCGTGCCAGGATCGCCACCACGCGGCTCTGGCAAAAACCGCTCTGGCACCGACCCATGCCGGCGCGGCAGCGGCGCTTGACGCCCTCGACCGAAACCGCGCCCGGGCGGCGTCGGATCGCGGCCACGATCTCGGCCTCGGGCACCGTCTCGCAGCGGCAGACGATCTGCCCCCACGCGGGGTCGGACTCAATGAGCTCTTCCTTGCGCGCAAGCGGAGCGCGGTCAAAGTCATCCGGCGCGCGGCGTATCGGGTCCCAATCGCCTCGTTCGCGCAGGGCTACGCCGGCATCGCGCAGTGCCTGCTCCATGCGCTCGGCAATGGCCGGCGCGCTCGCCACGCCCGGCGACTGAATGCCCGCGGCCTGGAACAGGCCTGTCACCACGGCGGACTGCCCAATAAAGAAGTCGTTCGTTCCCTTAATGACCGGACGACCGCCGGCAAACGCGCGCACCACGCGACGCGTGTCCAGATCGGGCACCAGCTTGCGCGCGCCGGTCAGGAGCGCGTTGACATCGGTAGCGTAGGTCTGTGTATCGCCTGACTCGCGCATGGCGGCCGTCGCGGTAATCACGGTGTTGCCATGTACGGTGCCCGTGACGATAACGCCTTTGGAAACCGGCGTGGGAACAGGGTAGAGCGGCATGAGCGCACGCGGCTCTTTGTCCAGCACCACGATGTTGCCCTGGCGCCAGATCATCTGGAACTCCTCGGCGCCGGCCATGTGCGAGATGTCCGCGGCTCCGTTGCCTGAGGCGTTGATCAGGTAACGGCAGCGCACATCGCCGGCGGGTGTTACCAGCGAAAAGCGCGCGCGGCCTTCGCCTTCGGCAGCAACGTCCCCGTCATCCGAGCCGGCAACCTCAATGGCCTCCACCGGTGCAGAGCGCATAAACGTCACGCCGTTGGCGACCGCGTTCTCCAGCGCGGCGATGGCGACCTCAAACGGGTCGACGTAACCGGTCGAAGGGCACCACAGCGCGCATGCTGCGTCGGCGCTCGCGCGCGGTTCCAGCTCGTGGATGTGCTCGGGGCCGATAATCGACAGCGCGGGCACGCCGTTGGCCAGGCCATTCTGGCGCAGCTTCTCCAGGTGCGCGCGGTCTTCGTCGTTGAAGCCCAGTACCATCGACCCGGTGCGGCGGAACAAAAAGCCTAGCTCCTGGGCCCACGTGCCATACAGCTCGCAGCCGCGGGCGTTGACCTGCGCCTTGACCGTGCCCGGCGCCGGATCGTAGCCGGCGTGCACCAGGCCGCCGTTGGCTTTCGACGCGCCCAGTGCGATGTCGTTGCCCGCCTCGACCACGCAAATGGATAAGTCGTAGCGCGCGAGTTGCCGCGCGATGGCGCATCCCGTGATGCCCGCGCCCACAATCGCGATATCAAACGTTTCTGCCACGGTGCCTCCCAGACAAGTTGACAGGATGTCAATAGGACTATCCTACGGTCCACACACCCCCCCAGTGCGGCGGCAATGCGGCGAACAGCCCCGCAACACCCGCCAACGGCAGGCGAGGGGAGACTCAGGACCATCGGCGACCTTGTCTGCCGCTCCTGGTGTCAGAGGTTTGTCTCGTTCTGTAACAGTAAGCAGAAGAACTGGGTTCCAGATGTTACAGATCGAGACGTCTGCCAGACGGCCCCCCCGTTTGTCTTGATTCGTAACAGTAAGAGGGGAAAATCGGTCCTATGCGTTACAGATTGAGATTTAAAGTCAGGGAGAGATTCTTCTGTCTCGATATATAACATCTAGGGACCGTTTTGGGGTCTAGATGTTATAGATTTAGATGAACCAATCAGTCGGTTTCGAATGTCTAAATCCGTAACAGTTAGACCTGTTTTTGCCGAGTTGTTGTTACAGATTGAGATATTGAGATTGGACGTTTTCCTTTGTCTTGATCTGTAACAGATAGAAGGGTTTCTGACCCCTAGTTGTTACAGATTGAGATATTTAACGGAGGGCTTACCGTTCATCTCGATCTGTAACAGTTAGCTGAGGATTTGGGTTGTAGATGTTACAGATCAAGACAAACCTTCCGACGGATTTTGAATGTCTCGATCTGTAACAGTAAGAGGGGTTTTGGGGCCCAATATGTTACAGATCGAGATTGAAGTCGGGGAGGGACCCCTGTGTATCGATCTGTAACACCTAGACCCGAATTTGCCGAGCAACTGTTACAGATTGAGATGTTTGTGTCTGTGGCCGCCGCTGGGTCCCACCAGAGTCCCGCTCGAACGACCCCCGTGTTACACTAGACCGGACTGTAATTATTCCGAAAGGTACACCTCAATGTCCAAGTACATCTCCGAGCTCATGTCGCCGCAGCTTATGGGCGTCATCTATGCCTTTGTTGGCTTTATCATCGCCCTGTACGTGCTGTCGGTCGTCTATGTGTTCATCGACGCTCGTCGCCGCGGCGCCAGCGCCTACGTGGCATGGGGCATCATCGCCCTGATCCCGTTTGTGGGCCTCATCGCCTACCTGGTCCTGCGTCCGCACTCCTACGCGGCCGACCGCGAGGAGCAGGAGCTGGACATGGCCCTGCGCGAGCGTCAGCTTGCCCAGTACGGCACCTGCCCGCAGTGCGGCGCGCCCATTGAGAAGGACTTTGTCGTGTGCCCGGTGTGCGACACCCAGGTTCGCAACGTGTGCCCCAGCTGCCATCGCCCGCTCGACGCGCACTGGAAGGTCTGCCCCTACTGCCGAACTCGCATCCAGTAACGCATTCATCGACGGGCCGGCCGTAAGCCACGGGCGCCGCGCGTCACGCGCAAGCCGCGCGCATCCCGCAGCCCCGCCCCCACACGATGAAGCATGCGTAGAAAATCGCCCGCCGTGCCATTAAGGCGCGGCGGGCGCTTGTATACCAAGGCAACCTGCCTATAATGATGCAAGTCAAAAACGCCGAGCGCATCGCACGCACTTGCATCAGGCATCCGAGAGGAGAAAACATACCCATGAAGGCACTCTACAATGACGGTTCGGTGGCCGAGCTCCCGCAGGACGAGGTCACGCACGTCATCCGCCACTCCGCCGCGCACATCATGGCGCAGGCCATCAAGCGTCTCTATCCCGAGGCCGACTTTGCCTACGGCCCCGCGACCGACAACGGCTTTTACTACGACGTCGACCTGCCCGAGGGCGTCAAGATCAGCGAGGACGACTTCCCCGCAATCGAGGCCGAGATGAAGAAGATCGTCAAGGAGAACCTCAAGTTCTCCGTGTACGAGAAGCCCCGCGCCGAGGCCATCGCCCTTATGGAGGAGCGCGGCGAGAAGTACAAGGTCGAGCACATCGGCGACCTGGACGACGACGCCCGCATCACCTTCTACCAGCAGGGCGACTACATTGACATGTGCGTCGGCCCCCACATCTGCTACACCAAGGCGCTGAAGGCCTTTAAGCTCACCGGCGTCTCGGGCGCCTACTGGAAGGGCGACAAGGACAACAAGATGCTCACCCGCATCAACGGCGTCGCCTTTGCCACCAAGGAAGAGCTCGACGAGCACATGCACATGCTAGAGGAGGCCAAGAAGCGCGACCACCGCAAGATCGGCCGCGAGATGAACCTCTTTATGATGCGCGACGAGGCCCCCGGCTTCCCATTCTTCCTGCCCAACGGCATGATTCTTAAGAACACGCTGCTGGACTACTGGCGCGAGATCCACCACAAGGCCGGCTACGTGGAGATCTCCACGCCGCTCATCATGAACAAGCAGCTGTGGAAGACCTCGGGCCACTGGGACCACTACAAGGACAACATGTACTCCACCGTCATCGACGACGAAGAGTACTGCATTAAGCCCATGAACTGCCCGGGCGGCGTGCTGGTGTACGCCTCCAAGCCGCACTCCTACCGCGAGCTACCCATTCGCGCCGGCGAGATTGGCCTGGTGCACCGCCACGAGCTGCGCGGCGCCCTGCACGGTCTGTTCCGCGTGCGCTGCTTTAACCAGGACGACGCCCACCTGTTTGTGCGTCCCGACCAGCTGACCGACGAGATCGTGGGTGTGGTCAACCTTATCGACTCCGTGTACCAGAAGTTTGGCTTTAAGTATCACGTTGAGCTTTCCACCCGCCCCGAGGACTCCATGGGTTCGGACGAGGACTGGGCTCGCGCCGAAGAGGGCCTGCGCACCGCTCTGGAGAAGCTGGGCATGGACTACGAGGTCAACGAGGGCGACGGCGCCTTCTACGGCCCCAAGATTGACTTCCACCTGGAGGACTCGCTCGGCCGTACCTGGCAGTGCGGCACCGTGCAGCTCGATTTCCAAATGCCGCTCAACTTTGACCTGGAGTACGTGGACGCCGACGGCACCAAGAAGCGCCCCATCATGCTGCATCGCGTGTGCTTTGGCTCCATTGAGCGCTTCATCGGTATTCTGATTGAGCACTTTGCGGGTAAGTTCCCCACCTGGCTGGCTCCCGTGCAGGTCAAGGCGCTTCCCGTCTCTGAGAAGAGCCGCGACTACGCTCACGAGGTGTGCGCTAAGCTGGAGGAGGCCGGCATTCGCGTGGTCTGCGACGACCGCGACGAGAAGATCGGCTACAAGATCCGCGAGGCCCGAAGCATCGACCGCGTGCCCTACATGCTCATCCTGGGCGAGAAGGAGGTCGAGGCCGGCAACATCTCCGTCCGCGATCGTTCCAACGAGACCGTTCAGATGAGCGTTGACGAGTTTGTGGCCAAGGTGCTCGAGGAGATCAAGACTCGCGCCTAGCACAAACAATACAAGAATTAACAAAGGCGATCGTCCTCGCGGGCGGTCGCCTTTTTTGTTGTCTATAGAAGAAAAGCCGCTGGTTAGAGCGGCTTTTTTGTTGTGCAAAAAGGTACAGGTTTTTGTAGAGGCGTATGGAGATGCACCCATTCGCGGCACATTTTTTGCAATCTGGGAAAACGCGAGCAGTTTGCTCGTATAATGAAGCCCGTCGAAAGATACAAAAACCTGTACTTTTGCGACTGCGCCTAGCTGCGAGCGAGAAGCCTGTTCTTAACGCCCCTGCATCCGCGTGTGTCGCGGATGCAAGAAAAGGGGGCGAGAGATGGAACAGACAATGCGGCGCCAAGAGCAGCTGCCCGGTGCCTTTAGTGGCACTACTACCAACAGCCAGCACGGCCGCGTCCGCTGGTATCTGGTCCACACCCCCCATGGTAAAGAGCGCGAGACCTGCGAAAAGGTCCGCCGCATTATCCCGCACGAGCTAATGCAGGACGCTTTTGTGATGCAAAAGGAGTTCTGGTTTAAGCGGGACGGCGCCTGGTCGCTCCAAACCAAACCTATGTACAAGGAATACTTCTTCGTCGCCACGCGCGATGCCGCCCTGCTCGATAAGGCCTTGGCCCAGTTGAGCTTTGGCTGCCGCATTGCCGGCAGCAGGGAGCGGGCCTATGCACCCATGCCGGACGATGCGCAGGACTGGTACCGCAGCGTGCTCGACGACGACGGCGTAGTGCGCAACAGCGTAGCCCGCATAGAAGACGGCGTATTGCACATAGAGCAAGGCCCGTTGGTGGGGCAAGAGGCCCGTGTAAAGAAGATCGACCGTCATAAGCGCTGGTGCCTGGTAGACGTGGGCGAAGGCGACTCCGCTTTTAGGGAGCTGCTTCCGTTGGACGTGCCCAGTAAGACGTAAGGGAGACGTTGCATTGGCAATTCATTCGCAATTTGAATTCATCGATGGGGCGTGGCCCACTTCAGACTGTAATGGGGGGGGATCCCTGGTATCAGGGACGTGGATTTGAACTTGACTAGTAAAGAAGTGACAGGGCAAAACGCGCCGGTGGGGGCAGCGCTTGTTGCGCAGGCCATGAATGGCGGCGACGCGAGGATGCGCTACAAGGCCATACAGGCCGTGAAGGACTGGGACCGCACGCGCCTGGCATACCGCGCCGTCAAGCGCGCCTTCGACATCGTGTTCAGCGGCTGCGTGCTGGCCGTCATTGCCATTCCGAGCTTGGTGCTCGCCGCGGCCATCCGCCTGGAGAGCGAGGGCAACCCGTTCTACAGCCAGATCCGCGTGGGCCAGACCCACCGTGACGGCAGCCTTTCCACCTTCCGCATGTGGAAGTTTCGCTCCATGTACAAAGACGCCGACGAGCGCCTCGCCGAGCTCAAGGAACAGAACGAGATCGCCGGTGCCATGTTCAAGATGAAGGACGACCCCCGCGTCACCAAGATCGGCAAGTTCATCCGCAAGCACTCCATCGACGAGTTCCCGCAGTTCCTCAACGTGTTCCTGGGCCAGATGTCCGTCGTGGGCCCGCGCCCGCCGCTGCCCAACGAGGTGGCCGAGTACACAGAATTCGACCTGCAGCGCCTGGCCGTGAAGCCCGGGATCACCGGCTGGTGGCAGGTGACGGACCGCAACGACACCGATTTCGACGGCATGGTCCGACGCGACCTGGAGTACATCGCCAAACGCGGCGTGGTCACCGATTTAAAGATTGTTCTCCTCACAGTCGTTGAGGTCTTTACCGGTGGCGGTGCTTGCTAGATGACTGAACCGATTAGGGTAGCCCAGATTGTTGGCAAGATGGTTGGCGGCGGCGTCGAGGCCGTTGTCATGAACTATTATCGCCATATTGACCGAAGTAAAGTCCAGTTCGATTTTCTTGTCGATTCAGATTCGACGCTCGTGCCACGTGAAGAGATCGAATCGCTTGGTGGTCGAATCTTTGAGATTCCGCCCTACCAGCATGCGATTGAATATCAGCGAGAGCTTCAAAGCCTCTTTACGCAAGAGGGCTGGAAGATAGTGCACAGCCATATCAACGCGCTTTCCGTCTTTCCGCTTCGCGCCGCGAAGAAGGCAGGGGTACCCGTGCGTATCGCCCACAGCCACTCGACGAGCGGCAAAGGCGAGTTTGCAAAAAATGCCCTTAAAGGCTTTTTGAAACTGTTTTCGACAAGGTATCCAACTGATTTGGCGGCCTGTACTGAGTATGCCGGTAAATGGCTGTTCGGCTCATCCCATTTTACCGTCTTTAATAATGCTATCGATTTGAGCAGTTTTTCTTTCAATCGATCGATTAGGGATGAGCAACGTGCTGGGCTTGGAGCGCAGGACGATACGCTGGTATTGGGGAATATCGGTAGGTTCATCCCCCAGAAGAATCAGCTGTTTTTGCTTGATGTTTTCAAGGCGGTTTATGCTCAGAATCCTGATTCCATCCTTGTTATCTGCGGCGATGGAAAGTTGAGACCGCAGGCGGAGGAAAAGGCGCGCTCGCTGGGAATTGCGTCAGCGGTGCGTTTTCTCGGTCAGATTTCCAATGTACAGGACGTCTATCAGGCGCTTGATTTATTCGTTCTCCCTAGTCTGTACGAGGGCCTCGGAATGGTCGCGATTGAGGCCCAGGTCTCCGGTCTCCCGTGCATCTGCTCTGAGAGGGTCCCCAACGAGGTCGCGCTATCCGGTCGGTGCAGCTTCGTTCCGTTGAGTGCGGGCATTGAGGGCTGGTCCAATGCGATCCTTACCACACGCACAGATGTCGTTAATCGTTCCGATCCCCAAGCATCTCTGGGGCTTGAATCTTATGACATCTTTAGGGCAGCGCCCAAGCTCGAAGAGTACTATCTGAAGTTATTTGAAACGGTGAATTAATGAAAATTTGTATTTTAACGTGGCTCCATAATCAAAATTTCGGTACGTTGCTTCAGGCTTATGCCCTACAGCAGTTTTTGAAGGCAGAAGGGCATGACGTTGTCGACGCCGACTATCTTCCCTGCGTTAAAGAAAAGTTACTGAACTGGGCGATCAACCGGAACTCCTTCGATTTATTTGCTGGCAAAGCACGTGAGCTATTCAATCGCAAGAAGGAACATGATGACTTCGGATCCTCGACGGCTGACGTATTCAATCGCTTTTTGAGCCAGAACATCGAGACCACTGATCGGATTGTCGATACAGACGGACTGGTCGATTTACGGGGAAAATACGATGCATACGTCTGCGGATCTGATCAAATCTGGTCCCCTTATCTTTTGAATAGGAATTTCTATCTCTCCTTTCTAAGCGACAGCGATAAGAGAATCGCGTATGCACCCAGCTTCGGTGTCACGAGCACCACGCAGAGGAAGAAAAAGATCATTACCGATCTGATTAAAACGTTCAGCTCTGTGTCTGTTCGTGAAGATGCGGGCGCGGATTTTGTCGAATCCCTCGGTCTCGAGCGCCCTTCACAGGTTGTGGACCCTGTCCTGCTCCTGTCGAAAGAGGACTGGGCCCCGCTCATCAACGGTAAATGTCCTGAGCCCGGGAAAATCGTCTGCTATTTCCTTGGGAATAGGCCGTTTTACAGGAAAGCTGTCGATTCGATTTCAAAAGAGCTCGGCTGCGAGGTCGTGACGCTTGTCGGTTCAGGTAAAAATGCTGTCGACGAGCAGCTCAATCCGCGTTACGGGCTTGGTCCCGATGAATGGCTCGCTTATCTGGCGAGCGCGCGGTTCGTGTTAACCGATTCGCTGCACGGTACGCTGTTTTCTCAAATTTTCCGCAAAGACTATTACTGCTTCAAGAGATTTGAGGAGACCGACAAGCGCTCTCAAAACTCTCGAGTCGAGAGCCTCTCGAGGCTTTCGAATACCGAGGATCGTCTGCTAGATGGCTATGACAGTCACATGAACGCTACGGAAATCGAGGGCTATGAGAAGCGACTGTCCGACGTGGAGTCGCTCATCACGTTTTCGAAAAAATGGCTCTTGGATGCTCTTGAGCAATAGGGGGAAAGTTAGCTTGAGCAAGAACATCGACACAGTTTCTCACCGGGCCTGCTTTGGTTGCGGAGCTTGCGCGGCCAAATGCCCTTTTTCCGCTATTACTATGCGTACCTCGCCCGACGGTTTCGAATATCCCGTGGTGGACGCAGCGAGATGCACCTCCTGCGGTCTTTGCCTGCGTACCTGTCCGGCGGAAAACCAAGTCGACGCGGACTCGGAGGCCATTCGCGCCGCTGTCTTGCAGAGCGATGACCCGGACGAGCTCGCGCAAAGTTCGTCCGGCGGCGTCTTCTCCCTTCTTGCGAAACGTATACTATCGGACGGCGGGCGCGTTTACGGCGCCGCCTGGGATGGCGTCGATCACGTCAGGCATATCGGTATATCCGAGCTTGCCGAAATCGCGCTCCTGCAAAAGTCCAAATATGTCCAGAGCGATGCTAGCGAATCGTATCCCGAAGTGCTCAGCGATCTCAAATCCGGCAAGCGAGTCCTCTTCAGCGGTACTCCTTGTCAGGTTTCCGCGCTGCGTCTCTATTTGGGTAAACCGATGGATGGGCTGACAACCGTCAGCGTTGTTTGCCACGGTGTACCAAGCTCTTCCATGTTTCGTTCCTATGTTGGCTGGCTCGAGCTTCGGGAGAAGTCCGATGTCACCGCACTGACTTTTAGAGATAAATCGAAATTCGGATGGGGCCATAACATAAAAATCGAGTTATCCGACGGCAGGATTATAAAGAGGCCCGCTGCATTCGATCCCTTTTATGGTTCCTACATCAAAGGCCTGATCAGCAGATCGTCTTGCTACGGCTGTCCTTTCAGAGGGTGCGACAGTCCTGCCGACATCATCCTCGGTGATTCCTGGCGTTCTGAGTCTGTCCAAGACTGCGGACATCCGGAGAAGGGTGTTTCGGCCGTTATCGTGAAGACCGAGCGCGGGGCAAAATTGATCGATGAAATAGGCGATTACGTCGCCTACTCTAACAACGGCCTTGCTCCGGATGATGTGCTGCTGCATGAAGATCCTAATAAGCGCTCTGATCTTGTGGAGAGGCGCGATGCCGTTATCGAGCAGTTCGAGGCTACAGGATTACAAGTCTTTGATTCCGTCCTGGCGCCGAATGCGACTCTTTTCGACCGTCTGAAAATGCTGCTCCCCCCGTCGATGCGCCTGCGTGTAAAGCGGTTTGTCCGATCTATTAAACCTAGGACCGTGCATGAGTAACTTCACCACAGTGATAACGATTTGCGACCGTCCCCATATCGGGGGCGGAGCTTCAAAAATCGCAATCGAAACAGCAGCTGCTCTGGCGAGGATAGGTGTCAACAGCTATTTCTTTTCAGCGTTGGGTGACCCCGATCCCTCCTTAATCGAATCGGGCGTTGTTTGTGTCAATTGCGGGCAGAACGACGTCCTGAACGGGGGCGTCTCCGGCGCTGCTCAGGGTATCTGGAACAGGCGCTCGGAAACGGCGCTGGATGATCTACTGAAGCAGCTCGATCCGAAGACGACGGTCGTCCACGTTCACTCTTGGACGCACTCCCTTTCTCCCTCGATATTCACGGCCATAGGGCGACTGGGGTTCAAGTGCCTGATCACAGCCCATGAGTACTTCCTCGTTTGTTCCAACGGTGGACTCTACGATTATGTTAATCATTGCAACTGCGGAATTGCCCCCGGTTCTCCGAAGTGCCTGCTGCACAACTGTGACAAGCGCTCATATATCCAAAAACTGTATCGATCCGTTCGCTTTTCCGTGCAGGGATATGTTTTGAGAGCGCTGCGCCCGGCTGTCGCCTTCGTTTCAGATTCCAGTCGTCGGTTGATTGAGCCCTATCTAACATGGGATGCCGAGCGATTCGACTGTTTAAATTACGTCGATGCGGACAAATTCCAGCATGGGTTTGATGCAGATTGCGAGGCTTACCTATTCGTTGGTCGCCTGAGCCCTGAAAAGGGCTGCGATTTATTTTGCGAAGCCGCCAGTAGGGCCGGTGTGGACGCTATCGTCATCGGTGACGGTACCGAATTGAAGAGGCTGTCGGACAGTTATCCGGATATCAAATTCATGGGCGCGCTGCCCCATGACAAGGTGCTTTCCGTCATGACGCGGTCACGTGCAATCGTTATGCCCTCGGTTTGTCGAGAGACGTTCGGGCTTGTCGCCTATGAGGCCATGATCGCTGCCGGTCTGCCGTGCATCGTCTCTGATGTCGGCGACGCTGCCTCCTTTGTGAGGTCGAAAGGTCTCGGCGAGGTCTTCAGCGCGGGCAATGCCGAGTCGCTATCCGCCGCAATGGTCAATATGCTCGATCCCGATGTTTACTCGCGTTACAGGGGGGCGGTTGAGAAGGCGGACTTCAGCTGCCTCGAAAAGACCGCGTATGTAGAACGTCTTATCGGTATTTACGATCAGCTAATGGCTAAGCTTTAATTGGATGAAGGTTTTTAATGGTTACGGTTGTGATGTCAGTTTACAACGGCACGCGATATCTTACTGAGCAGCTAGATAGCTTAAGACTTCAGACAGTGTCTCCGGACCGTGTGCTGATTGCGGATGATTGCTCGACAGACGGGTCGTTCGATCTCATTGTCAAATATATCGAGGAACACGGACTCGGTAATTGGACCATCAACAAGAATCGCTCTAATTTCGGCTGGCGCAAGAGCTTTAAGCGGCTTCTCGACCTTGCATCTATAGACGATGGAATCGTCTTCCCGTGCGACCAGGATGATATCTGGGAACCCGATAAAATCGCTGTGATGTCCTCAATCCTCGAGAAGGACCCCTCTATCGACGTTCTCAGCTGCGCCGTCGAGCCGTTTTATGAGAGCGGCGGTAAAAAAGTAACAGTCTATGGTGCTGTCGATGATTCCAAACCTCTGGACGATTTGGAGGCCCCGGTTTTCGATAGCAAGTTTATGTCGGTACGGCGCCCTGGATGTTCGTATGCCGTAAAATCGAGTTTTATAAGGGAAATCATGCCATATTGGCAGGATGATTTTGCTCATGACGGTATGTTATGGCGCTTCTCATTACTGAAGGGGACCCTCAGACTTCTAAATCAGCCCTTGATTCGGTTCCGTAGGCATGACTCTAATGCAACTGAGATGCGACATATTGACAGGAAATCTCGTGTTGCTGAGATAGGGATGTGCTTGAGATTTTCTAAGGTTTTAGAAGAATACTGCAGTAGTAATCCTGGCGATTATCGTATATCTTCTGCGCATATAGAGCATTACGGTTCTGTTTTAAATGCCCGTTTGCACTTGCTCGTAGGTGGCCTAAAAATAAGTGATTTAGGCACCATTCTAAAATACCGTAAGTATGAACTGTCAAATCGTTCCCTGCTTGGTGACTTTAAGGCCTTAATCAGTTCCTGTGACAGTAAGTAGGTGTTTAGAATGCTTGAGCTATTTACTAATGAATTCACTATTTTGATTTTCGCCGCAATCTTAAGTGTCATTTCTCCCGTTAAAGGACTATTTTTTTCTGTTCTAGGATTGCTCGTTTTCAAAGAAGTTCTTTCTGGGCGTCTCTACAAAGTGTTTTTAAATAACGCCATTCCCATTGTCGTTATGGGCGCGATAGTTTTCTTTTCTGCTATTGCGTTTACGTCCCGAAGCATTAACGAATCCCTCCTTACGGTCTGCTCGTATTTCTTTTGCATTCTTCTTGGTTATATTTACGGTAAAGCAAAGAATGATGACTGGGTTGAGTCTGCATTGCTTATGCTTCGCAACGTTATGGTGTTCGCCTGCCTATTTAGCTTTGTCCTTGAAATTGTTTTAGGTCAACGACTAGTTACAAATGGTTCCTTTTCTTTTCTGCAAACTGTAACGATTGATAATCCATCCTTGTATCGACTGCGTAGTTTTTTCGGTCATGCAATCGTATTTGGCCAAATGATAGTTATTGCTGTGGTAATTAACTATAAATTGGAGACGGGCAGGATGAAACGTCTCTTATGCTCTGTAGTTCTTTTGGTCGCTCTGCTTCTGACAAAGAGTCGTAGCGCGTGGATTATTCTCATTGCTTTAGCATCGGTGTACCTGGTCTTTCGCCTAAAGAACCCCGAGTATTCTAAATGGAATTTAATTGCCCTTTTAATTCCAGCTGTATTGCTACTCGTTTTTATTCTCTACAAGTTTGGACTGTTTAACTTTGTGGCTTCTCGATTTGGTGAGCTTGAAACTGATGTTTCATATAGCCAGCGTTCCGGAGCCATTGCCTATATTATTCATAGCTTTTTAAGCAGGCCGCTGTTTTGGCTTACTGGAAATGGTTTTGGCAGTAGTCGCGTGACTATGCTGGGCACGACGGTTGAAATTAGCGGTTTTTCAACGGTGGATAATGGTTTCCTTGCAATGCTGTATGAATATGGTTTTCTTGGAATTTGTAGCTTTGTATTCTTGATAATTTCCGCTGGCATCGGTTCGTTCAGGTCGGGTTGCGAACTCGATCAAGTACTATTTACCGTCTCCTGTATATGCTGTGCGGAGCTCATATTTTATTGTGAGCTTGGTTGGTGGGTGCCAACGGTTATCTTGTTTGCTTCCTGTGGACTCGTTCTGGGTAGAACGAGTGCTCGGTATTCAGATTTGTGCGAGTCAGGCCCATCCTTGATTTCTGAATAAATCAAGGATGTTAGTTTAAACAAACGAGGTTGAATGAATTATTCGTCTATTGCACGCAACACTATGATTGCGTTTGCTGCACAGTTTATTTCTCTATCGGTCAGTGTTGTCATGTCGCTGCTCGTGCCGAAAATCGTTGGTGTTGCTGATTATGGATACTGGCAGCTGTTCATGTTTTATACGACCTATTCCGGCTTTTTTCACCTTGGCCTGAATGATGGTGTCTACTTGATTAACGGGGGTCTCTCTCGTGATGAAATCGATAAGAGCTCAATAAAATCCCAGTATATCTTCGGTGCTTGTTTCCAGGCAGTGATTTGCCTCGGCATCACTTTTGTTTCGCTGCCTCTTGTCGATGACGCAAATCGAGTATTTGTTATCGCGTCTTTTGCGCTTTACACCGTCGTCTATAACCTGACAAGTTATTTGGGCTTTGTCTTTCAGGCTATGAACGAAACTAAGCTATTTTCGTTTTCTACAATGCTAGACAGGCTGGTGTTTCTGGCTCCGCTCCTTGTTTTAATTGGATTTAAGGTTTCGGACTACCATCCCTATGTCTACGCGTATCTCGTTTCGAAGATTATTGCGCTCATATATTGCTCTTGGATGGGCAGGGATATCCTATGTGCTAAATCAGTGTCTTTTGGCAACTCGCTTAAGGACGGTATCCGCAGTATCATCGTCGGCGTAAAGCTGATGATTGCGAACATCGCCGACACACTGATCCTCGGGGTATCTAGGTTTCTTATCGATCATTTTTGGGGTATCGTCGCCTTTGCAAAAATTTCGTTCTCCCTCTCTCTTGTCAATTTCTTTATCACTTTTGTCTCGCAGGCGAGCATGGTCTTATTTCCTGCTCTTAGGACAGGTTCTGATGAGGAGAGAGTTCGTTTTTACATTGGCATAAGAAATGCCATCGAACTCATTTTTCCTGCAATCTTTTTGTTCTATTTCCCTATGGTTTGGTTTTTGGGGGCGTGGCTTCCTCAATATGCCGAGAGTCTTAGATATTTTGCGCTCTTACTTCCGATATGCGTCTTCAATACGAAGATGAGCCTTTGCTGTACTACCTATTTCAAGGTTCTTCGTAAAGAACAGCTGCTCCTGAAGTTGAATATCGTTGCCGTTATTTGCAGCACCGTCTTTTCGGTATTCGGTGTTCTCGCTCTCGATTCACTCGATGCTGTCCTGTGTGGCGCTGTAATCTGCATTATCGGAAGGTCACTGTGGTCCGAACTATATTTAAATGAAAGGTTAAGTGCTCCGGGTTCGTCCAGGCCGTTTCAGGAGATTTTGCTTACAGTTGCCTTCGTCTTATTTACCGAGCTCATGCCCGGTGGAGTGGCGGCACTCCTGTATTCGATAGTTTATATTGGCTATCTTTTACTTAATCATTCTGAATTGAAAAACGTTGCCTCGCGTTTGAGCAGGCTTAAGCATTAGTAAATGTCATTCATCTAGATTGGATTAGGATATGAAAGGCATCATCCTCGCCGGCGGGTCCGGCACGCGCCTGTACCCGCTCACGCTCGTGACCTCCAAGCAGCTGCTGCCGGTCTACGACAAGCCCATGATCTACTACC
>URCO01000014.1:0-50245 GCA_900546375.1 uncultured Collinsella sp.
TGCGCACAGAGAGGACGTTGCTCAGCACGCTGGCGATCGCTTTGGCAGCCCTATCGCGCGCCGTCCAGACGCAGCAGCTCTAAGCGATGGAGCAGATTCGCCGCGGGTTAGTATACCCGTACTCCGCATGCCCCCACGTAAACCACAGATGACGAGGCGGATGAGGCGGGCCCGAGGTGGGCCCGACCGATTGTCTCAATCTGTAACAGTTACGAGGCAAAACCGGGTCTACACGTTACAGATCGAGACATTCAGCCAGTCCCTTGGCTAACATCTCGATCTGTAACATCTACAGGCCGAATCTTCGTCTAGGTGTTACAGATCGAGACAAACGGTCGACACGGCTCACAAACGTCTCGATCTGTAACAGTTACGGAGCAAAGCCAGCCCCAGATGTTACAGATTGAGACAGTTGAGTTATCGGTCGAGGAACAATCTCAATCTGTAACAACTAGACCCCGTATCCCCCGCCAGATGTTACAGATCGAGACAAACGTGCCGAACACCAAACCCGACAGGCAACAAAAAGGACCGGACGTCCAGCCATCACAACTGGAACGTCCGGCCCCGTCAAGCACCAACTAGGGAAGCTGAACCAACAGATCGCAGCCTCTACTCTGCGTCCGGGTCCTTAAAGTTCTTGGGATCCAAGACCATGCAGGTGTAGGTGATGTCGTGCTCATCATCGGGGATGGGCTCAAACCCGTTCTTACCAAAGAAGTCGATGAGCAGATGCGCAAGCTTAATCGGATCCGCATCAGGATCGTCAAAGAGATATTCGCTCAGATCCAGGAATGCAGGCTGCTGGTGATCCTCGCTCTCCCAGTATCCCAACAGAGCGTCGTGCACCAGGCGCGCGCCATAGCCGTTACCGCGGTAGTCGGGGTCAACATACACATGGCTCAAAAACGTCCCCAGGTACTTGTTGAGCGGGTGCTCCGTAACGGCATCCGGCAGGCGGGGGTCATCTGAACCGCCCGTTACGCAAAAACCGACCAGCTCATCATCGGCAAAGACGCCCCAGAGGTAACTGTTCTCCTCGTCCTCGTCCTCAACCCAGTCCGCGTACTCGTCATAGACCTCGTAGCCCGACTGCTCGTCCAGATCGACCATATCGTCGACGTCGTCGGGACCCAAAGCCCTTACTTCAACCTCAGCCATTGTCCTGTCCTTTCTCTCGCTTTCAGGACAACCCGAGCATACGCCGCTGTCCAGATAACCTGTTGCGCAACATCGGAAACTGCGTCAATACCGCCGTTAACGGCGACGACGCCTCAGGGCAACACATGCAACGACAATCGCCAGCAGCACCAAGCCCTGAAAATTGATACGGCTAATAGCGAAGCCCGAAGGAACAATAAAACTGTCGTAGAACATGTCGAGCGGGCCGATAAACACCAGAAACGCGATGAAGATCCAGAACACGCGACTCCTTAAAATGGGAGTAAACATGTCGAGCACCGAACCGCCCGAGGAAGAGCCCTGATAGCCAATCAAATCAAACGGCTCATCTTTTTCCACCTCGTCGGCATCGCTCGAAGTGCCTGAAGACTCGGACTCCAAATCGCGACGATCCGTCCAATACCCGGGCACATGGTCGCGCTCACCAAGGTACTCACCGTTTTTGACCACCGGCTCAAACAACATGGCACTCGAAAGATCCTCGAGCTCCTCGCGAATCAACTGGTCGGTGCGAGCGTCATGAGGCTCCTCGAGCTCGCACTCAAGCTCGTACATATGCTCCATGACTCGCTCGTAGTCCTCTTCAGACATATCGTCATCGTAATAGGAGTTCCCGCTCATCGTTCATCCCTCATTCAAGAACCGAATCCCTTTTGGACAACTCAAGTGTAGAAATCCATACCGAGCAGACGTTGCGCAACATTGCCGGGAACGAGACGGATCCGCTCTCAAAACGTCTCGGGACAAACCGTTCCGCATTGCAATTTGCGCACTCGCGGATGTTGCGCAACGTTCTCGCCCATCGGGGCGGTAGCGTTCGAGTTAGCAAAGCCACGAGCCCTAAAACCCGGAATCGTCGGCTTCCACCGCATACGAAAGAAGGAACGATGGACGAGATTTTTGAGCATCTGCTTCAAGATACCGACCGAGGGATCTCGATCAACCAGATTGTCAATCGCATCGTGTTTCCCAACCACGATATCTGCATGCAGGCCAAAGCTGCCCTGGAGCGAGACTATGGCGAGTTCTGCTTTGCTGCCGTGATCCCCGATTACGAGGACTTCCAGCACATGGATCCGACCGACGCCATCAATGCCGCCCTGGAAACCTGCGGGTCCGACGGCGAAGAGGTCACCAACGTCGTCTGGGGCTACAACTCGCTCCAGTACGAATACAACGGCATCCCCTCGCTGGAGGTTGCCAAGACTATCTCCAAGATGATCGGCGTTCCCGTCTACTACGAGTACACCGATGCCGATGAGATCGCCGCCGGCGCCGTGATCGCCGATGCGCAGGGCGATAGCGTCTCGTTTGCAAACGTGGTCGACAAGAGCTGCTGGGTGTATTTCCCGGAGGGGTTCGACGGTGCCACCGACACCCTGTTCCGCTGCGGCATGGGAACCATGTCCATGCCCGACGGAAGCCAAAAGTACTTTGAGGACACCACCGACCCCATCATGCGTTCGTATGCGCAGCGCGGAAACGTGTCCCTGTACTTCGACTTTCTCAAGGACCAGTTTGGCGCCCAAGAGGAGCCCCAGCCGGCGCCCTCGCGCAAAAAATCGTCTCCTGCGGCAAGCAAACGCAAAAAGAAGTCGACCAAGACGCAGGAGGTCGCAACCGCCACCATGGACGCATCAGACGTTGATGTGCTCTTTAGCCATCTAATCGAAGAGACAGGCAGTCAGATCCAGCCCCAAAGGGTCATCAACCGCATCGTCTTTCCCGGACACAATGCTTGCATGCAGGTAAAGGAGACCCTGGAACAGGAATTTGGCGGCTTTTCGCTCGCCACGCTGATACCCGCAATCTCCGACCTTGGTGATTTGAGCCAGCCGCAAAACGCCGCCATGTGCATCCATATCTGTGGCGCCCTAGGCGGACAGACATTCAACGAGATGTGGGGCTACAACTCGCTTCAATACGAATACGACGGCATCCCGCTGCTGCGAGCTGCAAAGGCGCTTGCCGGCCTGCTCGGGGCGCCCGTTTATTACGAGTACGTAGTGACCAATGGCTACAAGGCCGGAGCATGGCTAGCCGATCCCGATGACGACGACGTCTCGTTTGCGGCAAGCCTCACTAAAAGCCAGTGGACGTTCTTCCCCGACAACAGCCAGTACCGAGATGCCACGGCAGTTCGTTGCGGCGTGGCGACCGTCACGCTTTCCGTGACCCAAAATGGCGTGCCCCAGGACCGCGAGGTCTCGTTTGCGGACACGTTCAATCCCATCATGCAAAAGCTGGCAACCCGCGGGACCGTCTCCATGTATCTCGACCTGATCAATGCAAACTACAGCTCGTTTGCAGACCCATCGGACGATGACGACGAAGACGAGGATGACGAGCCCCAGGCAGAGTCCGATGCCCAGGCATCGAGCAACGTCTACATGTCCCAGGCCATGGGCGCGATGACGTTTCGCATCGTCTTTCCCAATCATGACTGCTGCGAGTATATCCGCAATGATCTCGAAAAGTGCTTTGGCGGGTTCTCGCTCCAGGCGATTTGCGGTACACCCGATAGCACGTTTGACTCACCCGATGAGGTCTTGAGGACAATGGCAGGCCACGGAATCCCCGATGATGCAACTGATGTCGAATGGGGCTATAACTCCATGCGCTATCGCGTGGCGCACTCCGTGCCCAACGCCATCGTTCTCGAGGCGCTCGTCCAGCACTACAACATCCCGCTGTACGTCGAGTATTTCGATGAGCTTAAACGCGCGACCGGCGCTGCCATTACGATCCCCGACATAGCAAACCCGACCGCATTCGTCCCCGGCACACTCGGATGCAAAGTGCAGATGTACTTTGACCATGGCAGCGACAACGAAGGCTACGTTGCGCTTCGATGCGGCTATTGCCAGGCAGTCTCCGATGATGGCAAAACGCGCATTTCCTTTGTCGACGACCCATCGCAGTCGGTCATGGCGGAAATGGCAGAAGAAGCATCGGTCGGAGTCTACGTTAGGCTGCTTAAAAAATTCGATCTTGAGCAAGTTCTCCCCGCTGGATATCAGAAACCGGCTTCTCGTCCCGCCGCAAGTTCCAAAAAGAACACCTCGACCTCCTCGGCAGAAAAATCGAAAATCAGCCTGTGGATGAACCCCATTGCAGAGAAGCATGTCTGGAACTCCCTCGATGCCTACGGTCAAAAGCAGGGCAAGCAAAATGACATGAACATGTTCTTTTTGGAGCCGCTCTATCGCGGCGGCGACCAGATCCGCGACCCATTTGGATTTGCCACAGGTCGCAAACCTATGCCGGCTTATGCAAGCCACCAGGCGCACCGCAAGGTTATCGACGCCGCCCTTACTACCGACATAGAAGTCGGCGCGCTTGTCGCGGGGCTTCTCGGCCAAGACCTGTTGACATCCGAAGAGCTCAACGCGCTGCACCGCGACATCGAGCTCAAGGCCCAAGGCATAAGCGCCATCGCCACCGGAAGAGGCGCCGCACTCGAAAGCCGTTGCGACTCGGTTTGCTACCTTATTGCAAAGCTCCGGAGCCATGACGGCGACAATAGCCAGCGCTTTATGATGTGGATGGCGGACACCGACCAAGCCGTACGCGTAAAGTTCTACGGCGAGGCGCCGGCAATCGGCGCGCCCTTTACGTGCCGCTTTAGCGTAGTGGAAAATGACGTCATTACATACTGGATGCCCGTCGAGGGCGAGAAGGGCTTCTCCCGCTATAAGCAGATTCCCGAGGGAGGACGCATCGACGTCTCCGCGGCAAAGAGCGACTCTGCCGCTATGAGCGCCCTGCGCAAGGCCAACGCGATGTTCCTTAAGACGTGCGGACTCAAGCAGACCGCGCCGTCCAAGACGCGCATGACCCCGGAGCAGTCGCAACGATTTAGCGAGCTGCGAGAGAAACTGGGTCGTAAAACGGGTTATGCCCTTACGGTGCTCTTCTCGCGCTGCGTACTCTGCAGCGCCGAAGCCGACCGATTCCTCGAGCTCATGGAGTACGCCGCTGCCGCACACGATCGCGGAGAGGTGATCGACGTCGACGATACCGAGGTCGTAGAGCACAAAGCCGTTTACATGGTTGGCCCGATCTCTACCGAGGATGGTACTTGTCAGCTCTACAACCCCAACACCGTCAACTTTGAGGACTTTAGGTTCCAGCCCAACCTGCTCGAAGACTTCCATACCGACCTGCCCCGTGTTGGCAGCTTTATCAACATTGCAACGAGCGTCGTTGAGTCGGACGTCATCGCCGCCTGGGCGGGCTACAACCCGGGCAACGCCCAGCGCTCGGCGCGCTACTAGAGAGCGATTGGCACGGCCAAGCCATGTATCTGTTGCGCGGCATCGGCCCTGGACGTCGAACCGCGCCGTCCACGATGTTGCGCAACAGAATGCAGCGCAGGCGACCTAGAATGCGAAGTAACAGGCGCGCGAAGGTCAGACGCATCGAATCTGGCCTTCGCGCGCAACACAAATCATCGCAGGGAGCACACCATGGCGCGTGACACATCAAACGATCCGGTTGTTAACTTGCCGCTCGATTACAAGTTCGACGGCAACGGCAACATCATCCAAAAGGTCTTTTTTGGCGTAAATGCGGTATTCTGCCCCGTCTGGTACTGGTGGTACTTCAAAAGCAATCGTGATCCCAACTTTTGGGTCGGTGACAGCGACATGGACGGCTATGATCCCGAGGAATGCGCTACCGAGTTCCTGCACCGCATGGATAACTTTACGCCCGAGGAGAGCTGCAACCTCTTTGAAGTCGCAAAGTATTGCGACCGCATGACGGGTGTTACCGTCTTTGACGTCGTAAACGGGCGAAATGTAAACGAACGACACCTGGATGACTACTACACCGGCTACGACCTTGGCATCGAAGATGATGACGAGGACGAAGAAGACGACACAGACATCGAGATGGAGTTTGACGGGCAACCTGTTAGCCCCCAGCCGATGCGCGTATGCGACGAAGGCCCCTGCCAGTTTATGCTGCCGCCCGTTTTAAACTGTGGAACGGACGACGGTTCTGGCTACGAGGTCGAGATTCCCCTGCGCGCCAAAACGACCAAGAGCGGTACTCCGCAGGAGCGACTATCGTTCTATATCCCCGCCGACGTCGCCGTACAGTGGTTCCGCGAGGTCACGGGCGAGCCGCAGGCCGACTACCAACTGTTCCAAACTGTTTGGATGGATCGGGCCAATCGGCTTGAGAACCCGCACTTTGTCGACCACCTGTTTTCCTATGCGTTTTGGCAGGAGCGACTGCTGCGCATCCTGCACTACACGTACAAGCGGGGCAAAGTGCAGAGTGTGCGCATCGTTGCCGACTACGAAGGCGACGCCGCCGAGTTTATTGACAAGTACTACCCGGAGGCCGAGGTCATCGGTCATCAGGGCAATGAGAACGCCTTTGAAACGGGCGCCGCCTATCTGGTGGACCTCACGCTGGACTACAAATACAAGGGCGACAAGCTTGTCGAGAAAAAGACGTTCTCGGTCCTTGGCAGTTTTGGGCGCGAATGGTATCGACTCTTTAGCGGCAATCCCAACGCCACCGTTGATGATTTCTATGCATGGTGCGAACAAACCGACACCTACGAGCCCCTACGTCAGGCAGCCGAAACCACCGGCGAAATCGTTCAGTACACCACCTACGGACTAAAGGATGGCAAGCTCACCAGCAAACACACCGAAGATCTCCAAGGCCGCACCAATGTCGAGATTAATGAGGCGGCCGAGCTGAGGGATCGCATGTTCACGTAGGCGGCAACAGGCCCATTTCACGTTATCCGTTCATCTCCATACTCACAGGAGGTACCTACTTTGATTTCTCCAATCTGTTGGTTCGCGGCATTCCTCGTCGCTCTCGTCGCGCTCTGCTATTCCATACACTTGGAACGGCACAACTATCAGCACAGACTCTTTGGCTTCGAGATCAATTCCAACCGTCGCATCGTCGCCTTTGGAATTCTTGCTCTTGGCGCTTTTTGCCTATTTGCCCCCGTTACCTGGGCGCAGTGCTTTTCTTCGGATCTTGGCGAGGGCTGGGAGCCGGGAGCCTTCAACTTTATTAGCTGGGTCATCACCAACTTCTTTGCCGTGGGATGGACAACGACCATCCAGACCGGCCTCACCGATGTGACGTCAACCGTCTATAGCGCTATTCCCCTTGGCGGCAGCATTGCCGGTCAGGTATTCAACTTGCTCTATTCGCTGCTCACACTTGCATACATCATCGCCCTTCCCGTTGAAATTGGCCTATTTGCCTTCAACGCTGTTGCTACGCGTCTCTCGGGCAGCGTTATCAAGCGTCATCTCAAATATGCCGACCATGCAATTATCTTTGAGAGTGTCGACGCCAACACCGAGTTGCTCGCGCGTGATATCGTTAACAACATCAAGGACGGAACACTCAATAACGCGAATGGCAACGGCGACATCGCCCTCATCTTCTGTCTAGGCAGCGACGAGGACAGCGAACGTCAGCGCGTGCTGCGCAATCTGTGCCAGGGCTATGTGCGCTATGTGTTCACCGACACCGAAGCAGCCGATGTGCTCACAACGATTACATCGCTGCGCGATGCAGTTAAGCATCTGCTCGCAGTTGACGTCGTCGCAACGAGCGAAGAAACCGAACACAATGTCAGCGCAACGATCGACATGCTCGAAGCGACGCACAGGGATCCTCAGGCCGGCTGCGCGCCCAAGATTACGCTCCATTGCACCCACAAGAACCCCGATGATGCCCAGATCTTCGATGCCATCAAAGCCGACAATGAGCCGACCTGTCTTCACCTGCTCTCACGCGTACAAGACGAAATATACGATGTACTTGAAGAAGCTCCGCTCTACAGCGTGCTCGAGCCCATCGATATCTCCGTCAACCCGAATCCCAAGCCTCAGAATCTCACCGTTCTCGTTTTCGGCGCAGGCAATTTCGGCATGCAGGCAACACGCACTTCCTTCTGGATGGGCCGCATGCCGGGCGTTCGTCTGAACATTGTTGTTGTCGACCCCAACGCCCGAACGATACTAGAACGCGAAGCAGCCCGCTACCCCGAGATGTTTGGTGAAAGCTGCAACGGCATACCGACAATTCGCTTTGTAGAAGCTGAGGCGCCCTCGGTTACAACTGATCGCCTTATTGCAGGCGGCACCGTCACCACGCTGCACTACGATGCTCAAAGCAAGTGTGTATCGTCCAAGGCCGACAGCGCGCTAATTACCGATGACGCTCGTCTTTACGCTTTTGTAACCATGGGAGATTGTGGACAAAACCTCTCCTATTCGCTCATGCTCCAACGTCAGATCTTCAATCGCTTTATCGACCAGGGCTCACCGGACTACACCAAACAGCAACCCGTCATCTGTCCCCATATCGAGAGCGAAGAAATCCTAGGCGCCCTTAAAAGCCTCGATAAGACTCAGACGACTGGCAAAGACGCCGCCAATATCATGCATCCGTTTGGTGCCCGCAAGGCGTTCTACACCTACGGCAACATCATCAATGACGAGCGCGAGCGCCTGGCCGTACAGCTCAATGCGGCATACGACCTTTGCTTTAATGGCTCCATTAAGAATGATTTTGACGCAACGCTCGCCGTTGATAAGGCAGTCAATAGTTACAACGGCAAAGAATCCAACAAGAGCAGCAGCCGAGCTTCGGCAGCACATATCCCCTACCGCTTCTGGGCGCTTGGCTTTAGCGACGCCGACGTGGAGCAGGGATCCTTCGAGCATGCCTGGAGGGAGAAGCTGCAGGGCAAGGTCAAGCCGGCTTCGAATAACGACAACATTGCCAATGCGATATTAAGCTCCGTCGTTCCCGACGCAGCCACCAAAGCCGAGTTCGATGCCAGCGAGCAGAAGAACCGCGAGGAATTCGCCCTTATCTGTCGTTTAGGAGACATGGAGCACGATCGTTGGCTTGCCTATTGCCGGGCAACGGGCATGACCGAACTGGGACACGGCACCATCGAACAGGAACGCGAGCAGCGTATGCGTGCAGCAGCCGTCGATGCGTTCCTGAGCGGCAAGGCCAACAAGAGTGGGGCCGAAGGCGTTCGCAAGTCCGACATCCTCATGCGTCACGCCTACATGACACCCGACAACGACATACTCGGCGCCCGTGGATTCTTGCTGGGCAAGGACGTCTACGCCTACGACCGAATCATCGTCGCCCTCTCAGCCCGCATCGCCAAGGGAAATGTTGTCAAGCCCAAGAAGGACATGGATAAATAACGATTTCAATCGAGAGGATTGCAACATGGGAAAGCCATCCGCCGCAAATTTAAAGCAAGATAGCGAGGGCCACACCCTTCTGCGGATATTCGTAAGCTACCGACGTGCGGACAACACATTCAACCACATGCTCGATATCGTTGACAGAACCCTAGATATGCTCAACACAAGCAAAGATATGCTTGCTTTGACCGACTATCGAATTGACAAGTTCACCGATATCGTCTCCATCGATTACGGGCAGCGCTGGGAACAGAAGATGAATGAAGCTCTCGAAGGCTCGGACATCCTGCTTGCTTTCATAACGCCTGGCTATATCGAAAGCAAGAACTGCTGTCACGAATACAATCATTTCCTTGAAAACGCTGAAGGAGAAAATGATGAAAAAACTGACAAGGACGATAGGCCTCGCCGGTGCATTCCCGTTTTTTGGACAAGCCAAGATAAAATTGAAGCGAATCTAAAAAAGAAATATGGTGAAAGCCCCGACGGAGAACCCACTGCAAAAGAAAAATCCAGTCAAACTAGCTCGGACAGCCATGACGACAAAAACGATCATGACGAGTCACTCGCTAAAGAACAGACCCGAGGAATCCGCGATAAGGAAAGCGGCGACAAAAGCGTCTCCGATAATCCCTCAAAAGATAAGAACTCAGCAAAAAACGCCCATAGCACTTGGGAGGCAATCAAAGAGCTCAATGGCCTGGAGGCGGTCCTCCCTAAGTTCATTGAGCTTCTTAAGGACGATGCGCAGGGGTCTGATTACGATTTCGTGAAAGACTGTATCGTTCGCTGGCTTGCTAACAAGATTTTCATCGTTGCAGATTCAATCATTAAGAGCAAACAAATGGTTGAGGAAGAGGATTCTACGATTGCGGAAGCGAAGACGGTCAAGACATTAGACGACGAGCTTGCCGCCGCACTTTCCGGCCATGTATTTCATCTCTCGACAAAGAACTCCGAAGGGACCGCTCATGTGTCTGATGGCGTTTTTATCGTCGAAAAAGGCACGAAGATTGCCAGGGATCTTACGGTAAGCTGCCCGGTCTCCGTCATCAAGCAACGCAACGCGCATGCAGACCTCATAGAGGATTACGTGCTCACCGATGACATTGCGTTTTCGAGTCCCTCGGCGGCAGCGGGATTCGTAGCAGGCCGAAGCTCCAACGGTAAAACTATGTGGACGACCGATGAAAATAAAACCATCAACGATCTTGAGGAGGAATACAGGAAGGGAAAACAGTCGTAAGAGAAAAATGGGCTGGAAAGAAAACCATCCAGTAATAATGAACAAAAAGAAGCGGGGCTCGGAAATAACCGAGCCCCGCTTCTTTTTGTTCGTTTATGGCCTTGCAGCAAAAGTTACTCTGCCGCTTCAAGAGACCCTACCGCTCCTCCAGCGTCCAGCCCTTCTGGGCGCAAAGATCGCGCAGGGTAGCCACCAGGTCCGCGTTGGTGTTGCTGTCGACCACGATCTTGTCGATATGATCCGCGGCAATGTTGAGCTTGGGGAATGAGTGGCTGCAACCCGAAAGATTGAGCTCGCCGACATTGCAGGTAATCTCGAGTGCGCCAAGAATGTCATCGTTCGAAAGATCAATCTTCTCGACGTCACCCTGAAGCCCTTGGTCAACGGTAAAGAACATCAGGTTCTTAAGACCCGAGGCGTTGATGGAACTGACAGCACCCTTAAGGCCCTCGATCTTAAAGGAATTAAGCTTGGGACAGACGCTCAGGTCGAGGTCCTGGGTCGTCATGTCGCCAAACTTGAGCACCTCGAGTGCCTCGAGCTCGCTAAAGTCCGCACTCTTGGCGCTTAGGGTATTGATGCCGAGCGTATCGAGCTTGTCCAGCTTGCTAATGGGCGTGAAATCCGTCACCTCGTCACTCACGACCAGCTCTGTAATGCGCTGGGTCTCCTTGGCGGTCAGCTGGCCATCGTCATCGTTATCGTAGTCGGCAAGCAGCCCGTGCAGCGTATCATCCGAGATCGCATCAACATCGACGAGACCTTTTTCTTTCTTGGTCTCGGAGCCAGAGGCATCAGTTGAGCTCGACTCTTTAGAGACGCTCGACGAGGCTCCCCCGCCGCCTTGCACGTCACCGACGCCGCCAATCACGGAGAAAACGGCAACCGCGCCTATGACCACAACCGCCGCAAGCACTACCAGGGCGCGAACGCCGCCCAAACGAGAGACGGCTTCATTTGCACGTTCAGCCGCCTGTCCATTCGGCTGGCTGGCAGGGCGAGGGATCCGACTTGTCGAACGCCCCGGCGTCTGCTGCGCCTGCCCAGCAGACTGTTCGGTTGCCTGCCCGTTCGGACGCATATTCACCCGCACATCTGGCGTCTCGGCAGCCTGCTCATGAGCCCCGCCCGAAGGCTGCTCGGTTACACGCTGAACCCATTCGTTATCCCGCCAAGACATGTCGGGCTTAAAATTCGCCATATCGCTTCTCCTCACTTGAGCGCATCGCTACTGCTGCTCCATGGTGTAACCGTAGTCACTGCTCATTTTTTGCAAATACTCGACCAGGCTGCTGCTCGTGTCGCTGTCGTACAAGATCTTGCCAACACAATTGGGTGTAAAAGTGAAATGGAAGGCATCTTCCCTGCCTGCCCCGCACAGATTGAGCGTTTCGACTCTGCAACCGATCTTCAGAACCTCGAGGTTCACATCACCCGACAGGTCAAGTGTCCCAATACTGCCATCAAGGCCTTCGATCTGGACGTTCGTCAACGAGGACATGTTTTTGGCATTCAAGGTATCGACGGGGCTCTCGAGCCTGTTTATGGTAACGCGCTGTAGCTGAGGAAAACGTGTGAGATCAACCTGAGGCACCGAGCAGTCGCCAATGGACAGATGAGTGATATTGCTAATGGAGCTTATGTCGTAGCTTTCGCTGTCGTAGTCGCCAATGCCAAACGTCGTGATGTTGTGGAAGTTGGCCAACAGCGGAAGCGAATCAAACGACTCGACGTCGATTGAGCTAGCTTCATCCGCAGTCTCTTGCGAAATATTGCCGTCCTCATCTGCATCGAGCGCTAAGTCCGAGCGCAGCGCCTCGTCCGTAATTTCATCGAGCGTAAGCACTGTGGCCTTTTTCGCTTCTTCCTGATGGCGCTCTTCTTTTTCCTTTTTACGCTGAGCGCGCGCCGCCTCGTCTTCTTGCTGCTGTTTGGCCTCGGCGCGCTGCTCGGTCTGCCGATTGGTGTCGGAGATGCCGCTTGTGATGGACGTGACCGCCACAATGGCGATGATCACCACCACGGCAAGAACGATCACCACGCGCGGACCGCCCAGGCGGTTCACGATATCGTTGACATCCGATCCGTTGGACCCGGCGCCCCCGCGGCCAGACCCGTTCTGATTAATTGCCATCCGTGTTTCCCCCTCCGCCGCCTACAGGCGGTCCTTGTCGAAGTAGTCAGCGTCGCGCCAGTCGCCGCGCCAGCGGTAGGCATGGGCGTTCTCGCGCGACCAGTCGCTCAGGTGGCGCAGGATGAAGCGGCTCATGTCATCCGCGAGCGGCTCGATCGGCCCCACGCGCCGCGCCTCGGCCGCCTGCTCCCAGAACGAGTACGCCATGAGGTAGAACGTGCCGGCATCGACGTAGTCGCCCGGGTAGGCGGGGTCGTCGAACCAGCCGTGCGTGTCGGGCGTGCCGTTTTGCTCGCACCACTCCGCCACGTTGAGGGCGAGGCTCATCAGGGTCGTGTAGTCCTGCGGGTCGCCCGAGGCGAGCGCCTCGTGCAGGTTGGACATGGGGCCCTCGGCGCCGTAGGCCGGGTAGTACAGGTCCCACAAGCGATCGGCCTCTTCATCAGTCAGTTCCAAGACGGACGGACGATCACCAATTCCATCATCATATTGATATGAATATGGATCTACGCCCGTCAAGGCACCCTCGCCGTAATCAAGAGAAGATGAGCCGTTGCGCGCACCACGTTTTGCGCGCAACGCCGACCCCAATAGTGAATAGCCATTGTGATAGCCTTCGCGCGTGTCAGCGATAAACTGACCAAAGTTAAATTGAGCATGCGCATCCGATAATGCGCGCCTTGTAGCAGCTGAACCGCGTAGCAAATAGAAAAGACCAATGATCAGCTGTTTGATAATCAGACTCAGCGGTCCAATTAATAACTCAATCGAAACGACAATTAGGCCACCGAAAATAACGGCTGCTTGAGCGAATGGGTTAAAAGCGCTATATCCAGGAGCAGGGAGACCCGTATGCAAAATATCGTCTCCACCTGTATTTAGAAACAGACGATACCAGACCGAGCAAAGACCCCACACCGTAAAAATACGCACCGGAAGAAAACGAATGACGGTCGGAATAGCATCTACAATGCGCGATAAATTAATGCTCACATGGTGCTTTGGTGCACCGGCACTATTCCAGTTGATGTCCAGACGTCCATTTGCTGCGTCCGATTCGATATGTACCCCGGGGTCTTTCGGTGCCATCCTCTGAGCGCGAAGCTGTTCGAGTCGCTCCTGCGCCGACAGGCCCTCAGAATCTCGTTCCCCCATGCCCATTGTCTATATCCTCACAAATCATCAGAAGTGGTAATGCATAGCGCCAAAACGCTCTAACGAATAGCCAAGCTCTCTAGTCATAGCTTTAATCGTGTGGGACTCTCGCTTCCTCGTCACAGGATCCCTTCGCATGAATACAAACGTCGGGAACATCCCCCATGCCACTTGCTGAAAACCCGTCATGGCATTGGCGGGGATGACGATTGGCGGGTTTGAATTACCCGGAGCAAGAATCCTTCCCGCAACAGCCTTGCTTTTGCCAAGGCCGGGGATAAGCGACTTGACCACCGGATGATTATCCAGCGTCGAGCCTTCGCGTTTCGCAACAATCTCAATGCGGTTTTCGTACAATCTAATCGAACAGGGCCTTCCATCGTACGTTCCGTATCCTTGGTCGATGACGGTTCCGTACACCGCATCTTTCCTAGCCATGCTCTCGGCAAGGCGGCGTCGCTGGCGCTGCGCCTCGGCGCTATTAGCAATAGCCTCACGGCCCCCCATAACCAGCCGCTCAACATCGTGAAGTTGCCCACCTGCTCGCTGAGCATTGGAGCCCTGTTGTTGAGAACCCCCGCCACGATTCCTATCGTTATTGGAACTTCCAAACATATTTCCCAAGTTTAACGTTGGCATTGATCATCCAAACTGTGTCTCGCCAATCGGAGTCCTCCCCGACGGGCACGTGAGTATTACCCTCTGTCCTCATCAGTAATGGAAATGAGAGTCTGCAAAATCTTCGAGTACCTCATCGAAACCCGGCGAAAAAACCTGAATCGTGTGTTGCACGCGAGTGTGCAGCTGGCGATCCTTTCGGTCGAACGTAAATTCGGGGCTATTGGTGATGCCGGGCATGCGAAGCCAATTAGTGAGCGCGTTTGCTGGAATATTGATCGTATTTACAGCATAAGGCCTATTAAACGCCTTGTCCAAGTCAGATGTTTTACCCGATTTAACTACGGATTTATATTTATCTAAATCGCGCCTTCCAGAATACATCGAGGTATGGGTAATCTTGATGTAGTTGGCATAGATGTCGATACGGCAAGGCATCTGATCATAGGTGCCATATCCAATAGCGTTCGGCTCCTTTTTGCCTTTCACTCCAGAACCGGACTTCTTAGCATTCACTGATTCTTTCTTCACAGCAGGAGCGCTGCCCGCATGTCCAACAGACGCAGCACTGCCAGAAGCGTAAACATGACTAACAGGCGCCTTGTAATTCGTCTTCATTCCAGTGCTGGAATTCTGAACACCATTCTGTGGAATGTTGTCTTGTTTAGCAGTGTTCTGCTGAGCAGCAATCGGCTGGACAGCAATCGGCTGAGCAATCGGCGACTGCTTTTTCCGCGATTGGAGATCATCCCATTTTTCCAAACCACGGAAAAACACGAACGCAATAACGCTAATTACAAAAGCAAGCAAGAGGAAAATGAAACCGAAAAGGCTCAGGAAGTTGGCAAACGAGACAACCCCCGAAAGCAAAAACTCAATAAGTATCGGAGGTATCCACATGTAAAGCCACGAACGCAGCGCTTGAGCGCTACCAGGATGTGCATCCTCGCCAAACATGATCAATACGATCATCAAGCCGAAACAAACCGCAATTAAAACTTCAACTCTCGCATACACATCGCCATCGACATACATCGACCCCATAAAGCCAAACGCGCTAACGACGAGCGCCGTGATGAGCACCAACCTGCCAGCAAGATGTCCGAATCGATCCATGACTTCGGGATCGGTATAAAACGACACAGAATGACGCCCTGTCGAGAACAGCGGCTTACGCGCATCGGTCAATACGGCATCTCCCGACTGAACTGACAGAATTTCAGTAATTTTGTCATTGCGTCCGTCGAAATTGACCAACTTAACCAAATAGCCCTCTAAGGCAGCGGCGTTTGAATCCAGAGCATCTTCGAGACCCGAAACACGATCAACGGCAGAAAACGAACGGAGAACATTGAGTGCAAGGAAGCCGAAAGAGCCCAAAAATGCCAGCACCAAGAAGACGACAACGAGAGGTCCAAACGTTCCAAGTGAAACGATAAGCTGACCGAATGCGCCGCGTGCACACTTAATAATAAGGAGATAGAGAAGCGCAACGGCAATGGTGGTAATGAGAACGTTCCGCTGCTCCTTCTTTACAGCAGCAATCTGAGCATCGCTGTCAGCGATGCCCTTGACGACACCGTATTCACGCGTGTCCGTTTCGATAGCGGCCTTCAGCTTTCCATCGGCAACTCCGCGAGCGTCATCCAAAAATTGTGAATATGCCGCGGACGGCAGGCTCTCGACATCCGCCAAAAGCCTAATCTCAAGGATGTCGAGCACACCTTGGTCCTCACAAGAGGTCAGGAGGTCAGAAACGTACCCACGCGGCACGACATCATCCTTTACCTGGGCACAGAACAGTGATCCCATCGCGATGGGGCGCGTTCCAAAACGTTCATCAAGTTCCCAACCCAGAATATATGGAACTGGCGTAGATTCCATGTCGCCTCGAAGCTTAATGCCCTCAAGACGGGCGTTGCTGCCCAACTTAACAAGTGTCGAGACGGGCGCATTCATTGCCGGATTAAGTCCACGAAGCGCGATAACCGCAGCTTCACCTGTCGAACCCTGCATCGTTTCGTATAAGTCGGTATGGCCAGAAAGCCAAATCCAGGCAGCATAGTTTCCATACTTTCGATAAAACGAGCGCACGGCGGCCTTGTCGTCGGCGACCTTATCCATAAAGACAAGGACAACGTCGGTGTCTATGCCTCCCTCAGCATTTGCCCCATCGCGAGCAGCGATGATTGCTGACATATCAACATCGCCGGCAAAATAGAGCAAAAACTCATCGAGCGATCGAGAAGACGAACAGACGCCAAAGAATGCAGAGGGTTGCCGTAATACCGACTTAATCGCACCTTGGGCCATAGCATGCTTGTTTTCACCGGACGTCAACAAGCCCTTAAAAAGGCAGGCTGCAAAATGAGGGTCGTCCGATTGGCGAGCAAGAAGCTCAAGACTGTGAATATCAGAAGCCAAACGAACCCTTTGACTGTCGGCGTTTGCTTCTCGAGATAAGACGAGCGAGAGGAATCCAGAGGGCAACACGCCAGATGAATTTGTACCATCAAGGCCTGACTGCCGAGCATAGCGATCAATTGTATCCACAGCCATCGATGCAATACGCGCCGGCAAAGCATCGGGTGCATTAGTCAGCGAGACATCCTCGCCGCGCCACGACATAATCTTGCCGTTGGACATCTCATAGATTACGCAAGCGAGCGCCAGGTCGGGATTGGACGCTGTCTGGATATCCTCTTCGACTAACTGGTGAATCCTGGTCTGCAGGTCATTTTCACCCCAGTCGCCCATCAGGTTTTCGAGCTGCTGTTGGCTCATGCGAAGTTTTGCCTCGTCCCAATTGGAGGACAGCGCTCGAGCGAGCAGCACCGGATCGCTATACTGCTTGCCCGCAAACTCATATGGCTTACGAGCGCTGCCGGCGTCCATGGTGGGAAGCTTGCGATAGAAATGATCTGGGTCGGCCATCCAGTCTTTGACCTCTTCGTAGCCAAAACGCTCGCCCGATAGCTCAAACGTCAAACCCTTGAGCAGGTTCCCCAAGGTCGCATCTTCCGGATGGTTGAAGTCTGCAGGCTCGCCCGTCTCTTGGCGATCGGAAAGCGTATTGTCGTTTATGAACTCCTGCAGCGGATGGACATTGTTTTCGTAGAGCGTCCAGATCGTGTAGCCAAACGAATACCAGTCGTTTCGCGGGTCGACCATGCCACCACGACCGGGCGTGTAGCCGTCGGAGCGCGTCATGGTGTTCGTCAGTCGGCTGTCAAATCCGGCAAGCGAGCGGGCGGAGCCATAATCTCCAAGCACGATCTGCTTGTCGTACAGGTAGACGTTCTGCGGCTTAATGTCACGATGGACAATGCCGAGCTCGGTATGGAGCAACTCGATTGCCTGGCTGAGCTCGGGAATCACGCGGCTCTTAACCATATTCTTGCTACGGGGACGATCAAAAAGGCATGTGGCCAGCGGCGTAATGGAAACATCCCACAGCTGAGGAGCCGCAGCCCCCACTTCGGTCGCGCTCAGGCCCTGGTGCAGATAGGCAAAGATGGGCAGCAGATGCGTTTGAGACACGGGGCGGCCATTAAGCCCCATTACGGCGCTTACCACCTTTTGATATGCCGAACGCTCGGCGCCCACAAGAGGCTTAAAGACCTTGGCAACGCATGCCAAACCATCGCTCACCCGCTCGGCGGCAACAATGGTAGATTGACCGCCATGGCCAATGACCTGTCCCAAATGAATAATAAACTGCTGCCCGTCATTCGAGACAACCGTCGCATCCTCCGCAACAAAAGGCGAGGCAGATGCAGCGGCAGCATGTGCGCCCCCACGAGAAACGGTCACCGTTTCACCGTTGGGACTGGCCGTGGCGCCGCGCGAGACAGTTACCGTCTGGCCGTCGGGGCTCGCAGCGCGCGGCACCGTGACAGTTTCGCCTGCCGCAGAAGTACCAGGGCGTGAAACAGTAACGGTCTTGCCGTCGTCGGAAGCACCAACAGACGGCCTCGCAACCGTTACTGTTTCACCATTCGATTCAGTCATCGGGCGATGCACCGTTACGGTTTCGTTTGTCGATGGCGTACCGTCGCGGCGGACGGTGACCGTTTCACCAGATGCCGGAGCGTCGGCTCGACGTACCGTCACGGTCTCTCCAGGCGCAGAAGCCTGGTCGCCACGGTTCACGGTAACCGTCTCTCCCCCTACGGGCGCATTCCCGCGGCGCACCGTTACGGTCTCATCATTGTCATTGCCGCCATCTCGGCGTACCGTAATCGTTTCATCAGACATGACTACTCCCCTACCTCAATTACAATCAGCGTCGCGTCGTCCGTCGAGCCGTTCACCCGAGCCTCGGCATATAGCTCTTCGCACAACTGCGCACATGTCGAATCGCTCGCAAGCATCTGCTGCAAACGCTCCTGCGCAATCTGTCCATCGATACCATCGGAACAGATCAGATAGCGATCGCCCGGAAGCATCACGGTCGTCTTGACCTCAAGATTGCGACCGCCCTGATTGAGTCCAATCGCGAGCTCAATACAATGCGAAACGGCATCGTCTCTGTATTCAGCGCCAACGCCGCCCACGCGCCGCTCAGGCGTGTGGTCACAGCTAAGCACGGCAAGCACACCGCCACGCAGTCGGTACACGCGAGAATCGCCGGCATTAAAAACAGCACCGTGCCCGTCAGGAGCAACCACGAGGCCAGCAACCGTGGATGCGGCAACAGACAGTCCATAGCGAGCCGCATACGTCTCAACATCGTTCTCGGCTCGCTCGCCCGCCATGCGTAGGCGCTCCTGTAACGCGTTGACGGCATCGGTATCAAAGACGCGCACGGCCTGCGCAAACGCCTGAGCAGCAAGCGTCGAGGCGGCCGCTCCGTGCCCGCCTTCGCTCACGCCGTCAAAGACTGCCATGCAGCCCATCTCGCGCTCGCAATCGCCCACCAGACCATAGCAAAGGACGTTACCGTCAAGAAGCAAACGGTCCTCGTTGACGGGGTGATTGGTTCCCGCTTGAGTTTTTGCTGCAGCGATAAACTTCGTCATCGCCAATCGCCTCCCATCGATCCGGGCACGAGCTCAAATGCGATATGCGCATCGTCGCCCTCGCCCTGCGGCACGGCGCGTGCCACCATGCCGGGACGACCGCGCCACTCGGCGCGGTGTTCAAACAGAAAATCGGAAAGCCCGTTAAGGTAGCCGCTCTCCACCAGGTTGCCAATGCCGCGGCCGCCCTTGGCCTTGACGGCATCCGTCATGGCAATGGAGTGCAGCAGCTCGCGGGCGGCATCGGTCGCCTCAACCGTAATATCGGGCTGTGCCTTATGCACGTTGCGGTTAACGGCATCGATCTTGGAATTGAGGATCTGAAGCGCCACGGCGTCGTCGATAAAGTTGAAGATGACCACGTTGTCGCCGATACGGCCCAAGAACTCGGGCTTAAACTCGCGATCCATCTCGGTGCGCACGCGCTCGCAAATCTCGTCATAGGGCGTGTTGGGCTTGATGGTATTACGCACCTCGTTGCCCTGCGCATCGATCTCAAGCTTGGAAAAGCCGATGTTGCTCGTAAAGAAGATAACCGTCTCAGAGAAGTACACGGTGTTGCCCTGACCGTCGGTCAGACGTCCGTCTTCGAGAATCTGCAAGAACTTGTCCATAATGCTGGGCGCGGCCTTCTCGATCTCGTCGAAAAGAACCACCGAGAACGGATTGGCCTTGACCGCATTGGTCAGCTGACCGCCCTCGGCATAGCCCACGTATCCTGGAGGAGCGCCAAAGAGCTTTTGATCGGAGTTCTCGGCACCGTACTCGGACATATCAAAACGCAGCATGCTGCGCTCATCGCCAAAGAGAAGCTCCGTAATGGCCTTAACGATCTCGGTCTTACCGGTACCAGTGGGACCGCTCAAAAACAGGACACCTTTGGGCTTGGAACCAGATGAATGGGTGGCGCCCGAAAGGCCCATAACGGAGCGCTTGAGCACGGTGACGGCCTTCTCGACGGCCTCGTCCTGGCCCTTTACGCGGCGTTTGATCTTTTCCTCGGGATCCTCTTCGAGCTTCTCGAACATCTGCTGCCATTTATTCTCGCGAAAGCCGTACTTGTAGACGTCGACGAGCTTGGGAAGGATGGCCTCGATGGAAGCCTCGGGGTTTTGCATATCGCGCTGATACATGCGCTGCAGGCCCTCGAGCTCCTTAACGCTCATGCCGTCGGTGGTATCGATAAAGCGACGCACCGCGCGGTCATCGGAATCGGACAGCGCCTCACCAAAGCCAAACTTACTCTGAATATAGGCCTCGCGCATGTCACGATCGGGATGCGGCAGTGTGATGGTGCGCAGGAAGGGATTCTCCTCGATAAACCACACGGGCAGATTGCGCACGTTATCCGTTACCAGAATGAGCGTGTTGACAGCCGTGCGGTTAATAAGGCGTGCTTTGCTGGCACCAAGGTACAGGTTAAGGAAGAACTGCGTCTCGTCGGGCATAAGACCGGTCGAGGAGGCAAGCAGACGCGACGCCATGTTGACGATCACGCAAAGCGGCTTAGCTTCGGTGCCGCCATCGGGGTTGTCATTGTATTTCAGGCGCAACATGGAGCGGATAACCTCACCGTATGAAGGCAGGCTCGACTGCTCGGTGGCATACGCCTGGCGGCCATCGGCGATGCAGGCGTTCGCCTCCATCATGCGATCATCGCTCTTAGAAGCCTCGTCGTGTGCCAGCGACACCAGGCGCTTGCAATCGACGTTGCCCATGCTGCTCGAGAACAGCTGGATGGGATCGAAATATGCCACGTTGTATTCAACTGAGCCATTGGCGTCTTCAAAAAGGCCGCGCACGACCTCGGCGAGCTCCGAGAACTGAAGGCCGCCGTCGACCACATCGGGATACTTGTCGTTCACGTTGCCCTCAAGGATAAAGAGGCTCTTCACCCCTTTAAAGTTGAGCATCTCGCGCTGCCAGGATTGGCGCTCGAAATCAGTTGCCATGTGTTATACCTCCTTGGCAGAAAATTCATGGTGGTAGCGGTCGGCAATACCAACGGTGATAATCGTGCCGTCCTGGACATAGTTTTGAAGCTGACGAGGCTGTTGAAGATACTGGTCGTAGTCATCGTGCGGGCGGTCGCTCAGGTAGATTACGCGCTGGTTAGTCGAACCGCGCAGCGCGCAGTCGGGCACGTTAAGCTCGTCTATGTACGGACCGTCAATCAGCACATCGATGAGGGGCTTGAGTGTCTCCCACGTATCCGCACCGATCACCTGCGGCAGCTCTTCGAGCGTAAATCCGGTGTAAACGAGAATGTCATCGTAAGCGCAACGGATCGTTGTCAGCAGCTTCACGAGCTCTGATGCCTGCTCGAGCGGGTCTCCACCCGAAACCGTCAGCCGATGTACGCCGTGCTCGCGCGCGGTATCGAGCAACATCTGCGCAAGCTCATCAACATCGACATCTTGATCGGGCGACTGGCTGCGCCATTGGGGCGAAATACATCCGGCACAACGCTTTGAACAACCAGCGGTCCAGACAACAATACGTTCTCCCGGACCCAGCGAGACGACGGGGGCAAGCACATGGCTAACGAACATCGGCGTAATCCTCGCCCGGATCGAGTGTACGGTACACGGCCGAGGTACGTGCAAGCGAGCAACCGCATTCCTCACAGCCATCCCCAACCTTTGCGCGCTCATCAGCAACGAGATGCAAACGACCGCACTCGGGGCACTCGACAAACCAGCCCTCGACACCCGCAGACTCACCAGCAGCAGAAACAACCGGTGCCGCAGCAGACGCGGGCTGAGGCGCAGACCAAGCCTGGGTCTGCACGGGTTGCGCCGCAGGCGGTTCCTCCACAGTAACCGTCAGACGCAATTGGGCAAACTCGCCAGACGCAGCCGGAATGAGTAGCGTATCTCCGGTATGAATCGGCTGGGCCACGCCGGGAACCAAGTTGAGGATCTGGCCGCCACGCATAAGAGCCGTTCCGTTATTGGACCCCTCATCGGCAACCATCCATGTGCCCCGCTCAAAACGAACACTGGCATGCTGCCGGGACATGGCAAAGTTCGAAGCCATGGAAGGAAACACGTTGCGTCCAAGCACGGCAGCGTCCGTGAGACGAAGCTGCTCACCCATAACTGGATCGGCAAGCGTAAGCGCAGGAACCGCAGGAGTAGCTGCAGCATTCGCCATGGGTTGCGGCGCGGGCTGCGGTATTGGTGCAGGCGTCGGATGTGGCATTGGCGCAGGCGTCGGCTGTGGCGCAGCAACCGGAGCGGGCTGCGGAACGGGCATGGGGGTAGGCTGCGGCGTGGGAGCAGGAGCAGCCTGATATGCCTGCTGGGGCGCGGGACGCTGAGGCCGCGAAACACCGCCCATCGATGACGTTGCAGGATAGACGGCGGGAGCCGGACGCTCAGCGACCGCGCCGGCAAAGCCGGACGCTGAGGCGACTGGCGCCTCGGGTGCCGAGACCGCGGGCGCAGGGGCCGAAAGCGCGGGAACCGCACCAGCGGGACGCGGCGTCCCGCAGTCCTCGCACATATCGCGGGCATCATCGTTCATAAGACCACAGATAGGGCATTCCCATGTCATGGTTTACCTCATTTCCCTCTGCTTGAGCTGACTTGCTTGACGGCGATTACGCAGGCGACGCTCCGCATCTGCGGAAGGCGTGGGCGGCACGTAATCGTGCGGGTGAATCTCGACTGCAGCATCCGGACTTGGCGGCCGCACAAAACCAGCCGAGGTGTCCGCAAAGACGCCGCGCTTCTTAAGGTCTTCACTGAACTGCTTATAGAAGTCACAAAACTCCACCTGGTCCTGAACGGCCTTATCGACGGTTGACTGATCCTGGATCTTCATGTCTTTGATAATCGTGGGATTATTCGGGTCTTCAGAAAACTCAGCTGGGTCAGCCTCTACGACACGCATGATGACCTGCTGTTCGCTGCTACCCTTAAGGACAGCGACCGCTTTGTGTTCGTTTGTGTCAAACATAAGACGCCAGGGTTTGCCCGAGCCATCCATAACGGCATAACGGACCACATTGACACCACGTTCAGCCATGGCATCATTAATTGCACGCTCGATATACTCGTCTTTTACGGCCTTATCAAGCTCGGCATCGGTGATTTCGATTTCTTCGTAAATATTATCGATTTCATAAATGTGCTTAAGAACAGTCGGGCGATGGTATCGATCGTTGAGTAGCTCTACTCGAATCTGGTACTGCGTGTACTGCTCATGCTTCTCGGCAGACTCATACTGGGCACGCTTCATGACATGATCAAAATCCTTGATGCTCTTATTAATAGCAAGCAGCTCCTCAACAGTTGAATCGGAATCAAGCGCATCATAGGCGGCGCGGATCGATTCGAATTTCGCGCTTATTCGATTACGCAGCGCCAAATCCAAGGCTTCATCCTGCATCAAAGAGATGGCGACTTCCGACCACGCGTCAAATGATTGCGCCGCCCCCTCAAACGTTTCAACGCTCGAAGAAGACTCCGCCGCCGCGGTTATCTGAAGCAATGCCCTCTTCAGATCTATAGGATTATCAGGCGTTACATCAAAATCAATCGCCCTAGCAAGACCTTCTGCTCTCAGCTTTTCAACGGTCAAAGCAGCATCAATCTGACTTTTGCTCATCTCCATCCTCTGCTTCAGATGAGCGTCAAAAGTCATTTGTGGAAACAGGACGTGAAGCGTTGAAAGCAAATGAGCCAACGCCTTCTCCATCCTCACCCTTGTATCCCTACCAAGACTCATCGTGTTTTCTTCATGTTCGGCATAAAAGGAGCGAGAACAATTGGTGATCAACTCATCCAACATTGCCCGTGTTGATTCATCCAGCCCGGAAGCTATCTCATCAATCCGTTTCCTAAGGTCCGCGAGAGTCTCATTGAATTCCTCTTTGGCGGCATAACTTGCATTTTTTTCCGCCGTCTCACGGGCAGCCAACGCACCCGTAACAATTGCGGTAGGAGCCAAAAGGACCATACCAACAGCGCCGGCAGCACCCAAGCTTGTCCCAGTAGATGCGGCGCTACTTGCCGCAGGGCCAACAGATGTAAACATCCCAACCACGGCGCTCATACTTGCTATCCCTCCGTTTTTGACCAGCTTGGTCCTTGCGTCTTTCCTACATCTTTCTACCGCCGTCTTGCGCGATTCTGTTGCGCAACATTGGCGAGCGGCAGATTTGTCGATGTTGCGCAACAGAAGGCAGCGGCTAGCGCATATCCTGCTAATGGAAGAAAGGATGAAAGCGCGCCATGACCGGATCCTACGAAGAAGTTCGACTCGTCAAGTTTCATACGCCAGCACTGCTCTCCGAGCGTGAGCAGGCCGCGGCACGGCGTCGCTTTTGCACGCTTCTCGTTCCGCCGCAAAAGGGTGGCTTTGGCGGCAACGCCTATGTCCGCCGCGTCCAAAGCGGCGATCGCGCCTTTGAGCTCGCGCTTAAGATGCCGCGCCCCGATGCCCAGCCCGAGCAAGAACAGCTCAACCGAGAAACTTTGGAAGAGGAGTACCGCACGCTCTCCGTCGTATCCAATCTAAGGGGTTTCCCCGATGTCTACGGTTTTGGCTACACGGCAGACGGAACCCCGGCGCTGCTCATGGAGTGGGTTGATGGCGTCTCGCTTCTTGATGCACGGCGGGCTCTGAGTGATGGCGCTGAAACCTGCCCCGGTGATATCGTCGCCGCGCTGGGCCTGAGCGTGCTCAAGATCATCTTGTCCACGCAATCGCTCGACACGCCCTTTGTTCACCGCGACCTCTCCATGCGCAACATCATGCTGCGTCACGATCGCATCCCGCTCGAGGAGCAGGTGTCGAGCGGCTATTTTGACATCTGCCTGATCGATATGGGCAGTGCCAAGCTCGTTAAACCGGACTTTTCCTTTACCGTCGACGTCAACGCTTTTCGCGGCGCCACGCCGGCATACGCGGCACCCGAAATGCTGGAGCGGTTTAAGGCCGACCCCGGTGCGCGCGACAACCCCGCCGTCGACATCTATGCGCTGGGAAGCATCCTCTACGAGCTTTATTGCGGACATGCCCCCTTTGAGGCAGAGCTCAAGCGCTCTGGAGATCACGCGCTCCTCAAGCGCACCGTGCAGCCGCAACCCCTTGCACCCGCAACTCCCCGCGAGGAGGGCTTGGCCAACGCGATTATGGCTTGTTTGGCAGTCTCGCAAGACGCACGCCCTTCGGCAAACGAACTCGCGGCGCGCCTTGAGCCTTTCGCCCGTACGGGTGCCCCGCGAAAGCGCCGGCCCGTAGCGGATCGCGGCAGCGCTACCGTGCGGACGGACGCCACCGTCCCCACCCGCACGGCTGCACAGGCGCAGCCCGCGTCTCGGCCAACCCCATCCACCGAGACCGTCCGCAGCGCCGAGTCCATGCGTCGCGCGCGCCTTGCCGTCAAACGTCAACGCACGATGGCATTCACGATGGTGATTGCTGCCCTGATAGCAATCGTGGTTATTCTCGCCCTCGCATCTGCCGGCATGCTTTAGCCGGCAGTAAAACCCAAGTCAGCAAATAGGCCCATTTGCAAAAAGCGGTGGCGGGCGCAACTCTCAATAAAGCCGCGCCCGCCACCGTCCCCATGCATCGCACGCTGACAATACGAGGTACTAGGAAATCAAAAGCTCAAAGGAATCCGTGATGCGCGTTCCCATGGTAACGGCGCCGTCTCCCGATTCGACTGTGGTATTCAGGTAGTACTTGCCATTTTTCTTTTTAGGTACACCCGTAACCGTAAGGTCGCAGTCCTCCTCCTCGACGGGAAGCGAGAATTCAAAACCCTTGTTTCTGACAAACGTACCGGTGACGTCCGTGTAGGTGCGATAGTCGTCACCATCGGATTGGGCGACGGTTTTTTCGGCGTTGTAGGTATCGTGGGCATGCAGCGTGGCCGAGATGTCTGCAACCACTTCGCCGGAATCGCTGATGCTCTTAAAAACGATCGCAAGGTCGTTTTTGCTCGCACCGTAGCAAGTATGGCCCCAAGAGTTGCCCGTCTCCTTAAGTGCCCCGCGCCACGTGGTGTTGGCGAAGCTCGTGGGCTTATCGATGTTGAGCTTCGCTGTGCTACCGGAGGTCGTGGTGGTCGACGAGGTCGCATTGCCCGTCGTGGAAGAGCCCTCGGCATCGGAGCTGGCGTCCTCGCCGTTCTTGCTTGCGGTCTTGAGCTCCGCCTTAGCACCCTTAAGGTCGGACTTTGTCTGATTGAGCTCGTCTTGCGTTTTTGTGAGTTCGTCCTTGGAAGATTCAAGCTGCTTCTTGAGCTTTTGAATCTGCTCCGTATTTTGCGGATGAGCCAAACCATATGAGTAGCCTGCCCAGCCGGTTCCCGCGCACAAGGCGGCAACGACAATAACGCCGGCGGCTATGGCGGGCGCATACGACTTGCCCAGGCGCTTGCGTGCCAGCTTGTACTCGGCCTTGGCCGTCTTGAGGCTCTCGCGGTCCTGCTCGAGCTGCTCTTCCTCACTGAGCGGCGTAGAACCAAAATCGGCATGGCAGGCAGACTCAGTTTCCACGTCCTCGATCGTAGTGCCAAAGTCTGACAAGGGATCGACTACACGCGTGGCGTCCGAATCGGATTCGGGCACAGCGGGCTCAAACGCGCCGGGTGCCGCTACCGGCTGCTCGTCTGCTTTCGAGGCAGCATCCGCCTTAGGCAACTCCACCGTCGCCGCCGTAGCGGCCTCGCCGTCGCGCCAAGAAAAGGCAGGGCTCTGTGACACGGTCTGGGGCGTAGTATAGGGATCTTCGGAAACGGGCGCAGTCGACGAGGGCACGGCAAGAGGCGATCCACACTCAGAGCAAAAACTAGCGTCATCGGGCAACAATGCACCGCAATAAGGGCATTCCATAGGGCACGACCTCTCAAAATGTGTCGTTTGCAGCCATCCTGCAACTTGGCGTATCTGCCCTATAATGTCTCAATAGTTATACAAAGCGTTGCGCAACATTTTTCGAGTCGGTACGCTTTGAGCGTAGCCATTTCCTATCATGTTTGCAGTACGTCATTAAAGTTATCTGGGGAGGCAGCCATGGCGGCGGAAACACCGTGCTCGGTCCTCTACAACGACATCCGATCGTTCGGCGGTCTCAAGCATCTCGAGATTGCGCGAATGCTCATCAACGGTAATTCGTATGCAGGCAGCACCCTGCTCGACAAATGCTCTACCAACCGCTCGTACCTCACTCGCTACATCGTCCACCGCGAGCCCGATCAGTGTGCGCCAGGTATCTACAACGACCTTACCGTCTCCACACTTAACCTTGCTGCCGCCATTAGCAACAAGCTCGGCGGAGGCGATCGCGCCTATCAGGAAATATCCGAGCATTACAGCGGCCCGGCGGCCCAAGGCATGATGTCGGTTCTCGCCGATTATGACCTCGACGACCGCCTCTAGGCCAATGCCTTGGGGCGTATCAACAGCTCCGATGACCACAGCCCCCGCGAAAAAAGCACGCTCTTCTTGATGCTCTTTGTGGCAACGGGTGCACTTGCCGATCCCGTTCAAGGCGTGGCCACCGTCGAGCGCTTTTGCGACAGCAAGACGGGCGGGCACTTTGGCACCACCGAAACTACCGTCGGACGTGGCTTTATGGGCAGCCTGGAGCAGCCGCGCACCGTCGCCCCCAACCTCGGTCTGCTCAGGACACATGCCGACAACTGCGTCGACATGCAAATCCATCCCCTCACACGCGATCCGCGCGGCACCGTGATTGGTTCTTTGCCCAAAACCTCGCCCAGCATCACCGATGTGGGCGCCGACGCATCGCGCGAGCATCTTCGCATTTGGCTTGAGGGTGAGCACTGGTACGCCCAGGGCCTTGGATCGACCAACGGCACGGTGCTCGAATCGGGTGCAGGCGACGGCGATACCGTAATCGAGCCGCCCCGCGACCAACGAGAGCCCGGCAAAGTCTATCCCCCCGTGGAAATCGAAAACAGCGACAGACTTCACTTGGGTCTCTATACAACGTTTCTCGTTATTGTGGACTAGCGCGTAGAGACGCGGGGAACAGGTGCCACTCGTCTTATATCATTTACGTTGCACGCTGCACTATAAATAGCGATACGAGTCAGCTTATCGGCAAACACGTCTATCATGGGCTTTAATCGATAATCGCGTTCTCGGTGTGAGCACGCGGCCCCACCAAACGAAGGAACGCCTTGGATACCACCAACACCGCCCCTGGCGACAAACTCATCCGTCTTGACACGTTCGACACCGCCGTAGCGGTCGACCCCAGCGCCGAGGACGACGCCAAGCGACGGTTTATGACGCTTATTCTTCAGACTGCATACCGCGACGGCGGCAATATCGGACACGTGCTTCGCGCGACCAACACAAGCGGCGAGGTCTTTGCCGTCAAGCTGCTCAAGGACAACGCCATCCTTTCCGGCCAAGCCCCCGATCGCTCCGCCGAGCAAGCGGCTGCGCACCTGGCCAACACCGCCGCGCTGTTCGAGGAGTACCGTCATCTGTGCACCGTCTCGCACCTGCGCGGATTTCCGCGCGTCTATGGCTATGGATCGTGCGAGGACGACCCGCTCATCCTCATGGAGTGGGTCGAGGGTACCTCGCTCAAGCAGGTGCTGCCCTTACTTCCGCACGATGCCTCGGGCGGGCTAACTACCCAGATGGTGGCCGCCGTTGGAAACGCCGTGCTTCGCGCACTCCTGATGACCCAGGGGCTCGTTAATCCGGTCGTCCATCGCGACCTGTCGCCCGCCAATATCATGTTCCGTACCACCAGTCGAACGCTCGAGCAGCAGGTCGTCGATTGCTCCTTTGACCCCTGCCTCATCGACATGGGCTCCGCGACCATGGCCCTCAGTGACGACACGATCACCCGGCGCGCCGACATCTGGCGCTTTGCCACGCCCGCATACGCCGCGCCCGAGATGCTCACACAGGATATCGAAGGCATCGCGGCCCTTCGCCGTTCGCCGGCAATCGACGTCTACGCGCTTTCGAGCATTCTGTACCAGCTCTACAGCGGTCGCAAACCGTTCGATGTTGAGTCGACGGGCGCCGCGGCAACCGGCTCGTTCTACCTCATAAAGACCAAGACCAAGCCGGCACCGCTCGAGCCGCGATGCAATGACGACGAGGCACTCGTCCAGATCATCATGAAAGGCATTTCAGTCGAGCAGTGCGATCGTCCCACCGAGCAGCAGATGCTCGAGGTGCTCTCGGCATACCTCACCGATGCCGAATCCGAGGGCCGCGAAGGCGCAGGAGACGAGGCCGCGATTGATATCGATTCTGGCACGCACCTTAAGGTCGACGTCGCCGGCGAGCGCGCGCGAGAGATCCTGGAGCAGGCCCGGCACGATGCCATGACCCGCCGCCGCTTTATTATCGGTGGCGTTGTCGCGGCCGTTGCGGGGCTCGGCGTTATCGGGGCGGCAACCCATGGCTTTGGCATCCCCGACTACCTGGACGGCATCCGCGGTTCACTTGACGACTACACCTGGGATCAGCTGCAGGAGATTTCGCTCAAGATTAAGGCCGCCGAGACCCGTAGCGAGGCACGCGAGATTGCCAAGCGCTACCATCTGCTCGATGACAACGGGCATATCCCCTATCCATGCACTAAGCGCGTGAAGCTCACCAATGGGCTGCACGTCGGCGCGCAGCTCGTGGGCATCCGCCACGACGAGCTTCTGGACGGGACGGGCAAGGCAGGGTTAACGTTTATGTTCGACGCCGGCATTGCCGAACGCGACGCCACGGCCCAACCGTTAAGCGCCGGCTGGGCAGATTGCGAGCTGCGGGAATGGCTCGATAACGACGGCCTTAAGCTGCTGCCCAACGAGTTGCGCGCACTCATCAAATCTGTCAAAAAGATCTCGAATAACGTTGGCGCCGCCAGAAGCGCATCGTGTCTGAGCGAGCTGCCCGCAACTCTTTGGCTGCCCGCCATGGTCGAGCTGTGCGGAGTGCAGCCGCCCGAGTCGTTTACCGAGGGCTTTCACTACCTGGCCGACATCTATAACGGCGAGGGCAAGGAGTATCAGCTCTTCCGCGAGCTCAAGGTAAGTCCGTATACCACGAACGAGACGTTGGTTCGCCAGTGGAAGGGCAAGGACACCTGTTGGTGGGAACGAACGGCGAGTCCCGACACATCGGAGAGCGAAGGCACACTCTATATGAATCGCGTGGGACACGACGGCGACGTCTTTACGTACGCAACGCCCGCGGAAAAGCCAAACAAGCGAACCTGCGTGATCCCCGGGTTCTGCATCTAGGCAGCGGGCGTCTTGCCGTGACGGGACCCCACCCCGGCAATTGTCTCGATTTGTAACACTAGCTCGGCAGATACAGGTCTAGATGCTACAGAACGAGACAAACCCCAATCCCGCGAGACAACATCTCAATCTGTAACAGTAAGGGGTCAAAAACCTCTCTAGATGTTACAGATCAAGACATTTGAGTTGGCCGCGGACGGTCTGTCTCGATCTGTAACAGTAAGGGGTCATATTTCCCGCCAGATGTTACAGATTGAGACATTGAGTTTATTGCTGAAGGTTCGTCTCGATCTGTAACATCTGGAATCCAAAAACCGGTCTAACTGTTACAGATGGAGACAAACTCAAACCTCTCAAAACAAAATCTCAATCTGTAACAGTTAGAGGTCATTTTCCCCGCTAGATGTTACAGATCGAGATATTGATTTGCCGCCGGAGAGTTTGTCTCATTCTGTAACAGCAGCTCGGCAAAAACTGGGCTAGATGTTACAGATTGAGACGAAGGGCGGGGATGGTGCACCAACCCGGCAGCCACCCTCATCTGTAGCGAAATGTCATACATTTCTTTCTGTACTGGACACCCCCAGGGGGTATGGGTGTATAGTATCGGCAGGTTAACATTTCCGACACTACGTCACAGAAAGGAGAAGCCATGGCTCAAGATAAGTTCGACGTGGGCGGCATGACATGCGCCGCCTGCCAGGCGCATGTGGATCGCGCCGTGAGCAAACTCGACGGCGTCCAAAGCGTCGCGGTCAATCTGCTCGCCGGCTCTATGCTGGTGGACTACGACCCTGCGCAGGTCTCCCCCGACGACATCTGCACCGCTGTCGACCGCGCGGGCTACTCGGCCTCACCCATCAGCACGGGCACCGACGCTGTCCAAAGCGGAAGTGCGCAAGCCAGGTCCGGCGCCGCCCATATGGAGTCACCGACCAAAAAGTTGGAGGCCGCCGCCTCTGCCATGCGCACCCGCCTCATCGTCTCGATCGTATTCCTCATCCCACTGTTCTACATAGGCATGGGGCACATGCTCGGCTGGCCGCTGCCCGGCATCTTCACCGACCACACCCACAGCATGACGCTCGCGCTCACCGAGCTCGTCCTGCTCATTCCCATCGTCTACGTCAACGACGCGTACTTTATCAACGGGTTTAAATCGCTCGCGCACGGCGCGCCCACCATGGACGCCCTTATTGCCGTGGGCGCCACCGCCTCCATCGCCTGGTCGCTCTACGCCATGTTCATCATGGCCGACCAGCTAGCCGCAGGTCAGGTGCACGAGGCCATGATGACGAGCATGGACAACCTGTATTTTGAGAGCGCTGGCACCATCCTGTCGCTCGTCACCGTGGGCAAATACCTCGAGACGCGCAGCAAGTCCAAGACCGGCGGCGCTATCGAGGCGCTCATCGACTTAGCACCCAAGACCGCAACCGTCGTGGCAGAGGACGGCAGCGAGGCCACCGTCGACGTCGATGCCATTCTGCCCGGCCAGGTGCTGCGTGTGCGCCCCGGCGAGTCCATCCCTGTCGATGGCGTGGTGCTCGAGGGCAGCTCGGCCGTGGACGAGAGCGCGCTCACCGGCGAGTCCATCCCCGTGGAAAAGACCGCCGGCGACACCGTCAACGCCGCCACTGTCAACCGCACCGGCTCGTTTGCCTTCCGTGCCACACGCGTGGGCGCCGACACGTCGCTCGCCAAGATTATCCAGCTCGTCGAGGACGCCAACGCCACCAAGGCGCCCATCGCCCGCATGGCCGACAAGGTCGCCGGCGTGTTCGTGCCCGTGGTATTCGTGATCTCGGCCATGACCTTCGTGGCGTGGATGGCACTGACCGGTAGCGTGAACGAAGCGCTCACCTCCGCCGTCGCTGTGCTGGTGATCAGCTGTCCGTGCGCATTGGGTCTGGCCACGCCCGTCGCTATTATGGTCGGCACCGGCAAGGGCGCCGAGATGGGCATTCTGTTCAAGAGCGCCGAGGCGCTGGAGAATCTGCGCAGCGTGGGCACCGTGGTGTTCGATAAGACGGGAACGGTCACTCGCGGCAAGCCTGCCGTGACCGATATCGTGGTAGCCACGCGCGCCGACGGATCGCCCGCCATGAGCGAAAAGGCGCTACTCAAGCTGGCCGCCGCGCTGGAGCGCTCAAGCGAACACCCGCTGGCCGAGGCGATTATGGCCGAGTGCGAGACGCGAGGGATTGTCGCGCGCGCCGTCGAGGACTTTGCCGCCGTGCCCGGGCGAGGCGTTACGGCGCGCGAGGGGCAAAACGCCATTGCCGCCGGCAATATGCGCCTGATGAACGAGCTGGGCGCGAAGGTGCCCGCGGGTCTTGCCGAACAGTTCGCCGCCGAGGGCAAGACGCCGCTGTTCTTTGCCAAGAACGGCGAGCTCGCCGGCACCATTGCCGTGGCTGACGAGGTCAAGGAAACGAGTGCCGGAGCCATCGCCGCACTGCGCTCGCTTGGCGTCGACGTGCGCATGCTCACCGGCGACAACCGAGTCACCGCCGAAGCAATCGCCCGCCGCGTGGGGCTGAGCAGCGAACAGGTCATCGCCGACGTCCTCCCCGCCGACAAGGAGCACCACGTACGCGAGCTGCAGGATGCGGGCAGCAAGGTCGCCATGGTGGGCGACGGTATCAATGACTCCCCCGCCCTGGCGCGCGCCGACGTGGGCCTTGCTATCGGCACCGGCGCAGACATCGCCAAGGAGGGCGCCGACGTGGTACTCATGCGCAGCGACCTCATGGACGTCGCCCGTGCCATCGAGCTGTCGCGCGCCACAATTCGCAACATCAAGCAGGACCTGTTCTGGGCGCTGTTCTACAACGGCATCGGCATTCCGCTGGCGGCGGGCGTGTTCTTCCCCCTCACCGGTTGGCAGCTCTCGCCGATGTTTGGCGCCGCGGCCATGAGCCTGTCGAGTGTCTGCGTCGTAAGCAATGCGCTGCGCTTAAAATCCTTTAAGCCAAAAGTGGCAAAATAGGCTCACCATTAAGTCCATCTAGAACGGGTTTTCCAGACGCCCGAGATTGACCCGAAAGAGGAGCGACGCGCACTTTGGTACGCGAGCGACGGCTTGAAGGTCAAGGTCGGGTGCCTGGGAAAGCCGACACAACAGGGAGGAATACCCATGCGTTACACAATCAAGACTTCCGGCCTCATGTGCGGCCATTGCGACGCCACCGTCGAGACGGCGTTGCTCAACGTGGCCGGCGTGACCGACGCCGACGCCGATCACGAGACCCAGACCGTCCAGGTGGAGTGCGCCGACACCGTGACCGTCGAGCAGCTCACCGCCGCTGTCGAGGGCGCCGGCGAGAAGTTCCACGCCCTTTCGGTGACCGCCGCATAGCAGTCGCTGCCTACTGAATCCTCAGAAGTTGCGGTGAAATACGGACTGTTGTGCCGCCCTAGGCCTTTAAACGGTCCGTATTTCACCGCAACTGACGGGGACATCCGGAAGATCGACCAGAAACGAGGACCCGACATGATGGCAGACCATAAATCGGTGACCCGCATGCTCAAGACGGCACGCGGCCAGATCGACGGCATCTTGCGGATGGTCGAGGAGGACCGTTACTGCGTCGATATTTCCACGCAGCTCATGGCAACGCAGGCGCTCCTCGCGCGCATTAACGCCGACGTGCTCAAGGCGCATATCGAGGGCTGCGTGACTTCGGCAATCGAATCGGGCGACGAAGACCTCAAAGCCGCCAAGCTCGCCGAAATCGAACGCGTCGTCGACAAGCTCTCCAAGTAATAGGGGCATTGGGGACAGATTTCTTTGCACCGTCTTGGTATTCCGGGGACAGGTATGTTTGCACCACATTGGTGCAGATTAACCTGTCCCCCTTGCTCTAAATCGGGTATAAAGGCGTGCAGCATATCGAACGAAAGGCAATTTGCATGAATGACTTTATGAAGGGTCGCAATGGTGCCGATGAACTCACCATCGTGATGGGTTTTGCCGGCATCGTCATCGCGATGATCGGATCGATAGCCCGCATCCAGTGGCTCAGCTGGATTGCCATCGCCGTAATCGTGATTGGCGTGCTGCGCGGCCTGTCCAAAAATATCGACGCACGTCACAAGGAGAACGAGGCCTTTGTCGCCGCGACTGCAAACGTACCCGGCTTGGGCAAGTTTGTAGCTAGCTTGGGCGGCGGAGCTGCAGCGGCCAACGCCTCGCGCGCAGCCGGTACTAGCAAGGAAGACTTTGAACGTGCCAAGCGCACAGCCAAGAAGATGTGGAAGGGCCGCAAGACCACGGCCTATCTTAAGTGCCCCAACTGCGGCCAGATGCTCTCCGTTCCCAAGGGCAAAGGCAAGATCCGCGTCACCTGCCCCAAGTGCCATGCCAAGATGGAGACGCGCTCATAGCTGCCATACTATGGGACAAATAAAAGCCGAGGCCTCGCACTGGGACCTCGGCTTTTTCTGATTATGACAAAAGGATTGTCCCTTTGTCGCATCGCCATATCGCGCGCTTACGCCACGCCATCGCGGGCAAGCTCCTCGGCCAACGCCTCGGCAGGCATGGCCATAATCGCGTCGAGCTCGGCGTCCACCTCGGGAATACGCTTCACCTTGAGCTTGCGCACCAGATCACCGCGACACATCACGTGCGTCGGATCACGCAGTGCGCACAGGTCATCGAGCGGGTTCTCGCGCGTCACCAGAATATCGGCGGCCTTGCCGCACTCGATTGTGCCGGTCTCGCCGCCCAGCCCCAGCAGCTCGGCATTGACCTGCGTGGCCGTATGCAGCGCGAAAGCGTTGCCCACGCCGACATACTTGGCAAAATAGGCCACCTCACGCCACATGTCGTACTGCGTCACGAACGGGCAGCTCGAGTCCGTGCCAAGGCCCACCTTAACGCCAGCTTCCAGTGCGGCACGGGCGCTCTCGATGATGCCCGAGCACACGATGTCACCGTTCTTCTTTTGTGTATCGGTCGAATGGGTCTTTTCCGGGTCGAGCAATACAAACGGCAGCGCCGGGCTGATAGTGCAGGTAACGCTGGGCGCACGCCCCTCGAGCTGCGTGCCCGCGGCGCCGCGGTACAGTTCCAAGATCTCGGGAGTCATCGGGGCACCGTGCTCGATCGTATCGACGCCGGCCTCAAGCGCGGCCTTCACGCCTTCGGTGCTCTCGACATGAGCCATAACCGGCAGGCCCACCTCGTGCGCCGCCTTGCACGCCGCCGCGGCAACCTCGACCGGCATACGCAGCACACCCGGCTCGCCCACCTCGGTAGCGTCGAACACGCCGCCCGTCACGAACAGCTTGATGACGTCGGCACCGCGCGCATACAGGTCGCGCACCTGTTCGGCTGCCTCGGCGGGACTGTTGGCCACCTGGGCGAACAAACCCGCACCATGGCCGCCCGGCACCGTGACACCCGTTCCCGGCGCCACCAGGCGAGGACCTTGATACTTGCCGGCATCGATAGCATCGCGCACGGCAAGATCGGCAAACAGCGGGTCGCCCGCGCCGCGCACCGTGGTCACGCCACTTGCCAGTTGTTGTTGGGCGCTGCCCTTAAGAATATGGCGCACGATGGCGCGCCCCACGGGATTATCGAGCTTCTTCATCAGCGCGCCCGCATCGCCCGCCGAAACCGGCTTGCCCGAACCGCACAGATGCACATGCATATTGATGAGGCCTGGCATGAGATACGCACCTGCCAGGTCGATAACCTCGGCACCCGCAGGCGCCTGCGCCACAGCACTCGGCCCCATCCACGTGATGACACCGCGCTCAACGGCCACGGCCATATCGGGCTGCGGCTCCATATGTTTCGAACCATCCAGGACGGTCGCATTGATAAACAACGTGGAACGATCGGCAGACGCCATATCGAGCTCCTCCCTCACAATTAACTTGAACATTTGTCCATTATTATCCAGCGCGGCAAGGTTGCTGCGGACATATCGGCTAACGGGAGGAAGAAAAGGGCGTGAGGATGAACAGACCAGCGCAGCGATGCGTCGGTCGTTCCAGCAAAACGTCTTGATCTGTAACAGATAGACCGTCTTTAACCTTCCAAATGTTACAGATCGAGATTTTCGGTCGTGCCTCCAGCCTTTGTCTCAATCTGTAACAGTTAGACCGATTTTTGGCCGTTAGATGTTACAGATCGAGACATTCTCCAGCCCCATCGTCAAACGTCTAAATCTGTAACAGGTAGACAGGTTTTCGGCCTCTAGATGTTACAGATTGAGATCTTTTGGCGGTAGCCAACCTTTTGTCTTGATCTGTAACAGTTACGAGGCCAAACGGCCCCTTATTGTTACAGATTGAGACAGTCCGCTTCAGTGCCCATACCACTGGCGCCTCCATTGCTCAGCCAAATCGGGCCGTCGCGGAATACCCGCCAGCCTCATTTTCTCGACCAGCTTCCCCGGGTTCTTGAGTTCATCAAACGTGAACCGAAGCACCTTGAGCCCGAGCATTGTCAGATGAGATTCCCGCTGGCGCTCTGCCACGAACGGGTCGACCGACTCCCGACCTTCGCCGTTCTGCAAGGCATACTTCCCCTTTCCGTCGAGCTCGCCGATGACACATGTCCCGTCCTCGAGCCTCCAGAAATAATCGACCCGAAACACCTGGCTCAAATCGAGCGGATCGCGAAACTCCACCTGCAACTCCGGAACCGGAAAGCCGTATGCAATAAAGAACGCCCGAAAGCGAGACTCGCCGCCGTTCTCGGACAGCCCGTCCGCATGCGACGCAATCACCTGAGCTCTGCGATACCCTCGCCTGCCCTCGCAATCGGCCTGGAGCCGCTCGCAGAGGTCGTCGCGCGACATGCCCTTCGCCCGCAATGCAGAATCGGCGATCGCCAGACCATACGAAAACGGCGCACGCAGCAGACAATCCTCCACCGTGCGCCAAAACGGCGTCACCCGCACGCCATCGACTTGCTCAAGCACACCCGCCGTCTGCGGACGCAGCAGCCTACACCCCATACTCAATGTCACCGAACATCCCGTTTTGACCAAGTAACGCGGCCCGAGCAGATCATTCGGCACCTCCAGACCCCACAAAAGTGCCGCGTCATAACCCCAAAACGCCCAATCGGGATGAAACTCCGCAAGCCCCTTGATGGTCCACCGAGCCCGCTCCGACGGCGTCAACGCATCCCATTCATGCTGAAAACAGAATAGATGCGATTCGGGCTCCGCAATATCGTCTGTGCCCACATGGCGCCGCAGCCACATGAGCTCGGCATTGTCGTGCGTTACAAGCAGCACGCCTTGTTCAGCCGCCTCCGTGAGTCTGGCGAGCATCCTATTCCGCGCCAACGTGTTGCGAGTCGTATGCTTGTGTTTAAAAACGGTATTAGACACTTTCATCACCACCACGTCAGACAAATGGACCATCGTCACCGTTGCCTCCGCTGACAAATGTCTTGATCTGTAACAGGAAGACAGTCTTTGAGCCTCTAGTTGTTACAGAACAAGATCTTTCGGCACCGCGTCCAACCTTTGTCTCGATCTATAACAGTTAGGTCGAATTTTGGCCTGTAGATGTTACAGATTGAGACATTCCCCCAGCCAGGTGCCAAACATCTCGATCTGTAACAGTTAGACGTTCTCCAGGCCCCCAAACGTTACAGATTTAGACAAATCAGCGGCGCCCAAGCATTCGTCTCGATCTGTAACAGGAAGACCGGTTTTTTGTCCCTAAACGTTACAGACCGAGACAAATAGACAGACGGCGGCGCCGCGACCGCCCATCCCCTACTCCCATTCCTGTTCGTAGATGTTGAGGGACTTTACGTAGCGCCCCTGGGCACCCATGATGTCGCGGACCAACCTCAAAAAGAAGCTGATACACGAGGTGTCGAAACCGTCCTCTAGGTCCTCGGGATGCACCGCGCCGGGCCCGTCGACCGCCGTATCGCTCAGGCGTGCAATGTCGTAGAGGTAGAGCTGCCCCGCCGTCAGCCAAATATCGTCAACGCACGCGATGCGCACCGCAATCGCACCTTCGCGCCAGTGCTCTTTTTGCACGATATGTGGGTCGTAGACATCAAAACGTCGGTCGGTGCGCGTGTCGCGCAGCGCGACCATACCAGTCACAGGATCCTTGTCCAAAATGCCAAAGCGCGAGAAATACTGCGTGTCGCGCACCTGTTCGAGCCGTCTGAGCGAAGCAGGCGAAAGCGACGTCGGCGGCTCGTCCACATACAGCTCAAGCAGCGTCTTGTCATGGTAATAGGGACGCTCGAACAGCAGCCAATCGGTAAATGCCATGTTATAGGCCATGATTTCGTTTTGCGAAGGCTCCTCGCAATAGCTGAGCCATGGATCGACTATCACTTCGAACTGCGTGCGCGCCGACTCCAAAAACTGAAACTTGCGCAGCATCCAAAACTGGGCCATGTCGGCAATATCGTCACCGACGGCCTCGGTCAGACGTCCCCGGTCCAAAACATGATCAGCCATGACATCCTCCTCAAACTGATGAACCTCAATTTGAGCTTACGAGGAGAGCCGGTGGTCGCCGCCAGCGCGGGCGAAATGGGCATAAGGCTGCAAACCAGATGCTGACCGAATACTTGACGGAACGCTTGACCGATACGTTATACCAAAGCAAAACACCAGTTAAAAATAGGCAAATAAACAGAGCTTTTGAGCTTGCCAGCCGCAGCCATCACGAAAAGAGCAAGGCGCCGCGAGCCCGCACGTCAGCAAATGAGCAGTCAAACGTCAAGAGCGTCCCCAATGACTAGTCGTTGGGGACGCTCTTGAATGACTGTCTTACAGCGCCAGGGCCTCGGCAACCTCGGCGACGCAGGCGAGGGCATCGGCCATGGCGCTCACCACGAGCGAGCTGCCGTTGCGAGCATCGCCGGCCACATACACCGGCGCGGCATCCGCAGCAACGCCATCCACGCGGGCCGCAAGGTGCGAGTCCTCGGAAGCCATCACGGGCAACGGACGGCCCGCCGTGGCAACAGGCACGCCGACAGCTTCGAACACGCTGTGTTCCGGACCCGTATAGCCGCAGGCGATGAGCACCAGCTGCGCCGGCACCTCGTGCTCGGAGCCCGCAATGCGTTCGGGCTTGCCGGCCGACCAATCCAGGTCGACCACGCGCAGGCCCGCTGCCGCGCCCTTCTTGTCCAGCAGCACCTCGAGCGTATCCACGCCCCAGGCACGCATCTCACCGCCCATGGCAGCGATAGCCTCCTGCTGACCGTAGTCGGTCTTCTTAACGTTGGGCCACTGCGGCCAAGGGTTGCTCGCCGCGCGCGCATCAGGCGCGGCCGGCAAGAACTCAAACTGGCGCACACTGCGCGCACCCTGGCGCACCGCGGTGCCCACGCAGTCGTTGCCGGTATCGCCGCCGCCAATGACCACAACGTCCAGCCCGCGCGCGTTCACCGCAGGCTCACCGCCATCGAGCACCGAGACGGTCGAAGCCGTCAGATAGTCCACGGCATACACCACGCCCGGGGCATCCACATTCGCAGCCGAAAGACCGCGGGGTGCACGAGCGCCGGCAGCCACCACGACGGCGTCAAAGCCATTGAGCTTGGCCGCCACTGCAGGGTTCGTAACGTCAGCGCCCAGCTCAAAGACGATACCCAGCTCGCGCATGAGCGCCACGCGACGCTCGACCACAGACTTCTCGAGTTTCATGTTGGGAATGCCGTACATGAGCAGGCCGCCCGGGCGGTCGTCACGCTCAAACACCGTCACGCGGGCACCGCGACGCGCGAGCTCCCATGCAGCCACCAGGCCAGCCGGGCCGGAGCCCACCACGGCAACCGAGGGTGCGCCCTCCCCTGCCGGCTCAAAGCGACGCGGACCGCCATTTGCCCACTCATGGTCGCTGATCGCGCGCTCGTTATCGTGAATCGTCGTGGGCTTGCCGTCGACCGAACCCAGGTTGCATGCGGCCTCGCACAGCGCCGGGCACACACGGCTCGTAAACTCGGGCATGGGCGAGGTGAGCGACAAGCGCTCGGCAGCCTCGTCCCAACGACCGCGATACACCAGCTCGTTCCACTCAGGAATCAGGTTATGCAGCGGGCAGCCGCTCGGGCGTGCCTTGCCAAAGCTCGCGCCCATCTGGCAAAACGCCACACCGCACATCATGCAGCGGCTCGCCTGGGCGCGGCGCGCATCGTCGTCGAGCTCCACGTACAGCGGATCGAAATCGCGGCTACGCTCCTCCACAGGGCGCAGCTCGTGGGTCACGCGATCGATATCAAGAAAAGCACCGGGCTTGCCCATGGCACTTACGCCTCCTTCTTGTTCGAAGCAACAGAGCTGGCAGCCACGGACGCAGCGCCCGTGACATCGAAGCGAGCGACATCCGCGGCGCTCGCGCGACCGGTCATAATGTCAAACGCCAGCTCCTCTGCCTGCGCATGCGTCTTGCCCACGGGCTCGGCCGCAGCGACAATCGCCAGCACGCGTTCGTACTCAGTCGGAATGACCTTCACAAAGTGCTTGCTCATCGTCTCAAAGCTGTAGAGCAGCTTAATGCCGCGCGGGCTCTGCGTCGCGTCCACGTGCTCTTGGATGAGCGCACGAATCTGCGCCAGCTCGTCGGCCGTCGGGGCCTTGAGCTCCACGCTCTCATGGTTCACGCGGGCGTCGAGCGTGCCGTATTGGTCAAAGACATAGGCCGCGCCGCCCGTCATACCGGCGGCAAAGTTCTGCCCGACCTCGCCCAGGATGAGCGCCAGACCGCCCGTCATGTACTCGCAGCCATGATTGCCGCAGCCCTCGACCACCACGGTGGCACCGGAGTTACGCACGGCAAAACGCTGGCCGGCAAGACCGTTAATGAAGCCGCGGCCGCTCGTAGCACCAAAGAACGCAACGTTGCCCACGATGATGTTCTCGTCGAACTTGTAGGTCGCATGCGGATTGGGGCGCACCGACACCTCGCCGCCCGAAAGGCCCTTGCCAAAGTAATCGTTGGCGTCGCCGCACACGTTGAGCGTAATGCCGCGCGGCAGGAAGGCACCAAAGCTCTGACCGGCCGAACCATCGCAATCGACGGTGATGGAGCCGGCGGGCAGGCCCTCGGGATGCGCCTTGGTCACCGCGTTGCCCAAGATGGTGCCCACGCAGCGGTTGACGTTGGCGATATCGGCGCGGAAGCGAATCGGACGCAGGTGTGCACGGGCATCGGCCGTATAGGGCACAAACAACGTGGAGTCGAGCGTCTTGTCGAGCTCGCTGTCCGCGGCCATCTGCGGCAGGAAGTGGCGACCGTCGGCACCCGGGATATGGGCACCGAACTCGCAGGTCGCGCTCGCCAGCACGGGCGACAGATCGAGCAGGTTTGCCTTGCGGTTGCCCGGGACCTCGATCTGACGCAAGCACTCGGGATGGCCGACCATCTCGTCGATGGTGCGGAAGCCCAGGCTCGCCATGATCTCGCGCAGCTGCTCGGCCACAAAGAGCATAAAGTGCTCAACGTGCTCGGGCTTACCGCGGAAGCCGTGACGCAGGCGGCAGTTTTGCGTCGCGATGCCGGCCGGACAGGTATCCTGCTGGCAGTCACGCTGCATGAGGCAGCCCATGGAGATGAGTGGCATGGTAGCAAAGCCAAACTCCTCGGCGCCCAACAGGCAAGCGACAGCAACATCGGTGCCGTCCATGAGCTTGCCATCGGCCTCGAGCACCACGCGCGAGCGCAGGCCGTTTTGCAGCAGCGTCTGCTGGGCCTCGGCAAGGCCAAGCTCCAGCGGCAGGCCCGCATGCCAGATAGAGTCGCGCGCAGCGGCGCCCGAGCCGCCATTGTGACCGCTGATCAAGATCTTGTCGGCCGCGCCCTTGGCCACACCGGTGGCGATGGTGCCGACGCCGGCCTCGCTGACCAGCTTGACCGACACGCGCGCGCCGGGGTTGGCGTTCTTAAGATCGAAGATAAGCTCCGCCAGGTCCTCGATGGAGTAGATGTCGTGGTGCGGCGGAGGCGAGATCAGGCCGATGCCGGGCGTGGACTGACGGACCTCGGCAATCCAGGGGTAGACCTTCTTGCCGGGCAGGTGTCCGCCCTCGCCGGGTTTGGCGCCCTGGGCCATCTTGATCTGAATCTCAAAGGCGCTGCACAGGTAGCGGCTCGTCACGCCAAAGCGCGCGCTTGCCACCTGCTTGATGGCGGAATTCTTGGAGTCACCGTTGGCCAGCGGGGTCTCGCGACGCGGATCCTCGCCGCCCTCGCCCGAGTTGGAACGACCGTGCAGGCGGTTCATGGCGATGGCCATGCACTCGTGTGCCTCTTTGCTGATGGAACCGTACGACATGGCGCCGGTGTTAAAGCGGCGGACGATGTTGAGCGCGGGCTCCACCTCGTCGAGCGAAACCGGCGTGCGACCGTTGGCATTAAAGTCCAGCAGGTCACGCAGGCGCACGGCACGGCCGGTGCGGTGCAGGCGGGCGCTGTACTCCTTAAAGGTGTCGTAGCTGTCCTCACGGCAGGCGGTCTGCAGCAAGTAGACAGTCTGCGGATCGATGAGGTGATCCTCGCCGCCAAGCGGGCGCCACTTGGTCAGGCCCAGCGTGGGCAGTTGATCGGGAGCCGGGCTCTTAAGGATAGCGAGCGCGGCATCGTAGCGCTCGTTTTGCTCGCGCTCAACGTCCTCGACACCCATACCGCCCACACGGCTCACCGTGCCAGCGAAGTACGCATTGACGAACTCCGGCGTAAAGCCCACGGCCTCGAAGATCTGCGCCGAATGGTAGCTCTGCACCGTGGAGATGCCCATCTTGGACATGATGGAAACGATGCCGGCGGTCGCAGCCTTGTTGTAGTTGGCGATGCCCTGCTCGGCTGTCACGTCCAGATCGCCGTGCGCCGCCAAGTCGCGAATGCACGCATGCGCGTTGTACGGATAGATGCCGCTCGCGGAGTAGCCCACCAGCGCCGCAAAGTCGTGCGGGGACACGGCATCGCCGCACTCCACCACGATGTCGGCAAAGGTACGCACGCCGGCGCGGATCAGGTGGTTGTGCACGCAGCCCACGGCGAGCAGTGACGGTACGGGTACCTCGCCTGCGGCAGCGCGGTCGCTCAATACCACGATGTTCACGCCGTCGCGGACCGCAGCCTCAACGTCCTCTGCAAGCTGCTTGAGCGCAGCCTGCAGCGCGCCCTCACCCGCATCGCGGCGGTACACGGCACGGAACCGGCGGGTCTTAAAGCCTACACGGTCGATAGCGCAGATACGCTCGAACTCCTCCTCGCTCAGCAGCGGGCGCTCCAGACGCACCAGCTGGCAGGCCGTGCGGGAGTCCTCGAGCAGGTTGCCGTGGTTGCCCAGGTAGAGCGTGGTCGAGGTGACCATATGCTCGCGCAGGGCGTCGATCGGCGGGTTCGTGACCTGAGCGAACAGCTGATAGAAGTAGTCGAAGAACGAGCGCGTCTTCTTGGACAGGCAGGCCAGCGGCGCATCGATACCCATCGAGGCGAGCGGCGCCTTGCCCTGCTGGGCCATGGGACGCACGACTTCGTCAACATCATCCCAGTGATACCCGAGCTTGGCCATGCGCACGGCGGCGGGCACCTCGGCATCCTCGGCGGGCGCGGGCGCGGCGGGCTTGTCGAGTGCGTCGACGGTCAGCGTCTCCTCGGCGATCCAGTCGCGATAGGGCTTTTCCTTGGCGTAACGGGCGCGCAGCTCGTCGTTGTAGATGACGCGGCCGCGGGCAAAATCGACCTCGAGCATCTGGCCCGGTCCCAGGCAGCCGCTCGTCAGGATGTTCTCGGGGCTCACCTCGATGGTGCCCACCTCGCTTGCCAGCATAAAGCGACCGTCGCGCGTCACATAGTAGCGGGCGGGACGCAAGCCGTTACGGTCGAGGGCGGCACCCAGCGTGCGACCGTCGGTAAAGGCGATAGCGGCAGGACCGTCCCACGGCTCCATGAGCATGGACTGGTAGGCGTCGTAGGCGCGGCGCTCCTCGCTCAGGCTGTCGTTGTGGTCCCACGGCTCGGGCAGCAGCATGGATGCGGCGCGCGTGAGCGGACGGCCGTTCATGACCAAAAACTCGAGCACGTTGTCCAGAATCGCGGAGTCGGAGCCCTCGCGGTTGATGATGGGCATCACGCGCTCAAGATCGTGCTGCAGCACGGGGCTGTACAGGTTGGGTTCGCGGGCACGAATCCAGTTGACGTTGCCCTTGAGGGTGTTGATCTCGCCGTTGTGGATGATAAAGCGGTTGGGGTGCGCGCGCTCCCAGCTGGGCGTGGTGTTGGTGGAGTAGCGCGAGTGGACGAGCGCCACGGCCGTTTTGACGGCGGCATCGTTGAGATCGATGAAGAAGCGGCGCATCTGTGTGGCGACCAGCATGCCCTTGTAAACGATAGTGCGCGAGCTCATAGAGCACACATAGAAGATCTTGTCGCGCAGGGCAAACTCAGCGTCGGCCTTCTTTTCGATGGTGCGGCGGCACACGTACAGGCGACGCTCAAAGGCATCGCCGGCAGGTGTGTCGTCCGGACGACCCAGGAAGGCCTGCAGGATAGTAGGCATGCAGGCGCGGGCGGTCTCGCCCAGGTCGTGCGGGTCGACCGGCACCTCGCGCCAAAAGAGCAGCGGCACGCCGGCCTCGGCGCAGCCCTCCTCAAACACGCGGCGGGCATCCTCTACGCCCTTGTCGTCCTGTGGGAAGAACAGCATGGCCACACCATAGTCGCCCTCTGCCGGCAGAATCTGGCCGCACTTTTGAGCCTCTTTGCGGAAAAAATGATGCGGAACCTGGAACAGGATGCCGGCGCCGTCGCCGGTGTTCTTCTCGAGTCCCGTACCGCCGCGGTGCTCCAAGTTGACCAGAATGGACAGCGCATCGTCCAGAATCTGGTGATGGCGCTCGCCGTTGATATCGGCAAGCGCGCCGATGCCGCATGCATCGTGGTCGAATTCGGGGCGATAAAGGCCCTGCTGCTGAGCGGAATCTGCCTGCATCGCGATCCTCCCCTAGATATTTGGACAGTCAGTTGAATAGGCATAGTAGGAGCATCGCCGGCCCGTTGTGTTTCCCGCCCGTTTCGAAACAATCGCGTAACGCACGCCCTACGAGTGGACACCGCCGACCTCAAGGACGACAACAAGGGCCCCAAGTTCGGCCTGTAAGCTCACCGCTTCAAACATCTCAATCTGTAACAGTAAGACCCAATTTCCATCCCTAGTTGTTACAGATCAAGACATTTCGGCAGCCCCCTTTCACCATCCCATTCAAATACAGCAATTTTGTTAGTTTTGGTTAACTTTTCAGCCTAAAACGGGTATCCTTTGCGGCGTCAAGCAAACGGCACGCAGGAGCGCACCATGATCAACCATCTCAAACAACACTTTGGCTCCCGGCGCACCGGTGGTCACGGAGGCCTAGACATTGCGCGGCATATCGGCCCCGGGCTGCTCGTGACCGTCGGCTTTATCGACCCGGGCAACTGGGCCTCCAATATGGCCGCGGGCTCGCAGTTTGGCTACGCGCTGCTGTGGATCGTCACGCTGTCCACGATTATGCTGATCGTCTTGCAGCACAACGCGGCGCACCTGGGCATCGCCACGGGCGCCTGCCTTGCCGAGGCCACGACCCGCTTTCTCCCCCGCTTCGTTGGGCGCACGGTGCTCGCCAGTGCCTACCTCGCGACCATCGCCACCGCCATGGCCGAGGCCCTGGGCGGCGCGATCGCACTCCAGATGCTCTTTGGACTACCCGTGCGCGCGGGCTGCATCATCGTGGCGGCAGTATCGATGGCGATGCTCATGACGAACTCCTACAAACGCGCCGAGCGATGGATCATCGCCTTCGTGGGCGTGGTAGGACTCTCGTTTTTGGCCGAGCTTGCGCTGGTCAAGGTCGACTGGCCGCAAGCCACCGCAAGTTGGTTCACGCCCCGTATGCCCACCGGCTCGGCCGCGATTATCGTAAGTGTCCTAGGCGCGGTCGTTATGCCCCACAACCTCTTCCTGCACTCCGAGGTCATCCAATCCATGCACTTCGAAGGCCAAGGCGAGCAGGTTATCGAAGAACGTCTGCGCTACGAGCTCTTCGACACGCTCTTTTCGATGGGTGTGGGCTGGGCAATCAACTCGGCCATGGTCATCCTGGCCGCAACGACCTTCTTTGCGCACGGCATTGTCGTAGACGACCTCGCCGTCGCAGCGGCTACACTCTCCCCCATTCTGGGCCCGGCAAGCTCGACCATCTTTGCGGTGGCACTGCTGTTTGCGGGCATATCGAGTAGTGTGACGGCGGGCATGGCGGCGGGCACCATCACCGCGGGCATGTTCGACGAGGAATACGACATCCACGACCGACATTCCTCGATCGGGGTGGCGGCCTGTTTCGCCGGCGCAGTAGCGGCGTGCCTGATCGTCCCGAATCCTTTTGAGGGTCTCATCTGGAGTCAGGCGCTGCTGTCGCTTCAGTTGCCGATTACGGTCTTTGTGCTCATACGGCTCACCAGTTCGCCCCGCGTTATGGGCAAATACGCCAACTCGCGCCCGCTCAACGCGCTGCTCGTAGGGATCGGTGCCATCGTGACGATTCTCGATGTCGTGTTGTTGACAGGGATGTAATGGGACGGGGCAACTACCCAGGCAAACGTCTCGATCTGTAACATCTAGACACGCTTTTGATGTCTAGATGTTACAGATCGAGATCATTCCGAGAGATAGCTCCGTTTGTCTCAATCTGTAACACGTAGACCCCGTTTTCACTGCTAGATGTTACAGATTGAGACCAAAGGACGACCGGACTCACGACAGACAGGATCGGCTAACAGCAGCCGTGATCCCTTGGGGACGGAGGAAAACGGATCACCCGGTGTCGTCGGTATGGCGGGTGATCCGTTTTCCTCCGTCCCCAAGGGATCAAAAGGGCCCCGGCCGGGATATCCGACCGGGGTCCTTGGACAGAGCTATGTGTTGCTGCAAGTCGTGTGCCTGCGAGCTACTCCTCGACGAGCTCAAACTCATCGGGGCCGACGCCGCAGACCGGGCATACGTAGTCCTCGGGCAGCTCGGGCGTGTCGACCTCAACCTCATAACCGCAAACGGTGCACACGAACTTGTACGTCTTCTTCTCCTCAGCCATGATGTTCTCCTCTCGAACGTGACTGCTGGTGTACTTGCTTATTAGTATATGTTCTCAATAATATAATGCAAGTAGTTTTCCACCATTTCTAGCCTTGATACGAGGACGCCTTCGGAGGCGTCTTGCCCTTCAGGACCTTATGGTAGTAATCGTAGGTGAGCGGCGTCTCGTTGCTCAGGCGCTCGGCATCCTCAACCTCGCCAATAAAGAGCAGGTGCGTGCCCACGTCAACAGTGTCAATCAAACGGCAGCTAAACAAGGCCGCCGCATGCTCGGGAACATAGGGCATGCCCAGTGCGGTCTCGCGCGTCTCGTACTTAGCAAATTTGTCATAGTCGCTGCTGGTACGGAATCCAAAGTTGCCAATGTAGAGCATATCGGCCGTCTGATCAATCACGGTCAGCGCAAAGGCCTTGGCAGACGAGATAACACCAGACGTGACATTTTCCTTGTTCACGGCAACCGAGATGCGCGGCGGCGCGGACGTCACCTGCACCGCGGTGTTGATGACGCAGCCGGCACGCAGCCCGTCGGCCGCAGCACTCACCACATACAGGCCGCTCGGCATCGTAAAGAACGCAGTTTTGTCCATAACAACCACTCCCCTAACCCGGGTTGGAACCTCATGGATGTATGTACCCATAAAAATAGGCGACGCCCATACCGGACGCCGCCCCATACACATATGTGCCAAGATTGCAGGTCAGCCAAGTCCCTCCACCAAGTTGCGGTGAAATAGTTCCTGCTTGTCGGGTATTTGGCCTCAAACAGGAACTATTCCACCGCAACTTATACAGAGTGCCTAGCGGTTGCGCTCCTTGAGCGCGCGATCGATTTCGCGCTGAACGTCGCGCTTGGCCATGTCTTCGCGCTTGTCGTAGAGCTTTTTGCCGCGGCCCAGGCCCAACAGCAGCTTTACGCGACCATCGGTATTAAAGTAGAGCTCCAACGGCACCAGCGCATAGCCGCGGTTGCGCAGTTTGCCGTCAAGAAAATCAATCTCCTTGCGATGCAGCAGCAGACGGCGACGGCGATCGGGGTCACGGTTCCACACGCTACCGTGGCTGTAAGGGTGAATGTGCAGACCCACCAGCCAGCACTCGCCGCCGCGAATCAGCGCAAAGGTGTCAGTGATCTGACAGGCGCGCTCGCGAATCGACTTGACCTCGGTACCGCTCAGCTCAATGCCGCATTCGAACGTCTCGTCGATAAAGTACTCGTGATGCGCCGAACGATTCTTGGAAATGAGCTTGCGCTCGCGCTTACTGGGCATCGCCGGCCTCCTTGACGCCGTCGGCTCCCTTGTCGGCGCCTGCGCGCTTTGCCTTGCGCTCGGCGTTGAGCTCGGCATCGCTCTCGCGCACCAGCTTAATGATAGCCGCGCATGCCTCCTCGCCCACCAGGTCGCGGGCACGGACCGTCAGGCGCGTAGCCTCCTGCTTGTCGCCGTCGCTCGCAGCGTCGGTCGCGCACATAATCAGGCAGATGGCAATTTCGGCCGAAGGCGAGGTCGGCACGCCTTGCAGGGCCAGTTCACCCATCACGTGGTCGTCGCTCTCATCGGCGGCATCCGGATAGGCAGTATGGATCTTGTTGAGCAGGCGCGTCGTATGTGCATCGCCAGGGGCCAAGCGCAGCGCCAGACGCGCGCAACCCACGGCCGCCGAGACGTTCTCGGTCTCGGGCTCAAGGAAATACTGGCCCAAGTTGGCGTAGGCGCGAGCGGCGCACTTGCCGTCGCTCGCACGCTCTAGTACCGAAAACGAAAGCGAAGCCCACTCCTGCTTATCCTCGAGTGCGCGGAACAGCTCGGCCAAGTCCAAGCGATAGTTGCAGTTCATGGGGTCCCAACGCACAGCCTGCATCAGGGCATTACGAGCACTCACATAATCCTGTTGGCGAATATAGGCAAACGCCATGTCGGAATACAGGCGATCAAAGGGTACCTCGACCTGCACCAGCTCGCGCGGATCCTTCTCCACGCGGCGATAGGCCAAGCGCTCAAACTTGCTATCGAAGCTAAAGTATTGGCGCTTCTCCTCCGTCTTGCACTCGGCGTCGATATACTCCTCGGCGAGCTCAACCAGACGCTCCAACAGCGGCGTCGCCGTTGCCAAGTCTCCCTGCGCCAGGTAATTCTCGGCATACGTGATGTCTTGCAAGCTGATGGGCAGATCCATGGCTACTCCTCGATCTGAGCGAAACACGGCAGACGCCGCATATACGGTCAATACACAAAACCCGGGTCTCTTGCGAGGCCCGGGCGTTCATTTTGTGGTAGCCCGTACCAGATTCGAACTGGTGATCTCCGCCTTGAGAGGGCGGCGTC
>URCO01000015.1:0-48511 GCA_900546375.1 uncultured Collinsella sp.
ATACTCATGGAAAACCTCCCATTTCCCGATGTCCAAGAAATGGGAGGCAGTTCACTGTCCCCTTTGTGGTGGTTTAGGCGATGATGGGGGCGATGGCGCGAATGCAGGCGTCGGCCGCCGTGAAAGTGGTGCTGTCGTCGCTGACGATAAAGATGATCTTGCCCTTAATGCCAAAGTCGCCGATCTCGCTAAAGAGCACGTAGGGCTCCTTGTCAAAGCCCGAGATGGGAAGCACGGCGGCCTTGGTGGCGCTGGTCAGCTCGTCTGCCAGCGCGTCGAGCGAGGCCCACTTGGATGTGTCCTTTACGGCAACGGGCACAGCCACACGCCCAAAGGGCATGAGATGCACGAGCGTGTTCTTGGAGATATTTGAGTTGGGGACGATGATGGTCTGCCCGCAGGCGTCCTCGATGGTCGTATGACGCCAGGTGATGTCCTGGACCACGCCCGACACGCCACCGACTTCGATATTGTCGCCGGGCTTGATGATGCCCATAAAGGTTACCTGCATGCCGCCGATAAGGTTTGAGAGCGTGTCCTGAAAGCCGAGCGAGATGGCGATGCCGCCGACGCCAAGAGCGGCGACGAGGGCGTTTGCGTTAATGCCAAAGCAGTTGTCGAGGATAAAGCTGCCGCCGATCATCCAGATGACGGCGCGCGCAATGTTGATGAAGATACTCGATGCCGGAAGCGGGTTGTCGTCGCGGTTGAGCAGGTGGCGCAGGGTCTTGGATACGACCTTGGTGGCGATGGCGGTGCCTATTACCAAGATGCCGGCCCAGATGATGTTGTGGACCCACCGTTGTTCAAAGAAATGAAGAATCGGTTCAAACAATTCCATGTTGGGAAAACCTCCTCATGATCGTCCAACCATGATACCCACCAAAAGCCCGTCCGATCACATTCGGACGGGCTTTTGCGCTCGATATAAGGTTTGTACGGCGGGGCTGCAAGGCCCGGCGGTGTAGCTTAGCGGCGGCGCTTCCAGATAATGCCGAGAACGATGATGACGATGCCGCCGATAAGGCATGCGCCGACCACGGTCGGCGTACGGTCTCCCGTTGCGGCAAGCTTACCGGCCGTCTTCTTGGTGGTGATCTGCGTGGTCATCGTGCCGGGTTTGGGTGAGGGCTCAGGCGTTGGGGTCGGATGGGGTGCGGGGCTCTCAGCGGAGCTAAAGCTGATGGTGCCCGCGAGCGAGGCCACCTTGTGCTCCCAGTCGTCCTGCCCGATCAGTGCCCTCAGCGCTGCCTCGCACGTACCCCACTCGGTGAGCTTCTTGGCGTTTGCGAAGGTGGGGAAGTCGGTCGTGTTGGTGATGATGTAGTTGTTGGTGGCGACGGTATAGGTCTTGGCGGGGTCGAGCGTGCTGCCGTCTTTGGTGAGCGTGGCACTCACGATGCGCTTGCCTTCAGACTGCGTCCAGTCGATTGTTACGTTGATGCCGCCAAAGGAAAGAACGCTGCCGGAGTCGTCGGGCCACTTGTACATGTCCTGGGCTTCCTGCTCGGTGTGGCCGGCTGCGACGTAGGCTTGCTGAAGTTCGTAGCTGTCATTGCATTTGTCGCTAATTTCCAACGAGTGCTCAAGCGCTGCGAGGAAGTCCGCGCCGGTCATGGTCCAGGTCTCCAAGGTGTTGCCGTAGGGCGAGATGGCGATGACGTCGCCGGCGGTCACGTTTCCCGCCGCGATGCCGTCGCGGATGCCGCCAGCGTTCTCGATAGCAAGGTCCGCGCTCGTCAGGCCAGGGTCCGCGCCCGTCAGGGAAAGATAGGAGCCGCAAATCACGTGGCCGATGGTCTGGGCCTTGGTGGTATCGCCTTCCTTGCTGGGACGCAGATCGGTGGTGCGCACCATCTCCCAGCCATGCGTACCCGCGGCGTCCTCGCCGTAGAAATAGTTGGTGGAGGATGTGCCGAGCACCTTGTTCGATTCGCTTTCAAAGGCATCGTCGAGTGGCTTGATTTTGTTGTTGCGAACCTCGTCAAGGATGTTCTGGTTGTTAGGGTCTGCCAAAAGGTCGTCGACGTCCTTGGCGGTGTAGAGCTTCTCGTCGCTGTCGCCTGCGGAGACCGTCACCATGTCGTCGTTGGTGGTTTCGGTACCCCTGGTGTCGTACTCATAGGGAATGGAAAGCAGACCAACCTCGGCAAAGGCGCTGCCTGCCTCGACGACGCGGACCGGCTTGCCGTCGGCCCCCGTCACGTTTTCGTCTAAGTTGATGTGCTCGTGGCCCGCGACCAGTGTATCGACCCCAACGAGCTTTGCGGCAAAGGTCTTGGCGTTGAGCGTGTGCGCGATGCAGACGATAACGTTGCGGCCCTCATCCTCGCGCAGTCGCTTGGCCTCGGCATTGATGGCGTCCGCCGCACCCGAGAACGACGTGCCCGCGACCAGGTCCGCGCGTAGCGAGGAGCCCAGCGACTCATCCATGGCTCCGACGACGCCGACCTTAATCTTGTAGTTAAACGTGGGGCTGCCCTCGCCGTCCTTCCAAGTGCGATTGAGCGTCTTGGTGATGCTCGAGCTCCATACGCCGTTCGAGGACGTTGCATTCGCGCAGAGCATGGCGAAAGGTGTACTGGTGGCACCATTGCCGGCCATCGTGCGAAGCTTGTCCGCGCCGTAGCTCCAGTCATGGTTGCCCGGTGTGGTTGCGTCGTAGCCGTTTGCGTAGAAGGTGTTCATGAGTTCGGCGATGCTCTTGCCCTCGCTCATGGTGGCAAAGGACTGCCCGTGGAAGGTGTCGCCTGCATCGAGCAGAAAGTCGGGGGCGTTGCTTTGAGCGCTATAGAGAACCGCCAGCCCGTCAAAGCCAATGGTGCCCGTGCCCTTGCTTGCGTTGTAGCTGTACTTGTAGCTGCCGTGGATGTCGTTGGTGTGCATGACGGTTACGGCGCCGTCAATAGCGACGGGCAGGTTCCCCGCGAAAGCGAGGCTTGGGATGCCTGTGAGCGCGCCGGCAAACAACGCGGCAGCTAACGCAAGGCGGGGGAGTCTTTTCATGGCTGTCTCCTTACTCTTTAACAAAAACCACCACAAAGGTGCCTGTCCCCTTTGTGGTGGTTTTCTAGGTCGTTAGCTCAGCAGCATGCGGTCGTTGGCGAGCTCGCCGCCCGAGACCTCCTCGAACTTCTGCAGCAGGTCGGCCACGGTGAGCGACTTCTTCTCATCGCCCGCCACGTCGTAGATTACGTGGCCCTCGTGCATCATGATCAGGCGATTACCCAGACGGATGGCGTCATTCATGTTATGCGTGACCATGAGCGTGGTCAGGTGGTGCTCGTCGACAATCTCCTCGGTCAGATTGAGCACCTTAGAGGCCGTCTTGGGGTCGAGGGCCGCGGTGTGCTCGTCGAGCAGCAGCAGGCGCGGCTTGGTGAGCGTGGCCATGAGCAGGGTGAGTGCCTGGCGCTGGCCGCCCGAGAGCAGGCCGACCTTGGCGTTGAGGCGCGTGTCCAGACCAAGGTCTAGGCGCTTGAGCAGCTCAACGTACTCGTCCTTCTCGGCTTTGGTGACGCCCCACGAAAGACCGCGATGCTGGCCGCGGCGCTTGGCGAGGGCCAGGTTCTCGGCAATTTGCATGTCGGCTGCGGTGCCACGCATGGGGTCCTGGAACACGCGGCCCAGATACTTAGCGCGTTGTGACTCGCTCAGGCGCGAGATGTCGGTGCCGTCGAGCTCGATGACACCCGAATCGAGCGGATACACGCCGGCGATCATATTGAGCAGCGTGGACTTGCCGGCGCCGTTGCCGCCAATCACGGTTACAAAGTCGCCGTCGTTAAGGGTGAGGTCGACGCCGGTGAGCGCGCGCTTCTCGGTGACGGTGCCCTTGTTAAAGGTCTTCTTGACGTGTGAGAGCTTAAGCATCTGCCTCATCCCCCTTCGTGTAGGAGCTGCGGAGCTTATAACGCTCCCAAACCACGGGCACGCACAGGGCCACGGCGACAATCACAGCGGAAAGCAGCTTCATGTCGTTGGCGTCCATGCCCAACTGCAGTACGATGGCGCGGATAAGGAAGTACACCACGGAGCCAAAGACGGCGGAGGCAAGACGGACGCTAAACTGCGTGAGGCCGCCGGGCAGCAGGCGGCCGAGCACCTCGCCGATAACAATGGCGGCAAGACCGATAACGATGGCACCGGTACCCATGCCAATGTCGGCGTACTTCTGGCTCTGGCAGATGAGCGCGCCCGAAAGGCCGATGAGGGCGTTGGAGAGCACGAGGGCGATCATCTTGGTGGAGTTGGTGTTGACGCCCAGAGCGCGGATCATGTACTCGTTGTTGCCGGTGGCGCGCAGCGCCGAGCCGATCTCGGTGCCAAAGAACCAATACAGGATGGCAACGATAGCCACAGCGAGCAAGATGCCCAGGATGATGGCGACGGTGGACTGCGGCAGGCCCGTCATGTTGCTGACAGACGAGAAGATGGTGCCCTTGGCAAGGATGGGCGTATTGGATTTGCCCATGATGCGCAGGTTGATGGACCACAGGCTGATCTGGGTGAGGATTCCGGCGAGGATCGCGGGAATCTCAAAGACCGTGGTCAAAATGCCCGTGACCGCGCCCGCGATGGCGCCGGCGCACATGCCGGCCAGCACGGCGAGCAGCGGGTCGACGTTGTTATTGACGATGAGCACGGCGCAGACGCAGCCGCCGAGGGCAAAGCTGCCGTCGCAGGTCATATCGGGGATGTCGAGCAGGCGGAACGTGATAAACACACCAAGCACCATAATGCCCCAGAGGACGCCCTGCGAAACGGCGCCCTGCAATGCAATAAGCATGCTTCATACCTCCTAGGATAGGGTGGACACGTGAGTTACCATGATAGCGGTAACAATGTATAAAAGAGCTGCGGCCGGATGTTTTGTCTCATCCGTAACAAGCAGGGCGAACGCCGGTCTTTGGCGTTCGCCCCTGTGGCTCAGATATTGGATAACACGGCAACGGCGCGAGTACGTGCCCTAGACGCGCTACCGCGCATGGCGCTACTCGTCCAGAGCGGAAAGGTCGATGCCCAGGGCCTCGGCCATCTCGTCGTTCTTGACGACGACCAGGTCCTTGGTCGAGAGGTGCTTGATCGGCATATCCTCGGGCTTGGCCTCGCCCTTCAGAATCTTGACGGCCATCTCGCCCGCGGCGTAGCCCAGGTCCTCGTAGTTGATGGAGAGGGTGAACAGGCCGCCGGCCTTGCACATGCCCTCCTCGCCGGTCACGAAGGGGAGCTTGTTCTCCTTGCAGATCTGGCCCACCTGCGAGGCGCCCGCGGCGATCGTGTTGTCGGTGGGGGAGTACAGCGCGTCGACCTTGCCCACGGCGGACTCGACGACGGACTGGATCTCGTTGGAGCTCGAGACGGTGAAGTCGGTGTACTCCAAGCCCAGCTTGTCGAGCTCCTTCTTGGCGGCCTTGATCTGGACGTCGGAGTTGGACTCGGCGGTGCAGTAGAGCAAGCCGACCTTCTTAACGTCGGGCAGGACCTTCTGCATCATCTCGAGCTGCTCGGCGACCGGGGTGAGATCGGAGGCGCCGGTGACGTTGGTGCCGGGCTTGTCGTTGTCCTGGACCAGGCCCGAGGCGGCGTAGTCGGTGATGGCGCAGCCCACGATGGGGATATCGGCCGTGGCGCCGGCGGCAGCCTGCGCGGCGGGCGTAGCGATGGCATAGATCAGGTCGACGCCATCGCCCACGAACTTGTCGGCGATGGACTTACACGTGGACTGGTCGTTCTGGGCGTTCTTCTGATCGATCTTGACCTTGAGGCCGCTCTTCTTGATGGCCTTGACAAAGCCGTCGTTGGCGGCGTCGAGTGCGGAGTGCTCAGTGAGCTGCAGAACGCCGACGGTGTAGTCGGAACCGGCGGCAGCAGAGCCGGAACCAGAGTTGCCGCCGCATCCGGCGAGCGGAGCGAGCGCGAGCAGGCCAGCAGAGACCAGAAGGCTCCTGCGGCTGATGGTGATGTCCTTCATATCGTTACCCCCAGTATAGAAATGGCTGGAAATACTGCACTCAAACAAAGTGCAAGTGGAACTATAGTAGCGCGGATGTCCATTTTTACAATAACCTGGCAGGTTTTTTAATACAGAACCGGATGGGCGGTACGGGTAGTCGAATGGACGGCGGAGGTTCTTATGCGGCGGAGGCGTCCTCTTCGTCGAGGGCGGCGAAGAGCTTCTTGCCGTCAAGGAGACGTGTGGTGACGTTTCTCATGCGCCCGATCTCTACGGTACGCAACGTGTCATCGGCGCCTCGGGCGTCATAGACCGTTCCCAGCAAATACGAGATGCCGTCTCGTTGCTTAATGGCAAAGGGGCGGAGCGTCATCCGTGCTACTTCGGTTTTGCCACGTGCCGTGACGCTCGAAATATCAAAATTCACCGTGGTTCCGTGGTCGATGGCCTGCTCGACGAGCTCGCAGGTGTCGATGCGCTTGATGGGCGTGCGCGTGGCCTTGGTGGATTTGCCACCGGCGCTTGGAGCAGGCTCGGGTGCATCGAGGTAGCCGCGAACATCGGCGCTCGCCATGGCGACCAAGTGCTGTGCCATGCTTTTTCGAATGGCGATGGGCGTAGAGCGGTTGCGCATGACCATGCCGTGGAGCCGGATGATCTCTTCGTCGGTGAGCGGACGGGTCAAGAGCCGATACCCCACGCCGCGTTTGTACTCAATTTCGTATCCGGCATGGCGAAGTGCGGAGATGGCGGTGTAGATGCTGCGCCGCGCCGCCGAGATGGGCATGCGGGCGGGGTCGTCGGGATGGGCGAGGCGCCGGATCAACTCATCGGAAAGCATAGCCTTGTCCTCGCCGGTGTTCTCGCTTAATAGTTGCAGGATGCGAACGGCGCGATAGGCTGCCATCGAGGCGGCGCCTCTCGTTGTGGTGTCGTAGGTTTCAACAGCGGCTTCGGTCATGGTGCCCACGTCCTTTCCGTTTTGGGTGGCGACGGTATGGAGCCTAGGACGCGGGGTTTTCCCAGGGGCGCAGGGCGCTCTGGGCGGTCGGTAGTCGTCGGCAAACGGCGGTTCGAGTTTTCAACAGCCCTGTTCAACTGACCAAAAACTTGCCAAAAGCTTGACGGATGCTGTTGAAAAAAGCGTCTCTCGACCGATGTCGAGAGACGCTTGTGCGATGAGCGTTGGCGTGTGGCGACGCGAGCTAACGTCCGACGATTAGAAGTCGGCGTTGCCCACGGTGCGCGGGTGCGGCAGGACGTCGCGGATGTTGCCCACGCCGGTGAGGTACATCACCAAGCGCTCGAAGCCCAGACCGTAGCCGGCGTGCTTGCAGGAACCGTAGCGGCGCAGGTCCAGATAGTACTTGTACTGCTCGGGATTCATACCCAGGTCCTTGATACGGGCCTCGAGCAGATCCAGGCGCTCCTCGCGCTGGGAGCCACCGATGATCTCGCCGATGCCCGGCACCAGGCAATCGGCGGCGGCGACGGTCTTGCCGTCGTCGTTCATGCGCATATAGAAGGCCTTGATCTCTGCCGGGTAGTCGGTTACAAAGGTCGGGCGCTTAAAGTGCTCCTCGGTCAGGAAGCGCTCGTGCTCGGTCTGCAGGTCGATGCCCCAGCTCACGGGGTAGTCAAACTTGTGGCCGGCGGCGACGGCCTGCTCCAGGATTTCGACGGCCTCGGTATAGGTGACGCGGGCAAAGTGGGAGTTGGCGACATGGTCCAGGCGCTCGATCAGGCCCTTGTCCACAAACTTGTTGAGCATGTTGAGCTCGTCGGGGCAGGTGGCCATGACGTCCTTGAGGACGTACTTGAGCATGGCCTCGGCGTTATCCATGTAGTCGTTCAGATCGGCAAAGGCCATCTCGGGCTCGATCATCCAAAACTCGGCGGCGTGGCGCGTGGTGTTGGAGTTTTCGGCGCGGAAGGTGGGGCCAAAGGTGTACACGTCGCCAAAGGCCATGGCAAAGTTCTCGGCGTTGAGCTGGCCGGACACGGTGAGGCTCGCGTGCTTGCCAAAGAAGTCCTGGCTCCAGTCGACCTCGCCGGACTCGGTGAGGGGCGGATTTTTGGGGTCGAGCGTGGTCACGCGGAACATCTCGCCGGCGCCCTCGCAGTCACTCGTGGTGATGATAGGGGTGTTGACGTAGACAAAGCCCTGCTCCTGGAAGAAGCGGTGGATGGCCGCAGCCGCGACAGAGCGGATGCGGAACACGGCTCGGAACAGGTTGGTGCGCGGGCGCAGGTGCTGCTGGGTGCGCAGGAACTCGACGGTTGCGCGCTTCTTCTGCAGCGGGTAATCCGGGGCGCTGACGCCCTCGACCTCGATGGAGGTGGCAGAAAGCTCGAAAGGCTGGGGCGCATCGGGGGTCAGCTTGACGATGCCGGTGCAGATGAGGGCAGCCGAGACGTTTTGATGGGCGATCTCGTCGTAGTTGTCGAGCGCCTCGCGGTTCATGACGACCTGCAGGTCACGGAAGCAGCTGCCGTCGTTGAGCGTAACAAAGCCAAAGTTCTTCATGTCGCGGACGGACTTGACCCAGCCGGCGACGGTGACGGTCTGGCCGCCGAGCGACTCGGCGTCGGCGTAGAGCTGCGCGATTTTGGTGCGGTTCACGTATCCTCCCATAACGGTTGAATGATAGTTATCCATACAGTTCGATATTCTAGCAGCTCGGCTCATTTGGGCTATACAGATAAGGCATTGGCGGGATGGTTTTTCAAACGAAAAGCGCCCGCGGCCAAATGGTCGCGGGCGCTTGACGAGGTGCCTTTTGGCTGTGTGGCACGGGGCCTGACTACTTGGTCTTGGCAACCAGCAGCGGGTCGCCAAGCTTGACGAGCGGGTTGCCGCCGATAAGCGTTCCAGACTCGCCGACATGGTCGATGCTCTTAAGACGATCGAGCTCGGAGACGATGACGGTCACGATGTCCTCGTGGCCAGCGGCCTTAATGGCCTCGCGGTCGAAGCTGATGAGCGGCTGGCCTGCCTTGACCACATCGCCCATCTCGACAAAGCGGGCAAAACCCTTGCCGTTCATTTCCACGGTGCCCAGGCCAACATGGATGAATACGCGAAGACCGTCCTCGGTGATCATGCCAATGGAGTGGTTGGTGACGGTGGTAGCGCCGATGCGGCCGTTGGCGGGCGCATAGATAGTGCCGGTAATGGGCTCGATGCCATAGCCCTGGCCAAGCATGCCCGAGGCGATCGTCTCGTCGGGGACCTCGTTCAGGTTGACGAGCACGCCGTTGACGGGGGCATAGATGACGCCTTCGCGGGTGGCGAAGCTTGCTGCGGGCGGAACGGACGCCTCGCCCGTCGAGGTGAAGGTGGACTTAAGCGAATCGAGCAGACCCATAGTTGCCTCCAACTTAAATAGGCGCATATCGCGCGTTTGGTTTGCCGGAAACGTTTCATATGCGTTTCGCGGCTTGGTCAACGTCCCCTATTCTACGCTGCTCAGCGATGGTCCTGAGCTGGGATTATGTGATATATCAGTTGATGGGAAGCTTGTTGCTGAAGTGTTTCTGTGCCACGGGCTCAAGTGGGGTACGCTTGAAGACGAAAAACAAGGGCGCATAATTTGCGCGAAGGGAGCACATATGATTGTCGAGAACCACGCGCTGTGGGGCGAGGAGCCGACCGAGGAATATCCAGCGACGTTTACGTATTTGGGTGCCGAGCCGCTGCCCGATAAACCGAATGGCCGCCGCCCTGCCGTGATTATCTGCGGCGGAGGTGCGTTTACGCATATCGCCCCGCATGAACAGGATCCCGTGGCGTTTGCGTTTTTGGATCACGGTTACCAGGCCTTTGTGCTCAACTATGTGACGAGTGGCACGGGTGACGTGAGCTTTCCGCACCCCCAGGCAGATCTTGCCAAGATGGTCGCCACGGTTCGTGCGAATGCCGACGAGTGGCATGTCGATCCCAAGCGCGTGTGCGTTGTGGGCTTTTCTGCGGGCGGTATGATCTGCGCCTCGCTGGCGACACAGTGGAAGACCGGTCCCTTCGCGGGCCTGGCAGGGGCGCGTCCGGACGACATTCGTCCCGATGCCGTGGTGCTGGGCTATCCGCTGCTCGACTTTGCCTATGTGCGCGACATGCAGACGCGCGATCCGCGCATTGACTTACGTGTGCCCAAGACGGGCGGCAAGACGGGGCGCGATCTGCTCAACGACTACCTGTCGATGGTGACGGGTGGCGAGGCAACTGACGAGCACCTGGCCGATATCTGCCCCTCCACACATGTTTCGCGCCAGATGCCGCCGACCTTTGTGTGGGGCGTGTCCGATGACAAGACGGCGCCGATCGCGCAGGTCTATCCGTTTGCGCAGCGCATGGCCGAGGAGGGCGTCGCATGCGAGATGCACGTCTTTGACCAGGGCGGCCACGGCCTTTCGCTCGGCAACGCCAACACCGCGGTCGACAACGAGGACAAGCAGGTGGCAGTCCGTCCCTGGATCCGCCTAGCCTTCCGCTTCCTGGAGCGCCACGGGTTTTAGTTGCGGCGTTTTACCACACGCCGCAACCACTTGACGCTGCAAGCCCGCCAGAGCGGCAATCTGCCTTTCAGCTTCGGTGGCATGACCAGAAGGTCAATGCCGCCTCGTTTCAAGGCACCTTGTTCGCTCTGGCGGGCTTTCGCTGTCGGTGTCAAAAGAATGATCCCTTGGGGACGGAGGAAAACGGATCAGTTTGGGCGGTGCTGGCGCCAAGGTTTAAGACCGACGTTGTCCCTTGTTGCTTCCCTACCAGACGGTGAACTGGGCGTTTTCTGTGTTCCAATGGACATCGCGAACGTAGTCGCGCACGCCCGTCGCATCTCGTGCTTCGAACAACTCAAGAATATGGGCATGTTCGTTGTTGGCTTTGTTGAGCAGTTTGCACGCCGTCTCCTGGTCGACAGTCTCGTAATCGCGCTTGATAAAGCAGCGCTCGAGCTGCGAGATCATATCGCGCAGACGGTCGTTGCCGCAGCGGTTGAAGTACGTCAGATGAAAGTCTCGCTGAATGTCGTCGTACTTTCGGATGAGACCGCCTTGGATCGCGAGGTCCATAGAGCCGACGAGAAATTTCAGCTGCGTAATGTCATCGTCGGTTAGGTTCGGACAGGAGAGATATGCGGCCTGCCCGTCGAGCGGTCCCATAATCTCAAAGACTTCAACGGCGTTTTGCTGATCGAACCCACGGACGCGGAATCCGCGGCGGGGGAGATTGTCCAGGTAGCCATCGCTTGCCAGCTGGATGAGCGCTTCGCGGACCGGCGTGCGCGACACGCCCATGGCATCGCAGATCGTCTGCTCGCTCAGCCGGTCGCCGGCGGACAACTCGCCGGCGTCAATACGGCTCGAAATATAGTCGTATACGTGGTCCTTCAGGGGCCTTCTGAGCGTTTCCATGAGCTTATGTTCCTTAACTGTATATTTCTAAAATTAAATACGTTTCGCTTGAATAGCTCAATTGAATTATAGAACGACCAGCTAAATCGTGCTACTTTGCGCCGATACGTAAGAATACGCTTACCGATGAATATCTACCGTTCAGTATTGTATACAATATACAAAACAGGAAAACCGCACTAAGATAAAGCCATCGAAAGGAAGGCGGGCGCGAAGAAGTCCCGCTCTCTGCTAAGAGATCCAAGGAGGATCATCATGACCAAGTTCAGCCACGTCATCATCCGCCGCCCCGGCAAGTCCCTGAGCAATGGCATCACGAGTGCCCCCGAGCTTGGCCAGCCCATCTACGAGCGCGCCATCGAGGAGCACTACGATTACGAGCATGCGCTCGAGCAGTGCGGCGTGGATGTCTCGGTGCTGCCGGCACTCGAGCAGTATCCTGACAGCTGCTTCGTCGAAGATCCGGCCGTTATCACTCGCTGCGGCGCCATCATTACCAACCCCGGCGCCGATAGCCGCAACGGCGAGAAGGACGAGATCGAGCCGGCCGTCCGTCGCTTCTTTGACGACGAGCATGTCAAGCACATCGTTTCTCCGGGCACGCTCGACGGCGGCGACGTCATGATGGTCGGCGACCATTTCTACGTCGGTCGCTCCGCTCGCACCAACGAAGAGGGCATCCGCCAGTTCTGCGAGATTCTCGAGGGCTGGGGCCTCGAGGGTTCCGAGGTTCCGCTGGAGGAGGTCCTGCACCTCAAGACGGGCGTCAACTACATCGAGGACAACAACATGCTCGTCTCCGGTGAGTTTATCGATAAACCCGACTTTGCCCAGTACAACAAGATCGTCGTGCCCGAGGACGAGGCTTACGGCGCCAACTGCATCTGGGTCAACGGTACGGTCATCGTCGCCGAGGGCTATCCGACCGTGCTCAAGGCCGTGCAGGATCTGGGCTACAAGACGCTCGTCGTCGATACCTCCGAGTATCGCAAGGTCGACGGCGGCCTTTCTTGCCTGTCGCTGCGCTTCTAACGCGATAGCTGTAACAGTCTGATGATCGCTTGACCGATGGCCCGGCACCCGATTCGGGACGTCCGGGCCATCTTTCGTCCGATCACATGATGAAGGGGGTGCACATACAATGGCCTCTAAAGCTCAAAACGACGAGATTATCGACCCTAATGGCCTCGATCTCTTTCGTCTGACCATGATGGTCATTACCGCCAGTATTTGTGGCGGCATCTTCTCGCTTGCCGGCGATATGGCAGCGGGCGGGGCAAATACCGGTGCAGTTATCGTCTCGTGGGGAATTTGCTTTATTGGCGTCTTTGCGCTGATGATGGTGTTCAACGGTTTGTCTCAGGCCCGTCCCGACCTGACCGGCGGCATCTATGCATACGCTGCGGCCGGTTTTGGCGATTACATTGGATTCAACTCCGCCTGGGGCTACTGGATCAGCGCATGTCTTTCCAACGTGAGCTTTGCGCTCTTGCTGTTTAGCGCGCTGGGCTATTTCTTCCCTGCGTTTGGCGCGGGCAACAACTTGCTTTCCATCGTCTGCGCCAGTGTGTTTTTGTGGTTCCTTACCGCCCTTGTGCTTCGTGGCGTTAAGGAGGCTGCGGGCATTAACACGATCGTTACGTTGGCGAAGCTGGTGCCGCTGGGACTCTTTGTGCTGAGCATCGTGCTCCTGGGCAAGTTCAACGTCGATATCTTTATGGACAACTTCTGGGGAGAGCCGGCTGGTCCTGGCTTTGGCGAGCAGGTTGTCTCGACCATGATCGCCCTTGTCTGGGTCTTCACGGGCATCGAGGGCGCTGTCGTTATCTCGGGCCGTGCAAAGTACGTGCGTGACGTCGGCCGCTCGACGGCACTTGGATTCGCGGCTGTGTTCACGCTGTATCTGATCATCTCGATGCTGTCACTCGGCATTATGCCGCGCGAGGAGATGGCACAGCTCGCAACGCCCTCCATGGCGGGAATTCTCGAGTGCGCAATCGGTCCTGTTGGCGCTGCCATCGTAAACCTTGGCGTTATTCTCTCACTGGTCGGCGCGATGCTGGGCTACGTCATCATTGCATCCGAGACGCCGTTCGAGGCAGCGCGCCAGGGGTCCTTCCCTCTGGCGTTTGCCAAGACGAACAAACACGATGCCCCGGTGGTAACGGTTCTCGTGAGCTCCGGCATTACGCAACTCTTCTTGATCGTGTCGTATGTGGCGGCGAGCACCTATCAGTTCTTCTATAGCTGCGCAGTCAATACGATTCTGGTTCCGTATGTTTGCTCGGCTGCCTATTACATGGTGATTGGCTGGAAGAACGAGCATCTGGACGGGCCGCATGCGCCAAGCGTCGGCAAAGCTCGCTTCGGCTTCATCTACACATTGTTCCTGGTGTGGTCGACGGGTCTTCAGGGCGTTATGATCACGACGATCCTTTTTGCTCCGGCCATTCCCGTCTATATGCTGGGCGAGCGAGGCCGCGGTAAGCCGGTGCTTCCGCATCTGCACGACAAGCTGATCGCAGCGGTGGTCATTGTCGTGGCAATCATTTCGCTGTATCTGCACTTTGCCGGCATTGCGCCGATTGTCTAAGGCTATGGCGAGTTTCATTGCTTGGTAAGCCGGCGGGCATTGCGTATCGGTGCTACTTGGCATTCCATAGCTGATGTGGGTCTCTATAACGTGCCTATGTGAGCGCCCACCAAGCCCGCGCAGGTGACATTTGTTGCCAGCGCGGGCCTTTGCTGTTGCGGCGAAATGCTGCCGGCAGCTGGGGACGTTCCTGTTGTGCCGGCGCCTTGGGACACTCCTTGGTTGTTTTGCATGCGGCGAAGGGAATGGATCATTTTGTCGAGGGGGCGGGCGGCTTTCGGTCCTCGGGGAAACCACGGCCCGGAATCCCCCTTGCACCAATCTATCGATTGAACATCGGTGTGTGTTCGCGCTATCATGCGTGGTTAAATGGTTAGCCATGGCAAACGGTTAGCCAAGATAAACAAAATGCAACGCCCTGTGGGCGCTGGGGGAGGAACGCGGACGTGAGACTCGATACACTCGAGATTGGAAAGGACGCCGTTGTCGCATCGGTGGCATCGGACGACCAGGCACTCCGACAGCATATTTTGGACATGGGCCTAACGCCGGGCACCGAAGTCACCATGATGAAGTACGCCCCCATGGGCGACCCGCTCGAGATTCGCCTACGCGGCTACGAGTTGACGCTGCGCAAGGACGATGCCGCTCGCATCGAGCTCGTGGGCATTCACGACACCGATACGGGTCCGCGCGCTAACGCCGCAATCGGCACGACGGAGCATCCGGCCCTGGGCGAGGGGACGTATTCGCCCCGCGCGGCAAAGACGGCCGTGCCCGAGGGCGCACCGCTGCATTTTGCCCTCGCCGGCAACCAAAACTGCGGCAAGACCACGCTGTTCAACCAGCTGACGGGCTCCAACCAGCATGTCGGTAACTTTCCTGGCGTGACGGTCGACCGCAAAGATGGCGCCATCCGCAACCACCCCGAGGCGAGCGTCACTGATCTGCCCGGCATTTACTCTCTGTCGCCGTACACGGGCGAGGAGATCGTAAGCCGCCAGTTTATCCTGGATGAGCACCCCGACGCCATCATCGATATCATCGACGCCACCAACATCGAGCGTAACCTTTACCTGACGCTGCAGCTTATGGAGCTCGATCGACCCATGGTCATCGCGCTCAACATGATGGACGAGGTGACGGCCAACGGCGGCGCCGTGGACGTCAACCTGCTCGAGAGCCTGCTGGGCGTGCCTGTTGTTCCCATTAGTGCTGCCCGCAACGAGGGTATTGGCGAGTTGGTGGATCATGCCTTGCACGTGGCGCGGTTCCGCGAGCGTCCCGGTCGCCTGGACTTCTGCGCGCCCGATGGTCCGGACGGCGGCGCGCTGCATCGCTGCATTCACGGCATCGCCAACCTTATCGAGGACCATGCCGCGACGGCGCACATTCCCGTGCGTTTTGCGGCGACCAAGCTGGTTGAGGGCGACGAGCTGGTGACCGAGGCGCTTCACCTGGACCGCAACGAGCTCGACGCCATCGAGCACATCATTAGCCAAATGGAGGGCGAGGCCGGCACCGACCGTCTATCTGCGCTGGCTGACATGCGCTTCGGCTTTATCGGCGACGTGTGCGGGCGTTGCGTCGTCAAGCCGCACGAGAGCCGCGAGCACGTGCGCTCCGTCAAGATTGACCGCATCCTGACGGGTCGCTACACGGCCATCCCGGCGTTCCTGGTGATCATGGGTCTCGTCTTTTGGCTGACGTTTGGCGTGATCGGCGCGGCGTTGCAGGGGCTCATGGAGGACGGCATCGCTGTCATCATCGCCTCGGCCGATGCGGGCCTCAAGGCGTTCGGAACCAACGACGTGGTGCGCTCGCTGGCTGTCGATGGCGTGCTTACGGGCGTGGGCAGCGTGCTGACCTTCCTTCCGATTATCGTCGTGCTCTTCTTGTTCCTCTCCATTCTGGAAGACTCCGGATACATGGCACGCGTGGCCTTTGTCATGGATAAGGTGCTGCGTCGCTTTGGCCTGTCGGGCCGCAGCTTCGTGCCTATGCTCGTCGGTTTTGGCTGTACCGTGCCGGCTATCATGTCGACCCGTACGCTCCCATCCGAGCATGACCGCAAGATGACGGTCATGCTCACGCCGTTCATGAGCTGCTCGGCCAAGTTGCCGGTCTACGGTCTGCTGTGCGGGGCGTTTTTCCCACAGGCGACGGTTCCCGCCATGGTCTCGCTCTATCTGATTGGTATTGCGGTTGGTTGCATTGCGGCTTTGGTGCTCAACCGTACGGCATTTAAGGGCGACCCGGTGCCGTTTATCATGGAGCTTCCCAACTACCGCCTGCCGAGCGTCAAGACAACGGTGATGCTGGCATGGGATAAGGCCAAGGACTTTATTACCAAGGCCTTTACCATTATCTTTGCCGCTACCGTGGTCATCTGGTTCCTTCAGACGTTCGATATCCGCTTTAATGTGGTCGCCGATCAGTCGCAGAGTCTGCTTGCCGGTCTGGGTAGCATCATCGCGCCGGTGTTGACCCCGCTCGGTTTTGGCGACTGGCGCGCCTCGACGGCGCTCGTCACGGGACTCATCGCCAAGGAAAGCGTCATCTCGACCCTCACGGTGCTTTTGGGCGCAACGTCGCCCGCGGTGCTGTCAACCATGTTTTCGCCGTTTACTGCTTACGTGTTCCTGGTCTTTACGCTGCTGTACCCGCCCTGCGTGGCGTCCATCGGCGCCGTCAAGAGCGAGCTGGGCGCGCGCTACGCCGTTGCTGTGTTCGCGTTTCAGGTGACGGTCGCCTGGATCGTGGCGTTTGTCGTGCATTCGGCGGGCATATTGCTGGGTTTGGCTTAGTTATTTATTGACGGCGCAACCTCTGTGTATTGAGTTGATTACGGTCCCGCATCTGTACTGACGGATGCGGGGCCGTTGCTATATAATCGCCCACCGCCCAAGACAATCGGAGAGGTTTTCCTATATGGCTCAAACAAAGCAAGACGGCATCACGCTCAAGCAGTGGCTCCCACTCGTCGGGCTCACCTGCTGTGCGTTCGTGTTCAACACGTCGGAGTTTATGCCCATCGGCCTTTTGACTGATATCGCCGCGTCGTTCTCGCTCACCGAGGCCCAGGCGGGCATCATGATCTCGGTCTATGCCTGGGGCGTCATGCTGCTGTCGCTGCCGCTCATGGTGTTCGCCTCGCGCTTTGAGTTCAAGCGGATGCTGCTGGGCGTGCTGGCCGTGTTCTCGCTCGGTCAGTTCCTGTCCGCTGTGGCGCCGACCTATCCCATCCTGGTCTGCGCGCGCCTGGTGGTCGCTTGCGCACATGCCGTGTTCTGGTCAGTCGCCTCGATTATGGCCTCGCGCCTGGTCGACACTCGCCACGGCGCGCTCGCCATCAGCATGATCGCTACGGGCTCGTCCATCGCGCAGATCTTTGGTCTGCCCCTCGGTCGCGCTATTGGCTTGGCCGTGGGCTGGCGCATGACGTTTGCCGTGGTCGGGGTCCTCTCGGCCATCGCGGTCGTCTACCAGGCGACCGTGTTCCCGGCCATGCCGGCGGGCGAGCGTTTTACGCTCAAGCAGCTGCCCGAGCTGCTCAAGAACCCGTTCCTGATCGCGCTCTATGTGGTCACGGTGTTCATGGCGACCGGCTATTACGCGGGCTATAGCTATATCGAGCCGTTCCTGGCTCAGGTCGCGCATGTCGACGCAAGCGCCATCACCATGACGTTGACGGCGTTTGGCTGCTCTGGTCTGCTCGGAAGCTGGTTGTTTGGCCGCCTGTTCGATGGGCACCGTTTTCCGTTCCTTGCGATCACGCTCTCCGGAGTGCCGGTCGCCTTGCTACTTATGGGTCCTGCCGCGTCGTCGCTCACCGCGGTTCTTGCCGTTTGCGCGCTGTGGGGCTGCTGCGCCACGGCCTTTAACGTGGCGTTCCAGGCCGAGCTCATCAAGTACACGCCGGCGGACTCGTCGGCCGTCGCCATGTCGATCTTCTCGGGCCTGTTCAACCTCGGTATCGGCACGGGTACCGCGATCGGCGGAGCCGTGGTTTCAGGCCCCGGTATCGCCTGGATCGGCTGCGCAGGTGGCGCAATCGCCGTCGTAGGCGTCATCCTCGCTATTACGGTGCTATTCCCGGCCATACGCCGCGCAAAGCCCGTCGCCTAATCACGTCCCCTCATCAGTTGCGGTGGAATAGTTCCTGTTTAAGGCCTCTGAAGGCCCAAGCAGGAACTATTCCACCGCAACTTATTTTGGGGAAGAGGATACAAGCCGGGCATACAATGGATGTCGTTGTGTTGAGCTTACCGGGAGGCTGCTATGTGGGCATATGAGACGACGTTCTACCAGATCTATCCGCTGGGCTTTTGCGGGGCTCCGCGCGAAAACGTCGCGCCCGTTGCCGAGGATGAGCTCGCCCAGGCTGCTAACGCCGCGCCCAACCCCGATGCGCCCATCATGAAAATCGCCCAATGGGCCGACTACCTGCAGAAACTTGGTATTGGCGCTGTACTCATCAACCCGCCGCTCGAGTCTGATAGCCACGGCTACGATACGCGCAGTCTGCGTCACATCGACCGTCGCCTGGGTGGGGATGCCGACTTTGCCGCCGTGTGTGAGACGCTGCATGCCCACGGCATCCGCGTGGTGCTCGACGCCGTCTTCAACCACGTCGGTCGCGGCTTTTGGGCCTTCCGCGATGTGCAGGAGCGTAAGTGGGACTCGCCGTACAAGGACTGGTTCCACATTAGCTTTGACGGCGATTCCTGCTATGGCGACGGCTTTTGGTACGAGGGCTGGGAAGGCCATTTTGAGCTTGTGAAGCTCAACCTGCAAAATCCCGCCGTGGTCGATTACCTGCTCGAGTCCGTGCGCCGTTGGGCCGAGGTCTTTGGCGTCGACGGTCTGCGCTTGGACGTCGCCTATATGCTCGACCGCGACTTCATGCGCCGCCTGTACGCCTTTACCCGTGAGCTCAAGCCCGACTTTGTGCTGATCGGCGAGACGCTCCACGGCGACTACAATCAGATCGTCAACGACGAGATGCTCGACTCCTGCACCAACTACGAGTGCTACAAGGGCCTGTGCTCCAGCTTTAACTCGGTCAACATGTTCGAGATCGCCCATTCGCTGCACCGTCAGTTTGGCGGCGACCCCTGGTGCATCTACCGTGGCAAGCACCTGCTGTCGTTTGTCGACAACCATGACGTGCCGCGCCTGGCGAGCATCCTTACCGACAAGTCGTGCCTGCGTCCCGCCTATGGCATGCTCTTTGGCATTCCGGGCATCCCGTGCGTCTACTACGGCAGCGAGTGGGGAATTGCTGGCGAAAAGGGCGGCCCCGATGGCGACTGGACGCTGCGACCTGCGCTCGATGAGCCTGCGCCCAACGAGCTGACGGCTTTCATCAAGCAGCTCACGCACCTGCGCTCGGCCGACGACGTGGCGGCCCGTGCTCTCAACTACGGTGCCTATCGCAACGTGGTGATCCAGAACAAGCAGCTGCTGTTCGAGCGCGCCTGCGACGACGTGACGGTGCTTGTGGCGGTCAATGCCGTGAACGAGCCCTATACCTTTGGAGCCGGCGAACTCAACGGCTCCTTCGTCGACCTGCTTGCCGACGATGCTCCCACGGTCGAGCTGCCGGGCTCTCTTGAGCTTGCACCCTACGAGGTGCGCTATCTGTTGAGGGTCTAGATCGTGGCTGCGTCCGACGAGGGCTATCAACATATTGAGCATGGGTTTGAGCCCGTGTTTGACGAGCGCTCGCGCGTTTTGGTGCTGGGGTCGTTTCCCTCGGTGCTTTCGCGCGCCAATGCCTTTTATTACGGCAATCCTCAGAATCGCTTTTGGCGCGTGATGGCCGCGTGCCTCGGTGTGCCCGTGCCGCCCAACGAGGGCGACCCTTTGGCAAGCGGTGAGCCCGCGACGCTCGACGTCTCGATTGCCGCCAAGCGGGCCATGCTGCTGAACGGCGGCGTAGCCCTGTGGGATGTGATTGAGAGCTGCGACATTAAGGGCTCGAGTGATGCCAGCATTAAAAACGTTGTGCCGGCACATATCGAGTGCATTACCGACATGGCTCCCATTGAGCAGGTGATATGCAACGGCGGTACAGCTGGCCGGCTCTACAAGCGCTATCTACAAGAACGCACCGGGCTACCGGCCATCGTTCTGCCGTCGACAAGTCCCGCCAATGCGGCATGGCGCCTGGAACGCCTTGTCGAGCGCTGGCGCGAGGCCGTTGAATGGGGCGCTCTGTAATTTAGATATCTGATTAGGCGCGGCTGCCGAGGCGTTTCATGATGGCATGCCATATCGGTGCGGGCAGCGCGGGCCTGGCGCGCACCATGCCGTCGGCATCGACGCCACCGGCATTGCCACCGCCAAGCAGCTGCGCATACTCAATGGAGCAGCCCATGCGAACGGCGCCCACAAGCTTATCCATCGCTTCGGAAAATGGCCGGCGCAAGAGGCCCATACGCGGGGAGTGGCGAAGCGCCGCAATACCGCTGCCGGCACAGACGACAACGCCGCCACACCACAATTGGTCGTGGCACTCACATGCCTTGTGCAGACGAACGGCGGTCCCGCGCGCCTGCTTCGCGCCCTCTTGTGCGGCTCGAATCGCGGCATAGACGCGCGTTCCCGTACCGCCAAAGCGTTCAAGCGCCTGCTCGATAGCTGTCAACGTCTCATCGTCAGCCACATCTTCAATGGCGAGCACCATGCCATCGGCTGCACCGGCATCATCCGCCTTCAAATCGACCGGGTGGGGGAGTGTGGTGCCAGAAAGCTGAGCATAGGCGGCGATGGCATCCTGCAGGTCCCAAAGCAAAAACTCAAGATCGGCGCTCTCGGGAATACTGACAAAAGCGATGTTATGCAGTGTTTTTGGTACATCGCAGCGCGCGATCGTCTCCATGCCGCCTCCTTTCCGGTTGGTTTCCGTTTAGGTTACACCGTCTGGCGGCGCCTCGCCGCGCTATCCTAGTGCAACCCTTACGAAAGGAACGCCATGCGCCTGCCCATGAATACCTCGCTTGCCACGCTCAAGCCCTCCGGCATCCGCCGAATCAACGCGCTCGCTGCTCAGCATCCGGGATGCATTGCGCTTGCGCTCGGCGAGCCCGATTTTCCCACGCCCGATGTGATTAGCGCCGAGGTGACTGCCGCACTGGACCGCGGTGACACGCACTATCCGCCCAACAACGGTCGCCCCGCCCTGCGTGAGGCGTTGTCTGCCTACATGGGGGACGCGGGCCTTACGTTTTCGGCCGACGAGGTCATCTTGACCGACGGCGCGACCGAGGCCCTGTCGGCAACATTCATGGCTATGCTCAACCCCGGCGACGAGGTCATCATCCCCACGCCGGCCTTTGGCCTGTACGAGAGCATCGTCGTGGCCAACCACGCCAATGCGGTCTATTTGGATACGGAGCCTGCGCAATTCCAGATTGATGAGGAGGCGCTTCGTGCCTGCGTGACGCCGGCGACCAAGGCCATCGTCATCTGCACGCCCAACAATCCTACGGGCTGCATCCTCGACGCGGCGTCGCTCGACGCCGTGGCACACGTGGCGGAGCAGGCGGGCATCTACGTGGTCTGCGACGACGTATATAGCCGCCTGGTCTACGTGGACGGCTACGAGCGATTTGCCCAGCGCCACCCGGAGCTACGCGAGCAGACGGTGGTCATCGAGAGCTTCTCCAAGCCCTGGGCCATGACCGGCTGGCGCTTAGGTTGGCTCGCAGCCGCAGCCCCCGTCATCGCCGAGATCGCAAAGGCCCACCAATACTTAGTATCGAGCGCCGTCTCCTTTGAGATGGACGCCGCGGCCCGAGCCCTGACCGTCGACCCAACCCCCATGCTCAAAGTCTACCAAGCTCGCCGCGAACGCGTGCTCGCAGCCTTAGGCGCCATGGGACTCGACGTAGTGGAACCGGCAGGAGCCTTCTACGCCTTCCCCAGCATCAAACAGTACGGCCTAACCAGCGAAGACTTCTGCATCAAAGCCATCAAAGAGGCAAACGTAGCCCTAGTCCCCGGAGACTGCTTCGGAACCGAAGGCCACGTCCGTCTCAGCTATTGCGTTTCCGACCAAGATCTGGACGAAGGCCTAAATCGCCTGTCCACCTTCATTTCAACCTTATAGCCATCGGGGACGCAACACATCAGCCCACCGACATTAAGGATTATGCGTGGGGCGCGTCGCTCAACGGAAAACCTGGCTGCCCCAAAGTCACCGCAGGCCGCGCCGCCGAAGGCCGGGCGCAAGGTTTTCGTAGATTCCGCACGAGCCGGAAAGCACTTAATGTGCTTTCCGAGCGAGCCCAGGACCTGACCGAGCGAAAACCTTGCGCCCGGCCTTCGGCGGCGCGGCTGGATGGTGGAATTGTGTGCAGCCAGGTTTTCCGTTGACCGACGCCGGGGTCCCCGCCATAATACTTTCGGTTCACGCACGAATCCGCTGCCAGAGACAGCCGGCGCAAACGGGCATCGCCCGCGAGCTTAATGGGATATCCCGCCAGCCGAGGTGGTCGAGTAGATATGTCTTCTCGCCCCCGTCGCTCATGCAGCGCGGGGGCTTTCTTTTTGGACATGCCCCCGTCACGTCCTTGTGGCGGACCGTGCCCGGAAAGAATTCGAGGAGGTGTAATTCATGCCCCAGCAGTACAAAATCGACAAGGTTGCAGAGATCGAGTCCCGTATCGCCGAGAACGCCGGTCTGTTCGTCGTCAACTACAACGGTCTGACGGTTAAGCAGGCTCAGGAGCTGCGTCATCAGCTTCGCGAGTGCGGCGCCGAGATGAAGGTCTACAAGAACAACCTGGTCAAGATCGCTCTCAAGAACCAGGAGCAGCCCGAGCTCGACGAGATCCTCGCCGGCCCCGTCGCTTATGTGTTCTACGAGTCCGAGCCGGTCGAGGCCGCTAAGGCCCTTAAGGACTTCTCTGCTAAGTCCAAGGGCGTCCTTGAGATCAAGGGCGGTATCTCCGACGGCAAGGCCGTTTCCGCTGATGATGTTAAGGCTATCGCCGAGCTGCCCACCAAGGATCAGCTTCTCGGCCAGATCGCCGGTCTCATCTCCGGTTTCGCTCGCGACATCGCTGTCTGCGTCAACGGCGTTTCCTCTGGTCTCGCTCGTTCGATCCAGCAGGTCTCCGAGCAGAAGGCAGCCTAGTCGCTGTTTTCACCCGCGGCGGCAACGCCGCACCCCTGACGCATTCGCGTCGTGTTTTAACTGATCTCCGTGCATCTGCACGGAAACCGAAAGGACTTAGAAATGGCTAAGCTTACCACCGATGAGATCATCGATGCTCTTAAGGAAATGACCCTTCTCGAGGCTTCCGAGCTCGTTAAGGCTATCGAGGACACCTTCGGCGTTTCCGCCGCTGCTCCTGCCGCCGTTGTCGCCGCTCCCGCTGCTGGCGCTGCTGAGGCCGAGGAGAAGACCGAGTTTGACGTCGTGCTCGAGGGCTTCGGCGACAACAAGATCCAGGTCATCAAGGCCGTCCGTGAGCTCACCAACCTTGGCCTGAAGGAGGCCAAGGAGGTCGTCGAGGGCGCTCCCAAGGCTGTTCTCGAGGGTGCCAAGAAGGAGGACGCCGAGGCTGCCAAGGAGAAGCTCGAGGCTGCTGGCGCTGCTGTCACCCTCAAGTAATCAGGCTTTCTCGCCAGATTTCTTTGCAGACGGGGTTCGCATTGCGAGCCCCGTCTTTTTTGTTTTGGCCCCTCATTCCCATTGCTCGGCACGCAGAACACCGCTGTCTTCGCCGTGCCAATCCCGTTACCGCTGGGGCGTAAAATTGCATCATTCGAGCAATAATTTGCGTTGACCTGCTGAAGAATTGCGTTTGCCTTACGGCGACGTATGTCTCCGGCGGTAAGATACTTCAGTATCGCAATTTGGTCTGCGGCCGCCGTGCCGCACGCACAGGGCGCATCCTGCGCCTGCGAAAGGATCCTTGAATAACATGAAGGCAATCATCCCCGCCGCCGGTCTTGGCACGCGTTTTCTGCCTGGCACCAAGTGCACGCCCAAAGAGATGCTGCCGGTGCTCGACAAACCGGTCATCCAGTACGTCGTTGAGGAGGCGCTCGACCCCGATGAGGTCGACGATGCTATTATCGTCACCTCTCCTGGCAAGCCCGAGTTGCTGAGCTACTTCCAGCCCGATCGCTCGCTCGAGAACCTGCTTCGCGAGCGTGGCAAGGATGCTTATGCCGACGCCGTCGCCCATGCTGGTGGTATGCCGGTCGACTTCCGTTATCAGTACGAGCCCAAGGGCCTTGGCCACGCCATTCGCTCTGCCGCCGACGCTGTGGCAGGGGAGAACTTCCTGGTTCTTCTGGGCGACTACGTTGTGCCCAACCGCGACATCTGTGACAAGATGCTTGCCGTCTCCAAGGAGCACGGTGGCGCTTCTGTTATCGCCGTTGCCGCGTGCGCTCCCGAGGAAGTCAGCCGCTATGGCGTTATCGCCGGCGATCGCGTGGGCGCTCTCGAGGGCTTCGAGAATGCCGCCGACGACGAGCCCGGTGCCGTTTGGCGCATCGGCGGCCTGGTCGAGAAGCCCGCTCCCGAGGCGGCTCCGTCCAACCTGTACATCGTCGGTCGCTACCTGCTGAGCCCGTTGGTCATGGACCTGCTGGCCGATCAGCAGGCCGGTAAGGGCGGCGAGATCCAGCTGACCGACGCCATGGCCCGCTCGCTCGACCGCGAGGCCATGTACGCCGTCGTCATCGACCCGCTGTCGGGCTACGATACCGGTACCCCGTCTGGCTGGATGGCCACCAACGCCCTCATGGCTGCAAGCGATCCTCGCTTTGCCGGCGCCTTCTGGGATGCCATCGACGAGCGCGGCGGTTTGATGCGTAAGTAAGCCTTCGGGCATCGACATTTACGGGTGCGGACTTCGGTTCGCGCCCGTTTTTTTATAAGAGCTGCGATTGCTAACCCTCTGTTCACAGAAAATATATGAACAGGTGTTCGATGCACATCCATCTACCTGCATGTTTTCTGTCGAAAAACTTTGCTACTCCAAAAACTCAATCACGTCAAGGCTTTTCTTGCTCAACGGTCGGTACCTGATAAACTATTAGGTTGCGATAACTGGCGAAGCTATGCCTCGCCAATCCACCGAGCATTTCCGTGAAGGAGGAAAAACCTGGTGACCTACGCATACACTGCCACTGAGCGCAAGCGCGTCAGCTTCGGGAAAATCCCGGAGGCCATGGAGCTCCCCAACCTTATCTCTGTTCAGAGGGAATCCTTTGAGCGTTTTAAGGACGAGGGCCTTCGTGAGGCGTTCAAGGAATCCAGCCCCATCCAGAGTCAGAACCATGTTCTCGAGGTTACCTTCGGCGAGCATCAGTTCGGCGACCCCGCGCACACCGTCGAGGAGTGCCGCGAGAAGGACATGACCTATCAGGCCCCGCTTCTGACTGACGTCCGTCTCACCAACAAGGAGACCGGCGAGATCAAGGAGCAGCTCGTCTTTATGGGCGACTTCCCCATGATGACCGATCAGGGCACCTTCATCATCAACGGTACCGAGCGTATCGTCGTCTCGCAGCTCGTCCGCTCCCCGGGCGTGTACTACAGCTCCGAGATGGATTCGGGCAAGCAGATCTACAAGGCTCAGATCATCCCGTCCCGCGGTGCCTGGCTCGAGTTTGAGGTCGACAAGCGCGACCAGCTCATGGTCTCCATCGACCGTAAGCGCAAGCAGAGCGCCACGATGTTCCTGCGCGCCCTTGGCATCGCCGTCACCAACGACGATATCATCGAGCTGCTCGGCAACTCCGATGTGATCAAGCGTACCCTCGAGCGCGATACCGCCCTTACCCGCGAGGATGCTCTTATCGAGATCTACCGTCGCCTGCGCCCGGGCGAGCCTCCCACCGTGGATGCTTCCCGCAGCCTGCTCGAGGGCCTGCTCTTCAACCCGCAGCGCTACGATCTGGCCCGCGTCGGTCGCTACAAGGTCAACAAGAAGCTCAATCTCACCACCGAGGAAGAGGTCACGGTGCTCACCGACGAGGATATCGTCGCTACGCTGCGCTACCTGCTGTCCCTCGCTGCTGGCGAGCAGGGCTTCAAGGTCGACGACATCGACCACTTTGGCAACCGCCGCATTCGCACCGTCGGCGAGCTCGTCGCCAACCAGTTCCGTATCGGCATGAGCCGTATGGAGCGCGTCGTCCGTGAGCGCATGAGCTCCCAGGACATCGACGAGATCACCCCGCAGTCGCTCATCAACATCCGTCCGATCGTGGCCTCCATCAAGGAGTTCTTCGGTTCCTCGCAGCTCTCGCAGTTCATGGACCAGGCAAACCCCCTGACCGGTCTGACCCACAAGCGCCGTCTGTCCGCACTCGGCCCTGGCGGTCTTGCCGGCCACAAGTCGGGCTCCAGCCGCCGCACCAACGTGCCGACGGCCGTCCGCGACGTTCACAACTCGCACTACAGCCGCATGTGCCCGATCGAGACCCCCGAAGGCCCCAACATCGGCCTGATCGGCTCGCTCGCCCTCTACGCCCGCGTCAACGAGTATGGCTTCATTGAGGCCCCGTTCCGTCGCGTCGAGAACGGCGTTGCCACCGACCAGATCGACTGGATGACCGCTGACGAGGAAGAGAAGCACGTCATCGCGCCGGCCAACACGCCGCTCGATCCCAAGACCAACGAGTTCATCACGACCGATGCTGAGGGCAAGATCGTTCGTCCGCATACCGTGATCGCCCGTACCCGCGACTTCGACGGCTCCTTCGGCGCTCCCGCCGACGTGCCTGTCGAGGACGTCGACTACATGGACGTCTCGCCGCGTCAGATGCTCTCCGTCGCAGCCACGCTGATTCCGTTCCTCGAGCACGACGACGCCAAGCGTACGCTCATGGGCGCCAACATGCAGCGTCAGGCCGTGCCGCTGGTTCACCCCGCCGCTCCCTATGTCGGTACCGGCATGGAGCGTCGCGCCGCCCTGGACTCTGGCGAGGTTACCCTGGCCAAGAACGCCGGCGAGGTCATCTATGCCGACGCCTCCAAGATTATCGTCAAGCATGCCGGCGGCATGGACGAGTATCACCTGGCCAAGTACCAGCGCTCCAACCAGTCCACCTGCATCAACCACCGTCCGCTCGTGCGCGTCGGTGACACCGTTGAGCAGGGCGAGCCTCTGGCCGACGGTCCTTCGACCGATCATGGCGAGCTCGCACTGGGCCAGAACCTCACCGTGGCATACATGCCGTGGGAAGGCTTCAACTACGAGGACGGTATCGTCGTGTCCGAGCGCCTGGTGGCCGAGGATCTGCTGACGACCATCAATATCACCCGTCACGAGATCGACGCCCGCGACACCAAGCTCGGCCCCGAGGAGATCACTCGCGAGATCCCGAACCTCTCCGAGGACATGCTTGCCAACCTCGACGAGGACGGCATCATCCGCATCGGCGCCGAGGTCGGCCCTGGCGACATCCTGGTCGGCAAGGTCACGCCTAAGGGCGAGAGCGCTCTGACCGCCGAGGAGCGCCTGCTGCGCGCCATCTTCGGTGCCAAGGCTCACGATGTTCGCGACACCTCTCTTAAGATGCCTCACGGCGCTTATGGCCGCGTCATCGACGTCGTCCGCTTTAGCCGCGAGAACGGCGACGACCTGGCCCCCGGCGTTAACGAGCAGGTGCGCGTCTACGTCGCCCAGCGTCGTAAGATCCAGCAGGGCGATAAGATCGCCGGCCGCCACGGCAACAAGGGTGTTATCTGTAACGTTCTGCCGGTCGAGGACATGCCCTACATGGCTGACGGTACCCCGATCGACGTTATCCTCAACCCGCTGGGCGTTCCTTCGCGTATGAACGTCGGCCAGCTGCTCGAGTGCCACCTTGGCTGGGCTGCTGCCTGCGGTTGGGATACCGAGGATGCCGACTCCGACAAGTATGTCCCCGGTCCGTTCTTCGTCTCGACGCCCGTCTTCGACGGCGCCAAGGAGGACGAGATCGCCGAGGTCATCCGTCGCGCCAACAAGAACATGCTCAACAAGGCCACCGCTGCCTTTGGCGATCACATGCGCCCCGAGTTTGTCACCCAGCTTGACGAGCGCGGCAAGACCCGCCTGTTCGACGGCCGCACCGGCGAGGAGTTCCGCGAGCCCATTACCGTGGGTACGTCCTACATCCTCAAGCTCGGCCACATGGTCGACGACAAGATCCACGCCCGTTCGACCGGCCCTTACAGCCTGGTTACCCAGCAACCGCTGGGCGGCAAGGCTCAGTTCGGCGGCCAGCGCTTCGGCGAGATGGAAGTTTGGGCACTGTACGCATACGGTGCTGCCAACGTCCTGCAGGAGATCCTGACCGTCAAGTCCGACGATACCGTGGGCCGCGTCAAGACCTACGAGTCCATCGTCAAGGGCGAGAACGTCCCGGTTCCGGGTATCCCCGAGTCCTTCAAGGTTCTCGTCAAGGAGATCCGTTCCCTCGCACTGGACATCGAGCCCATGCACGATGCCGACGAGGACGCCTCCGCCCCTGTGACCGCCGAGGAGACCTCTGCTCTCGACGACCTGGCTGCGCTCGCCGGCGTTGACACCGACGTCGAGGCCCAGGATGCCGAGACCGCCGAGGCACCCGAGGCTGTCGCCGCCACGACCACTGATAAGGAGTAGTTGACTGTGGCAGATTTCGAAGCTACTGATTTTGACTCGGTAAAGATCTCCCTTGCCTCCGCCGACCAGATCCGTTCCTGGTCGCACGGTGAGGTCAAGAAGCCGGAGACCATCAATTACCGTACCCTCAAGCCCGAGAAGGACGGCCTGTTCTGCGAGAAGATCTTCGGTCCCGCCAAGGACTGGGAGTGCTCCTGCGGCAAGTACAAGGGCATCCGCTTTAAGGGCATCGTCTGCGAGCGCTGCGGCGTCGAGGTCACCTCGGCCAAGGTTCGTCGCGAGCGCATGGGTCACATCGAGCTCGCCGCTCCCGTGTCCCACATCTGGTACTTCAAGAGCCCCACGAGCTTCCCGATGAGCCGTATGCTCGACATCAAGTCCAAGGACCTCGAGAAGGTTCTGTACTTTGCCAGCTACATCATCACCGAGGTCGACTACGAGGCTCGCGAGGCCGACGCTGACGACCTGCGCGAGGAGCTCGCCGCCGATCTGGAAGAGATCGATGCCGAGTGCGCCCGCCAGATCGAGTCCCTCAAGGAGCAGGGCAACCCCGAGAACTTTGACGAGTTCTCCGACGAGGAGCCGCTGACCCCCGAGGAGATCGCCTCTGGCATCGTCGACATCGAGGAAGAGTGCAAGGACGATAAGCAGCTCCGCACGGACGCCTTCAACGCCTTCATGAAGCTCACCGAGCGCGACCTCATCTCCGATGAGCCGCTGTTCCGCGAGATGACCCGTTACTACTCCATGTACTTCAAGGGTGGTATGGGTGCCGAGGCCGTTCGCGACCTGCTCGCTGCCATCGACCTCCCCTCCGAGGCCGAGAAGCTCAAGGCCATCATCGCCGACGAGGACTCCCAGAAGCAGAAGCGCGAGAAGGCCGTCAAGCGCCTCGAGGTCGTTGACGCCTTCCTGAAGGGCGGCAACAGCCCCGCGAACATGATCCTGGATGTCATCCCGGTCATTCCGCCCGATCTGCGCCCGATGGTCCAGCTCGACGGCGGCCGCTTCGCCGCGTCCGACCTCAACGACCTGTATCGTCGCGTGATCAACCGTAACAACCGACTCAAGCGCCTGCTCGACCTGGACGCCCCCGCGATCATCGTGAACAACGAGAAGCGCATGCTCCAAGAGTCCGTGGACGCCCTGTTCGACAACGGCCGTCGTGGTCGCCCGGTCTCTGGCCGTGGTGGTCGCCCGCTCAAGTCGCTCGCTGAGGCCCTCAAGGGCAAGCAGGGTCGTTTCCGTCAGAACCTGCTGGGCAAGCGTGTCGACTACTCCGGCCGTTCGGTAATCGTTACCGACCCCAAGCTGCTGCTGCACCAGTGCGGTCTGCCCAAGACCATGGCGCTGGAGCTCTTCAAGCCCTTCGTCATGAAGCGCCTGGTCGAGCTTGGCAAGGTCGAGAACATCAAGGGCGCCAAGCGCGCTATCGACCGCGGTGCCACCTTTGTGTGGGATATCCTCGAAGAGGTCATCGACGGCCGCGTCGTGCTGCTCAACCGTGCACCGACCCTGCACCGTCTGTCCATCCAGGCCTTTGAGCCGGTGCTGGTCGAGGGCAAGGCTATCCACCTGCATCCGCTGGTCTGCTCGCCCTTCAACGCCGACTTCGACGGCGACCAGATGTCTGTCCACGTGCCGCTGTCCAGCCAGGCTCAGGCCGAGGCTCGCGTGCTCATGCTCTCTGCGAATAACCTGCGCTCGCCGGCATCCGGCAAGCCGGTTAACATCCCTTCGCAGGACATGATCATTGGTGTGTACTACCTCACCCAGGTCCGCGAGGGTCTGCCGGGCGAGAACCACGTGTTCGCCAGCTTCGACGACGCACTGCACGCCTATGACTGCCGTTCCGAGGTCGACATGCAGGCCAAGATCCAGGTTCGCGTGTCCGCTGCCGATGCCAACGTCATCAACGAGGACGGCACCCGTATCTTCCGCGTCAAGAACGGCAAGAATGAGTTCGTCGACTACGACGTCACCGGCAACAAGACCGCGCGCTTCGAGACCTCTATCGGCCGCATCATCTTCAACCGCCAGTGCCTGCCCGAAGACTATGAGTTCATGAACTACAAGATGGTCAAGGGCGACGTGGCCAAGCTGGTTGCCGACTGCTGCGATCGTTACCCCGAGGCCAAGGTCGGCCCGATCCTCGACGCCATCAAGTACTCCGGCTTCCACTACGCTACCCGCGCCGGCCTCACCATCTCGGTGTGGGACGCTCTCATCCCTGCCGAGAAGCAAGAACTGCTCGACCGCGCCCAGGCCAACGTCGACCAGATCAACGAGTACTTCGAGGAGGGCTTCATCAACGAGACGGAGCGCCACATCGAAGTCGTTAACGAGTGGACCGCTTGTACCGACAAGGTCGCAGCGCTCATGCTCGACTTGTTCGACGAGGAGAACCCGCTCTACATGATGGCCGACTCCGGCGCCCGTGGTTCTAAGACCCAGCTGCGTCAGCTCGGCGGCATGCGTGGCCTGATGGCAGACATGTCCGGCGAGACGATCGACCTTCCCATTAAGGCGAACTTCCGCGAGGGCCTGCTGCCGCTCGAGTACTTCATTTCGACCTACGGCGCCCGTAAGGGCCTGGTCGATACCGCATCCCACACCTCGGACTCTGGTTACCTGACCCGTCGTCTGGTCGACGTGGCCCAGGACGTCATCGTCCGCGAGGAGGACTGCGGTACGCACGAGGGCGTCACCTACAACCTCATCATCCCCGGCACCACCGACCTCAACACCGACCTCGTCGGCCGTTGCTTCATTGAGGACGTTGTGGCTCCCGATGGCACCGTGCTCTTTGAGCAGGACGGCTACATCGAGAAGGTCGCCGACATCCAGAAGATGGTCGATGCGGGCCTCAAGAAGGTCAAGCTTCGCGCACTGCTCACCTGCCGCTCCAAGTACGGTGTGTGCCAGAAGTGCTACGGCTGGGATCTTTCCACCCGTCGTCCGGTCGCCATCGGTACCGCGGTCGGCATTATTGCCGCCCAGTCCATCGGCGAGCCCGGTACGCAGCTTACGATGCGTACCATTCACTCCGGCGGCGTCGCTGGCGTCGACGATATTACGCAGGGTCTGCCTACGGTCAGCCGTATGTTCGATATCGTCGGCAACGTCAACGAGAAGATTCTGGGTCGCGAGGCCGAGCTGGCTCCGTACTCCGGTCACCTCTCGATTAAGCCCGAGAAGTCCGAGTACGTGCTGACGCTCACCGACTCCGAGGATCACACCCGTGTCCTCGACGAGCGTCGCGTCCCCGCATCGGTGCGCTTTATGCCCGAGATCGAGGACGGCTGCGAGGTTCGCGCCGGCGACCAGATCACCAAGGGCTTCGTCAACTTCCGCAACCTGCGCAAGCTGACCGACATCGAGTCGACGATGCACACCTTCGTCGAGAGCGTCAAGGACGTCTACACCAGCCAGGGCGTCGACCTGAACGACAAGCACATCGAGGTGCTCGCACGTCAGATGCTGCGTCGCGTTCAGATCACCAACCCCGGTGACTCCAAGTACCTGCTTGGTCAGTACGTCGACCGCTACGAGTTCGCCGACGAGGTCGAGCGCGTTGCCCGTCTGGGCGGTCAGGCTCCCGTGGCCGAGCCCGTCATCCTGGGTACGCTCAAGGTCGCGTCCAACATCGACTCCTGGCTGTCGAGCGCTTCGTTCATCCGTACCGCCGGCGTCCTTACCGAGGCTGCCATCGAGGGCAAGGTCGACCACCTGCTCGACCTTAAGTCCAACGTCATCGTCGGTAAGAAGATCCCGGCTGGTACCGGCCTCAAGCCGTACGCCAACGCCAAGCTGACGTATCGCACGGCCGACGGCTATGTTGACATCGACGGTCCGGCTTCGCCCAACGCCAAGTCGCTGCCCGAGTGGGCTCCGGTTGAGCTCAAGGACCTGGACGAGCAGCTCCCGCAGCAGCTCGACTGGGCCGGCTACGACGAGTTCGGTGGTGCTGACGGTTCGTTCACCCGCAACGGCCATACCATCTCCGCCGAGAAGGCTCGCCTGTACCTGTTCGACGACCTGGGCGTGTCGCAGCGCTGGACCAACAAGTTCAGCGAGGTCGGCATCGAGACGGTCGGCGACCTGGTCGGCAAGTCCGAGGAGGATCTGCTGCGCATCGATGGTATCGGTGCCAAGGCGATCGAGGAGCTCCGTGACGGCCTGGAGGCCCACGACCTGCTCTACATCCTCGAGAACAACGACGACGTTGCCGACGAGGAAGACCTCTCGCAGCTGCTGCAGATGGTCTTTAGCCCCGACGGTCCGGACGATATCCTGCTGGGTACCTCCGCTCCGACGCATCACGCCGACGCCGACGAGGAGCTCCTGGGCGCCCCGATCGACGACAAGAAGGCTCCCGCCAACGGCGCGATCAACGAGGACATGGCTTCCCTCGACGAGCTGCTCAACCAGCTCGTGGACACCGACGACGCCGAAGAGGCCAAGGACAACGACGAGGAGTAACTTCCAAGTACGTTAACCGTCCTTCCAAAGACCCGTTTCCCAGTAGGGAAGCGGGTCTTTTTTGATGAGGAACGTTGCCCCAACGAGCACGTCGGATTCCCGGGCCGGGCGGCACAGGGGTTAAGTTTGTCGCGAGTTCCGCATGAGCCGGAGGCCACTTAATGTGGCCTCCGTGCGAGCCAGGACTGTAGAGCAGCAAACTTAACCCCTGTGCCGCCCGGCCCGGGAATCCGCCCCCCGCGCACAGGAGGAGATTCCTTTTGTGTAGGCTTTGCGGAAATGTGCTCATTTTGGGATACGCCCGGCGGCGTGGTCTGTTGACGGCACAGCTAACGGCACGTATCCTATCGAACTGCGTGTTTCGTAGGGGGATGCTGACCCCTCGATTCAAGCCGTTGCACTTTACAGAAAGCTGGAATCATTCGAGAAGGAGTACGCTTTGCCTACTATTAACCAGCTGGTTCGCCAGGGCCGTCGTTCCGTGCCCAAGAAGTCCAAGAACGCTGCTCTGCAGCACAACTCCCATAAGCGCGGCGTGTGCACCCGCGTCTTCACCACGAGCCCCAAGAAGCCGAACTCGGCTCTTCGTAAGGTTGCCCGTGTTCGCCTCGTCAACGGCATCGAAGTTACTGCTTACATCCCGGGTGAGGGCCACAACCTGCAGGAGCACTCCATCGTGCTCGTCCGCGGCGGTCGTGTCCGTGACCTCCCTGGTGTCCGTTATCACGTCATCCGTGGCGCCTACGACGCTGCTCCGGTCCAGAACCGTATGCAGGCCCGTTCCAAGTACGGTGCTAAGCGCCCCAAGGCTAAATAAGCCAGATAACGTTTTGATACTTTCGCCGTGTGCCGCCTAAGCGCCGCACGGTAGACACTTAAGGAGATTTCACATGCCGCGTCGTGCAGCAGCTAATCGTCGTGAGGTTCAGCCTGACGCCGTTTACAACAACCGCCTGGTGACTCAGCTCATCAACAAGGTCCTTCTTGACGGCAAGAAGGCCACCGCTGAGCGCATCGTTTACACCGCTTTCGAGATCGTTGCCGAGAAGTCCGAGGGTGGCGACGCTCTCGCTACCTTCAAGAAGGCTATGGACAACGTCAAGCCCACGCTCGAGGTTAAGCCCAAGCGTGTCGGTGGCGCTACCTATCAGGTCCCGATGGAGGTCAACTCCCGTCGTTCCACCGCTCTGGGTATCCGCTGGATCGTCAACTTCTCCCGCGCTCGCAAGGAGAAGACCATGGCCGAGCGTCTCGCCAACGAGATCCTCGATGCTTCCAACGGCCTGGGCGCTTCCGTCAAGAAGCGTGAGGACGTCTTCAAGATGGCCGAGGCCAACCGCGCGTTCTCTCACTATCGTTGGTAAGTTAAGGTAAGGAACTAACATGGCTAAGCCTAAGTACAAGCTTTCCGATACCCGTAACATCGGCATCATGGCCCACATCGATGCCGGTAAGACCACCACGACCGAGCGTATTCTTTACTACACCGGTAAGACCCACAAGATCGGTGAGGTCCATGAGGGCGCTGCCACCATGGACTGGATGGTTCAGGAGCAGGAGCGCGGCGTAACCATTACCTCCGCTGCTACCACGTGCTTCTGGAACAAGGACGGTAAGGACTACCGCATCCAGATCATCGACACCCCGGGCCACGTTGACTTCACCGCCGAGGTCGAGCGCTGCCTGCGCGTCCTCGATGGCGCTGTCGCCGTCTTCGACGCCGTTGCCGGCGTTCAGCCTCAGTCTGAGACCGTTTGGCGTCAGGCTTCCACCTTCAACGTCCCCCGCATCGCCTTCATCAACAAGTATGACCGCGTGGGCGCTGACTTCTTCAACGCTATCGAGACCATGAAGGATCGTCTCGACGCTAACGCCGTGGCCGCTCAGGTCCCGATGGGCGCCGAGGACAACTTCTGGGGCGTTATCGACCTGGTCACCATGACCGCATGGGACTTCAAGGCCGACGACAAGGGCATGACCTACCCCGAGCCGATGGACGAGATCCCGGCTGAGTTCGCCGACATCGCTGCCACCAAGCGCGAGGAGCTCCTTGACGCTGCTGCCAGCTTTGACGACGAGCTCATGGAGAAGATCCTCATGGAGGAGGACTTCACCGTCGAGGAGCTCAAGGCCGCTCTGCGCAAGGGCGTTCTGGCCAACGAGCTCAACCTCGTCTTCGTGGGCTCCGCCTACAAGAACAAGGGCGTTCAGGAGCTGCTCGACGCTGTCGTCGACTACCTGCCCAGCCCGCTCGACGTTGAGGCCGTCACCGGTACCGATCCGGACACCGGCGAGGAGATCCAGCGTCATCCTTCCTTCGACGAGCCCTTCTCCGGCCTGGTCTTCAAGATCATGACCGACCCGTTCGTCGGTAAGCTCACCTATGTCCGCGTTTACTCCGGCCGCGCCGAGTCCGGCTCCTACGTTGTCAACGCTTCCAACGGTCAGCGCGAGCGCCTCGGCCGCATCCTCGAGATGAACGCTGCCGAGCGTATCGACCGTGACGACGCTGCCGCCGGCGACATCGTCGCTTGCGTCGGCTTTAAGAACTCCACCACCGGTGACACCCTGTGCGAAGAGGGCAAGGAGATCGTCCTCGAGAAGATCGAGTTCGCTAAGCCCGTTATCGACGTTGCCATCGAGCCCAAGACCAAGGCCGAGCAGGACAAGATGTCCCTGGCTCTGACCAAGCTCGCCGAGGAGGACCCGACCTTCCAGGTGTCCACCAACCACGAGACCGGCCAGACCATCATCGCCGGCATGGGCGAGCTGCACCTCGAGATCATCGTCGACCGTCTGCTCCGCGAGTTCAAGGTTGACGCTAACGTTGGTAAGCCCCAGGTTGCCTACCGCGAGACCGCTGGTCACGACGTCGAGAAGGCTGAGGGCAAGTTCGTCCGTCAGTCCGGCGGTCGCGGTCAGTACGGCCACGCCGTCATCAAGCTCGAGAAGATGGAGGAGGGCTTCGGCTACGAGTTCGTCAATGCTATCGTCGGCGGCGTCGTGCCCAAGGAGTACATCCCGTCCATCGACAAGGGCATTCAGGAGGCCCTGAACACCGGTGTTATCGCCGGCTTCCCGGTCCTCGACGTTAAGGTCACCCTGTTCGACGGTTCTTACCACGAGGTCGACTCCTCCGAGGCCGCCTTCAAGATCGCCGGTTCCATGGCTATCAAGGACGCCCTCAGGAAGTCCGATCCGCAGCTGCTCGAGCCGATCATGGCTGTCGAGGTCGAGACCCCCGAGCAGTACATGGGCGACGTTATGGGCAACCTCTCCGGTCGCCGCGGCAAGATCGAGGGCATGGAGGATCGCAAGAACAGCAAGCTCATCCGTGCCAAGGTGCCGCTGGGCGAGATGTTCGGTTACGCTACCGACCTTCGCTCCCAGACCCAGGGCCGTGCATCCTACACGATGCAGTTCGACTCTTATGAGCCCGCGCCCAAGTCCATCGTGGACGAGGTCATGAGCAAGAACGCCTAAGTTCGAGCTCCCTGTTACGTAATCCTGCGAGAACACTTCTCGCACTCTTTGGAGGTTTAAGTTGGCTACCCAGAAGATCCGCATTCGCCTCAAGGGCTATGATCACGAGGTCGTCGATCAATCCGCGAAGCTCATCGTTGAGACCGCTCAGAAGACCGGCGCTCGCGTTTCCGGTCCTGTCCCCCTGCCCACCGAGCGCAACCTGTACACGGTTATCCGCTCGCCGCACGTGAACAAGGACTCCCGTGAGCAGTTCGAGATGCGCACCCACAAGCGTCTCATCGACATCCTCGACCCCACCTCGGGCACCGTTGATTCGCTTATGCGTCTCGACCTCCCCGCTGGCGTCGACATCGACATCAAGCTCTAAGCTTTTTGCTCGATAGTGCGATTTGCAAGGCCGCAGCCCTAAGGGTTGCGGCCTTTTTTGTGCCGATGGGATAAAGGGTCTACACTACTGAGCTATTCGACAAACGGGTGTATGAGTAAAACTGTTGGGGGCAGATATAGATGGTCGAGTGGATCGTTCGTCGTGCGCAGGGCGACCGTGCGCGCGTGGGCACGTTGACGGGCGTGGTGTGCATTCTCGCCAATGTGGCACTTTGCGCTGCGAAGGGTGCAATTGGCGTGCTGTCGGGATCGGTTTCGATTGTGGCGGATGCTATGAACAACTTATCCGACGCAAGCTCAAACATCGTGAGCGTGCTGGGCTTTAAACTGGCGAGCAAGCCGGCAGACCCCGAACATCCTTACGGCCATGGCCGCTACGAGTATCTCTCGGGTCTGGTCGTGGCGGCGCTCGTGCTGCTGATCGGACTCGAACTGGTTAAGTCTTCGTTTGAGCGTATCATCCACCCCGAACCTGTCGAGTTCTCGCTTGCCCTGGTGGCAGTCCTGGCGCTTTCGATGGTTGTAAAGCTGTGGATGGCGGCCCTCAACCAAAAGCTCGGTGACCGTATTGAGTCCGATACGCTGCATGCGACGGCTCAAGACTCAAAGAACGATGTCCTGGCCACGGGTGCCGTGCTGGCGTGCGCGATTGTTTCCCAGGTGACGCATATCAATCTTGATGCCTGGGTTGGACTTGCCGTTGGCGCCTATATTGGCTGGAGCGGCTTTGAGCTTATTCAAGATACGGTGAGCCCGCTTTTGGGCCAGGCGCCCGATCCCAAGTTGGTCAAGCACATCCGAGACAAGATCATGAGCTACCCCGGCGTTTTGGGCGTTCATGACCTAATGGTTCACGACTATGGCCCGGGCAGGAAGTTCGCAAGTGCGCACGCCGAGATGGCGGCCGAGGCCAGCCCGCTGGAAAGTCACGACACGCTCGATAACATCGAGCAGTCGTTTAGGGACGAGGATGGCATGATCGTCACGCTCCATTACGATCCCATCGTGACCGACGATTCAAAGGTGGCGAGCATGCGCCTGCGCATCAACGCCATGGCCCAAGAGATCGATAGCCGCCTTTCGATTCACGATCTGCGTTGCGTGCCGGGCCCCACGCACACCAATGTGATCTTTGACTGCGTGCGACCCTCGGATCTGCGAATGAGCGCCGAGGACCTAAAGCACGAGTTGGCGAAACGGGTCGAGTCGGAATACCCCAAGTCGATTGCCAAGATTACGATCGACGAAGACTACGTAGGGCATACCCACGAGTAGGGCTGTGCCGGCAAAGCAGGTTATGCAGAAGGGGAGAGCATGAAGAAGCTGTATCTACTCCGTCACGGTCAGACAGAATTCAACGTAAAAAAGCTGGTCCAAGGTCGTTGTGATTCACCGCTCACCAATTTGGGTCGTCAACAGGCACGGGCGGCGGCCGCTTGGCTCAAGGCCAACGGCGTCGTCCCCGACAAAGTGGTCTCTTCGCCCTTAGGTCGAGCCATGGATACGGCTCAGCTCGTCGCTTGCGAGCTCCTCGGCCCGGACGCAGCAGTCGAGCCCTGCGAAGGCATCATCGAGCGCTGCTATGGAACCTTCGAGGAAGGCTCGCACGACGCGCTGCCCACCGACGTCTGGGATCCAGGCGAGGATCTGGTCCCCTTCGGAGGAGAAGGAAGCCGCGCACTGCAAGAACGCATGGTACGCACCCTCACCAATCTCATAGACGCCGAGGGCATCGAAACCCTCCTAGCAGTAAGCCACGGCAGCGCCAGCCGCCAATTCATCAAGGCTGCAGCCCCAGAGGGCTTCGAGCTCCCAACAAAACTTCCCAACTGCGCCATCATGATTTTCGATTTCGAAGAGGAAAAGTCGGGAGAAGAAGGCGACGCGCTCCAATCCAAGTTCATCTTGCAGCAAATCATCGATCCTCAACAAAGTAATTAGCTGAGCGAGCAGAGTTAAGCAGACATCAACGTGTCGTCTCTCGAGCACGGCGGAGGGCCGGAGAAATATATTAAGGTCATCGCGAGTTCCGCACGCAAAGAAGGCCACTTAATGTGCTCTCCGTCTTGCGCAGGACTGTAGAGCAGGGACCTTAATATATTTCTCCGGCCCTCCGCCGTGCCCAGGAGCCATCCACGCACTTTACCTGCGTAAACAATGTGAGTGAAATATGAATCTCGATGGATACGCCCGCAGCCGTGTATACTAAACAGCTGTGTGAAACCAGGGGAGTATTCTGGCTGGACAAAATGCCTGCTTAATAGGGTTGTCAGGTAGTCTGGGCGCAATACAAGGCTGGGGAGCACGTCGTGTAAGTAGTGGTCCTCTAGGGGCGTACGCTCGGTGGTGTACGCATTGTCCCAAGACCACGCGAGAGTTGGGATCATATCTTGATCAGCATGATTCTCGGCCGCAAGATTGGCATGACCCAGGTTTGGGACGAGGACGACAACGTCGTTCCCGTCACGGTCATCCAGGCTGGCCCCTGCGCTGTCTCGCAGGTTAAAACTCAGGCAACCGACGGCTATGACGCCGTCCAGATCGGTTTCGGCGACATCAAGGCCAAGAACGTGAACAAGCCCATGGCTGGTCACTTCGCCAAGGCTGGCGTCGAGCCTGTCCGCTTCCTTCGTGAGGTCCGCGTCGAGAACGGCGAGGAGCACAAGGTCGGCGAGGTCGTCACCGTCGCTGATTTCGCTGATGTCGAGAAGGTCGACGTCATCGGTACCTCCAAGGGTAAGGGCTTCCAGGGTCGCATCAAGCGCTGGGGTCAGCGCCGCGGTCCTATGACGCATGGTTCTCACTTCCAGCGTCACCCCGGTTCTATCGGTCAGTGCGCCTATCCTGCGCGCGTCCTCAAGGGCGTCAAGATGGCCGGTCACATGGGTAACGAGCGCGTTACCGTCAAGAACCTTTCCGTTGTCCGCATCGATGCCGAGCAGAACCTCATCTTGGTCAAGGGCGCTGTCCCGGGTGCCAAGAATGGTCTCGTCGCCATCCGTATGGCCTAAGGGCCCAGCCCATTTAGCCCAGCGTCATACCAAGGAGAACACTTAAATGGCAAAGTTTGAAGTAAAGAACAGCGAGGGCAAGAAGGTCGCCGAGGCCGAGCTCGCCGCTGAGGTGTACGGCATCGAGCCGAACATCCACGTTATGCACCACATCGTCAAGTGCCAGATGGCCTCTTGGCGTCAGGGCACCCAGTCCGCTAAGGGCCGCTCTGAGGTTTCCGGTGGCGGCAAGAAGCCTTGGCGTCAGAAGGGCACCGGCCGTGCCCGCCAGGGTTCCATCCGTGCTGCCCAGTGGCGTCACGGTGGCGTTGTCTTCGCCCCCAAGCCCCGTTCCTACGCTAAGCGTATGAACAACAAGGAGGTCAAGCTGGCTATGCGCTCCGCGCTGTCCGCCAAGCTGGCCGATGGCGAGCTCGTGCTCGTCGACGACTACGGCTTCGAGAAGCCTTCCACCAAGGCTGCCGTCGCCATGCTCAAGGCTCTCGGCCTTGAGGGCAAGCGTCTGACCATCATCGTTCGCGATGAGGACGTCAACGCCTACCTGTCGTTCCGCAACATTCCCAAGACGTTCATCATCACCGCCGACGAGGCCAACACCTACGATCTCGTCAACAACAACGCCGTGCTGATGCCCGCCGACATCGCCGCTCACTTCGGGGAGGTGCTTGCTTAAATGACCGCCCACGAGATCATCATCCGTCCGATCGTGTCCGAGCGTTCCTTCTCCGGTATGGAGCAGAACAAGTACACGTTCGAGGTCGCCAAGGATGCTAACAAGTATCAGATCAAGGACGCTGTCGAGGAGATCTTCGGCGTCAAGGTCGTTCGCGTGAACACCCTGACGGTCAAGCCCAAGACCAAGCGCGTGCGCTATGTCGCCGGCAAGACCCGTTCTTGGAAGAAGGCCATCGTCACGCTGGCCGAGGGCGACACCATCGAGGTCTTTGGCAACCAGGCCTAAGACTCGCTGCTGTTGAGTGAGCTCATGCCTCCCAAATAGGGGAGGCGAGAGCTCAAGGTTTTGGGCGTATAAAATGGACACGCCCGGAACCGTGTATATGTCCGGTGTCATCGCACCCGAGGCAGAACCTCGAATCCCTGTCTGCGATGGCTAACGGATTCCTATTGAAAGGGATTGTAATGGCTGTAAAGCACCTTAAGCCGACTTCCGCTGGTAGGCGTTGGCAGACGATCTCCGATTTCTCCGAGATCACCTGCACCAAGCCCGAGAAGTCTCTTCTCGAGCCCCTGCCCAAGAAGGCCGGTCGTAACAACAACGGCCGCATCACCACCCGCCACCAGGGCGGCGGCGTGAAGCGTCGTTACCGCGTGATCGACTTCAAGCGCAACAAGGACGGCGTGCCCGCCAAGGTTGCCACGATCGAGTACGATCCGAACCGTTCCGCTCGCATCGCTCTGCTGCACTACGCTGACGGTGAGAAGCGCTACATCCTGGCCCCCAAGGGCCTCGAGGTCGGTCAGACCGTAATGTCCGGTTCTGACGCCGACATCAAGCCGGGCAACGCTCTGCCCCTCGCCGACATCCCCGTCGGTACGCTCATCCACGCCGTCGAGTTCCAGCCGGGCAAGGGCGCCGCTATCGCCCGTTCTGCCGGTAACTCCTGCCAGCTGATGGGTAAGGAGGGCAAGTACGCTATCGTCCGTATGCCTTCCTCCGAGATGCGCCGCATCCTCGTTACCTGCCGCGCAACCGTCGGTGAGGTTGGCAACGCCGATCACGCCAACATCGTCATCGGCAAGGCCGGCCGTAAGCGTCACTTGAACGTGCGCCCGACCGTCCGCGGTACCGTCATGAACCCTGTCGACCACCCGCACGGCGGTGGCGAGGGCAAGAACCACACCTCTGGTCGTCCCTCTGTTACCCCCTGGGGTAAGCCGACGAAGGGCCTTCGTACGCGCAAGAAGAAGAAGGTCTCGAACCAGCACATCATTCGTCGCCGTAAGAAGTAATTTCGGATACCGAGTTTTAGGAGAAAGCACTTATGAGCAGAAGTCTCAAAAAGGGCCCGTTCGTGGAGACTCGCCTTCTCTCGCGTATCACCGCGATGAACGAGGCTGGCAAGAAGGACGTCGTGAAGACCTGGTCCCGCGCGTCCACCATCTTCCCCGAGATGGTTGGTCACACCATCGCCGTCCACGACGGCCGCAAGCATGTGCCCGTGTATGTTACCGAGTCCATGGTTGGTCACAAGCTCGGCGAGTTCGCGCCGACTCGTACGTTCCGTGGCCACAAGGCCAAATAGGGGGTTAACCGTAAATGGCAACTAAGTCTATTGAAACTGAGGCCACCGAGGTTCGCGCCGTCGCTAAGTACGTGCGTGTTTCCCCCAGCAAGGCCCGCCTGGTGGTCGATCTGATCCGCCGCAAGCCTGTCGCTCAGGCCTTCGACATCCTCCACTTCTGCGACCGCGCCGTCGCCGTGGATGTCGAGAAGGTTCTCCGTTCCGCCGTTGCGAACGCCGAGAACAACAACGGTCTGCGTGCCGACAACCTGGTTGTCGCCGCTGCCTATGTTGACGAGGGTCCGACGCTTAAGCGCATCCGTCCCCGCGCCAAGGGTTCCGCTTCTCGCATTCTGAAGCGTACTTCCCACATCACCGTCGTCGTTGCTCCTCGAAAGGAGGCGTAAAGCTGTATGGGTCAGAAAGTCTACCCCACCGGCTTCCGTCTTGGCATCACCGAGAACTGGCGCTCCCGCTGGTTCGCAGAGAAGGATTACGCTAAGACCCTCGGTAACGATCTCGAGATCCGCAAGTACCTCGAGAAGCGTCTTTCCCGCGCAGCTGTCTCCCGCGTCGAGATCGAGCGCGCTGGCGACAAGGTGAAGGTCATCATCCTCACCGCTCGCCCCGGCGTTGTCATCGGTAAGAAGGGTGCCGAGATCGATACCCTCCGCACCGAGCTCGAGAAGGTCGCTGGCGTCTCCAAGGGCCAGCTCTCCGTCGACGTTGTCGAGATCAAGCGCCCCGAGCTCGACGCCAACCTCGTTGCTCAGTCTATCGCCGAGCAGCTCGAGGGCCGCGTTGCCTTCCGTCGCGCTATGCGCAAGGCTGTCCAGTCCGCCCGCAAGGCCGGCGCCAAGGGCATCCGTATCCAGTGCTCCGGTCGTCTCGGCGGTGCCGAGATGGGCCGTCGTGAGTGGTACCGCGAGGGTCGCGTGCCTCTGCACACCCTCCGTGCTAAGATCGACTACGGCACGGCTGTCGCCAGCACCACCATGGGCGCTTGCGGCGTGAAGGTCTGGATCTACCTGGGCGAGAAGCTCCCGGGCCAGCCTGTTCCCAACCCTGCACTCGAGGGCTCTTCCCGTCCTCGTCGTCGTAACTCCGAGAGGAGGGGTCAGTAGTGCTTGCCCCTAAGCGTATTCTTCACCGCAAGGTGCAGCGTGGCTCCATGAAGGGCCAGGCCAAGGGTAATACCGAGCTGCATTTCGGCGAGTTTGGTATCCAGGCTCTCGAGGCCCATTGGATCACCAACCGTCAGATCGAGGCCGCTCGTATTGCCATGACCCGCTACATGAAGCGTGGCGGTCGTGTGTACATCACGATCTTCCCCGATAAGCCCATCACCAAGAAGCCTGCCGAGACTCGCATGGGTTCTGGTAAGGGTAACCCCGAGGAGTGGGTGGCCGTCGTCAAGCCCGGCCGCATCATGTTCGAGGTCAAGGGCGTTCCCGAGGAGGTCGCTCGCGAGGCTCTGCGTCTTGCACAGCACAAGCTTCCCATCAAGACCAAGATTGTTGCTGCCAAGAACGCTGAGCAGCGCATCGAGAAGGAGATGGCTGAGGAGGCCGCTCTCGAGGCCAAGTGGGCTGCTGAGGACGCCGCCGCCGCCAAGGAGGAGAACTAATGAAGCCCGCAGAGATTCGTGAGCTCTCGGACGCTCAGCTCGTTGAGAAGCTGAAGGAAATGCGCGCCGAGCTCTTTAACCTTCGTTTCCAGATGGCCACCAGCCAGCTGGACAACACCGCTCGCGTCAACACCGTGAAGAAGGACATCGCTCGCGTCCTCACGGAGCAGCGCGCCCGCGAGATCGCAGCGGAGAAGTCCGCTGTCGCCGAGTAGGACCTAAGGAGAGAACATGACTGATTCGCGTAACTCGCGTAAGGTCCGTACGGGTGTCGTTACCTCCGTCTCCGGTGCCAAGACCATCGTCGTCACCATCACCGAGCGCAAGCGTCACCCCAAGTACGGCAAGATGATGACCAGCTCCAAGAAGCTGCACGCTCACGACGAGGAGTGCACGGCTGGCGTGGGCGATACCGTCCGCGTTATGGAGACCCGTCCTATGTCCAAGATGAAGCGTTGGCGCCTCATCGAGGTCGTCGAGCGCGCTAAATAAGCAGTCGCTCTTACGACTTGTACGTTTCCGAAGATGTGCGTATGCCTGGCTTGCATACCACGGGCCGTATAAAGGCTGCGCACCTCTCTTCGGTTCTTAGTTCGGAGGAACATCTACCATGATTCAGATGCAAACCATGCTGAACGTCGCCGACAACTCCGGCGCTCGCAAGATTCGCTGCATCAAGGTGCTTGGCGGTTCCAAGCGTCGTTATGCAGGCATCGGCGATGTGTTCATCGGTGCTGTCCAGGAGGCTACCCCTGGCGCCAACGTCAAGAAGAAGGACGTTGTCCGTTGCGTCGTCGTTCGCACCGTTAAGGAGATCCGCCGCAAGGATGGCTCCTACATTCGCTTTGATGAGAACGCCTGCGTTGTCATCAACAACGATGGTTCGCCCGTCGGCACCCGTATCTTCGGGCCCGTCGCTCGCGAGCTTCGTGACAAGAAGTACATGAAGATTGTCTCGCTCGCTCCCGAGACCCTGTAGTTAGGGGAGATATATGTATATCAAGAAGGGCGATAAGGTCCAGGTTCTCTCTGGTAAGGATCGCGGCAAGCAGGGCGTTGTCCTGCGTGCTCTCCCCGCCGAGAACAAGGTCGTTGTCGAGGGCGTTTCGGTCGTCAAGAAGGCCGTCAAGCCCAACGCTGCCAACCAGCAGGGCGGCATCGTTTCGCAGGAGGCTCCCATCGACGCCTCCAACGTCAATCTCGTTTGCCCCGAGTGCGGTAAGGTTACCCGCGTCGGTCACGAGAAGGACGGCAAGAACAAGCTGCGCGTCTGCAAGAAGTGCGGTCACAAGTTCTAAGCTGCCCGCAACATCAAGTTGCTAGCAAAGGCCCGGATGCCACGGCACCCGGGCCTTTTTTGATCCCTTGGGGACGGAGGAAAACGGATCACCGGGGGTACTCATTGGGGACAGGCTTAAATGAGTGGCCGTTGTTTGGCAGTCATTGGGGACAGACTTAAATGAGTGGTTGCGCGCACGAAAGGCTGGCGTGACAGTCGGTCAGCTTGTGCGATGTTGCGGACTCGGTGAGGCAACGGTTAAAAGGGCAACTGCTGGCTGGCGCGACGCCTCAAATGATCCGTTTTCCTCCGTCCCCAGGGGATCAGGTGATGCGCGTCTGTGCGCAGCTGCGTGCGTATGATTGCGTGAGTATACGTGTATATGCGCCGTTAACTCCTGAATCTTGACCATTTAGCGGTAATACACGCAGAAGCACGCACATACACGCGCATTTGTGCGAATATAGAGCTGTCAGAAATGAAAGACTTTTCACGATGTAGGAGGCACATATGGCAGATTCCAAGCAGGCTCCACTCGACTCCGCGGCAGCCGCAAAGGCAGCGTTCGCTTCGGTCCAGGGCAAGCCGTTCCCCGATGATATCTTTACGGCTCCCGAGCTTCGTTGGGCTGTGATTGGGTGCGGCGTTATCGCCAACCAGATGGTCCAGTCTCTCGCTCTTGCCGGTCGCAAGCTTGCGGGCGTCGCTAACCGCACGCTGTCAAAGGCTCAAGCTTTTGCCGAGCAGTATGGCATCGAGAAGGTCTATGAAACGGCCGAGGACCTCTATGCCGACCCTAACATCGACGCAATCTATATCACCACTCCGCATAACACGCATATCACCTACCTGCGCGCCGCCCTGGCAGCTGGCAAGCACGTGCTCTGCGAAAAGGCCATTACCCTCAACTCCGCCGAGCTCGACGAGGCACGTGCCATTGCCGACGAGCATAACGTGGTCCTTATGGACGCTACAACGGTGCTCCACATGCCCTTATATCAAGAGCTGCGCCGCCGCATGGATGCCGCTGAGTTTGGCCGCATGAACCTCGCTCAGCTCAACTTTGGCAGCTACAAGGAGTACGGCGATCTGACCAACCGTTTCTACAATCGCAACCTTGCTGGCGGTGCCATGCTCGACATTGGCGTCTATGCTCTGTCCGTTATGCGCCTCTTTATGGCAAGCCAGCCCGCTGAGGTTGTCTCGCTGGGTAACACCTGTGAGACCGGTGTCGACGTTGCGGGCGGCATCGTCTGCCGTAATGCTGAGCAGCAGCTGGGCGTTGTGAGCCTTACGCTTCACTCCAAGCAGCCCAAGCGCTCGGTCATCAGCTTTGACAAGTGCTATATCGAGGTCAACGAGTATCCGCGTGCCGATCACGCGACCATTGTGTGGACTGCGGACGGCCACCGCGAGGAGGTCCACGCCGGCACCGAGGCTTATGCCCTGTGCTACGAGATGGCCGACCTCGAGAAGGCGGTTGCCGGCGACGACTCCAAGCGCGAGCTGCTGGATTATGCTTATGATGTTATGGAGCTTATGACCAAGCTCCGCGCCGACTGGGGAGTCGTGTACCCCGAGGAGGAGTAAACGATGCTAGCGGAAGATAGGCTCAATGCGATTGTGTCGATGGTGCAGCAGGCTGGCTCGGTTACTGTGCCAGAGCTTGCTGAAACCCTGGGCGTGACGGCGTCTACCATTCGGCGCGACCTGCAGACGCTCGATCGAGCGCACCGCATCGCCAAGGTCCACGGCGGAGCGACGAGTCTTGAACGCGCGCACGTGACGCGCGACCTAACGCTCAATGAGCGCAGCGACCTCCATAACGACGACAAGGAGCGTATCTGCGCCCGTGCGGCGGCGCTTGTGGAGCCCGAGAGCTTTGTATACATCGACTCGGGCTCGACGACGCTCAAGCTCATCGAGCATCTTCCACACCTTGAAGGTGTCACCTACGTGACCGACTCCGTGCTTCACGCTCAGCACCTTGTTTTGCGCGGCATGCGTACCGTGGTGTTGGGTGGCGAGCTCAAGCCCGAGACCGAGGCACTCGTTGGCCCCGATGCTTTGGCAACCCTAGACCGTTACAACTTCAATTGTGGCTTTTGGGGTTCTAACGGCATTGCGGCCGAGCAGGGCTTCACGGCGCCCGATATCGAGGAAGCGCAAGTAAAGCGCATCTCGATGCGCCATACGGCCAAACGCTTCGTAATCTCGGACGCCAGTAAATTTGGCATGGTGGCGCCCGTCAAGTTCGCGGACTTCCGCGACGCAACGATTATTACCGCAGGCGAGGTGCCCGCTAAGTACCAGACGATGGAAAACGTCATCACGGTTTAGCAACGGGGCGAAGCAAGGCCAAAACCACCACAAAGGTGCCTGTCCCCATTGCGGCGGTTAGTAACGAAAACCGAGCAGCTTTCTCAATAGAAAAGCGGCAACGTCCATCACGGGCGTTGCCGCTTTCGTTGTCTGCCGGTTTGTCTAAATCTGTAACAACTAGACCGTTAAAAGTGGGCTAGATGTTACAGATTGAGATACTTCCGAACCGCGCTGTCCCTTTGTCTCAATCTGTAACATCTGGGACTGATTTTGCCGAGTTACTGTTACAGATTGAGATTTTCCCTTAAGGGGGATTCGAATGTCTCGATCTGTAACAACTAGACGTCGAAATAGACCCTTACTGTTACAGAACGAGACAGACGGAAGGGTCCGAAACAAATCATCTCGATCTGTAACAGGTAGAACGGAAAATGGGTTCTAACTGTTACAGATCGAGACGTTTTGGGACCGCGGCCGAGTCATTGCGGCAAAATCACCACAAAGGGTCCCCATTGTGGTGGTTCAATAGAAAAGCGACAACGTTCATCACGGGACGCCAGCGGCAGTGGGGCCGTTCCTCCAGACGCCGCGAGAGCCGAGCCCCGGGCATTTCGGGTCCGGCCAATAGGCCGCTGCGGCCCCGGTGAGCGTGCCGAGGCCGACCTCATCGTGGTAGCGCCTCACGTCAACGGCTTCTCTGAGCAGCGGGGGCTGGTCGGCGGTGAAGCACGCCACGAGCGCCTTAAAGAGACTCTCTCTTCTCATATGGATTTGCCCCATCCGCCCGAACGCCCGCCCGGAGGGATTGTCGCCAAACAAAGATCCGGGTGGGAGCCCGAGCAAATTCTCTGTTTGGCTGGGAAGAGCATGGCATTCGGGGGCCTTGCGGTCCCCGAATCATCACCTGTTATCTAAACTTTTAAGAATCGTTAAATGTTGCGCAACAGAATTTGAAAAACACCGCTTAGGATTGGGATGTCCGGTGGATAAGAGAAAGGAATCTGCCATGCGAAACGTCAAGAAATGTTTCAGGGGGTGTTCCTATAGTTTTGTCAACTGGGCAATGCTGTTTTCGAGATTGAATCG
>URCO01000016.1:0-46077 GCA_900546375.1 uncultured Collinsella sp.
ACCGAGCCGCCGCAACGGATTGAGAAGGGGGAGGCCTCGCGGCCTCCCCCTTTTTTCGTTTGATAGAGAGCTGTAATACAAGAACTCGCCTTCGTTTAGCTTGTCTTACTGTTTGGCTGTATTTTGAGTCCTTCTTTTGTATTTGCGCGATAATAACTCCCATTGGCGTTAGGGAGGACTTGATGTTTACCGTTTTTGTCTTGGGCAATATTGCTTCGGGTAAGTCGACCGCCTGTCGCTATCTTGAGTCTCGCGGCGCCATGCTCATTGATTTGGATGATCTCGCAAAATCGTTATATGTTCCGGGTTCTGATCTCGTTGGCGCACTCGCTGAGGAATTTGGCTGGGACATTCTTGACGAGGAGGGCGGCGTTCGTCGCAGCGTTTTAGCCTCTCGAGCTTTTGTTTCTCCTGATTCCGTCGCTCGGCTCAACGGAATTGTCCATCCGGTCCTTATCGATCAGTTGTCGCTGAGGATTCTTGATCCGGTTTGCTGCACGGTTTCGTCCCCCCGTTATCCCTTTGCGGTTGTTGAGGTTTCTGCCCCGACTGGTTTTGAGGGTGCTTTTGGCCTGGCTGATGAAATTCTGGTTATCAGCGCTCCTTTAGCAGTTCGTCGCGAGCGTGCCATTCATCGCGGTATGGAGTCCTCTGATTTTGATGCTCGCTCTACATGCCAACCTGATGAGGCTTCGCTTTGCACTCTCGCTACGACGGTAATCGATAATGCGGCAGGCGATAACTCGCTCTTTGAACAACTGGACGCATGGCTTGCGCGCCATGGCTTCGGGGATGTAGCGGATAAGGAGGAGGCCGATGCCTAAGACACGTTTCTTTACGTGGTATCGCGTGGCGCCAATTGCCGTTGTGTTCGTCTTCGGCCTTATTTCGCTCGTCTACTCGTATGCCCCTGCCGCCTTCTTTAAGCCTTTGTATCCGATTGACTACGAGGCATATGTAAAGCAATCGAGCATTTCGCACAATCTTGATCCGTATCTGGTGTGTGCTGTCATAAAGTCTGAATCGAATTGGGATCCCGAGGCTGAGTCGAATCAAGGCGCTCGGGGATTGATGCAGCTGATGCCTGAGACTGCCCAGGATATGATTGCCTTGGGTCTTGTCGATGGTAGTGAGTATTCAGCCGACAACCTTAACGATCCCGCTACGAACATCGAGTTTGGCTGTGCGTATTTTTCGTATCTTCTAACGTATTTTAACGGGTCGACGGACAGCGCCATTGCCGCATATAACGCCGGCATGGGTAATGTGGACGGTTGGGCACAGCAGGACACATCGCTTCACAACGCGATTACCTTTCCCGAGACGCAGGCTTATCTGATTCGCGTCAATAATGCCTGGGTTCGATATAAGACTCTCTATCCCGATCGGTTCGTATAGGACTAAGCCCACCGCCTGCGTATACTGCAGATGTATGAGTTAGGAGTATCCATGGCGGAATTTGAAGTAGAACGCGTTGGCGGTGAACTTAAGCGCTTTGGCGTTGAGGGCGCTGAGGTGCCGTTTGAAGTCGTTTCTCCCTATGAGCCTGCCGGTTCCCAGCCCAAGGCCATTGAGTCGCTTGTGCAGGGTGTGAGGGACGGAGACCGCTACCAGGTTTTGCTGGGTGTGACTGGTTCGGGTAAGACTTTTACGATGGCCAAAACCATTGAGGCCCTGGGTAAGCCGACGCTTGTCATGGCTCCCAATAAGACCCTTGCCGCTCAGCTTGCAAGCGAGCTCAAGGAGTTTTTCCCCAATAACTCCGTAGTCTATTTCGTATCGTATTACGATTACTATCAGCCCGAGGCGTATGTGCCGCAAAGCGACACCTATATCGAGAAGGATTCTTCGATCAACGAAGAAGTCGAGATGCTGCGCCATCAGGCGACCGCCTCGCTGCTCTCTCGACGCGATGTGATCGTCGTTGCATCGGTGTCCTGCATCTACGGTATTGGCTCTCCTGAGGATTATGCGGGGCTGGCGCCGAATGTCGACAAGAAAGTACCGCTCGAGCGTGATGACTTTATCCATGCGCTCATCGATATTCAATACGATCGCAATGATTATGACCTGGCGCGCGGCACGTTCCGTGTGCGTGGCGATGTCGTTGACGTGTATCCGCCCTATGCCGAGCATCCGTTGCGGTTTGAGTTCTTTGGCGACGAGGTCGAGCTGATTGCCGAGATCGACGAGGTCACCGGCGAGATGCTGCGCGAGTACGAGGCCATTCCCGTGTGGCCGGCCTCGCACTACGTGACCGAGAAGCCTAAGGTCAAAGCGGCTCTGAAATCAATCAGTGAAGAGTGCGAGAAGCGTGTAGCCGAGCTCAAGGCGACTGATAAACTGCTCGAGGCACAGCGTCTGCAGCAGCGTACCGACTATGATCTCGAGATGCTCGAGACCATGGGTTTTTGTAACGGTATCGAGAACTACTCGCGTCATCTGGACGGCCGAAAACCGGGCGAGCCGCCGTTTACCCTGATCGATTACTTTCCTAAGGACATGCTCTGCATCATCGATGAGAGCCATGTAACGGTGCCGCAGATCCGCGGCATGCACGAAGGCGACCGCTCGCGTAAGGTGACGCTGGTGGAGCATGGTTTTCGTCTGCCTTCGGCACTCGATAACCGCCCGCTTCGTTTCGATGAGTTTGAGGCGAGGATCCCCCAGTTCATCTACGTCTCGGCCACGCCGGGCGACTACGAGCTGCGGGTTAGCCAGAATGACGTTGAGCAGATTATTCGTCCGACCGGCCTGCTCGATCCCAAGATTGACGTGCGACCGGTTCGCGGTCAGATTGACGACCTTGAGGACGAGATTCGCGAGCGCGTGGCCCGCAAGGAGCGCGTGCTGGTGACCACGCTCACCAAGCGCATGGCCGAGGACCTGACCGACCATCTGCTTGATGCCGGCATTAAGGTCAATTACATGCACTCCGATACGGCGACGATGGACCGTGTCGAGATCCTGCGAACGCTGCGCGAGGGAAAGATTGATGTTCTCGTCGGCATCAACCTGCTCCGCGAGGGTCTAGACCTTCCCGAGGTCTCGCTGGTGGCAATTCTCGACGCTGACAAGGAAGGCTTCTTGCGCAACCGCCGGTCGTTGATTCAGACGATTGGCCGTGCGGCCCGTAATGCCGACGGCGAGGTCATCATGTATGCAGACGTTGTGACCGATTCGATGAAAGAAGCCATCGAGGAGACGCAGCGCCGTCGCGAGATTCAGATGGCATATAACAAAGAGCATGGCATTGTGCCCAAGACGGTCCGCAAGGCCATTAACGACATTTCGAGCTTTATTGCCGAGGCTGAAAAGACTGTGGGCTCGAAGGGACGCTCGAGAGGCGATTCACTGGGTCACGGTGCGTTCTATACACCCGACGAAAACGGCGAGGGCGCCGCGCCGGAGACGGTGGCGCCCGAGCAGACGCTTGCCGAGCAGCTGGAAGGGCTACCGCATGACGAGCTCGTGCGGATCGTCGAGACCATGGAGGAAGACATGCGCAACGCTTCCGCCGCCATGGACTTTGAGGAGGCGGCGCGTCTGCGCGATGCCGTCGTTCAGATTCGGGCGATGCTTGAGGGCGCATCTGAGGACGAAACGATCGAGCGTTTGCGTTCGCAGGCTCGCAAGGGCTCTACCTTTGCTTCGGGCAGAAAACGCCAGGGTGCAAGATTCAGGAAGTAGCATACAGGCCCCGAGTTCCCTGTGGAGCTTGGGGCCTGTGTCGTTCGGACGCGGGAGTTCGTGCACTAGAGGTCTGCTATCAGCGCCTCAGCGCAACGGATGCCGTCGGTGGCGGCACTCATGATGCCGCCGGCATATCCGGCACCCTCGCCGCAAGGGTAAAGGCCCGGAGTCGACACGGCGTGGCATGTTCGATCGCGGGTGACGGTGACCGGGGAGCTCGAACGCGTCTCCACGCCAGTGAGGACCGCATCGGGGCGGTCATAGCCACGCAGTTTCTTACCGAGCAGGGGGATTCCCAAACGAAGCGATTCGACGATATGCTGCGGGAGGGCATCGTCGATCGCCGTCCAGGTCACGCCAAGTGGATAGGTCGGTTTTACCTTTCCGGGTGCCGTGCTGGCGCGTCTAGCAAGGAAATCTCCGACGAGCTGTGCCGGCGCGTTCCAGTTGGAGCCGCCCAGGCGATAAGCGGCTCGCTCGCAGGCGCGCTGGAGCTCAATGCCTGCGAGCGGATCATCGCCGGGAAGGTCGTCAGGTGTGACGTTAACGAGTAAGGCGGCATTTGCGTTGCGCCCGTCGCGAGCATTGAGGCTGGCACCGTTGACGCACAGATGGCCCTGCTCGGAAGAAGCCGCGACAACCTGTCCGCCGGGGCACATACAAAACGAGAACACGCTGCGGCCGTTGGGGAGATGGGCGACAAGCTTGTAGGGGGCTGCTCCGAGTGCCGGGTGTCCCGCCGAAGGGCCATATTGGGCACGGTCGATGTCGCGCTGTGGATGCTCGATGCGCACGCCCATGGCAAAGGTCTTTTGCGCGAGGGCAACGTTATGTTCTTTGAGAAGCTCGAATACGTCGCGGGCGGAATGGCCGCAGGCGAGAATGAGGTGCTTTGTGGCGATTGTCTCGCTTGTGGTTTCTTGGGGCGGTTGGACATCGACGCCGGTGATGGCGCCAGATCCATCGGTTCGAATATTGACGAGCTTTGTTCGATAGCGGACGTTTCCACCGAGCTGCTCGATGCGTTGAGAAATGTTGGTGACGACGGTGGGGAGGATGTCAGAGCCAATATGCGGCTTGGCGTCCCACAGGATGTCGCGAGGTGAGCCCGCTTCGACGAAGGTCTCAAGAATCAGTCGATGGGCAGGATTCTTGGTTCCCGTGTTGAGCTTGCCGTCCGAGAAGGTCCCTGCGCCGCCCAGGCCAAATTGGATATTGCTTTCGGGGTCGAGGACACGCTCCTTAAGAAAGAGATCAATCGCTTCCGAGCGGCGAAGTGCGGGGTCGCCGCGCTCGATAAGCAAGGGCTTCAGACCCGCTTCGGCAAGGGTGAGCGCGGCGAAAAGGCCAGCGCATCCGGCACCGACGACGACGGGGCGCTCTTTGGGTGCATTCGGGACAGGGTTGGGGAATGAAGGAGCCTCACCGTCTACCATGCGGATGCGCGAGCGGTTACGCTCGGCGACGCGGTCGACCATCTCCTGCTCGAGTCGGGAGCTTGTCAGCTCAACTCGAAAGCTCAAAATAAAATGGACATCTCGCTTTTTACGGGCGTCGATTGACTTGCGATGGAGCTCAATGGCTTTAATCTGGGAATCCTCGCATCGCAGGGCTCGTTTGGCTGCGCGTCTACCAATAGCAAGGCAGGCAGTTTCGTCGCCGGCCTCATCGAGTGACGCGTGGACTTGGGTGATTTCGATCATCGAGGTCTCCTTAGATGCAAGAAAGAGGCCGCCCGGTGTCCCAGACGGCCCGAATGCGTTTTGATTATAGACTGCGCGGCTATAGGCTGCTTGCAGCGCGAATACCCGAGATCCAAGCCCACGCAAGGTTGAAACCGCCGCAATCGGCATCGATGTCGAGCGCCTCGCCGCAGATGTAAAGTGGGGCGCCTGCCGCGTTGCTCACGCAGAGGTTGGGAGCTGGGACGCTCTCGATGGGCACGCCGCCGCGCGTGACCTGGGCCGAACGCTCCTCTGTCGTTCCCTCGACGAGCAACTTAAAGTGCTTGAGGATTGAGACTAGATGGATGACGTCGTGCGACCCGGGGTGGCACTGTTCGAATGCGGTGCAGACAACGTGTGAGAACTGCGGGGCGAGCATGCCGTCGAGCCAGCGGGGGTCGCAGGGCGAAAAACCGCCGAGCAACTCAACTCGCTGGTTGAGCATATCGAGCAACTCGTCTTTGGAGAGGTCGGGGAAAACGTCGAGCAGAATCGTGTCGCCGCGCTGGACGCGACGGGAGAGGTTAAAGGCGGCAACGCCTGAGATGCCAAAGGTTCGGAAGAGCACTTCGCCGTCTTCGCGCCAGAGCTCCTCGTGATTGCGGGTGAGCGTCAAACGGGCGCGGACGCGCAGGCCATCCAGTGTCTTGAGCGCAGCCTGGTCGCCGAAGACCGATGCCGACACAGGGCAGAGGACGGGTTGCTGCGGGGTGAGGGAAAGATCGAACGTCTTCGCGATGTCGGCAGGGTTGCCGCCCGTAGCGATAATTACGGCCTTTGCCTGCAGCGTCTCGTTCCTGCGAGGGGTGTCGGCGAGCGCCTTCCGAAGCGAGCGTAGTTCGGATTTTCGGTCGTCGTGCTTTTTTGCCTTGAGTGCTCGCGCGGGACGGTCTATTTGGAGTGCCCGGCCCTCGGGGGCTTTGAATGCCGAGGCGACGTTTGCTCCACAGATCAAGGTGATATCCAGGTGATTGCAAGCGTTGAGAAGCGCATCGCGCACCGATTCGGCACGAAGGGAGCGCGGATACAGCCGGCCCTCCTCGGAGGTCGTCATGATGCCCAGCGAGGAGAAGAAACTGCCGAGCTCTTGCTCGGGCTGGGGACCCATGACGGATTCGACGAATGCGGGGTGGTTGTACCGTTGGAAATCAATTGATTCGTTGGAAAGGTTGCAGCGGCCGTTGCCGGTCGCAAGGAGTTTAAGGCCGCAGGCAACATCGCGCTCAACGATGCAGACGCTTTTGCCTGCGCGTGCGGCCGTAATGGCGGCGGCGAGACCCGAGGCCCCGCCGCCGATTACCAAGACGTCATAGGAGGCGTTTGTGTTCACTTAGGCCTCGGCGGTCTCGTGCGGGGCAATGGCCTCGACGGCGGAGACGGCCTGGGGCAGCATACCGTCGGGCAATGCGGTCTCAACCTCGCCCTTGTCGCAAGCCTCGGCGAGTGCAGGATTGATGGGAAGCTGCCCTAGGATCTCGAGGTTGTAACGCTCGGCGACCTCGGGGAGCTTGCTCTTGCCAAAGACTTCGATCTTCTTGCCGCAATCGGGGCACTCGATATAGCTCATGTTTTCGACGATTCCCAGAATGGGTACGTTCATCTTCTCGGCCATGTTGACCGCCTTGGCGACGATCATCGAGACCAGATCCTGCGGGCTCGTGACGATGACGATGCCATCGACGGGCAGCGACTGGAAGACAGTGAGGGCGACGTCGCCCGTTCCCGGAGGCATGTCGACCAGCAGGTAGTCGATGGGACCCCATGAGGTTTCGCTCCAGAACTGCCTGATGGCACCCGCGATAACCGGACCGCGCCAGAGGACGGGGTCGGTTTCGTTTTGGAGCAGCAGATTAGAGCTCATAACCTTGACGCCGTGCTCGGAGATTTCGGGCAGCATAAGGTTGCCGAGGGCGTGGACGTGACGTCCGCTCATGCCGAACATCTTAGGGATAGAGGGGCCGGTAATATCGGCATCGAGGACGCCGACCTTGTGACCGTGGCGGGAAAGCTCCGTGGCGATGGCGCCGGTGACGAATGACTTGCCGACGCCGCCCTTACCGGAAAGCACGGCGATAACGCGCTTGACCTCGGACAGCGTATTCTCCTCAAATTGCGACGGCGACGTTTGCCCGCCGGCTGCCTGTGCGTGCTCGCAACCCATGTTTGACTCCTTTGTATATGTTGGGGCCTGAGCCCCGCGGTGTGACACGAGCGTCATTGTACCCTCGTTTGCGAGCGGGAGTCATTCATGATGCGTGGCAGGCGATCGGCGGTATTCGAAAGTACGGACCGAGCGTGCGGTCTGCGGCGTCAGACAACGCAAAAGGTCTGCGAATCTTGTATCACGAACATCTGTGCGCGTCGAGTGCGCTAAACTCATCGTCAGTGTGATTTGAAGTTGTAGGAGGCAAGGAGCTTCCATGTCTGATTCTTCTATCGTTATCCGCGGCGCGCGCGAGCATAACCTGCGCGATATCGATGTTTCCATTCCGCGTGACCAGCTCGTGGTCATAACCGGTCTTTCCGGATCGGGCAAGAGCTCACTGGCGTTCGATACCATCTATGCCGAGGGCCAGCGCCGTTACGTCGAGAGCCTTTCGAGCTATGCGCGTCAGTTTTTGGGCCAGATGGACAAGCCCGATCTGGACTCGATTGACGGCCTGTCGCCGGCTGTGTCGATCGATCAGAAGACGACGTCCAAAAACCCACGCTCGACGGTGGGCACCGTAACCGAGATTTACGACTATCTGCGTCTGCTGTTTGCTCGCGTGGGAACGCCGCACTGTCCTGAGTGCGGTCGTGTCATTGAGCGTCAGACGACCGATCAGGTCGCCGATAAGGTGCTGGCGGCGGGGGAGGGCCGTCGCGCGTTTGTGTTGGCGCCGGTGGTTCGTGGACGCAAGGGCGAATATGCCAAGCTGTTTGAGGACCTGCGCGCGGAGGGCTTTAGCCGTGTGCGCGTCGACGGCGAGGTGCGCTCGCTTGACGACCCGATCGACCTGGACAAGAAGTTCAAACACGACATTGAGGTCGTGGTCGACCGTATCGTGATTCGAGAGAACTCCCTGGGTCGCATTGCCGAGTCCGTTGAGCAGGCGACGGCACTGGCGCACGGTAACGTGAACGTGTACATGCTGCCCGAGCGCGACGCTCCCGAGGGAACCGAGGGCGAGCTGCTGGAGTATTCGCTGGCACTGGCGTGCCCGGAGCACGGGCATTCCATCGACGACCTGCAGCCGCGCGATTTCTCGTTCAACGCGCCCTATGGTGCATGTCCCGAGTGCGATGGCCTGGGCTTTAAAAAGACAGTCGATGCCGAGGCGCTGATTGAAGACCCCTCAAAGTCGATTGCCGACGGAGTCTTTGGCAGCCTGTTCGGCAATTCCAACTATTATCCGCAGATTTTTGCCGCGGTCTGCAAACACTTTAAGGTGAGTGCCGATACACCATGGGAGGACCTGCCCCCGCGGGTGCGTCGTGCGTTTTTGGATGGCATGGGCGACACGAAGATTTCGGTCGACTATCAAAAGCTCGATGGGCGTCGCAGCCAGTGGGACACTAAGTTCTCGGGTGTGCGCAATATCCTGTACGAGCGCTACAACGAGACGACGAACGAGAACACCAGGGCTCGCTTGGAGAAATACATTCGCGAAGAGCCATGCTCGAGCTGTCACGGTGCTCGCCTGCGTCCCGAGATGCTTGCCGTCACCGTGGGCGGCAAGTCCATTTACGATGTCTGCTGCCTGTCCTGTCGCGAGTCGCTCGAGTTTTTTGAGGGCCTGGAGCTTACCGAGCGTCAGCAGTTTATCGGCGGGCGCATCGTCAAGGAAATCCTGGAGCGCCTGCGTTTTCTGGTTGATGTCGGCCTTGATTATCTGACGCTCGATCGCGCCTCGGCGACGCTTTCCGGCGGTGAGGCCCAACGCATTCGCCTGGCAACGCAGATCGGCGCCGGCCTCATGGGCGTTCTGTACATTCTGGACGAGCCGTCGATCGGCCTTCACCAACGCGATAACGAACGCCTGATCAAGACGCTCGAGCGCTTGCGCGATATCGGTAATACCGTTATCGTCGTCGAGCACGACGAAGATACAATTCGCGCTGCAGACTATGTGATCGATATGGGTCCCGGTGCGGGCGTTAACGGCGGACACGTGGTCGCCGCGGGAACGCCTACCGATATCATGGCATGCCCCGATTCCATGACGGGTGCTTATTTGACCGGCAAGCGGATGATCCGCGTGCCCGATGAGCGCCGCAAGCCCGGCCGCGGCTGTCTTAAGATCACGGGCGCCCGCGCTAATAACCTCAAAAACGTTACCGCCAAGATTGAGTTCGGTACGCTCACAGTCGTTACCGGTGTTTCGGGATCGGGCAAGAGCTCCCTGGTCACCGATACGATTGCGCCCGCGCTTACGAATGCCATCCATCGTTCGACGCGTCCCGTGGGGCCGTACAAGAAGATTGAGGGCATTGAGTGCATCGATAAGGTAATCGATATCGACCAGTCACCGATCGGTCGCACGCCGCGTTCGAACCCTGCGACCTATATTGGCCTTTGGGATGATCTGCGTGCGCTATTTGCAAGCACGCCGGAGTCGAAGGCGCGCGGCTACTCGCCGGGACGTTTCTCCTTTAACGTAAGCGGAGGTCGCTGCGAGGCGTGCAAGGGCGATGGCCAGATTAAGATCGAGATGCACTTCCTTCCCGATATCTATGTCCCCTGTGAGGTATGTGGCGGCAAGCGTTATAACCGCGAGACACTCGAGGTTACCTACCGCGGCAAGACAATCTCGGACGTGCTCGACATGAGTGTCACCGAAGCACTGGCTTTCTTTGGGAATATCCCGCAGATTAAGCGCAAACTGCAGACCCTATATGACGTGGGTCTGGGCTACGTGAGCTTGGGCCAGCCCGCTACGACGCTTTCGGGCGGCGAGGCGCAGCGCGTGAAGCTCGCCAAGGAGCTTCATCGTCGCCAGACAGGCAAGACGTTCTACATTTTGGACGAGCCCACAACCGGCCTCCATTTTGAGGATGTTCGTCAGCTGCTCGACGTGTTGCAACGCCTGGTCGATGCGGGCAACACGGTTCTGGTGATCGAGCACAACCTTGATGTCATCAAGGTTGCCGACCGCCTGATCGATATGGGCCCCGAGGGCGGCAATGGCGGCGGAACCGTCGTGGTCTCAGGCACGCCGGAGCAAGTCGCGGCATGTTCGCAGAGCTACACGGGCAAGTTCTTGGCGCCGTTGCTCAAGCGTGACCGTGAGCGTCAGGCGCAGCTCGACGCACAGTAAAGAGACGTTGTAGTACCGACGCGCCACCGATTCCTTCTGATTCGGTGGCGCTTCTGTGTGTCGAGATGGCATATGCGGCGGAATTGGCCCTATACTTAATCTTTACGTCGCTCTGTGAGGGAAAGGATGTGCCATGGCAAAGGCTGTTAAGACGTTAAAAACCAATGCGATGCGCGAGCTGGAAAGCGCCGGCATCTCCTATGTTCTCCATACGTACGAAGACGATGGCGACGAATCGTCGGGGCTGGGCGTCGCGATTTCCGAGCAGCTTGGCGAGGAGCCCGGTCAGGGATTTAAGACCCTGGTCTGCACGACGCCGTCCAACGACCATGTCGTGTGCTGCATTCCCGTTGCCGACGAGCTCGACCTCAAGGCCGCCGCGCGCGCCGCAGGCGAAAAGTCGCTGACCATGATGCATGTCAAAGATTTGCTTGCCGCGACGGGGTATGTCCGCGGCGGTTGCAGTCCGGTCGGTATGAAAAAACGCTTCCGGACTCTGATCGATGAGACATGCGTCCTTTGGGATACCATTTTTATCTCGGGTGGCAAGCGCGGCTATCAGCTTGAGCTTGCTCCCGATGACTTAGTTGCATTTTGCGGGGCGACGGTTGCCCCGATCACGAGAGAGGACTGAGCGATGCCGCAGGAAGAATCAAAGCGCGGAGCTCACTTTGCAAAAGGGTCGGCCCCTCAGACGCCCGCGCCCGAGGCCGCTTCGTTCGATAACGAGATTCGAAACGCCTGGTCCGCTGCCGCTGACCCGGGCGAGACGGCCGTGTACTTGCGTGCCGCCGGTGCCGGCACGGCACTTCCCCGTACGGTTCTTTCTTCGGCTCGTCCCGATGAGACGGCTGTCTTTTTGGCCGCCGCTCAATCGAGCGCCAGTGTGATGCCGATCGCCTCCGAGGCTCCTCGTGCGCTGCGTCCCGATGAGACGGCGGTGTTTTTGATGGCAGCCCAGGGAAAGAGCACACCGCAGAGCGCTCCTGCCGCTCGTTCCGCCAAGCCCACGGCTCATGATGATGGCGAACCGCTTCTTTCGGATGACGAATGGTCGCCGCTTGGTTCGACCGATCCCGTCGAGGGCGTGGCCATCGACGGTGATGACGACTGGGACCCTCTGTCGTTTTCTGCCCGAACCGTCGCCGCCAATGAAGTTGACACGGTGTTTGGCGACCATGCCATATTCGATGATGATGCCGTATCCGGTAACAACATGCCGAACAGCGATGACGCCGCACCTGCTGATTACGCCGTTTTGGTTGACGATCCCTTTGCGATGACCGGCTCCTTTGCCGTCGTGGACGATTTGCCGCCACAAGATGAGGTTTATGAGGACTCTCAGGACGACGTAGACGATATGGGTTCGTCGGACTACTCCACGGTTGGTCGTTCTGCTGGCCTTATGACCGTGCTGACCATCGTGTCGCGTGTCACCGGGTTTATCCGCACGTGGGCCATGGCGGCCGCCATCGGTATGTCGCTGCTCTCGTCCTCCTATCAGGTTGCCAACAACCTGCCCAACATGCTCTACGAGCTCGTGATGGGCGGCATGCTCGTTACGGCGTTTTTGCCGGTGTATATGGGTGTGAGGCGCGAGCAGGGCCGCGAGGCATCGAACGAGTATGTCGGCAACCTGCTTGGTATTCTGCTTCTGCTGCTGGGCGGTATCTCGCTGCTGGGTACCGTGTTTGCTCCCGGCTTTATTTGGACGCAGTCGTTCCTTTCGGGCGATGGCGGCAGCATGGATACCGCTGCGTTCATGTTCCGCTTCTTTGCTATTCAAATTCTGTTTTATGGCTTGGGCTCGGTGTTCTCGGGCGTTCTCAACGCACACCGCGACTATTTCTGGTCGACGTTTGCCCCGGTTCTCAACAATGTCATCGTCATCGCCAGCTTTATGGGCTTTGCTCCCGTGTCTGCACAATTTGGCGAGCAGGCCGGTATTATCTTGATCGCAGTTGGTACGACCCTCGGCGTCTTTGTCCAGATGGCCTGCCAGATTCCCGCGCTTGGCAAGCATGGCGTGCATCCTCATATCCATATCGACTTTAAGGATCCCGCGCTGCGACAGACGATCGCGCTTGGTATCCCGACGCTGCTCGCCACGGTGTGCATGTTTGTCTCGACCTCCATTACCAATGCCGCCGCGCTGGTGGTGCAGCCCGAGACCGGCCCTTCCGTCATCGCATATGCGCGCCTGTGGTACACATTGCCCTATGCGCTGATCGCCGCCTCGCTTTCGACGGCACTCTATACCGAACTCTCTCACGATGCGCAGGAGAAGGATTACGACAGCGTCCGCACGGGCATTTCGCGCGGTGTCGCCCAGATGCTCTTCTTCCTGATTCCGTTTGCGATGTATCTGATCGTCTTCGCCCGTCCGCTCAACATGATCTACTGCGCCGGCAAGTTCGATGAATCCGGTGTGGCGCTGGTGTCGGAGTTCCTTATCTATCTGGCACTTTCCCTGCCGCTCTACGGCGTGGTCGTGCTGATGCAGAAGAGCTTCTCGGCCATGCTCGATATGAAACCTTATAGCCGCTATTGCCTGTACTCCGCTATCGGCCAGGCCGGTTCGGTGCTGCTGTTTGGCGTGGTGCTGGGCTACGGTATGCCGGCAATTGCGCTTTCGTACGTCGTTGACTACGTGGTCTTGGTCGGATGCTCACTGTGGTGGCTGCGCCGTCGTCTGCATGGCCTTCAGGTCAAGTCTATCCTGCATGGCGGTTTCTTCGGCCTACTGTTCGGTGGCTTGGGCGCTGCCGCGGGCGCCGGCGTCATGTGGGCACTTGAGCACTTTGTCGGAGCGCTTGGCAGCTCGATCCTCATTACCCTGGGCTACGTTTGTGTTGCAGGTGTCGTCTCGCTCGCTGTAACTTTTGGTCTTGCCTTCGTCTTTAAGATGCCCGAGGTCTCGGCGCTGCTTCGTCGCAAGTAGGTGCGCGTGGCAGGTCACGACAACATTCCAACACTTGCCGAGCAGGTTTCGCGCGTTCCCACGCAACCCGGCTGCTACCTTTGGAAAGATGCCAAGGGTGATGTCATCTATGTGGGCAAGGCAAAAAACCTGCGTGCCCGTATGCGTCAATACGTGACGCTGCAGGACGAGCGTCAAAAGATCCCGCTCATGATGCAGCTGGTGGCGAGCTTCGACTATATCGTGGTGGAGACCGAGCACGAGGCATTGGTGCTCGAGCGCAATCTGATTGGCCAGTACCATCCGTACTTTAACGTCGATCTCAAAGACGATAAAAGCTATCCCTTTATCGCCATTACCAAGAGCGACTTGTTTCCGGCTATTAAATACACGCGAGAGCGTCATAAACCGGGAACGCGCTATTTTGGCCCCTATACCGATAGCCGTGCGGCGCGTGAGACCATCGATACGCTACGCAAGGTTATTCCTATTTGCTCGGCATCCTGTGCGGAATGGCGCCGCTGCCGCCGCATCGTCGAATCTCATAAGGGCGAAGAAGACATCGTCAATATGATTTGCGCGCAAAACGGGCGTCCCTGCTTTGACTACCATGTCGGGCGCGGGCCGGGCGCATGCATCGGCGCGATTTCCCCTGCCGACTATGCCAAGAACGTCAAACGTGTCGAACGTTTCTTGTCGGGCCATCGCAAGGATGTCGTTGACAAGCTTACGTCCGAGATGACGGAGGCAGCCGAGACGCTCGATTTTGAGCGTGCGGCGCGCGTCAAGCGTCGCCTGGAAGTCATTAGGGGCCTGGACGATCGCCAACAGGTCGTTTTTCCATCGAGCGTCGATATCGACGTCATCGGCTTCTATCGCGAAGAGACTATCTCTGCCGCCTGTGTCTTTGTCGTTCGCGAGGGCCGAACGGTTCGAACTTGTGAGTTCATCCTCGATAAAGGCCTGGATGTCGACGAGGAAGAGCTTCAATCGGGCTTTCTTAAGCGCTATTACGACGAGACGGCTGATATTCCAGCCGAGATCAATCTCTCTGTCGAGCTTGAGGACGCCGAAGCGTTGGGGGAGTGGCTTGCGGGCAAGCGCGAACGCTCTTGCCATCTCCATAGGCCGCAGCGCGGCGAAAAGCACCGCCTGCTCGATATGGCTTCCAAAAATGCGCGCCATGCCCTCATGCGCTACATGATGCGCACGGGGTATGCTGACGATCGCACTAATCAGGCGCTCCTGGAGCTCGAAAGCGCGCTGGCGCTGCCTGCGCCGCCGTTGCGCATCGAGTGCTTCGATATCTCGACGTTGCACGGCACCTTTACCGTCGCTTCGATGGTGGTATTTACCAACGGCCGTGCCGACAAGGGCCAGTATCGTCGCTTTAAAATTCAGGCCGAATTGGACGAGGCGAACGACTTCGTATCGATGTCAGAGGTTCTGGGGCGTCGCTATGCTCCCGAGCGCATGGCGGACGAGCGCTTTGGCTCGCGCCCCGATTTGCTCGTTGTCGATGGCGGCAAGCCGCAATTGACCGCTGCAATTAAGCAACTTGAGGCGCTTGGCCTCGATATACCAGTTTGTGGCTTGGCAAAGGCCGATGAGGAAGTTTTCGTGCCGTGGGACGAGACCCCCGTCGTGCTGCCGACCGGCTCCGCTTCGCTTTATCTGATCAAGCAGGTTCGCGATGAATCCCACCGGTTTGCGATTACGTTCCATCGCGAGTTGCGCGATAAGGCTATGACGGTTTCGGTGCTTGACGACGTTCCGGGCGTGGGACCCACCAGAAAACGTGCCATTATGCGCCATTTTGGCTCGATGAAGCGTTTGCGCGCGGCAAGCGAGCAGGAGATTGCGGAAGTTCGAGGCGTTCCGGCCGATGTCGCCAAAGCGGTCCACGAGGCACTTGTTGCATGGAATGCCGAGCGCGCCCAGGCATCGGCCAGCCGTTCCGAAAACTAAATGCGCTTCTAAACAACTGATATACATGATTGGCTGATTTTCAATCATTTATTTCGCGGCGATTGCCTGCTGATTTCGGGTTTTATTAACGCTAAAACGTTTGACTAGCCATGGTGAATAACCCTGCTATCCTGCGGGTTGACGAAGACTGATATCTCACCTCGTCGATACATACTGTCTGTCGAATCGTTTGTCAATGAATTCGGTGAACGGTAGTAAATACCGTTCAAGCGTATGTATGTATCGGTCGCCGAGCGCGGCACCCAAGTTGGGTTTGTCGGTAGGTAAGGTATATATCGTCCGCAAGTTGCGCGGGGGCAAGTCTAGGTGCTCCCGGGTAAGATTCTCTATTGATAGGAGAAGACATGGCCATCATCAACAAGGGTATGTCCAGGCGTTCGTTCCTCGGCCTCACTGGCAGCGTCGCTGCTGTCGCCGGCCTTGGTCTCACCGGCTGCGGTGGCAGCTCCAACGACGAGGGTTCCGCTTCCGGTTCCACCGATTCCGCCAACCGTGGCGGCGGCGTGATCACCGCTGGTTCCGCTTACGCTCCGTCCAGCTTCGACCCCGCCAGCACCGGCTCCGCTGTGGGCCTGGGTGCTAACTGGCACGTCATCGAGGGCCTCTATGGCATCGATTACCACGACTACAGCACCTTCAACGAGCTCGCCACCGACGATCCCAAGTCCGTGGACGACACTACCTTCGAGGTCACCATCCGCAAGGGCGCCAAGTTCTCCGATGGCACCGAGGTCACTGCTGACGACGTCGTTGCCTCCTACACCGCTTGCGCTGCTTCTGCTACCTATGCTCCGTTCTTCCAGCCCTTCGAGTCCATCGAGGCCAAGGACGCCAGCACTGTAACGGTCAAGACCAAGGTCCCCAACTTCTCCCTGCTCAAGGATCGTCTGGCCATCATCCGCGTTACCCCGGCTACCCAGGCCGAGGAGGATCGCGCTAAGCAGCCGATCGGCTCCGGCCCCTGGATGTACGACTCTATCTCCGATACCGAGATCACCCTGGTTCCCAACCCCGAGTACAACGGTGAGTATGCTGCCGAGGATAAGAAGATCCAGTACAGCATCCTGACCGACCCCACCGCTCGCGTTACCGCTCAGCAGGAGGGCTCCACGCTCGTTATGGAGCTCGTCACCGCTGACGCCGTCGACCAGCTTGAGATCGCCGGCTGCAAGATCGATAACGTCCAGGGTTTCGGCACCCGCTTCATCATGTTCAACGTCGCCAAGGAGCCTTGGAACAACGTCAAGGTCCGTCAGGCCGTCATGTACGCGCTCGACACTGAGAAGATGATTACCAACACCTTCGCCGGCCTTGCTACCGCTGCCAGCTGCTACCTGCCCAAGAGCTTCACCAACTATCATGAGGCTTCCACGGTGTACAAGACTGACGCCAAGAAGGCCAAGAAGCTCATCGAAGAGTCTGGCATCACCCCGGGCGCCATCACCCTGCGCACCACCGACAACGAGCAGATCAAGGGCATGGCCGCTCAGGTCAAGAACGACCTCGACGCTCTCGGCTTCGATGTGACTATCCAGACCGATACCTCGCCGGCCACCTACGCTGCCATCGACGGCGGCGAGGCCTACGATATCCTCCTTGCCCCTGGCGATCCGTCCTGCTTCGGCGCCGACCCCGACCTGCTGCTCAACTGGTGGTATGGCGACAACGTCTGGATGCAGACCCGTTGCCCGTGGAAGGATTCCGCTGAGTGGGCGAAGCTCCACGGTCTCATGGACGAGGCTCTTGCCGCCGAGGGCGACGAGCAGCAGAAGAAGTGGAACGAGTGCTTCGACATCATCGCCGACAACGCTGTTCTGTACCCCGTTGTCCACGTCAAGACCGTTTCCGCTTCCTGGGACGATCCGTCCACCGCGCCCAACGGCGAGGCCCTCGATGGCTTCAAGGGCATCGGCACGACGAGCATGTCCTTCAGGGGCGTCGCGACCGTCAAGGCCTAAGACTCGCTTGAGTCATATGTGGGGCGTCGGTCGTAAGGCAACGTCCTCATAGTTGAAACAAAGACCCGGGCGGCCTCGATGTCGCTCGGGTCTTGTAATGAGTATCCATACTCATATACCAGTTGGTCCTACCGACAAAAGAAAGGGGAGAGAACGTGAACAACTTTCTACGTTTGATTGGAAGGCGTCTCGTGGCGCTGCCGATCATGGCATTGGGCGTCACCGTCCTGGTGTTCTTCCTTATGTCGTTCTCCAAGACCGACCCCGCCTATACGGCGTTGGGTGACGGTGCCTCGCCCGAGGCGGTTGCCGAGTACCATGAGAAGTATGGTCTGGACGACCCCTGGCCCGTGCGCTACGTGCGCTACATGGGCGATCTGATCCATGGTGACATGGGCACCTATGGTGCTGCTCGCAACTCTGTTGCCAAGCGCATCTCCACGGCCCTGCCCGTCACGATGCAGCTGACCTTCATCGGTCTAGCCATCGGCGCGGTCGTCTCGTTTTTGCTCGGCGTCATCGCGGCACTGTATCGCGATAAATGGCCGGACCAAGTGATCCGCGTCTTCTCCATCGCCGGCTTGGCAACCCCGTCGTTCTGGCTTGCCGTTCTGTTGATCCTGCTGTTCTCTTCCTACCTTAAGGTGCTCCCGGCGTCCGGTGCTCTGCCTCACTTCACCACCAACCCGGCTGGCTATCTGGGACGTATGATCATGCCCGCTATCGCTCTGGCATTCCCGCTGACGGGCCAGATGACTCGTATCGTGCGTACGGCCATGGTCGAGGAGCTCGATAAGGACTATGTCCGTATGGCCCGCGGCGCCGGCGTTCCCGAGAAGGTCGTCGTCGGCATCAACGTTTTGCGCAACGCGCTGATCACCCCGGTCACCACCCTCGGTCTTAAGATCGGCTACCTCATGGGCGGCGCCGTCGTCATCGAGGTCATCTTCAACCTCCCCGGCATGGGTACTGCGATTCTGCAGGGCGTTCAGGGCAACGAGGCGAACCTGGTTCAGGGCGTCGTCATCGTCGTTGCTCTTGCCTTCATCATCATCAACATCGTGGTTGACATGCTCTACCTGCTCATCAACCCGCGCATCAGGACGGTGTAGATTATGGTAAAGATTCGAGAGAAGCAAACCGAGCAGCTCGAGAAGGCTGCCTCCAAGGGGCTCAAGCTCGGTGGCTGGAAGAAGATGACGCTGTCTTCTAAGATTGCCGCCGTCGTGCTGGTGCTGGTCGCCCTGACTGCGATTTTGGCGCCCCTTCTTGCCCCCTATAGCCCGGTCGAGATCTTTACGGCTCGCCAGGCTCCCGGCAACGGATTTATCTTCGGTACCGACGATAAGGGCCGCGACATTCTGTCGCGTATGCTCTACGGTGGTCGTTACTCGCTGATTATCGGCTTTGGTGCTACCGCCATGGCTTTGGTCTGTGGTTCCGTTGTCGGCGCTCTTGCAGCGGTTTCGCGCAAGTCTATCTCTGAGGCGATCATGCGTATCCTGGACATCATCATGTCCATCCCGGGTATCGCCCTCGCAGCCGTTTTCGTCTCCATCCTGGGCAATTCCGTGCCGTCGATCATTTTCTCCATCGGCTTTATGTACACTCCGCAGATCGCCCGTATCGTGCGCGCCAACATCGTGTCCGAGTACGGTGAGGACTATGTCCGCGCGGTCATCGTGTCCGGCGCCAAGGCTCCGTGGATTCTGATCAAGCATGTTCTGCGCAACTGCATCGCTCCGATCATGGTCTTCACCGTTACCCTGGTCGCAGACGCCATCATCTTCGAGGCCTCGCTGACCTTCATCGGCGCCGGCATCCAGGAGCCCACCGCTACCTGGGGCAACATCCTCGCCGACGCCCGCGGCGGCGTGCTCGCTGGCCGTTGGTGGCAGGCACTGTTCCCGGGCCTGGCCATTATGATCACCTGCCTGGCGCTCAACATCCTCTCCGAGGGCATTACCGACGCTATGGCTGCCGCTCCCTCCGCCGCCCTGGATCCGACCGATTCCTCCAAGCGTCGCGAGGCCGATCTGCTGGTCTCCGACCCCGTTCGTGCCTACAAGGAGCAGGCTCAGTCCCTCTCCGCTCGCCTTGGCGCCCTGCGCGATGTCGAGCTCAAGCGTAACGACCGCCATGTGCCCGACGAGTCTGTCGAGCCGATTCTCTCGGTCCGTGACTTCTGCATTCAGTTTGAGCACCACGGTGACATCAACGTCGTCGACCACGTCAACTTTGACGTCCGTCCCGGCCAGACCATGGGCCTGGTAGGCGAGTCCGGCTGCGGTAAGTCCATCACCACGCTGGCCATCATGGGCCTGACCGACGATGACGAGCACCTTTCTGGTGAGGTTCTCTGGGAGGGCCGCGATCTGCTCAAGATGAGCAAGAAGGAGTGGTTCGGCCTGCGCGGTACCGATATCGCCATGGTCTATCAGGACGCCCTGTCCTCGCTCAACCCCTCCATGCTCATTTCCGCCCAGATGAAGCAGCTCACCAAGCGCGGCGGCACCCGTAGCGCCGAGGAGCTCCTGGAGCTCGTGGGCCTCGACCCCAAGCGTACGCTCGAGAGCTATCCGCATGAGCTTTCCGGTGGTCAGCGTCAGCGCGTTCTGATCGCTATGGCCCTTACCCGCGACCCCAAGCTGGTCATCTGCGACGAGCCCACGACCGCTCTGGACGTTACCGTCCAGAAGCAGGTCATCAAGCTGCTTAACGACCTTCAGGCCAAGCTCGGCTTTGCCATGATCTTCGTTTCGCACGACCTGGCACTGGTCGCCGAGGTCGCCCATAACATCACGGTTATGTACGCCGGCCAGGTTATCGAGCAGGCGCCCACCAAGGAGCTGCTCACCAACCCGATCCACGAGTACACTCGCGGTCTTCTGGGTTCCGTCCTGTCCATCGAGAGCGGTTCGGGCCGCCTGCACCAGGTGCCCGGCGCCGTTCCGAGCCCGCGCGATTTCCCCAAGGGCGATCGCTTCGCACCCCGCTCGAGTCATCCGCGCATTGGCCTGGACACCCGTCCGGTCTTCAAGCGCGTGCCCGGCACCGAGCACTTCTATTCCGAGCTCCCCGACGAGGTGCTCAAGGCAAATGGTTTGACCCCTCACGCGGAGGTGATGTAGATGAGCGAGACCGCAGTCAACGGCGTCGAGCCGATCATCTTCCTTGATGACGTCCACGTCACCTTTAGGACCCGTACCGGCTCGATTCTGCACCCCAACCTGGTTCACGCCGTCCAGGGTGTAACGATTAAGCTCATGCCCGGACAGACCATCGGCATCGTCGGCGAGTCTGGTTGCGGAAAGTCCACCACGGCTAACGTCATGTGCGGCCTGCAGGCCCCCACGAGCGGCAAGGTCTACTTTAAGGGCAAGGACGTTACCAAGCGTACCGCCGAGGACCGTCGCCACATGGGTCGCGTCATCTCGGTCGTGTTCCAGAACCCGGCCACGGCGCTCAATCCCCGCATGGTCGTTCGCGAGCAACTGCTCGACCCCATGCGCGTCCACAACCTGGGTACCGAGGCCGAGCAGGAGAAGCGCGTCAAGGAGCTCTTGGAGCTCACCGGCCTGCCCAGCTCCGCCGCCGAGGTTCTTCCCGGCCAGCTTTCGGGCGGCCAGCGCCAGCGCGTGGCAATTGCCCGTGCCCTGTCGCTGAACCCCGATGCCATCATCGCCGACGAGCCCACCTCGGCTCTGGACGTTTCGGTCCGCGCGCAGATTCTGAACCTGCTGACCGACCTTAAGAAGGAGCTCGGCCTGGCCATGGTGTTCATTAGCCATGACATCCAGACGGTCCGCTATATCTCTGACGACATCATCGTTATGAATGGCGGCAAGATCGTCGAGCAGGGCGAGGCCAAGCAGGTCTTCCAGCACCCTCAGGACCCCTACACCAAGATGCTGCTCGGCGCTGCGCCGTCGCTGCTGCATCCCAAGCTCGGCGAGTAGCCTCGCTTTCCCTCCCGTGCGCCCGGTTCCCTTGCCGGGCGCACCTCCGTTGCGATTTCGAAAGGTTGGGTTCACGAGCCATGCCAAGTGCTCAGGAGCTACAACAGCAATTTGGTGAATATCGAGGCGCCATGCCCCGTCCATCAGATTTCGATCTCTTTTGGAAGGATCGCATGGCCGAGGCTGACGCCGTCGGGCTTGACTATGCGATCGAGGCGGCATCGGTCACCGATGCCGTGACCTGCCAGCTTTTCGATCTCTGGTATACCGGCATGTGTGGTGCACGCCTGCATGCCAAGTACCTTAAACCTGTCTCGGACGAGCACGTGCCATTGGTACTTCAGTTCCATGGATATCCGGGTGCGAGCCGCAGCTGGTTTGAGCAAGCGTCGTTTGCGGGCATGGGCATGGCGCTCATTGCTCTCGATTGTCCTGGCCAAGGAGGCCCCTCCGAGGACATTGGTGGATTTGAGGGCACGACGGTCGCGGGCCATATCGTCGCCGGTATCGACGGCGACCCAGCCAACCTCTACTATGTCCGCCTACATCAGGATATCCGCATTCTGTGCCGTATCGTTCGCGAGCTCGAGGGCATCGATCTTGCCCGTGTGTTTGTGAACGGCGCGTCGCAGGGCGGCGGTTTGGGCATTGCGACCTGCGCGCTTAACAGCGAGCTCATCAATCGCGCCGCCATCCTCTATCCCTTCTTATCGGATTTCCGCCTGGTCTGGGATTTGGATGCCGACGACATTGCCTACGAGGGTCTGCGCTACTGGTCTCGCTGGTTTGACGAGGACTCGACTCGTATTGACGAGGCCTATGCCAAGCTGGCGTACTTCGATTCCAAGAACTTTGCCCCCATGGTCAAATGCCCCGTGCTGTTTGGCACGGGCACAGCCGATATCGTCTGCCCGCCGGCGACGCAGTTTGCGGTCTACAACAACCTGACCTGTGAAAAGCGTCATGAGTTCTTTGAAGGTTTTGGCCACGAGGAGATTCAGGACTTTGATGATCTGATCATTCCGTTTTTCTGCGAGGGAGGGGAGGCTCATGTCTAAGTGCGAGAGCAATATCGATGAGTTGATTGTCCCCGAGCTTGCGGGGATTCCTGGGACGGTTTCGTCAAGGCTCTCTGATTTCCGGGATTGGCGCGGCGATGCTTCTGTGGATGTTTCCGAGTTGGAGACAGCCGCTTCGGACCTTGAGGTTTGCGGGCTGACCGTTACGGCGATTGATTTCGCAAATCCGTGCGCGCGCTACTCCGAGGTTTCCTTTGAGCTCGGCGGGTATGTCGTGCACGGCCGTTTGATTGAGCCCTCTGGTTGCGCCCGAAGATCCGAGCTTGTTCCGCTGTGTCTGATGTTCCATGACATCGACCGACCCGTGCGGGGATGGCATCACATGACGCGGTTTGCCGCCATGGGATATGCCGTGCTTGCGCTGGACGATGAGACTATTGGATCCAGCGATCTGCAGCAGGGGATTACCTCGCCTGCTTTTGTCGAGCGTGTCCGTTGGGGCTGCGCGTTGGCGAAGGTTGCGCGCAACCTTGATGGCATGGATCCCGACCGCATCTTTGCATGGGGCGAGGGCCTTGGCGGCGGTGTCGCGCTGGCGGTTTCTGCTCTGGACGAGCGGGGCCTTGCCTGCACGGCGCTTGCCAATCCGCTTCCCAGCGGTCTCGAGACGCTGTCGCCTCGGGTTCGTGGCTCGGTGCTCATGGGCACATCGCTCATGGATACCGTGAGTGATCCCAAGGGCCAGTTTGCCGTATTCAACGGTCTTGAGTGTGACCGGAGGCATATCATCTATGCCAAATACGCTCACGAGCGCATCAATGCGTTCGAAAACGAAGTCGTCGACTTCTTTAACCAAACGTTCTATTCGTGTTCTTTGGCCTAGACGGCCTGGACACCGCCAACAAGAGTGGGCGGCATAGGGCTGCCCGCCAGACAACTAAGGAGATTCTTGTGGCAACTCAGAAATTCACCGGCGTTATCCCTCCCGTCGTTGTTCCCGATACCGAAGACCACCAGCTCGACGTTGCCTCCTTTGAGCGCAGCATCAACCGCATGATCGATGCCGGCGTCGATGGCCTGTTCTTCCTGGGCTCCTCGGGCGAGGTCGTCTTCTCCACCGACGAGCGCCGTCGCCAGATTGTCGCAGAGGCCGTCCGTATCGTCGACCACCGCGTTCCCGTTCTGGTCGGCATCATCGACACCGAGACCGAGCGCATGATCGAGCACGGCAAGGTCGCTCAGGAGCTGGGCGCCGATGCGCTCGTCGCCACCTGCCCGTTCTATGCCCTGCAGGGCATGACCGAGGTCGAGGAGCACTTCCGCATCCTTCACGAGGAACTCGACCTGCCCATCTTCGCCTACGACATCCCCGTGTGCGTCCACACCAAGCTCCCCTGGAAGCTCCTTGCTAAGCTCGGCGCCGAGGGCGTCCTGGCTGGCGTCAAGGATTCCTCGGGCGATGACATCTCGTTCCGCTACCTCATTCAGGAGAACGAGAAGAACGGCCATCCGATGAGCATCCTTACCGGCCATGAGGTCGTCGTCGACGGTGCCTATCTCGGTGGCGCCGACGGTTCCGTTCCGGGCCTCGCCAACGTTGAGCCCGAGGGCTACGTTCGTCAGTGGAAGGCCGCTCAGGCTGGTGACTGGGCTACCGTCAAGGCCGAGCAGGATCGCCTCAATGAGATTTCGCACATCTGGGATGTCACCTCGGGCGTCCAGGGCTATGCCGGTGGCGTCGGCGCCTTCAAGACCGCTATGAACCTCATGGGCATCTTCGACAGCCCGACCATGCCGCGCCCGGTGAAGGCCATGACCGGTGAGAACGTCGAGGCGATTCGCAAGGTCCTCCAGGACAACGGTCTCCTTTAAAGCTTTCCCAGGCACCCGACCTCGCCGTTCAACCGTGCGGCCATGATCCATTAGGTCAATGGCCGCACGGTTTCTCGGCGATCTCGGGCACCTGGAAAACCTTTACCGCGCTGTGACGGCTAGCCTGACGGCGCATTTCCTGTAGTTGTTTTTGTCTCCGAAGGAGAACGACATGGAGAACAAGTACGTCTGCTCTGTCGATATCGGCGGAACTAAGATCGCGACTGCCATCATGGAGTACCCGGCTGACGGCGGTGTGCCCCATCCCGTTTTTGAGGCTGAGGTTCCCACCGAGGCCCAGGAGGGTGGCGAAGCGGTCTTCCAGCGCATCGAGGCGTCTATCAAGGCAGCTCTTGAGGCAAATCCCGATGTCGAGGTCCTCGGAGTTGGCATCGGCGCTGCCGGTGTCGTCGACCCCAAGACGGGCGCCATCGCGTATGCCAATGAGATTATGCCCGGCTGGTCCGGCGTTCAGTTGGGGCCGCGTCTGCGCGAGGACCTCGGCCTTCCCGTTGCCGTTGTAGGCGACGTGCAGGCTCATGCTCTGGGCGAGGCCCACTGGGGCGTCGGCAAGGGCAAGTTCTCCGTCTTGTGTTTGGGCATCGGTACGGGCATCGGCGGCGCATATGTCGAGAACGGCCGCGTGATGCAGGGCTTCCATGGTGCTGCCGGCCATATGGGCCACATCGAGTGCTCGGCTGCCGCCGGCATTCCCTGCGCCTGCGGGCGTTCCGGCCATCTGGAGTCGGTTGCTTCCGGAACATCAATCGGGCGCATGTACGATGAGCGTTTTGGCCGCGTCGACCCCAGCCGTCCTTCGGTCGGCCGTGACGTGAACGACCTGTGCCGCGCAGGCGACGCAAAGGCGACCGAGGTCATTCATGACGCCGGCTTTGCGCTGGGCGCCAGCCTGGGCTCGCTTGCTAACATCCTGGACCCTGAGGTCATCGTGCTTTCGGGCGGCGTGATTCACCAAGGTCCCGATTGGCGTTCACAGACGTGGAAGGACTCGGTGCACGAGGGCTATGCCAGCCAGGCGCTCGACCCGCTTCAGGACACGCCGATTCTCATCGGCTCTCTGGAGGGCGACGCGCCGCTCATCGGTGCCGCCGAACACCTTCTTGCATCGTTGAAGTAAACATAACTACCAAGTGCGCCTTCTGAGGTGCCGCAGATTGACGTGAAAGAGGAGCGAAGCGTACTTCGGTACGCGAGCGACGGTTTGAACGTCAAGATGCGGTGTCTCAGAAGGCTGTTTTGAGAAAGGTTGAGTCGAACATGACCGTTGATCCTTTGATCCAGTCCCTGAAGGGCAAGCTCGTCGTGAGCGTTCAGGCGTATATGGGCGAGCCGCTTCGTGCGCCCGAGACCATGGCTCAAATGTCTCGCGCTTGCGAGCTTGGCGGCGCCGCCGCCATTCGCTGCCAGGGCCTTGCCGACATTGCCGCCATTAAGGGTCGCTGTGAGGTTCCCGTCATCGGTCTGTGGAAGGACGGGCACGAGGGCGTTTACATCACGCCGACGCTGCGTCACGCTCGTGCCTGCGTTGCTGCGGGTGCCGATATCGTGGCGATCGACGCCACCGATCGTCCGCGTCCCGATGGCAAGTCGGTCGAGGATACCTTCCGCCCGCTGCACGAGGAGGGTGTGCTCCTGATGGCGGATTGTGCCGCCATCGAGGACATTCGCCGTGCGGTTGATATGGGCTTCGACCTGGTATCCACCACACTCTCTCACGGTGTCGCCGCCATCGACTGCACCATGGCCGATGGCCCCGACCTGCCGCTCCTGCGTCAGGCGACCGAGGAATTTCCCGGCCTTCCCATCATTTGCGAGGGTCGCGTGCATACGCCCGAGGAGGCTCGCGCTGCAATCGACGCCGGCGCGTGGGGCGTTGTCGTCGGCACCGCTATCACGCACCCCACGAGTATTACAAGTTGGTTCAAGGCTGCGCTTGAGGCGTAAGACGGGCCTTGTATCCGCTTGGGGCGGTATACTCAATAAAGGCAATTGATCGCGCGGGATCCGCTGGCCGGGTCCCGCGCTTATTTTAGGAGGCACACATGCAAAAGGGAGATGCCATGGATGCGGCGGAGCGCTCGGAGCGTATCCCCGATATCGTTATCATCACCGGAATGTCCGGCTCGGGCCGAACGCAAGCCATGCATGTGTTTGAGGACATGGGCTATTTTTGTATCGACAACCTGCCCCCACGCCTGATTGCCCAGCTTGCTGAGCTCGTTGGCATCAATACGGGCGTGGGCAGGCACCTTGCCGTTACCTGCGACCTGCGTAGCCAGGGCTTGTTCGATGAACTGCTCGATGCTGTTGCCGCACTGGAAGAGCGCGAGATGAGCTGCGACATTGTGTTTCTCGAGGCGTCTGACGAGGTGCTGATTCGCCGGTATAGCGAAAACCGTCGTCGCCATCCCATTGCAAAGCCGGGGGAGACCACGGCCGACGCTATTCAGCGTGAACGTCTGCAGCTGCAGGGCGTTCGCGATCGAGCCGATATGATTATCGACACGAGCCGCTTGCGCACTTCTGCCTTGCGCAACAAGCTGCGCATGGCTTTTTCCGAGCTGTCCGACCAGCAGCTTATGGATGTCCACGTGTTCTCGTTTGGCTTTAAGCATGGCATGCCCATCGAGGCGGATATCATGATCGATGTTCGCTTCTTGCCCAATCCTTTCTACGATCCCGAGATGCGCACCATGACCGGTCTCGATAAGAAGGTCTCCGATTTTGTCTTGGACCACCCCAAGACCCAGGAGTTCTGGAAGGCCTGGACCCAGCTGCTCGATACGGTCATGCCGGGTTATATCGCAGAGGGCAAGCCGCAGCTTTCCATTGCTATCGGCTGCACAGGCGGACAGCACCGTAGCGTCGCCATTGCCGAGGCCACGGCCCGCTACCTGGAGGGTGCTCAGTATCATGTGAGCATCTCCCACCGTGACCTGTCGCGTGCCAACACGAAGGCATAGGTTTACATGTCGTTTACCGCTGAGGTGCGTGACGAGCTTGCGCGCTGCGAACCAGAATGCGAATACTGCGATTTGTCGACGCTTGCTGCGCTAACGCGTGTGAGCGGCACGCTTTCGCTGGCGGGCTCGGGACGGTACCGCTTGACGGTCGCGACCGAGACGGGTGCTGTGGCGCGCACGATGATTGCGCTGACGCATCGTATCCTTAAGCTCAAGACCGAATTCACGGTTCGTAAGTCGGTCCTGCACAAGGTACGAAACTATCTCATCACCTTGCCCGATCAGCCCGATTTGGATAAGGCTCTGGTGCTGCTGGGCATTCTCGACCGTAGGGGAGGGCTCGTCGCGGGTGTGCCGCGCCACATCGTCGCCCGTCCTTGCTGCAGGCTCGCCTATATTCGCGGTGCGCTGATTGCCGGAGGCTTTGTTGCCGACCCGCGTGGCGATTTTCATTTGGAGATCGCGGTTCAGGGCGAGGAGTATGCAAAGGGACTTTGCGACCTTCTGGAGCAGATTGGAGTTCACGCCCGCGTCAATGCGCGTCGCGGCTCGTATGCCGTGTACATCAAGAGTGCCGAGGAGATTAAACGTCTGTTACAGCTGATTGGCGCCAAGCGCAGCGTTGCCGAGATTGAAGAGGCCCGCGCGGTTAAGCTGGTGAAGAACGACGTGAATCGTCGCGTGAACGCAGAGCTTGCCAACCAGACCAGAAGTGCCGGTGCCGCCCAACATCAGCTTGCGCTCATCGATGAGCTTGATCGGCGCGGTTTGCGCGAAACGCTGCCGGACGCTCTGGCAGTTTTTTGTGACTTACGCGAGCGTTACCCCGATCTCTCACTGCGAGATTTGGGGGAAATGGCCGACCCTCCTTTGTCGAAGTCGGCCTTGTATCACCGTGTTTTGCGCCTTGAAAAGCTCATTGAAGCAAGCGGGTAGTTTAACGCAATAGCTTTTATGGTGGTTTAACTGCTGTTTTATACGTTAAAGCGTTTTAACGCAAATTTGATTTTCAATTTCGAGCATTCTCGTGAAATTCAAGCCAAAAAAAAGGTATATTAGGCGAGTGGTTAGTTTGTGGGCCTCAACGGCAGGCGCTGTAGCTTGCGGGGGCCTTACGAAAGGAGACACAATGGCAGTAAAGGTTGCTATTAACGGCTTCGGTCGCATCGGTCGTCTGGCCTTCCGCCAGATGTTCGGTCATGAGGGCTCCGAGATCGTCGCTATCAACGACCTCACCTCTCCCGATATGCTCGCTTACCTGCTGAAGTACGACTCCACGCAGGGCAACTATGCTCGCGATCACGAGGTCGTCGCTGGCGAGGATTCCATCACCGTTGACGGCAAGGAGATCAAGATCTACAAGGAGGCCGACGCCAACAACCTGCCTTGGGGCGACCTCGACGTCGACGTCGTTCTCGAGTGCACCGGCTTCTACACCAGCAAGGCTAAGGCTCAGGCCCACATCAACGCTGGCGCCAAGAAGGTCGTCATCTCCGCTCCGGCCGGCAGCGATCTGCCCACCATCGTGTACAACGTCAACCATGAGACGCTGACCGCTGAGGACAACATCATCTCCGCTGCTTCCTGCACCACCAACTGCCTCGCCCCGATGGCCAAGGGCCTGAACGACTTCGCTCCCATCGTCTCCGGCATCATGACCACCATCCACGCCTTCACCGGCGACCAGATGCCGCTCGACGGCCCGCAGCGCAAGGGCAACTTCCGTCGCTCCCGCGCCTGCTCCGAGAACATCGTCCCGAACACCACGGGCGCTGCCAAGGCCATCGGCCTGGTTCTCCCCGAGCTCAACGGCAAGCTCATCGGTGCCGCCCAGCGCGTCCCGACGCCGACCGGCTCGCTGACCAACCTCTACGCCGTCGTTGACAAGAAGGTCACCGTCGACGAGGTCAACGCTGCCATGAAGGCCTACGCCGAGACCATCCCCGATACCTTCGCCTACAACGAGGACCAGATCGTCTCCCGCGACATCGTCGGCGAGACCCACGGCTCCATCTTCGACGCCACTCAGACCATGTGCTCTGATCTCGGCAACGGCCAGACCCTCGTTCAGGTCACCTCTTGGTACGACAACGAGAACTCCTACACCTCTCAGATGGTCCGCACCATCAAGTACTTCGAGAAGTTCGTTGCTTAATTTAGCTTTTAGCGAATAGCTCGTTGAGCGTCTAAAGAAGGGCGCGGCCTCATAGGGCTTACACCCTAGGGTCGCGCCCTTTTTATAGGAAATCGTCTGCCGTAATGGGAGGCAGACACGTACGAAAGGTAGAAGCAAACATGGCCTTTACCAAGAAGACCGTCCGCGACATCGATGTCGACGGCAAGCGCGTTCTCGTCCGCGTTGACTTCAACGTGCCTATCAAGGATGGCGTCGTTGGCGACACCACCCGTATCAAGGCTGCCCTGCCCACCATCAACTACCTCGTTGAGCACAACGCTCGCGTCATCCTCATGAGCCACCTCGGCCGTCCCGAGGGTACCGGCTTCCAGCCTGAGCTCTCCCTTGAGCCTGTCGCTAAGAAGCTCGCTGAGCTCTCTGGTCTCGACGTTGCCTTTGTCGCCGACACCTACGGCGAGAAGGCCGCCGAGGCTGTCGCCGCCGTCGAGCCGGGCAAGGTCCTCGTTCTCGAGAACGTCCGTTTCGACAAGCGTGAGAAGAAGAACGATCCCGAGATCGCCAAGAAGCTCGCTTCCTATGGTGACGTCTTCGTTCTCGATGCCTTCGGCACCGCTCACCGCGCCCAGGGTTCCGTCGTGGGCCCCGCCGCTTACCTGCCTGCAGTCGCTGGCTTCCTGCTCGAGAAGGAGGTCGACACGCTGACCGGCATCTTCGCCGAGCCCGAGCGCCCCTTCGTCGCTATCGTCGGCGGTTCCAAGGTTTCTTCCAAGATCGGCGTTCTCGATCACCTCATCGACTCCGCTGACACCCTGATCATCGGTGGCGGCATGGCCTACACCTTCTTCCTGGCTCAGGGCCTGTCCGTCGGTCAGTCCCTCAAGGAAGAGGACTGGGTCGAGCGCGCCGGCGAGATGCTCAAGAAGGCCGAGGAGAAGGGTGTCAAGATCCTGCTCCCCATCGACAACCGCGTTGCCGATCACTTTGGCGAGGACGCTGTCCCCGAGGTTGTCGCTTCCGACGCTATCCCCGACGACCGTGAGGGTATGGACATCGGCCCCAAGACCGAGGAGCTCTACGCCGAGGCCGTCAAGGGCGCCAAGACCGTGTTCTGGAACGGCCCCATGGGCGTCTTCGAGTTCGACAACTTCGCTCATGGCACCCAGGCTATCGCCGAGGCTGTTGCCGAGGCTGATTGCACCTCGATCATCGGTGGTGGCGATTCCGTCGCAGCCGTCAATAAGTTTAACCTGGCCGACAAGATGAGCTGGATCTCCACCGGCGGTGGCGCTTCCATGGAGCTCGTCGAGGGTAAGGTCCTGCCCGGAGTGGAGGCGCTTCTCGATGCCTAATCGCACCCTTCTTATCGCTGGTAACTGGAAGATGAACAACGACGTCGCCGAGGCTGCCAAGCTCGCCGACGAGCTGGCCCAGGCTCTGCCCGAGGTTCCGGCTGGCGTCGAGGTGCTCGTCTGCCCTCCGACCATCGACATCACCACGGTTCATGACCGCATTCAGGCTGCCCCCATCGCCCTCGGTGCACAGAACGTGTACTGGGAGGCCAAGGGTGCCTTCACCGGTGAGTCCTCTTGCGACATGCTCAAGTCCGCTGGCTGCACCTACTGCATCATCGGTCACTCCGAGCGTCGTGATTACTTCCACGAGACCGACGAGGATCAGAACAAGAAGGCCAAGGCCCTCGTTGCCGCCGGTCTTGTTCCCGTCTTCTGCTGCGGTGAGTCTCTTGAGGTCCGCGAGGCCGGCACCTATGTCGAGCACGTCGTGAACCAGGTCAAGGCTGGTCTCGAGGGTCTCGAGATCACTTGCCCCAAGCAGGTCGTCGTCGCCTACGAGCCCATCTGGGCTATCGGCACCGGCAAGACCGCTACCGCCGAGGACGCTCAGGAGGTCTGCGGCGCTATCCGTGAGACCCTCAAGGAGATGTTCGGCGAGGAGCTCGCTAACGGCATCCGCGTTCTCTATGGTGGCTCTGCCAAGCCCGGCAACATCGCCGAGCTCGTCGCCAAGCCCGACGTCGACGGCGCCCTCGTGGGCGGCGCTTCGCTCAAGGCTGCCGACTTCGCTTCTATGGTCGTCAAGGCAGGCGAGTAGGACATATGGCACAACGTCATCTTCCTGCACTCCTGATCATCATGGACGGCTGTGGCCTGGCTCCGGCCGATGGCGAGAACGCCGTCGCCGCTGCTAAGACGCCCTTCCTTGATAGCCTGTACGAGAAGTATCCTCACACCACGCTCGGTGCTTCGGGCGAGGATGTGGGCCTTCCCGACGGTCAGATGGGCAACTCCGAGGTGGGTCACCTCAACATCGGTGCCGGCCGCATCGTGTTCCAGGAGCTTTCGCGCATCAACAATGCCATCAAGGACGGTTCCATCGCCAAGAACGAGGTTTTCGTCAAGGCTATGGACGATGTCAAGGCTGACGGTAAGACTCTCCATCTCATGGGCCTTATGAGTCCTGGCGGTGTTCATTCTCACATGAACCACGTCGAGGCTCTGGTCAAGATGGCTGCCGAGCACGGTGTCAAGACCGTTCGCGTCCACGCCTTTATGGACGGCCGCGACGTCGACCCGCAGTCCGGTGCCGGTTACATGAGTGAGTTCTGCGCCTTCCTGGCCAAGATCTCCGAGGAGACCGGTTGCGACGCTCGCGTTGCCACCGTCTCGGGCCGTTATTGGGCCATGGACCGCGACAACCGTTGGGAGCGCATCCAGCGCGCCTACGATGTCATGGTCAATGCGTCCGATGCCGATACCGACCCCGTTGCCGGTATCAAGGCCTACTACGAGAAGGATCCGCGCGGCGATGAGTTCGTCGAGCCCTTTGCTGCCCACAACGAGGGCATCCACGAGGGTGACGCGGCCATCTTCTTCAACTTCCGTCCCGACCGCGCCCGTCAGATGACTCGCGTGTTCACGGACAAGGAGTTCGACGGCTTTGAGCGCGAGCAGATCAAGCTTTCGCACTTTGTGACGATGACCGAGTACGACCCGACGTTTGACGTCGAGGTCGCCTTCCCCAAGACGTTCCCCGAGAACGTCCTGGCCGACGTTATCGCCGCCAATGGCCTGAAGCAGCTGCACACCGCCGAGACCGAGAAGTACGCCCACGTGACGTTCTTCCTCAACGGCGGCATCGAGGAGCCCAAGGAGGCCGAGGAGCGCGTGCTCGTCGCTTCCCCCAAGGTCGCTACCTACGATCTGCAACCTGAGATGAGCGCTCCTGAGGTTACCGAGAAGCTTGTCGCCGCCATCAACGAGGATCGCGCTGATTTCTACATCGTGAACTTCGCAAACTGCGACATGGTTGGCCATACCGGCGTGTTCGACGCTGCCGTTAAGGCTGTCGAGGCCGTTGACGATGCCCTGTCCAAGGTTGTCCCGGCGATTCTCGCCAAGGGCGGCTTTGCGCTGATCACCGCCGACCACGGCAACGCCGATCACATGTTTGACGTCGCTTCCGACGGTTCCAAGCATCCGTTCACGGCTCACACCACCAACCGCGTGCCGTTCATCATCGTTGATGAGAAGGCACAGCTTACCGGTATCGAGGACGGCCGTCTCTCCGATATCGCTCCGACTATGCTCACCATGGCTGGTATTGAGCCTTCCGCCGAGATGACGGGTCGCGTACTCGCCACCGAGGCCTAATAGAAAACAAATACCGTTTTCTAGTAAGGGGGTTGTCCACAACCGGACAACCCTCTTTTTTGCGCTATTTCTACCTCGTCACCAAATGGCTGATGGGGGAGTGCTGGGGGTTGTGGTACAGTACTGGAGTTTGAATTGTTCTATTAAGGAGCTTATCTATGGGTCCGTTTCAGATTCTTCTGTTTGTCGTTTGGGCTGTCTCTGCCGTGGCGCTGACGATTCTCGTCCTGATGCACTCTGGTAAGGGCACCGGCGTTTCGGATATGATCGCTAGCTCGCTGTATAACTCCAGCTCTGCCACGGGCGTCATGGAGCAGAACCTCGATCGCCTGACGGTAATTATGGCCGTCGTTTTTGCCGTGTGTGTCGTCCTGTGCATGTTCTTCTTCCCGCAGGGTATCGTCGGCTACTAAGCACGAGCCACATAAATACTTGAAAAGGGTTCCGCAAGTGCGGGACCCTTTTTGTTTACATATTTGTAACAGAGCCAAAATATCCCCACATACTTCGCCCAACTAAAGAAATTCTCGACCGTTGACCGGAATTAGCCCCAAATCGTGCATAAAATGCGCTACTGTATTGCGAAACGTTGGTTCGTTGTGCATAACCAGCCATAGCAACGGGCGGCGTTTTGATGGTTCGGATCGGATTGTCTCGACATGTGTCCGACTGAACATTTCTTTGTCCTATCTCATAAGGAGGATGGCATGGCTGATTCTATGTTCCACCAGCCCGTTATGGGTCGTCGCGCCTTTGTCGGCGGTACCCTTGCTGCGAGCTCCATGGCTTTTCTTGCCGCATGCGGCAAGAAGGGCGGCGACGCTTCCGGTTCTGAGTCCGGTTCGAAGCTGAACTTCTACATCAACAACCCGGTCTGCATCGACCCCTACAATGTCCAGGAGGACCAGGGCACTCAGGTCGAGTACCAGCTCTTTGATGCTCTGACCTCTTACGACGCCGAGAAGGGCGAGATCGTTCCGCTGGCTTGCGAGTCCTTTGAGTCCAACGACGACGCCACCGAGTTTACCTTCAAGATCAAGAAGGCCAAGTTCCACAACGGTGACGACGTTACCTCCAAGTCCTTCAAGCTCGGTTGGGAGCGTCTGGTCAACACCAAGTCGGCTGTCGCTACCGAGTACGGCCCTTCCGAGGTCTCCTATCACCTCTCCATGGTCGAGGGCTATGACGATCTGCTTGCCGGTAACGCTACCGAGCTCAGCGGTGTTACCTGCCCCGACGATGAGACCCTCGTCGTCAAGCTGGCTTCCGCTTACGCCGACTTCCCCTTCGTCGCCTCTCACCCGGCTCTGGCCCCGGTTCCCGAGTGCGCCGAGTCCGATGTCAAGAGCTTCTACCTTGCCCCGGTCGGTAACGGCCCGTTCATGATGGACGGCAAGTGGGAGGATGGCCAGGAGATCAACGTCAAGAAGTTCGACGATTACTATGGCGACAAGGCCAAGATCGATGGCATCCACTTCCAGGTCATCAAGGACATGGAGACCGCTTACAAGGAGTTCCAGGCGGGTAACCTCGATGTCTGCGACGTTCCCGTCGCTCAGATTGATGCCGCCAAGAAGGATCGCGGCGTGTCCAAGGACGGCTACACCATGGGAGACGGCGAGCGCATGCTGCTCGGCGCCGAGCCTTCCACGTACTATCTGACCTGCAACACCACGGCCGAGCCGTTCAACAACGCCGACCTGCGTAGGGGTATCTCCCTGGCCATCAACCGTGAGGCCATCTGCAAGACCATCTTCAAGGGTACCCGTACCCCTGCCGACGGCATTGTTCCTCCGGGCATCGATGGCTACAAGGAGGGCGCATGGGAGTTCTGCGCCTACGATGTCGACAAGGCTAACGAGTACCTCGACAAGGTTGCTCCCGCTGGCGCTAACGGCGATCGTGGCATTAGCGTGACCCTTTCCTACAACCAGGACGGCGGTCACAAGGAGATCATGGAGTCCATCATCGGCGACCTCGCCAAGGTTGGTGTTACCGCTGTCTCCGATACCCCCGAGTGGTCTGCCCTGCTCGAGCAGTATCAGAACTTTAACTATCAGTTCGGTCGTCTGGGTTGGATTGCCGACTACCCGATCATGGACAACTTCCTGTATCCGCTGTTCCACTCCGACTCCCTCGGTGGCGACAACCGCTCTGGTTACAGCAACCCCGAGTTCGACGCCAAGGTCGACGAGGCTCGTACTATTGTTGACGATGAGGAGCGCGTCGCCAAGATGCAGGAGGCCGACGCAATGGTCGCTGCCGACTGCCCGGTCATCCCGATTATGTTCTACACGCACACTGTCGCCGGCTCCGATCGCATCAAGCACCTCTATGTCGATCCGCAGAAGCACGCCGATCTGGGTACCGCTGAGCTCGCCTAAGAGTTTGCAGCTTCCGTGAGGGTCAAGTATTTACGTAGACCTCATGGGAAACATACAGTTCTCCCTAACCTGGGGTAAACTGGCTGATGGTAATTTTGGGATGCCGGTCTGGCGATCGGCATCCCATTTAGGTTAATCCCTAGATAGGGGAGTGGTATGGGTAAGTACATCGTTAAACGTGTGCTTCAGTTCATCCCGGTGTTTTTGGGCGTTACGCTGATTCTGTTCGCCCTCCAGAATATCGTGCCGGGAGATCCGATCAAGCTGATCGGTGGAGACAAGGCTCTGTCCCCCGAGGTGGAGCTTCAGCTTCGCGTTCGCTATCACCTGGTCCAGACGGACGAGGACGGCAACGCGATCCTTGACGAGAACGGCGACCCCGTTCAAACGTCGCTCGTGGACCGTTACTTGTATTACATGAACGGCCTGCTTCATGGCGATCTGGGCAATTCGTATCAGCGCAAGCTGCCGGTTACGGAAATCTTTGCCCAGAAGTATCCGTATACGGTCAAACTTGCCGCGTGCGCCATCGTGCTCGAGGCAATTATGGGTATCGGTGCGGGTATCATTTCGGCGGTAAAGCGTTATTCCTTCTGGGATATTTTGGTAACGCTCACCACGTCGATCCTCGTTGCGGTCCCGGCCTTCTGGCTCGGTATGTTGCTGCAGCTGTTCTTTGGCGTCATCCTCAAGGACGCCACGGGCGGTGCAATCTCCATGCCGATCTCGGGTGCCGGCGGTTCCAGCTCTCAGTATCAGGATTGGATGCACTATGTGCTTCCGACCATTACGCTGGCTTCGGTTTCGACCGCTTATGCTGCGCGCATTATGCGCTCGCAGCTGCTTGACGTCATGAACCAGGATTACATCCGTACGGCAAAGGCCAAGGGTCTCTCCAATCGTGCGATCATCGTCAAGCATGCGCTTAAGAATGCACTCATCCCCGTCGTTACCTATATTGGTGTCGACTTTGGCGGCATGCTTTCGGGCGCCATCCTGACCGAGACGGTCTTCAACTGGCCCGGTATCGGCTATGAGGTCTATCGCGCCATTAGCATGCGTGACTGGCCCATCGTTATGGGCGGCGTTACGCTCATCGTTGTCGTCGTCATGGTGATCAACCTGCTCGTCGACATTAGCTATGCATTCCTCGACCCGCGCATCCGCCTTGGCGGTCCGTCGGATAAGGCCTAAGGGAGGTACGTCTCATGCAGGAAACTGATTCTCAGTCTCAGGAGCAGGCTACCGCCACCAAGGTCGCATCTGCTCCCGCCAAGTCCCGCACGCTGTGGGGCGACGCTTTTAAGCGTCTTCGTAAGAACAAGCTCGCCGTTATCGGTGTCTGCTGGATCATCATCGTCGTTGTGGTTGCCCTGACCGCAGATCTGTGGGCTAAGCCCTGGCTCGGTTCGCCGACGGCTTCCGATTCGACCACCATGGCCGAGACATCGCTACTGGCTCCGTGTGCCGAGCACCCGTTTGGCACCGATGCCCTCGGTCGCGACATTCTCGTCCGCGTTATCTACGGTGCACGCGTTTCGCTTTCTGTCGGTATCATGGCCACCGCCATCTCCACATTGATCGGTCTGGTCATGGGCGCCCTGGCCGGTTTCTACGGCGGCATTTGGGATACGATCATCATGCGCTGTGCGGACATCTTCCTGGCGTTCCCGTACGTGCTGTTCGTTGTCGCCATGATCGCCGTTATCGGCCGTGGTCTTCAGAACGTCTTTATCGCCATCGGCATTCTTGGCTGGCCTTCGATTGCGCGCGTCTTCCGCTCTGCAATCTTGACGGTCAAGGAAAACGACTATGTTGATGCAGCGCGCGCGATGGGTGCATCTGATGCTCGTATCGTCGTGCGTCACATCTTCCCGAACTCCGTCGCCTCCATCGTGGTCTACGCGACCATGAACATTGGTGGCGCCATTCTGACCGAGTCCGCTCTGTCCTTCCTCGGCATGGGCGTTATTCCGCCTACGCCTTCGTGGGGCTCCATGATTCAGGACGGTCAGCAGTATCTTCTGACCGCTCCCTGGATGATGATCATGCCCGGTCTGGCAATTCTCTCGACGGTGCTCGCCTTCACCCTGCTGGGTGACGGTCTGCGCGACGCCCTCGACGTCAAGATGAAGGACGCATAAGGATGAAGAAGAACAAGAACTATGTGGACCTGAAGGACCAGCCGGTTCCTGAGGGCCAGCATCTGCTCGAGGTCGATGACCTTAAGATGTATTTCCACACCGAGGATGGCGTTGTTCGCGCTGTCGACGGTGTCTCCTACACGCTCGATCGCGGCGAGACCCTGGGCGTCGTCGGTGAGTCCGGCTCCGGTAAGTCCGTGACCGCCATGACCATCATGGGCCTCATCTCGATGCCTCCGGGAAAGATCGAGGGCGGTGACGTTCGCTATCGCGGCCGCTCCATCCTCGAAATGACCGAGGAAGAGATGCAGCACATTCGCGGCAACGATATCGCGATGATCTTCCAGGATCCTATGACCTCCTTGAACCCGGTCTATAAGATCGGCAGGCAGGTGGGCGAGGGTCTTCGTCTGCACCGTGGCTACTCCAAGCAGGAGGCGCTCAAGCGTGCCACCGAGCTTTTGGACCTCGTGGGTATCCCCGAGCCCGAGAAGCGCGTCAATGAGTATCCGCACCAGTTCTCTGGCGGTATGCGTCAGCGAGTCATGATTGCCATGGCCCTTGCCTGCGATCCCGATATTCTGATTGCCGACGAGCCCACGACTGCCCTGGACGTTACCATCCAGGCTCAGATTATCGAGCTCATGCAGGAGATGCAGGAGAAGAACGGCAACGCCATCATCATGATTACCCATGACCTGGGTGTTGTCGCCGATATGGCCGATAAGATCATGGTTATGTACGCCGGCCGCCCCGTTGAGTTCGGTACTGCTGAGGAAATCTTCTACGAGAGCCGCCACCCCTACACCTGGGGTCTTATCCGCTCCATCCCGGAGCAGGCAATCGAAGAGAAGAAGCCGCTGACGCCGATTCACGGCAACCCGCCTTCGCTCATGAACCTGCCTGAGGGCTGCGTCTTCTCTCCTCGTTGCCCCTACGCGACGGACAAGTGCCGCAAGCAGCGCCCTGAGCGCGTTGTCACCGAGTCCGGTCACTATTCTGCGTGCCACTATTCCAGTGACCCCGAGTTCCTCAAGAACGCTCCTGAGACGTCCCGTACGCGCAAGGATTCCAAGAAGGGAGGCGAGGCGTAAATGGCAGACAATAACGAGCGCACTCCACTGCTGAAGGTCGAGCACCTCTCCAAGGAGTTTCCCGCAGAGTCCGGCATGTTCGCCAAGCGTTTTTCCAAGCGCGTCGTCTCTGCTGTAAACGACATCTCTTTTGAGATTTATCCTGGCGAGACCTTTGGTCTGGTTGGCGAGTCTGGTTGCGGTAAATCCACCACGGGCCGCACTATCATGCGTTTGACCAAGCCGACCGCCGGCAAGGTGTTCTTCCAGGGCAAAGATGTTGCCGAGATGAGCAAGCATGAGATCAAGGACATGCGTCGTGAGATGCAGTTTATCTTCCAGGATCCTTATGCTTCGCTCAACCCTCGTATGACCATCGGTGAGATTGTCTCCGAGCCCATGACCATTCACGGCGTGGGCACCAAGGAGGAGCGCATTGAGCGCGTCCGTGAGCTTCTCGACGTCGTTGGACTGAACCCCGAGCACATCAACCGCTATCCGCACGAGTTCTCCGGCGGTCAGCGTCAGCGTGTCGGCATTGCCCGCGCGTTTGCTCTGAAGCCTAAGCTGATCATCTGCGACGAGCCGGTTTCCGCTCTGGATGTATCCATTCAGGCTCAGGTTTTGAACCTGCTCAAGGAATTGCAGGACAAGTTTGGTACCGCGTATCTGTTTATTGCCCACGACCTGTCTGTTGTGCAGCATATCTCCGATCGCGTTGCCGTTATGTATCTGGGTAAGATGGTCGAGGTTTCTGACTGGAAGACGCTCTACAGCGAGCCCCACCATCCGTACACGCAGTCGCTGCTGTCTGCCGTGCCGGTGCCCGATCCGGATATCCAGAAGACCCGCAAGCGCATCATCCTCGCCGGCGATCCGCCGTCGCCGCTGGATCCGCCGACCGGCTGCCGTTTCCACACGCGCTGCCCGATTGCGCAGGGTGTCTGCTCCGAGAAGCTTCCCGAGTTTAAGGAAGTTGCCCCGGGTCACTGCTGCGCCTGCCACTTCGCCGAGCCGTTCCCGATCAAGGAATCGCACATCGACCTGTAGTCGGTTGTTCTCGTTCGGGCCCGCCCTGGTGTTACTTTTCAGAACGTCCTCGGACATGCAAGAAACCCCCGCTGCGCACTTCGTACGGCGGGGGTTTCTTGCGTCCTGCGGAGTGTTCTGAAAAGTAACACCAGGGCGGGCCCTACGTTAACTCGGCAGGGGGAGTGCGATTCCCTGATCGCTCGCTTAATCTGATAGGGAATTGTGTGAGGCCGGAGCCTTGGCTCCGGCCTCCCCATATAAGGGCTCGGCAAAGCAGAGCCACTAAATTTGCATCAGCCCTCAAAACATGTTTGAGAACGGTGCCTGGAGTACGTGCCCCTAGGGCAGGAATGAGGTTGCTTTCCAACGCATTCCGCAGGGGGCGGCATTATTTTGTAGCGCGAAGCGCGGATCAAAATAATGCCGCATGCCCGAGGACGCGTTGGAAAGCAACCTCATTCCTGCCCGAACAGGTCAGTCTACCTGCGCATTTACAAATTCGTAAACTTTTTTCAAAAAAGTGCTTGCACAGTTCTCGAATCATAGGTTATTATCTTCCTCGTTGAACGCGCGGGTCCAACAAAACGAACCGCTAATCAACAACATAGCATGTCGGAGTGGCGGAATTGGCAGACGCGCTAGCTTGAGGTGCTAGTGATCGCTTTTTGGTCATGCGGGTTCAAGTCCCGCCTCCGACACCATCGCATTTGAGAAGCCTCTTCGGAGGCTTTTTTGTTACCGATAGACGGTGGGGTCCACGATGGAAACGCTTGAGCGCAACGAGTGGGCAGACGTTGCCCAACTGGTCGAGATCACGAGCGATGCTGTCATCATCTGTGAGCTCGACGGAACCATTCTGCATGTGAATAATCGTTTGCTCGACCTGATGTGCGAGGAACGCGCTGACGTCATCGGCGGTGATGTCAAAGACGTTCTGTACTCGTCGGCTTTTGAACGCGCGACAGAGCATCGGCTTCCTTTTGAGACCAATGGAACAAAGAGCGAGTTGATGCTCAAGTTAAGTGACGGATCGTTTATTCCCGTCCTGGTTTGTGCCGGCTCGGTTACGCCGCCTCGAATCTTTGGCCGCCGTGCGCCGCGCGTTCTGGTGGCACTCCATAGCATCGAAGAACAGTATTCGCACGACCGTCAGCTCAAGCGTGCGCTTTCGGAGCTTAGAGTGGCGAATAAGCGCCTTTCGGGCACTTTGTCGGTCATTATGAGCACGGTGGGCTCCGATGAGCTGCCCAGTTTGTTAGATACCGTTTTGAACCAGCTTGTAGGAACGCTCGATGCTTCGGGTGCCGCTATCTATTTTTCTGAGAGCGGCGGTTTTAAGCTTCGCGGTGTCTCCAAGGAGCTGCACGACAGCTACCTGCCCGAGTTTTTGCCGTATGGCGCTGGCATTCCGACGTATGTTCTTCGCGAGTCGCGTGCCTGTCGCTTGTCGATTCAACAGGACCTTGAGGGTGATAGGGCTGCCTCCGGTATGTTCATGGACCTGGACAATCGTTCTAAGCACCTGTTGCGCGTGCAGGATATGCCTCCGTACCGCAGCGAGATCTGTCTTCCCGTTTTTTACGGTACGCAGATCCTTGGCGTGCTGGAAGTTGGTTGGAAGCGCCCTCAGGCACCGCTCGCCTATGACGTTAATGTACTCGAGGTCATTTGCGATTACCTGTCTATCCAGCTGGTCGGCATGGCATCGAGCCTTCGCTCTCGTCGCACGGCCGAGCTTGGCCGCTCGCTCAATGTCTTGCGTGATGAGTTGTTTACCTTTCTAGACGATTCCGCCGCGGCTACCCAGGCTATATCGTCCGAGATTTGCAATATGCTCAACTGTCATTTTTGCCCTGTTGAGTATGACGCCAGTCTGGGCTCCTATGTCATAGATTTTGAAGGCGGCAGTCGCGTTGCTTTGCCGGACGATCCCGAGAAACTTTTCTTTTCCACGACGGCGCCAGCGGCACGTTTGGGGGTTGGCTCTGATGGCTTTGAGGCGTCTGTTTTGGGCGGCACGAGTGCCGAGGATCTTAAACACGTCCGTATAACTCGCGTTGACGAATCGATGCCTATGGGAGGCTGGCTTAGGGCGCATGGTCTGCCTTGCCAGGGTCTCTACGTCGACACCGGCATCGAGGCGGGGCGCCCGCGCTCTGAGGGTGATGGCAAACACAGCAACGACGCGATCGTTCCTGCTTCTGTTGCGAAAGGCCCGACGACGCGCGCGCTTCTGCTTCGTGACGGTAGTCAAGAGCCGATTGATGACCTTGAATATGACTACTTGGTGCACTTGGCGCATGACTTTGAACTGATCTACGAGGGCGAATCTCAAAAGCGCGAGGAGCGCCATATCGCTCAGACCCTCCAGATTGGCATGAGAAATTCGCTTGGTGACGTTCCGGGTATCGCGACCGATTCGGTATACCTTTCGGCAACGAATTCGGCGTTGGTCGGCGGCGACTTCTATACTCTTGTCCGTCTTCCCGACGATTGCGCCGTTATGATTTTGGGCGATGTATCCGGCAAAGGAATCGAGGCGGCGTCGATGTCAGCGCTCGTCAAGACGGCGCTGACGGCCTATGCCTGGGAGGGTGCTGGGCCCGCCCGTATGGCCCGCTCGCTCAATAGCATGCTCATGGGCTTTTCGAGGGTCGAGACGTTCGTGACGGCGTTTATCGCCAAGATTGATCTTAAAGCGGGTCGCGCTACCTACTGCTCTGCGGGACATCCTCCCACTATGGTCATTAGACCGTCGTCGACGCCGCTTGGCGGCGGAGAAACCCGAGGGGGAGAAGTGGAGCTCCTTGGGTGCCAATCGGGCGTGATCGGTGCCTTTGAGAGCATGGTGTACGAGACAGGCGTGTTTACGTTCGCTCCTGGTGACATGCTATTCATGTATACCGACGGAGCAATCGAAGCACGTGATCGCTCGGGTGCTTTCTTTGGCGAGCAGCGCCTTCGTGACCTTTTGCTCTCTGTCTCGGGTGAGGGTGTATCGGGAATCTGCGGTAAGGTCTTGGGAGAGCTTGACCGCTTTACCGAGTCGGCGCTGGACGATGACATTGCGCTGGTTTCCCTTGAGTTTTTACGGGGTCGATCGTAGACCGCGATACTTGACGGGCAAAATCTGCGCAGCTGCAGATATGTATGCATCGAGCGAGCTCTTTTGGGGAACCATGGTCGTATGAATGAGTGGAATGACATAGCGGTTTTGACGCCACCGGGTGATGTCGACATCGCCTCGGTGTCCGTGCTGCGTCCACGGTTGGATAATCTGATCGACCGGGGCGTGCGTCGCGTTGTCATCAATTGCCAGGCCGTGGGCTTTATCGACTCGACGGGTTTGGCGTTTTTGCTTACACGTGCCAGAGAGCTCATGAGGCGAGAGGGCCTGCTTTCGCTCGTTAACGCCTCCGATGAGGTCATTCGCTTTTTGGAGATTGCCCGACTTGTCGACATCCTTCATGTTGCGGGTCCGGCGCGTGAGTCGATTCCCGCTATTCCGGTGGGAGAGTTGCCACGATGGAGCAAGAGCGTCGAGGTCCGACAGGGTATCGAGAATCTTCCATACTATCGACATCGCATCGCCGAACTCCTTGAATCGCTTCCGTTGCGCCGCGACGAGCGCTACGATGTCGCGTTGGCGTCGGGGGAGGCGCTGGGTAATGCCTATGACCATGCGGGCGGTATCGGGTGCGTCCTGACGGTTCAGGCCTATGGCGATCGCGTCGTGGTTGAGGTGCTTGATCGGGGTGCCGGCTATTCTATCGATGGAGCGAGCGAACCGGTCGCATCTGAGGAACGCGGCCGTGGTATCAAGCTTATGCGTATGCTCGTCGATAACGTGGAGGTTGCTCGTCGCACAGACGGCACCGGCACGCGCGTGCAGATGGTGAAGCTATTTAGCGGAGCACTGGAATCGCGTGCCTAGCCAATCGCTTTAGCGCGTTTAGCCACCAAGAACACGCGGCCGGCAACTTTTTTGAAAAAAGTACTTGCGTCTTTTGGATAACTCGCGTAAATTAATAACCCGCAAGCGGACATGGCTCAGTTGGTAGAGCACAACCTTGCCAAGGTTGGGGTCGCGGGTTCGAGCCCCGTTGTCCGCTCCAAGCGCAACAGCCCGACTACTACGGTAGCCGGGCTTTTTTGTACTCATCGCCTGGGCTCGAGCCCGAGAGGGAGCGAGCGTTTTGGGGTGTGGCTGTGGCGTTGTTTGCCTCGAATGACAGCTTTGGGCGTATCATCGTGGGCATCTCGCAAAACCTCGTTGCAAGGGAGGCTCACCCCATGGCTGCAGAAAAGTCCTCTTCGCGCTCATGGATGTCCGATGCCGCGATCTATCAGATCTACCCGCGTTCGTTTAAGGATTCGACCGGTTCGGGTCTGGGCGATATCGCGGGCATTGCCCAGCAGATGGACTATCTTGAGCGGCTGGGCATCGAGGCCATCTGGCTGAGCCCGTTTTACCCTTCGCCTCTTGTCGATGGCGGCTATGATGTGGCGGACTACTGCGATGTCGACCCACGTCTCGGCTCGCTTGACGACTTCGATGACATGATCGCTGCGGCTCACGCGCGCGGCATCAAGGTCATCGTCGATATCGTGCCCAACCATTCATCCAACCAGCACCCCTGGTTCAAAGCCGCTCTTGCCGCCGGCCCCGGATCGCCCGAGCGCGCCCGTTATATCTTCCGCGATGGTCGCGGCGAGCATGGCGAGCTGCCTCCCACCAATTGGAATGCCAACTTTGGCGGCCCCGCCTGGACGCGTGTTGCGGACGGTCAATGGTATCTGCACATGTTTACGCCCGAGCAGCCGGACTTTGACTGGTCATGCCCCGAGGTTCACGCGTTCTTTTGCGACGTCCTGGCGTTTTGGAGCGATCGAGGCGTCGATGGCTTTCGCATCGATGTGGCGCACGGTCTCGCCAAGGATCTCGACCGCGATGACCTCGACCGGTGGCATCTCGCCGAGGGCGATGACATGGTTGACGACGGCACCCATCCGCTGTGGGACCGCAACGAGGTCCACGAGATCTATCGCGAGTGGCGCCGCGTGTTCGACCGCTATAATCCGCCGCGCAGCGCCGTTGCCGAGGCGTGGGTGCTGCCTGAGCGCCAGTATCTCTATGCGCGTCCCAGCGAGCTTGGCCAGACATTCAACTTTGAGTTTGCCAAGGCCACTTGGACCTATGATGACATGCACGCTGCAATCGAGGAGGGCTTGAAGGCAGCTATCGAATCCGATTCCGCCTCGACCTGGGTACTCTCCAACCACGACGTGCCGCGCGTGGCGACGCGCTATGCCCTGCCGCAAATCAAGGCGACGCGCTACCACCAGATTGCGCTCGACTGGCTCTTACGCGACGGGTCGTCTTATGACGAGGACCGTGAACTCGGCGAGCGCCGCGCGCGGGCGGCCCTTTTGCTTGAACTGGCGCTTCCGGGCTCGGCATACGTGTATCAGGGTGAGGAGCTCGGTCTTTTTGAGGTGGCTGATATCCCGTGGACTGCACTCGAAGATCCCAGTGCAACCAATACGCGCGGACCGAAGCGCGAGAAGGGGCGCGACGGCTGTCGTGTGCCCCTGCCGTGGGTAGCGGCGGACGATCCCGCGCAGGGCGGATCGTTTGGGTTTTCGCCGGCGGACGCTGATGCGACGCCCCATCTGCCGCAGCCTGCATGGTTTTCCGATTATGCTGCCGATAGGGAAGAAACGGACCCGACATCGATGCTTGCGCTCTATCGTGACGCCCTCTGGCTGCGGCGCAAGCTGCGCGGGTGCGCCAACGATCTTGCGTGGCTCGATCTTGACGGGCGCACCGGTCTTGCGGATGGTGCCGAGGGCGCTGAGGGCGGCGTCATCGCCTATCGCCGCGATAACGGCTGGGCGTGCGTGACGAACTTCGGTGCAGCACCCGTGGAGCTGCCGGCGGGCAGGGTCCTGCTCACCTCATCAGCGCTTGCAGACGGCAGACTCGCGCAGGACAGCTCTGCCTGGATCATGCTCGGTGAGATGTAAGGGCCTCTTGCGGCGAGTTTGCGTTTGCCTGCGCCTTCCGTGGTGGCTGATGTCTTCGCGAGGTTCGCGAGGGCGTCGCAAAACTTTTCAAAAAAAGTTCTTGCATAGGATGCGGGCATCACGTAAGATTAATCCTCGTAAGCGGACATGGCTCAGTTGGTAGAGCACAACCTTGCCAAGGTTGGGGTCGCGGG
>URCO01000017.1:0-42909 GCA_900546375.1 uncultured Collinsella sp.
CCCTTGAAGTTGAACGTCAGATTGTCCAAATGCGGCCCGCGCAGCGTCGGCCGGTCCGCCGTTCGGTAGAACGGCGGAACTAAATCAACTTGAAGCCCTTGCGCTTGCCCACGGAGAGGGTGTCGCCCAGCTTGAGGGCGCTGGGGTCGATGTTGTAGCTCTTGGGAGCCACGGCCTTGCCGTTGATCTTGACGCCACCGCCGTCGATGTCGCGGCGGGCCTGACCGGCACTGGCCGAAAGACCCAGGTCCTTGAGCAGGCCGGCGAGGTAGATCTGGCCCTCGTCGTTGACGGTCAGCTCAACATGCTTCTCGGGGAAGTCGGCGAGCTGACCCTCCTTGAACACGCGGTCGAACTCGGCCTGGGCCTCGTCGCCGGCGCCGGCGCCGTGGTAGGTATCGCACAGATCGCGGCCCAGAGCGCGCTTGAGCTCATAGGGGTCGGCAGAGCCGTCGGCCAGAGCAGCGTCGATCTTGTCGACCTCGGCCGGGGTGAGCGAGCTCGCCAGACGATAGTACTTACCGATCATCTCGTCGGGGATGGACATGGTCTTGCCGAACATATCCTTGGGCGCGTCGGTCAGGCCGATGTAGTTACCGTAGGACTTGGACATCTTACGGACGCCATCGGTGCCCTCGAGCAGCGGCATGGTGAGCGCGATCTGGGGCTCCATGCCCATCTTCTCCATGAGCTCACGGCCGGCGAGCAGGTTGAAGAGCTGGTCGGTGCCGCCCATCTCCACGTCGGCCTTGATCTGCACGGAGTCGAAAGCCTGCATCACGGGATACAGGAACTCGTGCAGGGCGATCGGCGTCTGAGACTGGTAGCGCTTGGTAAAGTCGTCGCGCTCAAGAATACGGGCGACGGTGAACTTGGAGCACACCTGCAGCAGACCAGCCAGATCCATCGACAAGATCCAGTCACCGTTGTGCACGATGGTGGTCTTCTCGGGATCCAGGATCTTCATGGCCTGGCTCACGTAGGTCTCGGCATTGGCCTCGATCTGCTCCTGCGAAAGCTGCGGACGAGTGGAATTCTTGCCCGAGGGGTCGCCAATCAGCGCAGTACCGTTGCCGATGATGAGGGTAACGTTGTGGCCCAGGTCCTGGAACTGACGCATCTTGCGCAGCGGCACGGCGTGGCCCAGGTGTAGGTCGGGGCTGGTGGGATCGACGCCGAGCTTGATGTTGAGGGGCTCGCCCTTCTCAAGCTTCTTGCGAAGGTCGGCCTCGGGAACGATCTGCGCGGCGCCCGAGGTGATGATACGCATTTGCTCGTCAACAGACAGCATTGGGTATCCTCCTTTTGCTATAGCACCCTCGCCGAAAACGGCGGTGCTGGAAGTCCATAAACTCTCTTATGATAACAAACTGACGCGACGCAGCATCTACGACAGGAAAATCCTCGTCCTGCCGCATGCGTCGATGGCAACTGGCAGACGCGTACCGTCACGCTCGACCAGATAGCGCACCTGCCGACGACGAAAGCAGTCGCGGCAACGGACCTGCCCCGTCGCATCGGTGGCGCAGACGCCCTCGGCGGTCAGCAGGCAGTGCTCGCACACCATGAGCTCGGGACGGTCGGCGTCGAACGGACCCAAGACGCCGGGTTCAGCAGCCAGCTCGGCAATACGCTCCCTATCATTGCTGAGCAACTCGGCAGGCAAGTATACCCACCCCGCGCCAAGCCCGCGCAGCCAGGCAAGCGTGGCCCGATTGGCGCAGAACACCGGCGCCGCCACGTCAAATGTCGTGCCCAGCTCGCGGGCCATCGCCACCTGTCCCAGATTGCGGCAGACGACGCACCCGGCACGTTGCATAAGCGCTCGAGTCCGCTCGGCGTCGCCTGCGCGGCACACTTCGTCGAGCACCACCGTCGCATCGGACAGATCCCGCTCATCGCGCGGATCCAAATCCATCAGCTCCCAGGCAAAGACCATACGAGTAAAAGCCTCATGCTTTGCCGGCTCCGCCGGTCCCGCCAACTCCGTCGGCACGTCGCCATCTGCCAGAACGCCCTCAAACGGCAGCACCTCAACGGACTGCTCAGCAGGCGCGACCGCATCTGCCTCGACCCGCATGCGCCCCAACACCGTTGCCGTCTGCCCCAGCACGCCTGCACTGCGAATCAGGTAGACCTCGCAGCCCGCGTCCACCTTGCGTTTGCAATGCACGACGATGCGCTCTCCCGCAGCGGCATCCACGGGGCAAGGCACCTGTGGCCAGCGCTTGGGCACATCGGGACGCGCGTCGGCACCCGGGTAAAATCGGATCTCGAGCGTATCGCCCGCCGCCACGGCGGCATCAAGCTCAACCGTCACCTCTTCGTGACCCACCGCCACCAAGTGGCCCACGCGCACGCCCTGGTTGATCGCGCGCTCAAAGCTCATGAGCTCGGCGCCCGAACGACCCCGCAGATACGCATCGGTAAAGCCGCGGTTGAACGACCTTCCCAGCTCGCGCTCAAGCGCCGGCACCGCATCGGCATCCCATGTGCCGTCGCGCAGCATATTGAGCGCCCGACGCCACACCCTTACCACGTTAAAGACGTAGTCGGGATTCTTCATGCGGCCCTCGATCTTGAGCGATGCCACGCCGGCGGCAACAAGCTCGGGCAGATGCGCGATGCCCAGATAGTCACGCGGACAAAGCAGGCGATCCCCTTCGACAGCGACAACACTCTGCCCCGCCTCGTCCACCAAGTCATAGGATAGACGGCACGGTTGCGTGCAATCACCGCGCATCGCCGACCGTCCGCGCCGAAGGGCAGAGAACCCGCACGCACCCGAGTATCCAATGCAAATAGCGCCGTGACAGAATACCTCGATGGGCACACCAGTAGCGCAAAGCGTCTCAATTTCCGCCACGCTCAGCTCGCGTGCAGTCGTCACGCGCTCAACGCCCAACTCCTTGGCAGCCAACTGCACGGCACCCTCGCTATGAGCGCCCGCCTGAGTGGACAGGTGAATCTCGACCCCCGGAATCGCCGCATGAAGCGCACAGGCCAGCCCGGCATCGGCCACAATTAACGCATCGGCACCCAAAGCGTGCGCATGCGCCCCCAACGCCACGGCGTCGGCAAGCTCATCATCGAACACGAACACGTTGAGCGTCACGTACACACGCACGCCATGGGCATGGGCCACGGCACAACCGCGCGCGAACTCATCATCGTTAAAGCCATGCGCGCTCACTCGAGCGTTGAATCCGTCCAGCCCCGCATAGATGGCATCGGCACCCGCCGCAATCGCCGCGAGCATCTGGTCGAGTCCGCCCGCCGGCGCCAGCAGCTCGGGCAGCGCCACTTCAGCCGCCGCCAACTCGCTTTCGCATTGTTCGCTCGATTCCATCGGCCAAATCGCCATCGGTAAACTCCTCACCAAGGTATGCATTCACTCTGAAAAATGCCGTCATCCAGCATACACGAGGCCCCGCGTGCCTCGTTTGGTTTATCGTGTAATAACTTATGTCCATCCTGCCAGGCATAACACCTGCCGCCTGACACGACATACCTGGAGGTCAATATATGGGTCCTCGCCAACGACAGGGGCGCGGTCGCTCTAAGACGCATGCCCTTCCCATGATCTTGCTCTCGTTTTTGGGCTTTCTGCTTATCGCGGGCGTAGCGTTTGGCATCGGCATGATCGGCAACGTCAACCGCTGGCTGTCCGATCTGCCCGACTACACCGATGCCAACGCGTATCTGGTGAGCGAGCCCACCGACATCGTCGACTGCAACGGCAATACCATTGCGAGTTTCTACACGCAAAACCGCAAGTCCATCACCAAGGACCAAGTGTCCCCGTACGTGCTGCAGGGCACCGTCGACGTTGAGGACGAGCGCTTCTACGAGCATGGCGGCATCGACCTCTGGGGCATTGCACGCGCATCGGTGGCAACCCTCACCGGCGGCCACGAGGGCGCATCGACCATCACCCAGCAGCTGGTTCGCAACACCATCTTGCAGGAGGAACAATTCGACTCGACCATCGAGCGTAAGGTGCGCGAGGCCTATATCGCCATCAAGATGGAGGATATGTACTCCAAAGACGAGATCCTCATGATGTACCTCAACACCATCTACTACGGCCATGGAGCATATGGCATCGAGGCCGCCGCCGAGACCTATCTGTCCAAAACCGCCGCCGACCTCACCCTGAGCGAGGCCGCGCTGCTCATCGGCCTTCCCAACTCGCCCTCGCAGTACGACCCCACGGTTAATCCCGACTTGGCGCTGTCCCGCCGCAACAAGGTTCTGGACAACATGCTGCGTCTGGGCCACATCACGCAGGAAGAGCACGATGCCGCGCAGGCTGAGCCCATCACGCTTAACGTGACCGAGATTTCGGGCAGTGGCGTCGATGTGTACTCTCAGCCCTACTTTGTCGCCTACGTTAAGCAGCTGCTTGAGCAGGAGTTCTCCACCGACGTGCTCTTTAAGGGCGGTCTGACCGTCAAGACCACCATCGACCCCACCATGCAGCAGGTGGCCGAGGAGGCCGTGCGCTCGCAGCTCGACACGCTTTCGCTCGACGGCCTGGACATGGGCATGGTCGTCGTTGACCCCAAGACCGGCTACATCAAGTGCATGGTGGGCGGCTACGACTACAACGCCGACGAGAATCACGTGAACCACGCTACGGCAAAGCGCCCCGTGGGTTCCACGTTTAAGGCCTTTACGCTGGCAACTGCCATCCAAAACGGTATGAACCCCAACGTCACCCTCAACTGCAACTCGCCGCTCAAGGCCAAGGGCACCACGACCGAGGTGCAAAACTACGGCAACCAGAGCTATGGCAACATCACGCTTAAGCAGGCAACGGCATACTCATCCAACACCGGCTACATTCAGGTGGCCGAAGCCATCGGCAATGACAAGATCATGTCGCTCGTCAAAAAGCTCGGCATCGATCCCGCCAAGGACAATATCGAGGACGTTCCCGTCATGACGCTCGGCACCGGGTCCATCTCACCGCTCGAGATGGCATCGGCCTACGCAACGTTTGCCAACGGTGGCTACTACCGTCAGCCCATCGCCATTACCGAGATCGACTCGCGTACCGGCTCGGTTCTGTACCAGCACACCGACAATCCCACGCAGGTGCTCACCGAAGGCGAGGCTGCCGCGGTTACCGACGTTCTATCCGGCGTCATGCAGGGCAGCGGCACGGGTGCCGCCGGCGCGCTGAGCGTCAACCAGCCCTATGCCGGCAAGACGGGTACCACTGACAACACCACCAACCTGTGGTTCTGCGGCTTCACGCCGCAACTGGCATGCGCCCTGTGGACCGGTTATTCCGCAGGCGAGATTCCCATCCAAAAGTACGGTTCGGACCTGCTGGGCGACAGCACCAACCTGCCCGTCTTTAAGAAGTTCATGAACACCGTTCTTGCGGGCACCGAGCGCGAGGAATTCCCGACCGGAACGGCTCCCACGTACAAGAACAATAACGTCTGGAAGTTCTACGGCACAAACAACAAAAAGAAATACGAAGAGAATAAAGACGAGGGAAAAGAAGAGGAAGAGACCACGACCACCACAACGACAACGACAACCACGACCACTGAAACCCCGGGCGGCAACACCACCGGCGACAGCGGCACGACAGGTGGCGACGGTGGCACGGGTGGCGATGGCGGCACGGGTGGCGACGGTGGCACGCCGACGCCCGCCCCCGATCCTACGCCCACGCCCGACCCCTCTACGGGCCAGTAGACGCAAAGCGGCATCTGACACCAAGGCGCCCGAGCAGCACGTACGCTGCTCGGGCGCCTCTTTATTTCGGCAGATGCCACAAGATGCCACGACGGCCCCGGCTGCAAGACCGATAGGGCAACGGATGCCGGCAGGCAAAAGGGCGCTGACCTTCGTCAACGCCCTCGGCAATTACCTATAGCAACAATCGGCACAGCAGCAGTACCGCTACTCCCCTACTTGTGAGAGTTACTCAGCTTGTTGATGAGCGCCTCAAGGCGTTCGCCGTCCTCGGCCGTCTGCGCAATGACCAAGATCGTGTCGTTGCCGGCAAGCGAGCCAAGCACATCGGGCAGCTCCGCAGCATCGACCGCTGCGGCAATACCAGAAGCCGTACCGGGCTGCGCCTTGATCATAACCAGATTATCGGTGCGCAGCACGCCGGTAACCAACTCGGAAACCATGCGCTGCAGATGCAGGTCCTCGGCAAGGACATAGATGCCCTCGGGGAGCTTACGCAGACCCATGTCCGCGATGTCGCGCGAAACGGTCGCCTGCGTGCAATCGAAACCCATGGCGCGAAGCTCGTCTACCAAAACGCGCTGCGTACGTACGTCCTTATTGCGGACAATATCTCTGATGGCATCCTGGCGCCCATTGCGTTTTTTGGCCATACAAAACCTCACTCCAAAAGATGGCGGAGACAATCACTTAGTAATTGAATAGTTTAGCGCTATTTGAGGGTTTTAGTGAATAAGAACGCATTTCGAAACAATTCCATGCAATTTATTTCGAAAATCACGCTACTAGACAGTCCTGGCGCCCGAACGATTGAAAAAGGCCGCCAGATGCGTATACAGCGCACACCGCGTGGGCTTGGCGCTGGCTATCGAACCATAGAGCAGCCCTAGACCACGATGATTGCCCTTAAGAGCCGCAACCATCTGACGGGTACGCTGCGCATCGAGCATATCATGCAAACGGGCCGAACGCTCTATTGAAGACACCCCATGGGGGCTCAGACACAAATTTTCGATGCAGGCGACCAGGCCGGTGTAGTAATACCGCTGGCAGACCAGTTTCAACTGATCGCTACCGCCCGCGACGGCAAGCGAGTCGGCAAGCCTATCGAGCGCCCCGATATCATCAGAAAGCCTGGCAAACATCGTGGGGTCAAACGTCTCCGTAATCGACGGCGCCACTGCATGAAAACGGGCACGGCCACATCCCGATACGCGCTTTGCCTGCGAAAGCGCGAACGTCAAAAAAGACACCGTGCGAAACGCATCGCCATGCGCAAGGCACGCCTCAAAGAGAGCGCGATCATACAGCACGCCAGAGGACTGCCGGACTAAACCACAGGAAACCAATTGGGTCAGGCAGGCCGCCTGGTCCTCGTCGCCAGAAACGGAGGCCGCGTCCAAAACTCGGGAATGACGTTCGCGGTGAACATCGTAGCGATCGAGCGAAACAGAGGGAAACACGATGTCAGCAGAAGCGTCGCAGGAGCTTTGGACCATCTGCGAAAGGGACTGCGGCGCAAACCACTCATTGGCATTCATCGCAATGATCTGGGAGCCGCGCGAAGCCGCAAAGCCGGCACGCAGGCAGGCGCCAGGCACTGGGTCCTCAACATCAATCAAATCAATATGAATGTCTCTGTCGGCGGCAACTTCGAGCGAATGGCGCACACCAGCTACCACGCCGCGGCAAACGACGACAATTTGCAAATCGTAGAGGTCTTGGTTCTGGATGCTCTCGAGAGCGCGCATCGTATAACTGGGCGAACCCTCAACAATCAGGATCACCGAAAGTCGCGGATGCGAACCACGTCGAACCAAGTTTTCCGTCCTCTCGACAGCCAGTAACAAACTGCCGTTCATGGTACACCCCGTCATTTCATGCGGATGGTCGCCCGTCGCGATGCACGTCAAGAACAGATGTTGCACACGCCCCGCTCACAGGCACTGCACACAAAGATCGCCGTCAGGCAGCCACTTCCCTAATCGAGCACCACAAGCTCGGCGGGGTCGTAGTCCACGCCCATAAAGGTAAGACCGCATGCGGGCGCCGTAGGACCGGCAGCGGAGCGATCGCAGGCATCAATTACCTCGCGCATCCACTCGGGATCGCGGCGATGCATGCCGATCTCGACAAGGGTGCCCACAATGGTTCGCACCATCGAATGCAAAAACGCATTGCCCTCGATGGTAAACGTGAGGATGTCCTCGCCAAAGGCGACCTCATGGCCAAACTCGGCACGCATTACGCAGCGGTGCGTAGGCTTGCCCACGGCAGAGGCGACCTTGCAAAAGCTCTTAAAGTCCTGCTCGCCCAAAAGCGCAGGGCAGGCGGCCGCCATCGCATCGACGTCGAGGGGATAGCGATGCCACCACACGGCACCGCGTGACAGCACGGGCCGCGCATCACGGTCGGCAATGCGATAGGTGTAAGTACGAGAGCGCGCGTCAAAACGTGCAGAAAAGCCCTTACGAGCCTTGTAGACCTCGTTTATGGCGATATCTTTGCCCAGGAGGGCATCCATAGCCCTCAGCCACCTACGGCGCGTCAAAGCGAGCTCAGCGTCCGTTACGGGCACGCTAATGTATTGGGCCACCGCATGAACGCCGGCATCGGTACGCCCCGCGCACGTCAGATCGATTGGGCGGCGCAGCAACGTCTCGATTGCACGGCGTAGCTCGCCCGCGACCGTCGTCTGGCCCGGCTGCTCGGCAAATCCGCTATAGGAGGAGCCATCGTAGGCCACGCGAAATACAAGGGTGGCGTCGAGCTCGGGGGTCGAATTGAAATCAGACGGCGCAGTCATGGGCGCTCCCAACAAACTAGCAACGGTATTGCGACAAAAAAAGAGGGGTACGCGAACGTACCCCTCGAATATAGCCTATGCAGACAGAATGTCTACTCAGCGGTCTCCTCAGCAGGAGCCTCCTCGACAGCCTCGACCTTCTTGGGAGCAGCGGCCTTCTTGGGGGCCGGAGCAGCCTTCTTGGCCTTAGGCGTGCAAGGCTCGGTGACGAGCTCCATGATAACGATAGGAGCGTTATCGCCCTTACGGTTACCGAGCTTCATGATGCGGGTGTAACCGCCGTTGCGGTCCTGCCACATGCCCTGAGCAGCCTTGTCGAAAATCTCGGCAACGAGCTGCTTATCGCCGAGCTTGGCGATAGCCAGACGACGAGAGTGCAGGTCGCCCTTCTTGGCCCAGGTGATGATCGGGTCGACGACCGAACGCAGCGCCTTAGCGCGGGTCTCGGTGGTCTTGATGCGGTCGTTCTCGAAGAGGGCCTTAGCAAGGCTCTTCTTCATGGCCTTGGTGTGGCTCGCATCGGTGCCGAGCTTCAGGCCCTTCTTAACGTTGTGACGCATGGTCTAGTTTCTCCTCAAATATGCGAAGCATTAAGCCTTCAGGCTCAGGCCCATGGACTCAAGCTTGTCCTTCACTTCCTCGATCGACTTAACACCGAAGTTACGGATGTTGAGCAGATCGTTCTCCGAGAACTCAACGAGCTGACGGACCGAGTGAATGCTGGCGCGCTTAAGGCAGTTGTAGGAACGGACGGAAAGGTCCAGATCCTCGATCTGCTTGTCCAGCTCGGCGTTGTCGTTGGTGACCTCGGGAGCGAAGATCGAAGCCTCCTCCTCGACCTCGGGGGTCTCGGCAAGGTTCATAAAGGCGGCCATATGCTGGTTGATGATATTGGCAGCCTGGACCACGGCGTCGCGCGGGGCGATGGAACCGTTGGTCTCGATCTCGAGGACAAGGCGGTCGTAGTCGGTATGCTGGCCGACACGGCAAGCCTCAACGAGCTTGGCGCAACGGGACACCGGCGAGTACAGCGAGTCGACGTTGATCACACCGATGGGATCGTTGTCACGCTTGTTAGCCTCGCCAGAGACATAGCCGCGGCCATAGCCGATGCGCATGCTCATGGTGAGATGGCCACCCTCGGTGAGCGTAGCAATGTGCTGCTCGGGGTTGACCAGCTCAAACTCGGACGGAATAAAGAAGTCCGCACCGGTGACCTCGCAGGGGCCGTCAACCGAGATGGTGGCGGTCGCCTCGTCGGTCGTGCCGAGAGCCCTGAAGACAAGACCCTTGACATTCAGGACGATGTCGGTGACATCCTCGACCATGTTAGGGATGGTCATGAACTCGTGCTGCGCACCATCGATCTGAATGGCCTCGACGGCGGCACCCTCGAGCGAGGACAGAAGAACACGACGAAGCGAGTTACCCAGCGTATCGCCGTAGCCACGCTCGAGCGGCTCGACGGAGACACGAGCAGAGGTCTCGTTGATCTCTTCGACCTGAACCTGAGGCCTAATGAATTCTGACATGTATTACCTCCAGCCTCAGCAGCCCGGATGGACTACTTAGAGTAGAGCTCGACGATGAGCTGCTCGTTGATATCACCGCTGATCTGCTCACGCGTCGGCAGAGCGAGCACGTTACCAGACAGCTTCTCGATATCGACCTCGAGCCAGCCAGGGACCTCAAAGCGCTCGGAGGAAATCAGGGCCTCCTTGATGGGGAGGAGGTCACGGAACTTCTCGCCGACAGCGACGACGTCGCCGGCCTTGACGCGGTAGGACGGAATGTCCACGCGCTTGCCGTTCACGGTGAAGTGACCGTGACGGACGGACTGACGAGCCTCTTTGCGGGTGCGAGCGAAGCCCAGACGGAAGACGACGTTGTCGAGGCGAGACTCAAGAATGATCATGAGGTTCTCACCGGTGACGCCGTTCATCTTACGGGCCTTGTTGAAGTAGCCGTGGAACTGCTTCTCCAGAACGCCATAGATGAACTTGACCTTCTGCTTCTCACGCAGCTGCATGCCGTACTCAGATTCCTTGCGACGGCGCTTGGGCTGACGGATAGATTCCTTCTTGCTGCTGTAACCGAGCTCAGCGGGATCGATCCCGAGCTGACGGCAGCGCTTAAGAACAGGAGTCCTGTCGATTGCCATATTGATACGATCCTTTCAGTTACACGCGGCGACGCTTCTTGGGGCGGCAGCCGTTGTGCGGAATGGGGGTCTTGTCCTGGATGCTCGAGACCTCGAGGCCAGCAGCCTGGAGGGAGCGGATGGCGGTCTCACGACCGGAGCCGGGGCCCTTGACGAAGACGGAAACCTTCTTCATGCCGTGCTCCATGGCCTGCTTGGCAGCAGCCTCGGCAGCCATCTGGGCAGCGAACGGCGTGGACTTACGGGAGCCCTTGAAGCCCACCTGGCCAGCCGACTTCCAGGAAATGACGTTGCCCTGGGGATCGGTGATCGAAACGATCGTGTTGTTGAACGTAGAACGAATGTGAGCCTGGCCCACGGAAATGTTCTTACGGTCCGCGCGCTTCAGACGGGCAGCGCGAACGTTCTTCTTAGCAGTAGCCATCTATCTAGCGCTCCTTATTTCTTCTTCTTAGCACCGATCTGACGCTTCGGGCCCTTGCGGGTACGAGCGTTAGTGTGGGTGCGCTGGCCGCGGACCGGGAGGCCCTTGCGGTGACGAAGGCCGCGGTTGCAGCCGATGTCCATAAGGCGCTTGACGTTCTGGTTGCGCTCACGGCGGAGGTCGCCCTCAACCATGATCTGATTCTTATCGATATAATCGCGGATGGCGTTAACCTCATCCTCGGTGAGGTCCTTAACGCGCGTGTCCACGTTAACGTTGCACTCGACGCAGATCTTCGTCGCAGTGGTGCGGCCGATGCCGTAAATGTAGGTCAGACCGATCTCAACGCGCTTCTCACGCGGGAGGTCGACACCATTAATACGGGCCAACGTAGTCTCCTCTCTTAACCCTGACGCTGCTTATGACGGGGGTTCTCGCAAATGACGAGGACCTTGCCATGGCGCCTAATGATTTTGCACTTATCGCACATCTTCTTGACCGAAGGACGTACCTTCATCGTTCTTCCTTTCGGTAGCGCTCAAACTACTTCCCTACTATCTACTCGCCCAGCCGCAGGCGTTTAAAACTATGGCTGGTCTTCACACGCAAACCGACCGTAGGTTGAGCTAAGCCTGCAGTCGGAAATAGAGCGTGTATGCGTGCCGCTATTTATAGCGATAGGTGATGCGGCCGCGGGTCAGGTCGTACGGGGAAAGCTCCACGACAACCCTGTCACCGGGGAGAATGCGGATGTAATTCATTCGGATCTTGCCAGAAATGTTGCACAGAACCGAATGACCGTTCTCGAGCTCAACCTTAAACATGGCGTTGGGCAGCGGCTCCTTTACCGTACCCTCGAGCTCAATTGCGTCTTCCTTCTTCACAAGCAATCATCTTTCTCTAGAAAACGACAGCGATTGAGTATTCTACAATACGTATCCACGCATCGTAATATCTTCGTAATGGCTCCACAACTACGTGGAACTTGTTACATTTCTCCGCCTTGGAGCGAACACCAGGATCCTTGCGCATCGGTGGTAAGAATCACCGGACCGTCATTGGTAATGGCGACGGTGTTCTCGTAGTGCGCGGCGGGCAGATGGTCGTTGGTCGTAACGATCCAACCATCGGAGCCCGTGCTCACATGATTGGAACCCATCGTAACCATCGGCTCGATAGCGATGACCATACCAGCCTGAAGGCGAACGCCTCTCCCCTTCTTTCCATAATTTGGAACGTTGGGATCCTCGTGCATCACGCGACCAATACCATGCCCCACGTAATCGCGAAGCACGCCGTAACCGTGGGACTCGGCGAGGGACTGAACGGCATAGCCAACGTCCCCGATATGGTTACCGGGAACAGCCTGCTCGATGGCAGCCTTTAGGCAATCGCGCGTAACCTCGCAAAGGGCCTTGGCCTCGGGCGTGGGGGTGCCGACGAAAAACGTCCAGGCGTTATCGCCGACCCAACCGTCGAGAACGGCTCCCGTATCGATGGAGATGATATCGCCATCGCGCAGGATCATGTCAGGGTTGGGAATACCGTGAACCACGGCATCGTTAATTGATGCGCAAATGGTTCCGGGGAACCCGCCGTAACCCTTGAAGGCAGGGGTGCCGCCATGCATGCGGATAATCTGCTCGGCAAGCTGATCGAGTTCGAAGGTCGACACGCCGGGGCGAACCATGGCCCCAACGTGGCGGAGCGCCATCTTAGATAGCGCTCCTGCCTTCTTCATCTGCTCAATTTGCGTTGCAGACTTAATCTTGATCATAGACCGAGAGCCTCTTTGACATCCCCGTACACGGTCTCGCGAGCCTGGTCACCGTTGACCGACTTGAGCAGACCCTGGCCACGATAGTAGTCGACGAGCGGGCTCGTGGACTTCTCGTAGACGTCGAGACGGTTCTTGATGGTCTCGGGCTTGTCGTCGTCGCGCTGATACATCTCGCCGCCGCACTTGGGGCAGGTGGCATCGGCAGCGGTGCCGGTGTAACCGCAGGCGCGGCAGGTGCGACGCGAAGACAGACGATCGATGATGACCTCGGGGGCCACGTCGACCAGAAGGGCGCAGTCGATCTCGCGACCCATGGCGGAGAGCTCGGAATCGAGCGTCACAGCCTGGGCAGTGTTGCGCGGGAAGCCGTCGAGGATAAAGCCCTGCTGGGCGTCATCGGCGGCAAGGCGCTCCTTGACAAGGTCGATCACGAGCTGGTCGGGAACGAGCTCGCCAGCGTCCATGTACTTCTTAGCCTGAATACCAAGCTCGGTGCCACCCTTGACGGCAGCACGCAGCAGGTCGCCCGTGGAAATGTGAGCGACGCCAAACTCGGCGACGAGCTCCTGTGCGACGGTGCCCTTACCGGCACCCGGAGCTCCGAGCAATACGAGGTTCATGAGCAATCCTCCTCTAGCCTATTTAAAGAATCCATCGTAATCATACATCTTGATCTGGCCTTCGAGCTTATCGACCGTGTCGAGCACGACGCCGACCATGATGAGGATGGACGTGCCGCCAAACGCCTGGATCAGATGGTTACCCGTGAAGGAGAAGATGATCGAAGGCACGATGGCGATGAGCGCCAAAAAGACAGCGCTGGGAAGCGTGATCTTGTTGAGCGCGTTCTTGATGTAGGCCGCGGTAGCCCTACCCGGACGGACGCCCGGAATAAAGCCACCCTGCTTCTTAAGGTTGTCGGCCGTGTCATCGGGGTTGAACACCATGGAGGTGTAGAAGTACGCGAAGAACACGATGAGGACAACGTTAAGCACCCAGTTGAGCCAACCGGTCGAAAGCGCAGAGGCAACTGCCTGGATCCAGCCGATACCGGGGAAGAACACGGCAATCTGGGCCGGGAAGTACAGCAGCGCCGAAGCGAAGATGATCGGCACGACGCCCGCGGTGTTGACCTTGATGGGCAGGTAGGTGGTCTGGCCACCCATCATGCGACGACCCACGACGCGCTTAGCGTAGGAGACCGGAATGCGGCGCTGGCCGCGCTCAAGGAAAACAATCAGCGGGATAACCAGCAAGATGATGGCACAGATGATCACCATGGTGATGATGCCACCGGCATTGCCCTCGGTGCTGGAGAAGATCGCCTGCGGCAGGCCGGCCATGATGTTCGCGAAGATGATCAGCGACATGCCATTGCCGATACCGCGCTGGGTGATGAGCTCACCAATCCACATGATCAGCATGGCGCCCGCGGTGAGTGTGCCGACGATCATGAGGTCGAAGATGATCTCGGGGGCGCCGGCGCCAGTAAAGCTGATGCCGAAGCTCTTAAAGAGGAAGAGGTAACCCACAGAGTTGAGGATTGCCAGAGCCAGGGTGAGGTAACGCGAATACTGCGTAATCTTGGTCTGACCGACCTCGCCCTCGCGGGCAAGCTCATGCAGGGAAGGCACAACGGCCTGGAGCATCTGGAGGATGATCGAGCTGGTGATGTAAGGCATGATGCCCAGGGAGAACACCGAAACATAGCTCAACGCGCCACCAGAGAAAAGATTCAGGAGGGCCATAGCACCTGCGGCGACCGAATTGTTATCGGTCGAGAAAAGGCCCAGCATCCCCTGGAAGGGAATGCCGGGCACAGGAACGTGCGCACCAATGCGGTACACGACGAGCATAGCTATGGTAAAAAGAATCTTTTCGCGCAATTCTTTGATGCGGAAAGCATTCTTAAGACCATTTAGCACGGCAGCTCGACCTTTCCGCCGGCGGCCTCGATCTTGGCCTGCGCAGAAGCGCTGACCTTGTCGACCTTGACCGTGAACTTCTTGGTGAGCTCACCATTGCCGAGCACCTTGACGGGCTCGAACTCGCTCTTGGTGATGCGAGCGGCCTTAAGAGCGGCACCGTCGATCACAGCGCCGTCCTCGAACTTGCGCTCGAGACGCTCAACGTTAACGGCGGTGTACTCGATACGACGGGGGTTGCGGAAGCCCGGAAGCTTGGGCAGGCGCATAGCCAGCGGAGTCTGGCCACCCTCGAAGCCGGCACCCTTGGTGCCGCCAGAGCGGGAACCCTGGCCCTTCTGACCGCGGCCAGAAGTGGTGCCGTGACCCGAAGAATTGCCACGGCCGACGCGCTTGCGGTTCTTGGTGGAACCGGGCGCGGGAGTAAGATCGTGAAGCTGCATTTGCTACTCCTCTACAATCTCGACAAGGTGCTTGACCTTGAAGATCATGCCGCGGACGGACTCGTTGTCAGCAATCTCGCGAACCTCGCGGATCCTGTGGAGACCGAGGGCACGGACAGTACGGACCTGGTCCTGCTTGCAACCATTGGTGCTGCGGACCTGCTTGATCTTGATGGTGTCAGCCATGCTTAGTTCTCCTTACCGACGAACATCTCGGAGACCGTCAGGCCACGGCGAGCCGCGACGTCCTCAGGGCTGGAGAGCTCCTTGAGGCCCTCGACGGCAGCCTTGATGATGTTGAGGCCGTTGTCGGTACCGAGGGACTTGGACAGGACGTTCTTGATGCCAGCAAGCTCGAAGAGGGGACGCACAGCGCCGCCGGCGATAACGCCGGTACCCTCGACAGCGGGCTTGATGATGATGCGACCGGCACCAAAGTGGCCGAGAACCTCGTGCGGGATGGTGCCCTGCTCGGTCACCGGCACGTGGAACATGTTCTTCTTGGCATCGAGAGACGCCTTGGAGATGGCCATGGGCACCTCAGCGGACTTGCCCATGCCAACGCCGACGTTGCCCTTGCCGTCGCCAACGACGACGAGAGCGACGAGGCTCATGCGACGACCACCCTTGACGGTCTTCGACACGCGGTTGATGTAAACGACGCGCTCCTCGAACTCGGAGGCCTCGCGCTGCTGCTTCTGATTACGAGCCATGTGCTACATACCTCCTAGAACTCGAGACCGGCGGCACGAGCACCGTCGGCGAGGGCCTTGACGCGGCCATGGTAGATACGGCCACCACGATCGAAAGCGACCTTGGTGATGCCGGCCTCGATGGCACGCTTGCCAACGAGCTGACCGACCTTCTCCGCGGCCTCCTTGTTCGAGGTGTGGGTGCCCTTGAACTCGGCCTCGAGGGTCGAGGCAGAGACGAGCGTCAGGCTGGAGCCCTTGCTGTCGTCGATGATCTGGGCATAGATGTTGGCGTTAGTACGGGTCACGCGAAGACGCGGACGCTCGGCGGTACCCGAGACCTTGCCGCGAACACGACGCTGACGACGCTTGAGGCCTTCCAGCTTCGCCTTATGCTTGTTCATACGTAAACTCCTAAAAAGGTTGATCTTGCCAGCACCTAACGGGGTGCTGGTCTTATGCGAGTAAGTCGGTTACGACTACTTGGCGGCCTTACCCAGCTTGCGGCGGATGTGCTCGCCAACATAGTGGATACCCTTGCCCTTGTAAGGCTCGGGAGGACGATGGCCGCGGATCTCAGCGGCGATCTGACCGACCTGCTGCTTGTTGATACCCTTGACGTTCACGTGGGTGTTGTCGGGAACCTCGAAGGTGATGCCCTCGGGAGCCTCGACGATCACGGGGTGCGAGAAGCCCAGGGAGAACTCGAGGTTCTTGCCCTTCTGCTGCACGCGGTAACCGACGCCGGCGAGCTCGAGCTTCTTCTCGAAGCCCTCGGAAACGCCAACAACCATGTTGTGGATGAGGGCGCGGGTGAGGCCGTGGCGGGCACGGGTCTCACGCTCGTCGTCGGGACGGGAAACGGTGAGGACGTTGTCCTCGACGTTGATGGTGAGCTTCTCAAAAACATCGAGCTCGAGCTGGCCCTTGGGGCCCTTGACGACAACGTTGTTGCCGTTGACTGCCACTTCGACTCCGGCGGGAATCTGGACAGGCTTATTACCGATACGAGACACGGTGATCTCCTTTCCTTCTACCTACCGACCGAATTACCAGACGTAAGCGATGATCTCGCCGCCGACGTTGTGCTTGCGAGCATCGCGGTCGGTCATAACGCCATGGCTGGTGGAAATAATGGCGGTACCAAGGCCACCGCGGACGCGGGGCATGTCGGCAACGCCGGTGTACTTACGCAGGCCCGGCTTGGAAATGCGGCGGATGCCGTTGATGACCTTAGCCTTCTTGGGACCATACTTAAGCGTGATGTGCAGAGTCTTCTGGGGCACGGTGTCCTCGACATCGTAGCCCTCGATGTAGCCCTCCTCGTGCAGAACACGAGCGATCTCGACGAGCTTCTTGCTGCTCGGCATGGAGACCGTGGCCTTGTTCACAGAGTTAGCGTTACGGATGCGCGTAAGCATATCTGCGATCGGGTCTGTAAGGTTCATACAGATTCTCCTTCGTTCTTGATGAACACGTGCTCTTGGTTCTTCGCCGCCCTTAACGGCAAAGCCTAACTAGCGCGTTTTCCCTGTTCCAAACGGATGCTTGAAACGCTGGTAGTGACTTACCAGCTGGCCTTCTTAACGCCGGGAAGCTCGCCCTTGAGTGCAAGCTCACGGAAGCAGACACGGCACAGTCCGAACTTGCGGTACACAGAGTGCGGACGGCCGCAGCGCTGGCAGCGCGTGTACTCACGAGTAGAGAACTTCTGCTTGCGATTGCACTTGACGATCATCGATGTCTTAGCCACTTATATCCTCCTCACATAGAGTATTGTTCGCCCCAAGCGCCGCCCCCTTGTGGGAACGGCGCTTATAGGGCAGGTGAACCTATTTCTTGAACGGGAAACCGAAGGCGTCCAGAAGGGCCTTGGCCTCCTCATCGGTGTTGGCGGTGGTCACGAAAGTGATGTCCATACCACGCTGGTGATCGACGGAGTCGAAGTCGATCTCGGGGAAGATGAGCTGCTCGGTGACGCCCATGGAGAAGTTACCACGGCCGTCGAAGCTCTTGGGGGAGATGCCGCGGAAGTCGCGGATACGGGGGATCGCGACGGAGGTCAGACGATCGAAGAACTCCCACATACGGTCGCCACGCAGGGTAACCTTGCAGCCGATCGGCATACCAGCGCGCAGGCGGAAGGTAGCGATGGACTTGCGGGCACGGGTGATCATCGGCTGCTGGCCGGTGATGGCGCGCAGGTCGCGCACGGCACCGTCGATGGCCTTGGAATCGGTAGCGGCCTCGCCGACACCCATGTTCACGACGATCTTCTCAAACTTGGGGATCATCATGACGTTCTCGTACTGGAACTTTTCCTGAAGCTGGTGCTTGACCTCGTTGTTGTACTTGGTCTTCAGACGCGGCACATACTTCTCTTCTGCCATTGTTCACTCCTTCTTGGGGTTTTAAGCACGGGGCGTGGCCACGGTGGGTTGTCCTCGTGCCTCCTGGCTGCATCCGCGCCGCTCATGGCATTTCGCGGTTTGGACTCGACACAGCAGGAGCCGACAAAACAATCGGTACTATACGCGCATCGGGAGCGTATTTCCAGAAAAACCTCTTCTGCCTGCACAACTCCACAACTCCCCCGCACATATTGATCCCTTGGGGACGGAGGAAAACGGATCACTTGGGTCACCTGACCCTCCGAGCGATCCGTTTTCCTCCGTCCCCTAGGGATCAATATGGCAGTTGCGGTGAAATAGGGACTGTTTGACGGCTTAACTGGCTTAAACAGTCCGTATTTCACCGCAACTTATTGATGGGGATGCGATTAGCGCTTGCGGGGGACGAGTTTGGTGCGGCGCAGGTAAATCATTTCGGCGGCGATGGAGATGGCGATCTCCTCGGGGTCCTCCGCCTCGATGGCAACGCCAATCGGCAGGTGCAACCCGTCGATCTGTTCCTGCGTAAAGCCCTCCTGCTCCAAGCGGGCCCGCACAAAGGCCGTCTTGCGACGCGAGCCCAGGCAACCCAGATAGGCTGGCTTGGCGCGCATGGCCTGAATCACCACATCGATATCGGACTTATGACCCGCCGTGGCCACGACCACCAAGTCGCGCGGGCCGATGGGGCACAGCTCGTCCAGGTTCTTGTAGTCGACCAGACGACGGTCGTAGACACCGGGCACCCATTTGGGCGTCAACGTGCCGGGACGGTCGTCGCAGGCCACGACAGCAAAGCCCGCCGCTGTTAGTACGCGCGCCGTCGCGGCGCCCACGTGCCCGCAGCCAAAGATGTAGGTTAGGCCCTCGGGGCAGAGCGTCTCGATGTGCGCGGGAGGAATCTCGGAGGCGGCATTGGTGTAGGTGACCTTACTCCCCTCTTCCGCCAGCGAAAGCCCAGGGCAACCCACAATGGTGCGGCGCGACTCCTCGCCATGGCACTCAGCCGTATCGCCCTCGAGCGCGCATGCGATAAACGGCTCAAAGTCGATGACGAAGTCGCCGATGCGTCGACACGCCAAGACGTCGGCAATCTCTTGGAACAACGGCGCCTGGGTCGCGTCCAGGTGCAGATAGCACAGGCAGATGGCTCCGCCGCAGATCATGCCGGTATCGGAGTTCTCGCCGCCCATGGTGTAGCGGACCAGACGCGATTGGCCCCCGGCCAGCAGCTCGCGCGCCTCGTTCAGCGCAAAGAGCTCAATCTTGCCGCCGCCGATGGTACCCGTCTGGCTACCGTCGGCAAAGACGGCCATCCAAGCGCCCACGCCGCGCGGCGATGACCCTGCCGTGCCGGCCACGACCACGAGCTCGCACGTCTCACCAGCCTTCAGAGCGCCAAGCGCAGCATTCACCACATCGAGCTTTTCCATTGCAATTTCCTATCCCTGGAATACACCGGTGAGCATGGCGAGCGCCTCGAGCACGCCGCCGCCGACCGACGTCGCCTTGTCCGAAATATAGTTGATGTAGCTGGCGTCGCCGCGTGGGTCGACATCGGCGCACTTAAAGCCCTCGATGACTTGAACGCCGTCTGCCAAAAGGCCGCGCAAGCAGCCGTCAATCTGCGTGGCCATGGGCGTATCGCCCGCATACCCGATCACATCGCCGGCACTCACGATGTCGCCGATCGCGCGGTCGGACCTAAACACACCGGCGGCGGGGCTGTGGATAACGCGCTCCTTGCCATATCCGGCGATGATACCCGGCACGCCCGTATTGGGCTGGGGCGAGCCCTGGGTGATGACGCGGCCGAGGAAATGCCCGCGCATAGTCTCGACCACGGCATCGCAATCAACCGGCGCGGTAAAGCCCGGCCCCACCGCGATGACGGCAGGAGCCATGTCGCGCGTGGTGCCCAGATTGCGCTTGGCCAGAATCGCGTCTATCACGGCTGCGGGCCTAAGTTCGCCGAGCATCTGTGCCTGAGGGTCCACCACCACGGCGACATCCCCCGCCTCGGTAATCCCAAGCGCCTCGACCGGCGTCTGCGCCAAGCGGGCGCGAATGCCCTCGACCTCGACCTCGCCCAAGCGAATGGCCTCGCAAAAACTGATCGTGCGACGGATGCACGTGGGGACCGCGATATCGGCCATGACGACCGACACGCCGGCGCGCACCAGACGAGCAGCCACGCCCGTGGCGATATCGCCTGCGCCGCGAACATAAACGAGCATTCCCGGGGCACCTCCCTGTGCTACGGTTTGAGCAAAGCAAAAGCGGTTCGACCGCTATGCTAATGATTATTTCTTATCACAGCATTATACGGCGGTGAACAGATGGAAACGGTTAACGGCGGCCTTGCCTCCACGCTCAAGATTGAGCCGGGCATTACCGCGATCATCGGCAGCGGCGGCAAGTCGACCCTGCTAAAGACGCTCGGCCTTGAGCTTATGCGTGCCGGCGGCCGCGTGCTCCTCTGCACCACCACGCATATGTTTCCCGTCGCCGGCGTGCCATGGGACGGGTCGAGCCGCCGCCTAGACGCCGCGCCTTGGAAGCCAGGCGCCTTACACGCCCCAGGCTGCACCTGCGAGGTATGCGCGGGCCTTGTGCGGGGAAGCATCTGCCAGGCTGGTGTCTTGGACCCCCAGACGTGCAAGCTCTCCTCCCCCGCCGCGCCGCTCGACCAGCTGGCGCAGCGCTTTGACTACGTCCTGGCCGAGGCGGACGGCAGCAAACGGCTCCCGCTCAAGGCGCACGCCGCCTGGGAGCCGGTCGTTCCCGCCGGCACGGCCAATGTCATCTGGCTCGTCGGCGCCTCGGGATTCGGCAAGCCCATCAACGAAGCCGTTCACCGCCCCGAGCTCTTTTGCGAGCGTTGCGGCTGCGAGCCCACCGACACCGCCACGCCCGAACGCGTCGCCCAGGTGCTCAATGCCGAGATGCAGGCGCTGGAACTCAGCACCGCACGCGTCATGCTCAACCAAGTCGACGCGCTCAGCGACCCGGCTATGGCAGGCCGCTTTGAGGCCGCCCTCGGCTACCCCATCGTCGCCACCAGCCTCCAGTGGTAGCTAATTTGGGACGGGGCTCTTTTAGCTACCCCATATAGAGAGAGCACTCTGAGATGATTTTTCTGGGACGGGGATTAAAAAATCATTGCGTACCTAATGATTTTTTAATCCCCGTCCCAGAAAAATCATCAGGCAGGCGGGGGTAGCTAAAAGAGCCCCGTCCCAAATTAGCTACCCTAGCGGCCTTCTTGCTAGCGAGGCGCGTAGCAGGCTGCGATGTGCTCCGAGACGCGGCGCTGGCCCTTGGCGGTGTCGACATCCCACAGCTCGTACGCGCGCGCCTCGACCAGCTGGACATCGGCACGGCCGCGCAGCAGCGACGATCCGCCGTCCTTGCCCTTAAGCCCCATAAGGTCGGGAAAGAGACTCGCAGGGAACAGCACCGGCGAGGCGGGTTCACCGTTTAGGGCAAGGCGCACGGGCGCGACGCCACCGCCAGCCTTAAAAGCACCGGCGAGCGCCTCAAAGGAATCCGAACTCACGAGCGGCTGGTCGCCCGGCAAAAAGAGGCAGCCCTTCCAGCCGCGATCGGCTCCCCAGGTAAGACCGGCGCGCACACTCTCGCTCCTGAGCGCGCCATCGTGCAGCGCGCACGCGCAACGCAGCTCACGGCAAATCTCGGCAACTTGGGGCCAGCGCGTTGTAACAACAACGTCAAATCCTCTGGGCACCGACTCGATCGTCCGCTGAATCAGCGGCTTTCCGCAGATATCGGCAAGCATCTTGTTAGAGCCAAACCGCTTGCCCTCGCCCGAAGCCATAATGACGCAACCAAGTTTCATGGTGATACCTCCCCTGAAGCCATCGTACCCATAACTCGCGCAGCAGGTGCATAAAGATGGTGTCCTGACCGTTGGCGGTCTTATAACGCAGCGACGCTTTCGTTATTTGCGAACAAGTGGGGTTTATGGCACAGTGAGCCCAAACAAATTTTTAGGAAGGCACCCATGACCCCCGCACAGATTGAGTTTTACAAGCGCCTTGCACACAGTCTGGCGCTCCAATTTGGTCCCAACTGTGAAATCGTCGTCCACGATCTGGAGACCGGGGACATGGACCACTCTATCGTGGCGATTGAAAACGGCCACGTCAGCGGACGCAAACTGGGCGACGGCCCCAGCCACATCGTGCTCGAGTCCATGCACGAGGATGCCACCGAGATCCACGACCGGGCGCCGTACCTCACCAAGACCGCCGATGGCAAGCTGCTCAAATCGTCGACCATCTTCATTCGCGACGACGACGGCAACCCCGTTGGCATTATGGGCATCAACTTTGACATCACGCTCATGAAGGCGTTTGAGCGTTCGCTCGACGCGCTCACCGGCACGGGCGACAAGGGATACACCGTGCCCGAGCCCATCACCAAAAACATCGGCGACCTGCTCGAGGATCTGCTGCGCGAGTGCGAGCAGTACGTGGGCAAGCCTGCGGCCCTCATGACCAAGGACGAGCGCATTCGCGCTATCGGATACCTCGACCGCCGCGGCGCCTTCCTTATCTCCAAATCGAGCGAGCGCGCCTGCGAGTTCTTTGGCATCTCCAAGTACAGCTTCTACAGCTACCTCAACGAGGCCAAGGCAGAGGCTGACGACAAGTAAACGACCCGCCTGAACCATCCTCCCCTTAGTGCGAGTTGTTGAATGCGCGAATCTGGACATCGGTGACAAGGCAAGTTCCATATAATCGAAGGGCTAGACGGTTCGAAAGGATGGGACAAGATGAGGTCGAGCAACGCATCGCGCAGCAGCCACGGAGGCACCGCGCCTACCGCCAGGCATGCGAAAAACGCGTTTGACGAGGGCGAAGACGATCTGTTTGCGTTGAGCCTCGACGACGTGATGAGCGACCGCCCTTGGACCGCCGATGAACTCATGGGCGGCAAAACCCCTTCGGCAGACGATCCTACCGAGACGGCATCGTTTATCGCCGCGGCACAGCACAATGCGCCCGAACCGCCCGTTGCGGATCTCGACGACTTTGCAACCCGCCAGTTTGCCTTCGATTCCTGGGCCGCGGCCGACTTGGACGAGACCTCGGCCGACATGCCGGCGCTCGATATTCCGGTCAACCCGCTGTTTGCAGCTGCCGAGGAACGCGACTCCGATTACAGCGAAACAACAGCGTACAACGACCGCTTTGATGCCGCGTCCCGCGCCTCCCGCATTGAGACCGAGGACTACGGATCCGCATCGAGCGCATACGATAACGGTCCGTTTGCCGACGCGTCCACTCCCGAGTACAACAAGACCGGCGTAAAGGACGCATCGGCATCGTCGTATACCCGTGGCACCGATGACGAGCACTTTGCCGACTACTACACCGAGGAAGAGCCGCCGCACTTCTCCGAGTTTCCCCAAGCGGCAAAGCTGGTCTTTATCGCGATTATCGTGGCCTTACTCGGCGTGATCGCGTTTGAGGGATTCCAGTTGTTCCGCGGCCCCACCGCGTCCGAATCGGCAACGCAGCAAAAAGAGGACGACAACCAGTACCTGGACATCAACACCCTCAAGGGCGACCCCAACGACGGAGACGAGTAGCGAAGGTTAAAGGAGGGCTGGAAGAGCCGGCAACGCGTTACGGCTCCAAGAGGCCCGCCATAAAGATGGGCAGATACAACACCTCTCCATCGCGGTGCAGGTTGCACTCAGCAAGCACCAGAGCACGGTCGATTCCGTAACCCTTCGTCACGAGCGCGTTGTCGAGCGCCGCATGGGACCTAAAGCTCTTGCCCGACTTGACCTCGATGGCAAGCACTTCCCCATCGAGCGTCTCCTCGACAAAATCGAGCTCGCCAACCTTTTTCGATGTAAAGTAGCGCAATCTAAATCCATGAGCTTTGAGCTCTTGGGCAACAAAGCCCTCAAACGCCGCTCCCATGTTCATACCGAAGGCGTCTTCTGCCTCGCCATCAAAAACGCCTTGGGCAACCTTTTTGGAATACGACGACATGAGCATTCCGGTGTCCAAGTAAAACAGCTTAAACAGGTTTCGCTGCTCCCCCATTAAAAGAGGCGCTACCGGAGCTGTCACGTTATACACGGGAAGCGCAACGCCCGCCTCCGAGAGCCAAAGAAAATGGTCTGTCACCTGCGAAAAACGCTTAACACCGCTTATCGATGACAGCTTGAATCGCTTGTTTTTAGAACCCGCTTCGCTGGGAATCAAATCATAGATATCGCGAATAACCAGGCGCAGCTCGGGCGGAGCGTACTTTGCGATGTCATCGCGATACAGGGCATGAAGATCGCGGTGGATGTTTCGAACCTCGTCGACATTGCGCGTCGCCAAGAAGGAATTGACCGCGTCGGGCATGCCTCCCACCACCACATACTGATGGAACAGATCGAGCAAGCGGTCATACAGGAAGCCAGGGAGCTCCCCCTCATCCTTTAGACAGCCCCTGAGCATGTCAAACACGCTGGCACCAACGCCATTTGCCCAGCAAAACTCCTCAAAGTCGAGCGGGTACATCTGGACCTGCTCGACATACCCCACCGGCAGGGAGTCGATGCCCTCGAGCTCAACGCCAAGGAGCGATCCGGTAAGGATGTATCGAAAGTCGCCGCGCTGGACCAGGTATTTGATAAACGTCACCACATTGGGGCATCGCTGCACCTCGTCGATAACCACGACGGTTTTGTTGGCAACCATCGGCTGCGTCGCAGCGATAGACATGCGCATAAGAAGGTCGTCCGCGCTTTTTGCCGCCAAAAATGAATCGCGCACGGACGCGTCGGCGATAAGGTCGAACGTCACGACGTTTTCGAACGATTCACGTGCGAACGCGTTGACCAGATATGACTTTCCTACCTGTCGGGCGCCCTTGACCAAAAGGGCCTTGTTAGGCGACGAGACAAGCCAAGATTCAAATTGTGCTTTCGCTTTTCTCTGTAGCATAAGCGTACCCCTTATTACGTGCTGTTTTAGCACTAGGATACACTTTTCCGTGGTTGTTAGGTGCTCATTCGACACTTTTCCGTAATTTGGGCGGCTCGGATTCGACACTTTTCCGTACTTTTGAGGTGCCGATTTCGACACTTTTCCGGATGTAGGCCGAATAATCGCCGCGAAATCAAGCGCCGTCTGCACATCATTTCGCAGGCGGCGCTTGATTTCTGTCCGCGTGCGCTGATAGACTCCATCGTGCCCGCAAGGAGTGGGCACGTTTTATCCAGAGTCGGGGTAGAGAGTTGGCTCCACGATCCCGACGCCAACCGGCCAAGAGGCACGGTGGCCCTGCCAACATCGATGAAAGGAGTCTGTATGGACAATTTCTCCGTGCGCAGTGAGCGCAATTTCCACAACCTGGCAGCCAAGCCAAAACGAATGCATCTTCTGGACAAGCCGAACGGCTATGCCTCGGCTTTGGTCAAGAGCCGTCTCTCCCACCAGATGCGCTTTACGGTGGAGAAGCTCGAGGAAGAGCTTTGCGCCGCCGGCAATCCGCACGTGCTGCAGATCAAGCTGCTTGGAGACGATTCGCGCGAGCCATCTAGCTGGAAGCTCTTCGCCGACGGCGTGTGCGTCGCGGACGGATCCGGCGCCTTTGCCCGCGAGTGTTTCTGCGAGGGCGCCGAGGTGTTCCTGGACCTGTGCCGCGACGCCGTCGAGGCTGCCGAGCTGCGCCAGTGGAGTCAGAGGGAGTACGAGCTGCTGAGTGCTGCCCGCGGGATTGCGATGGCGTAGACGGGCGAATGGGCCATCAACGATTTTGAGCTGGCAAGGGCCGGGAATTAGATTCCCGGCCCTTAACCTAGCACTGCTTTATGAGATCGAGCACCGCGGGAATATCGTCAGCGCTACGGAGTGCAACATAGGTCGGCATACCCGGCCCAAATCCGCCCTGCGTGCGCTTGTCCTGGCACATGGCCTCCGGGTCAATCAGCTCGTCCACACTCTTTGCCAGGCCAACGGCAATCCACCCACCGTTGCTGGTCCTGCCATCTAGCACGGCATGCAGTTTTCGCTTGCCCGACCTGAAGCCTACATAGTACTTGGCTATATAGGACTCCCACGAAGGGTTACCACTCAGAACGGACTCGCGTACCTCATCGAAAAGCTTCTGGTTGAGTCCGCCTTCAGCAAAAGTGGGGTGATTCTCCTGCAGAGTCCAGACAGGAGCCTCGTCAGACTCCCCGCGAGAAGGACGGTACTTGTCGACGACGTCTGCCGGAAGGTCGGGATATTTCCATATCTCACACGCCTCTTTCGCCAGATCGTCCGCGCGCTGCCTAATCTCCTCCTCGCCCCATTTTTCATTCGAGGCAATCGACTTGTTTAGGTAGAGTGGGCTGCATTTAAGTCCCACGTTCGGAAGATTGAGCTTGTCCGAGAACGACCGGTTTGAGTACTCCTGGTTGTAGCCCGTCAGCGTAAGATTTCCCAAGTTGTTGCACAGCCTGTCATGAATGTCTTCCCAGTTCTCGCCAAGCGATTCCTTCCAGCCGTGCACATCATCGATCGCCTGGGGCATGACGTGCTCGATCTGGTAATCGTCAGCCGAGATGGACTCCTTCGGGTGGTGCCAGTTCTCCATGCGCTCCAGGTAATAGCGCTTTTTGGAAAAGCGGTTGTAGCAGTCACGCGTCTTAAACTCCTCGACAAAATGCTCGTCTGTCGGGAAGTACGCGGTCATACCGCTGCTGTGGATAAGGAGCATCGCCGTAACGTACTCCTCTATATCGTCCTGCTGCTCGAGATTGCGATACATGCCGGCAAAGAAATTATTTAGGCCCGTGGTAAGCCTGCCGCAAACCGCACGCCTGAACAGGAACGACTCAATAGTCTCGCAGATACGTAAAAACGCATTGCGGTCAATCCTGCCTCCTTCATAAACCGAGTAAAGCAGCATCAGCAAAGGCCTGACCGGTTTAACATAAAGACAGGCGATCCTGCCGAACACTCGGCGCAGGCCCTCGTCCTTCTCCTTGCCAAGGAACAGCCTGGCATATCTTTGCGCATATTCGCGAAGCTCCTTCAGCAGGCCCTCGGTATCCCCATCGTAGTCATCAGCGAAATAGCGTTTGAACTCGTGGTAGGCCTCGTTTTCCTTCGGCATCCTATTGGGAACCTTGAGCCACAGCCAGTACCAGATAAATGCATTGAACTCTTCCTCGCCAGCTTTTCCGAACAAGCACTCGAGCGGGTGCCAGTAGCCCTCGTAGAGCTTGGTCTGCTCGTCGTTGGGAAGCGACATAAGAACGTAGTTACGAATGAGGTCAATAGGCGTGAGCGGCTTGCCCTTGGAGTTCATGGACTCAAATATGAGCTGTGCGTTATCAACGCCAGCGGTGAGCTTAGTATCGATGACCTGCACGCGGTTTAGCCCCGCCCAAAGTCTTGCCGGATCAAATGATTTACCGCGCATCTTCTCGCGGAAGAACGCATGGTTCTCAACGATCCGATCCGATTTTTCATCTGGCACGGGAGACCCAGACACGATGGAGAACAGTGTCTCTTTATCGTCCTGCGAGAGCACCAACTTGTAGCGCGCCAGGCCGTTGTAGTCATCATCGTTAAAGAGGTAGTTCTTCCGCAGCGCTGAAATCTTGAGATCGCCAAGGAAGCCGGCCTTGTCGGGGTTGCTCTCCAAATAGTCAGCCAAAGCTGCAATCATCAACGAAAACGTCGTCATGCGCTGCTGCCCGTCAATCAGAAGCACGCGCGAAATGCTCGTGGCAGAGCTCTCGGACTCGGGGATGTAGAGCATCGACCCCACGAAGTGCGATACGCCATCACGACCCGCTCGCATGACGTCATCCCAAAGCACTTCGCACTCTTTTACACTCCACGAGTAAACTCGCTGGTACACGGGAATGACGAACTGCATCTTCGCCACGCCCATAAGGTCGAGTAGATTTGCCTCGGTTGCTTTCATTTACGCAATCCCCCTTGTCTTGTTTACGCCGTTTGCAGCCAGTCCTCCACTGAGTGGAGGGCGCTAAAGACGAGAGCATCGAAGCGCTGAAGCAACCGGGATGCTCATATCACTAGATTTTACAACGTAGGCAAACGCTGACGCCGTCATGGCGGCGCGCAATCGTTGCACGCCACTCCCCAAAATCATCCGATGTCAAAAGACCGACACTTGTGTATGTCTTTTGACATTGCCACAGTCTTACGGGCTTCTTGCCTCATATGCCAAGAGCGGACTTCTGGATCGCTGCCTCTCCCGCCTAAAGGAGCTTGACAAGAACTGATCGAAGGGCAAATAAGACATCGAGCAAGTCGCCGTCGCGCTCATCGCGCCTCACAAAAAGATGGGTAAGCACGGCGTCATCTTGATCGATGGCGATACTGGCAGGGAATTGTAGCCAGATCGCCCGGACCTATTCGCCGCCCGATGCTAACAAGCTGCTGAGCGACTCGCGCTCAGCAGCGGCGCCAACACGCTTCTGCATCTTCTCGATCTGTTCAAGTGTTGAGGACAAATACTTGAGACCCTTCTTCAGTTGCTTAAGCAACCTGTCATCCCTGCGGTTCCCCTTTCCATTCTCCTTCTCGACATCTTCCTCAACACCAGTGATGCTACGCTGCACGGCCTCGGCCGCCTTCCGCACCAAAATGGCCCCTTCATGCGGACAGCGGTCAGTTGCCACATCAAGAAAAGCAAGGAGTCTCGAACATTCGACGAGCACGAATTGCGCGTAGTTCTCCCCCATCGATGCCGCCAAGGCAACGCCGCCGGAGCCCAATAGACCAAGCGCGGCGCCGCCGCCCGTAATCAAAGCAGTGCCACCGGCCATGCCCATGCCGCCGGCGGCCAAGGCCCCACCGCCAGCTGCGGCAAGGCTCGCATTGACAAGCGCAGCCCCGTGAAGGCCGACAAACGAGCCTCCGAAGATACCGACAGCAATATCCGGAGCGAGTACCGCGGCCGCCCCTCCTGCGCCTACGGCCGCCGCCACGACAATGACGCCGCCCACCAAAAGCTTTGGCAATGTACCTGAAAGCTCGCGGAAGCGTGTCCCGCAACGTTTCTCTAGGGAACGTACGGCGTCCAAATCAACTGCGTCTTGTCTCCTGGGAAATTCATCTTTAACCCAAGACCCACTCTCCTTCAAACCTTTGTATTCCTTCTTCTCTTCATCTCCCAACTGCGAATAGGGACAAAACTCGACTAACTCCTGCGCAACCAGCAAGGCGCGTACCCTACCGCCTCGCTGCCGCGAAATAGCCTCAAGGGCTCCGTACGCGTCTTCCTCGCTCAAAAAGTAGCCGTCTGCATCAATGCCTAGGCCATCCGCGACCGAATCCTGCCACGCGCGGGCCCAGCTCCTCTTTTGCCCTTTGCGCACTTCGTTCTTCTCGTCCCTACAATCGTAGTTGATGGCGACAAGCTTCAGCGAGAAGGTAATCCTCGTCGTTTCTCTATCTAGGCTATAAAAGTGGAATCCATCGAAGATATCCTGGCGGCGCCTGGCGCGCTCAGCCCAGGCCTCGGCAATTTCCTCCGCCATATAGCCCCAGTCGGCATGGAGGGCAAACGCAAGGCGTCCAACTCCGACGTAGTTTATTCTCATGAAGAGCTTCTGGGCGAAAACGACCTTGTTCCCCTCGCATTCGATACCCGCCCTAACTGCTGCCGTCGCCAGATTTGCCAGAACGAACGAAGTGCTCGAAACCGTGACCATGCGAGTGAGGGCCCTGCTGTTGTAGGGCATGAAATGCGAAGCCTTGAGCTTGCGCAAGCCGGAGGCATCACTCACTTCGCAACGTTCTAGCTCGGCCTTGAGCCTTGAAAGCATGTAGAGACAACGAACGATAACCTCGTTGGCCACGACTGCTGGCACCTGGCTTAAAGCCTGATCGAGAAGACCGACTTCCGTCCGAAGGTCGAAGCGAATGGGCTTGCCGTCCTCGGTTTTGAACGCCGTTCCGTTAAACAGCTTTGAGATCCATTGCTGAATGCGAATATCCTCGCCCTTATAGGCAATCTGCATGTCTTGAAAAACAGGCAGGGAGGAGAGCTCCTTTAGCAGGGACAGCACGACGCCGGGAATGCCCGTCCCCTTACCGGGGTTTGAACTAGACCCCGCCATGTCGCTCACGAGATGCATCGCCCAGAACAGAGTGCCAAACGCGATCTTCTCTGGAACGTTCCTGCCTACAAGAGGGCAGTCGGGATCGAAGGCGGCGGCAGGCAGGTCAAAGGCGACAAACCGGCCGGCCGTATCGGTACCATAGCCTTTGCACGTGAATTGCGAGAGGATCGAACACGCAAGGCCAACCAAGCTCGGGTGGTGCGAGAAATCCCGCAGATGATGTTGGAGCCCGCCGCCAAACTCGGCAGTCAGCTTGTCCGTGGCAAGAGGAAACTCTTTCTCTAGAAAGCGAATAGCGTCTTCTAGAGTTGCATCCGCCTTTGTCATACCCGCAGACTTGGCAATCGTAAGAACGAATTTGCCAACCTTCTCGTCGCCCCACTCTTTGGCACCCTCTAGGTTGAAGTCTTTCTGCCAAAGGATATTCAACGCGCCCGTGAGGAGCCCGCTAACGGCCGCAAGTTCATAGTCGAGCTTCGTAGCCTTTTCAGCCTGAGGGTCAAAATCAAAGAGGACCTCCTCCCCATCGGGAGCGTCCTTAAAACCAACCAGCACAGCGCTACCGTTCAGCGGCACAGATGTAACTTTGGGCAGTTGAGGCATGGCGTAAACTATCTCGCCAGCACTAAAAACAAGTTCGTCTGCCATATCGGCTTCCTCCTGCAAACGCGTAAAATCAGATTGTTCTACGCCGCCAAATCCCTCTTCGTAGAAGTATTCGAAAATCTCGGTGATGCAGTTGCTCAGAACCTCGTCGGGATAGTTCGCCACTGGCAGCCTATACACCTCATTGTGCACGATGACGCACACAGCGTCACGGGTTTCTGCCTATCTGTTCAGCGAATCATGTTAGCAAGCCGCTCTTCGATAATGGAAGCCATCTCGATGTCCACGCTCTTGACCTGCTTGGTCCCAGCGAGTGTCAGCGCGTCCTTGAGTAGGATCCCAAACGCAGTCTTCTGCTGCTGATCCTAGAATCCTTCGCGCAACCATTCCATCCGCTTGTCGCCAAATGAGCCTCCTACCTCCCCTCAGCTTTCAGCCTCAGCAGCAGGTCGCCCAGCTCGGGGCACTTGCTGGAAAGGCGCGTCTGGGGTCGCTCGCCCATCCCCCATCGTTGACGGACTTCCTGGGCGCGCGGACTCACGCGGTAGTTCCCCTCCATCATCTGCTTGAGCAGCTTGGCGGTTACGCGCGCATCGGCAAGGGCGCTGTGGGCGTGGCCCGTCGACTCGTCGAACTCGATGCCAATCCACGTCGCCGCGTCGCCCAGCGAGACGCGCCCGTGGCTGCCCACGTCCATGATCGAGGTGTAAAACGCCTGTAGGTCGGCCCAGTCCGTAGGAAACGCGGAAAGGTCGATGCGCTTTGCCTGGCACTCGGTCAAAAGCTGTCGACGGTCCGCTCCGCTCCAGCAAACTATCTGGGCGGAGTAGCGACCGATCCAATCGCTGAGCCTTTTGATCACCACATAGAGCGGATCGGCCATCGCGGTGTCCACGGCCGATATCCCCGTAAGCTCGCGGACGGGAAACGCAACGCCTTCGGTATATTCTGTCTGCACAAACTGCGAGAACTCGCCCATAACGTTGCCGTGGTAATCGAGCTTGACGGCGCCGACCTCGATAATCTCGTTGCGCAGTCCACGTCGCTGGCGCTGCTTTGGCACCGGCGCAAACTCAAAGTCCAGCACAATCTGGCGCGCAAAGTTCGTCGTATCGATAGCCGAGATACCCGGCGTCTTTTCAGCTGACACGGTTAGGGCCTTTCTCCATTGCTGGCCGCTTACTACACAGGCGGCTACATTGCCGTAAGGATAGACGCCCGCGCGGACATGAAAGCGGGACGCAATGCCATGCGTCAAGCACACGCCATGCAGACGGCCCCAAGAGAGTCGCCCGCTCTATTCAAATGCATGAAAAAGATTTAGGCCCGGTGACTTGAATCAGCGGTCATCCCGGGCCCATCAGAGCTCGCAGAGCTCTTGGTTGCTTTGGTCTTGCTCTTCACGGCGCTTATCGAACTTTCCGAGGCACTCAAGCAGCATTCGAAGCATAACAAGTCGCTGCCATTAAGGCACTGACCTCTTGACCAAGCAACGGCGCTGCCCAGCTCTTCACTACTTGGGCTGCCGTCAACTTTATTCTATCCGCGAGCATCTGGTTTACCAAATGGATTTTCGGTAAAGGAAGCACGGCACGCCCGCAAAACCACTACGCCCCAAGTACCGCCATGGGAATCACCGCCACGCCATCGTCGCGTGTGTAGGCAATGCTCCCCTTTCCAACCACGACCGTCAAAAACACCGGCGCGGCATTCTGGGCGGCAGGATTGGAGAGCACTTTCCTCTCCAGCGCCTTGAGATTTCTCGCTCCATCGTCTGCTTTCGCATCACTCAGCTTGACCTCGATGGCTCCCATCCACACAGGTCCTCGGTCAGCTTGAGCCTGTTGAAGAGATCCAGGTACGCAGCGATGGTCCTCTCGTCGGGGCCCGCCTCACCGTACGAGGCGTCCTTTATGAGCGTCTTGTACGTGACAGCCTGGCTCTCGTTCATGGTAAGAGCTCGCAAAAGGCCGTGTGCGAGCTCGGGCGATCATGCGATATGCGAAATTACGCCATTCTCAATGCTGTTTTTACGCTACTTTCAATGTATTTTTTACGCCATGACCGCTGTAGTTTTTACGCCATATTCATTGAAGGTTTTCGCTTGGCATCCTTAGCGCGTCCCATTCCGAGCATCGCATCAGAGCGCTTGGTTATCTCCGCTCGCACATCTCGGCAAACGAAATCAGCTTGGTATCTCCCCTGCTCGCCGCAGCTTCCTGACATCCTTGCGTAAAGCCACGCTTCGAGAAGATCACGTAGCTTTTATGCTGCCGTCTAAAGAGCTCGCTTCGATGCACGAGCTTTTGCAGCACGTCTTCGCCCACCGGTTCATTGCGCCATTTGCACCCCGCAAACAGTGCAGTGCCCTCGCCATCGTCAACAATCAAGTCGATTTCTTCCTGCGTATGCGTGCGATTATCCGTCCCCCACCAGCGCCCGACGCTCGCCGGAACCACATCGAGCTGGCCAGCCCGCGCAAGTTCGTACACGTATTGCCTGCATATAAGCTCAAAGACCGTACCCATGTAATCCGATACGTGCGGCTCAATGCGCTTATACGCCATCTCGGCCATATCGTTTTGAATCAGCCCGATGTTCTGCGGAACAAACTTGTACCAGAACCTAAACATCTGGTCGCACAGCAGATACACGGCTCGCTTATTGCTCGTCTCGTTTAGGGGCAGCTCGCGCTCGACAATCCCAAGCGACGCCAGCTTATCCACATAGCTCTTTACATTGCTCGCAGGGATTCCCGTAGAGCTCGCAATCTCCGAGATCTTCGAGCGCCCCTGAGCAATTGCTTGCACGATCGCATCATATTGCTCGGGATTGCGGCACTCTTGCAATAGCAGGTTACTCGGCTCCTCAAAGAGATAGCCCGTAGGAGTAAGAAAAAGACGTTTGATGTTGTCCTTGAGCGGTGCGGCGGGATTGACTTTCTCGATATATGCAGGAATGCCGCCCGTCATGCCATAGCAAACTGCAGCGTCTTCGCGACCCATGCTCTGCCACAGGTCGAGGGTCGTCGTAAAATCGAGCGGCATGATCTTAAACTGGGCCGTACGCCTTCCGTATAGCGGACTCTCGTAACCCAGCACCTGCTCTTCCATGAACGAAAGCGACGACCCGCACAGGATAAGCATGAGCTTGGTCTCTTTGTACAAGTGATCGATCTTGTTTTGCAGCAACGAGCTGATCTCGGGATTCGATTGGGCGAGATAGGGGTACTCGTCAATCACGACAATCAAACGTTCCGTGCGAGCCATGGTGGCCAATGCATCGAACGCCTCGTCAAAACTACGAAACGACGCACCCGCAGCACCAACCGAGCCTGCAAGTATCGCCTGACTAAAGCCGTGCAGGTTTGCCACTGCATTGGTACGACGAGCTTGAAAGTAAATAGCCTTCTTGCCTTGGATGAACTCTGTGATAAGGCGCGTTTTACCCACACGACGGCGGCCGTAAATCACAGGCATCTCAAAGGAGCCCGTGCCATACAGTCGATTGAGCTCGGACATTTCCGCTGTTCTTCCGATAAACACAGGTCCATCCTTCCTTTACGTTATAGCTAGCTATATTATACCTTTCTATAATATAGCTAGCTATAACGTAATTCGACAATCGCGCACGCAGAAGGGGCGGTTGAAGTGCGGCTTGGCACCGCATGGCGTCGGCGGACGAGGCGATGCGTCCGCCGACGAATAGCACCGAATTGGTTACTTCTTGCTCTCGGGCAAAACCAGATCCACGGCAGCGTCCTTGGCAGCATCGATGTGCTGAGCCACGACCGGCGTCTGCGGAAGGATCAGGTTAAGGACAATGGCCATGATGGCGGTGGGGGTTACGGCATTGGAGCCGATGACAGTGGACACCCAGGTGGGCATACCCTCGCCGGCAAGGCAACCGCTGGCCATCCAGATACCCAGGCCAAAGACGACGGAGGTACCGACGATGGTGGTAGTGCGCTGCGTGAGGCCCTCACGGGTGAACATGCGCACGCCGTTCATGGTGATGGTGCCAAAGACGCCGACGGTCGCGCCGCCGATGACGGGCTGTGGGATAGCGGAAAGGACGGCAGAGAGCTGCGGGAACAGACCGGCGATGGCAAAGACGGCCGCGATGGTCACAAAGACCCACTTGTTAACGACCTTGTTGGAGCAGATGATGCCCACGTTCTGGCCAAGGGCGCTGGTGGGAAGACCGCCCAGCAGGCCGCCAACCATAGAGGTAAGGCCCTGGGACACGATAGCGCCGGAGAGCTCGCGCTCGGTGGGCATACGGTCGATAGAGCCCAGGCAGGCGGCGGAGACGTCACCGATAACCTGGATGGCAACCATGGGGAACACGACGGCGAGGGTAATGCAGACCTCGGGATCAAACTCGAGCGCGTAGGGCATGAGCTTGGGAAGGGCGAAGACCTGAGCGGTGGCGACGCTCGAGAAATCGATCATGCCAAAGGGGATCGAAACGATCATGCCAACGATCATGCCAAAGAACACGGATCCCAGCTTGAGCGTACCCTTGCCAAAGTTGGCGAGCGCAAAGACCACGGCGAAGGTGATAAGAGCGACGCACCAGGCCTGCGGGGTGCCCCACAGCGGCGTGCCCATACCGCCGGCCATATACTTGACGGCCGTGGGATACAGCGAAACGCCGATGGAGAAGATGACAGTACCGGTCACGACGGGCGGGAACAGCCACTTGATCTTGCTGTAGGCCAGACCAAAGAGGGCCGCGACGGCACCGCCGACAATCTCGCCGCCCAGCAGCGCACCAAAGCTAAAGCCCGAGGCACCCATGGCCTGCAGGGCCGGCAGGAACGCGAACGAGACGCCCATGACGATGGGCAGACCGCCGCCGATGCGACGGAAGGGAGCGAAGGCCTGAAGGGCCGTGTCGAGTGCCGAAAGAATGAGCGCAACCTGAATGATGTCGGTGCTCTGCTGACTATTAAAGCCGTAGACGCCGGCCATGATGACCGCCGGGGTAATGATGCCGGCAAACGATGCCAGTACGTGCTGAAGGGCACACGGGATCATTTCCTTAACGGGCGGCATGCCTTCGCGAGTGAACAGGGCTTCAGTGCCGTTCGTAACCGTCTCCTGGGCCATTTGACCACCAATCCTCGAGGTAGTTGTTTTCGCATCTAACGTTCTATTGTGACGCAGTGCGGGGCTGAGGTTGTGCCTTCGTTGCATATCGTATTTAAGAATTTTCTCATTCTCAATAATAATTTTTTGTTATCAGACTATTCTTCAGCTGAAATAAAACGTTTCAGCAGGTAACGAAAGTGCCTAGTCAAAATAACATCTAACGTTTCTTTTGGTCGACCGTTTACTGCCAAATATCTACCGCTCGTCTATATTACGCAATGTACCTGCGAATATACGAGTCAATAGACACCGTGTTACCATGAGAAAAAATTGTTATGAACATTTCCGATTTCACCCAAAGGAGTTGCCCGTGAACGAGACCGTACGTCGCTTTTTGCCGATGGTCGATTTCCTGGAGCAGATACTCGGCAAAAACAGCGAAATCGTGCTGCACGATTTCTCGGATCCCGACCACGCCATCGTCGATATTCGCAACGGTATCGTGAGCGGCCGCAAGGTTGGCGGACCCGCCACCGATCTCGTGCTCAAGATTATGCACGACCCCAAGTATCGCGACCTGCCGTTTATTACGGGCTACGAGGGGCGCGGCGCCGGTGGCAAGACGCTGGAATCCGCAACGTACTTTATCCGCGAGGACGACAAGATCGTCGGCATGCTGTGCGTCAACACCGATCTTTCGGCCGTGCGCAACATCAACGCCATGGCTCAGCAGCTTATGGCCTGCTTCGACGCCGCGCCAGTCCGCACGGAGCCCTCCCCCATCGAGGTCGAGAGCCTTTCGGAGTCCACACAGGAGCTCGTCGGCCGCAGTATTTCCGAGCTGCTCGAAAGCCGCGGGCAGGATGTCGCCTCGCTCGGCCAGGCCGATCGCGTGGACGTTATTCGCCACCTTAACGGCAATGGCGTATTTATGCTCAAGGGTGCCGTTGCCTGCGCCGCCGCCGCGCTTGGCATCTCTGAACCCAGCGTCTACCGCTATCTGCAAAAGGTCCGCAAGGAGGGCTAACCCACTGATCCCTTGGGGACGGAGGAAAACGGATCATTTTTGCCCGAGAAGCTGCTGAAGACTTTGTCCTGCTTAGGCTGCGGACATCGCCCATCGCAACGGCGCCACTATACTTTTGAGTATCTGAGCATTTTGAAAGGCAGGATATGACCGCAACCGCCAGTCGAACCACCAACCGCAGACCCGAGCTCTTGGCCCCCGCCGGAGGCCCCGAGCCCTTTGCCGCCGCACTCGCTGCCGGCGCCGATGCCATCTACTGTGGCATGGGCAGCTTCAACGCCCGCCGCAAGGCAACGAACTTTACCGACGAGGCCTTTGAGCAGGCCTGCCGCGCTGCGCACCTGGCCGGCTCGCGCGTCTACGTCACGGTCAACATCGTCATCAAGGAATCCGAGATGAGCGATGCGCTGCAGCTCATCCATCGCTGCTCCACGCTGGGCGCCGACGCCTTTATCATCCAGGATTGGGGCCTGTTCTTTGAGGTCAAGCGCACCATGCCCGGCATCGAGACACACATCTCGACCCAGGCGAACATCCACGATGACCGTGGGACTATCTGGTGCCGCGAGCAGGGCGCCGACCGCGTGACCCTCTCGCGCGAGCTCTCCATCGACGAGATCGCCGCCATTCACAATGCCGCGCCCGACGTCGACCTAGAGGTCTTTAGCCACGGCGCCATCTGCTTTTGCTACTCGGGTCTGTGCCTGCTGTCGAGCTTTGCCATGGCGGGCCGCTCGGCCAACCGCGGCATGTGTGCTCAGCCCTGTCGCCTGCCTTACGAGCTAATCGACGAGAACGGCCGCTCGCTCTCCCCTGCCGGTCGCGAGCGCGCGCTGTGCCCGCGCGATACCAACACGTCGCAGCTCGTTCGTCGTCTGTATGACGCCGGCGCCGCATCGCTCAAGCTCGAGGGCCGCATGAAGGCCCCCGATTATGTGTACTCCATCGTCGACGTGTATCGTCATCAGATTGATGACATGCTGGCCCATGTTTCGACCTCTAAGGATGAAGAGGCCGCCCGCCAGCGCCAGCTCAAGCGCTGCTTTAACCGTGACTTTACGCACGCCTACCAAGACGGCACCTCGGGTGACGAGATGATGAGCTACGAGCGCTCCAACAACCGCGGCCAGATCGTGGGCACGGTGCTGGACAGCCGTCTGGCCAACCGCGACGTGCGCGGGCTCAAACCCGACGACCGTCGTCGCCGCGCTGCCATTGCCCACATTGAGCTGTTTGAGCCCGTGGGCAAGGGCGACCTGTTGGAGCTTCGCCACGACGATGAGTTCGACCAGTTCCTGACCACCATTGCCGCCGAGGATGCCGCCGCCGGCGACGTCATCGAGTGCCGCGTGCCCCGCAGCATGCCCGAGGGCTGCCGCGTGCGCGTGATTCGAAGCCAGCGCGTCATCGATGCCGCCGGGGCTGCGCTCAAGCGCGACGTGCTGCGCCGCCGCGCCGTAGACGTGTCCGTTGTGGCGCGTCTGGGCGAGCCGTTTACCGTGACGCTCACCTGCTGCGACGACCCCACGCTCACCGCCACCGCTACCGGCTTTACCGTCGAGGCCGCCAAGACCCGCGCCGTCGAGGCGTCCGATCTGGTTGAGCATGTAGGCCGCATGGGCTCCTCTCCCTTTGAGGCCGCGAGCTTTGACGTGGCCCTCGACAAGGGCTGCGGCATGGGCTTCTCCGCCGTACATAAGGTGCGCACAGCCGCCTGTAAAGCATTGGAGGAGGCCATTCTGGCGCCGTACGAGGAGCGCGCCCGCACGCTCGAGCTGCCGGCGATTGTCACCAGCGATTCCCGCCCCATGCCCGAGCATTACCGCGATGAGCCACAAATCTGCGCCACCGTCACCTCGCTCGAGGCCGCCGAGGCCGCTCGCGCCGAGGGTGCAACGCGCATCTACATGACCACCGACGCGCTCGATGCGGCCGAGCTCTCCCCCGCCGATGCGTTTGAGCAGGGCATCGTACCCGTGCTCGATGAGGTCTGCCGCGCCGTTGACCACGTCCGCGTTGACCCGTGGATTCTTGCTGGAGCGACTGTCGCCGTCGGCAATATTTCCGAGCTTGCCCTGGCCGCCCAGGTTGGCGCCACGGCCGAGATTCGCTCTTGTCTGCCCATGCACAACACGCCTTGCATGGAGGCACTCGCCGAGCGCGGAGCCGGCGCGTTTTGGCTCTCGCCCGAGATCACGCTCGACGAGATTATCTCGCTTGGCACCTCCGCGCCCGCAGCCCTGGGCATCACCGTTTTCGGCCGCCCGCGCGTTATGACGAGCGAGCACTGCATCCTGCAGGTGGCCAACGGTTGTATCCACGATTGCGCCAACTGCCGTCTGCGCGCCCGCAAGCTGTCGCTCAAGAATATCGATGGCAAGGTCATGCCGGTGCGCACCGATATCAACGGCCGCTCGCGCCTGTACGATGCCTACCCCATCGACCTCACGCCGCAGGTTCCGCAGCTGCTCGATGCCGGCGTGCGCCGTCTCATGGTTGACGGAACCCTGCTCGAGGCCGATGAGATTGGCCGTGCCGTCGCTCGCGTCCGTCGCGCCGTCGAGGCTGCGCAGGCCGGCCGTAAGCCCGCCGCCCGTCTGCGCGGCGCCACCTCGGGCTGCATGTTTGTGGGAATTAGCTAACCGAAAGGCTTACACGTGAACGAAGAACCTCAAGTCCTCTACTGCGACGCCTGGCTCATGGCCATCGACAAGCCCGCCGGCATGATCGTCCACGGTGACGGCACCGGCGAGCGCACGCTCACCGACTACGCCAGCGACCTGCTGCTGGCGATGGGCGACGGCTTTGCCGCGACTGACATGCAGCCGCTCAACCGCCTGGACCGCAACACCACCGGCGTGGTGCTGTTTTCGCTCGACAAGCAGACGCAGCCCGCCTTTGACCAGATGGTGAACGACCACGCCTTCGAAAAGCACTATCTGGCGCTGGCCGAGGGCAAGATCGACTGGAACGAGAAGCTCATCGACAAGCCCATCGCCCGCGACCGCCACGATAGCCGCAAGATGCGCGTTGGCGCCAGCGGCAAGCCGTCTCAGACGCGCGTCAAGGTGCTCAAGCGCCTTAAGAGCCGTCGAGGCCTGCCCGCGCGTTCGTATATCGATGTCGAGCTGCTCACCGGTCGCAAACATCAGATTCGCGTGCACCTGGCAAGCGAGCACCATCCGCTGGTGGGCGACGACCTGTACGGCACGCCTCGCCCCTGCGGCCTGATGCTCCACGCCCACAGCGTGTCCTTCACGCACCCCGTAACCGGCGAGCACATCCACATCGAAGCCCCCTGCCCCTGGGAGCCCTAAACCAACACAATGGGGACAGGCACCTTTGCGGTGGTTTTGCCGCAATGGCTCAGCCGCGATCCCAAAACGTCTCGATCTGTAACAGTTAGAACCCGTTTTCTGGTCTATCTGTTACAGATCGAGACATTCGAATCCCCCTCAAAGGAAAATCTCGATCTGTAACAGTAACTCAGTAAAATCGGCCCCAGCTGTTACAGATTGAGACAAAGAGACGGCGCGGTTCGGAAGTATCTCAATCTGTAACACCTAGCCCACTTTCGACGGTCCAGTTGTTACAGACTTAGACAAACCGGCAGACAACGAAAGCGGCAACTTCCAGTCGCCGTTCTTGTTATCGCCTGTCATCACCGACAATGGAACAACCAGCAGCATGCCGTCGGCAGCCACCCACTCCCAGCGTCTCGCGCCTCGTCATATCAAAAGACGTGCCGTCTCCTCTCGGCCATCATCTTGCACTGCATTCATTTTCTGGCACGATTCACGCATTCTGTTGCGCAACATTGGCCACATGCGAAGCAAAGAACCCCCAAAGAAGACATTCTTCGGGGGTCCACAAGTAAACCTAGGCCATGCTAGCGGCTACAAACAGAAGCCGGGATAGACACCGCAGGTATCGCTGGAAGGCTTTTGGCTGCCGGTTAAGGCAGTCTCCAAATACGTCCAAAAGATGCCAGACTTCTTGGCATTACAACTACGAGTCCAAGCGTAATCAGAACTGGCATAGACAAAGGCATACTGCTCTCCCTCAGCCTCGTAAACGGCAAGTTGATCGGTCTGATACGACAGCTGTCTATCAACCGTCTCTTTTCCAAACAGCTCTACCGCAGAGGGCACCCAGACAGAATCATCGGTCTCTGTCACCGAAGAGACATCCGTTGTCACGCCAGCGTTGTTCGTAAGTTTCTTGACCTTAACGATGTTGTTCTTAAGGTCCTTGGGCATACTGGCAAGAACCTCCTTATTTAATGCCTTGCGAAGGTCGCTGTCCTTCCAGCCGCCAGAGTTTGAGCCGTCTTGATTCATGCAGGCGGTAAGCAGGGGCGTATCGCCGACCACAAACGTGATACCCGCCTTGCCCTTACCGTCAGAGCGCTCATCGTGATTGAAAGCAGCAATATACGCCTTAGCCTCGACACCCGTCTTTAACTTGACCGTCTTATAGCTCGCAGCACTCAGACAGCCATCCTCACCAACCAGATGGTATTTCTTGGCAATGCCCGTAGCAGACTCTTCGTCCTTTGCGGCGGCAATCTCATCTGCAATAACCTTGAGGTCCTTCCAGCTGTAGTCATCAACGTCGTCCTGAATGGCAACACCATTTGACTCTGTTGACGCATCGTCAGTCGAAGAAGCGGTCAGACAAAACATGGGCATGACTGCAACTTTCTCAATATCAGAATCGAGTTCCCAAGTATTGCTGTTACATGCGACCGCTTTGGAAGTCCAGTACGGCTCGTCGCTCATTTTGGCCAAAAACTTCAAATCGGCATCAGGCCTAGAAGGATCGTAATAAATGCTTCTAAAGCCCGACCCTGTCGAATTGAACGGACCGTAGCCGCCTTTAAGAGTCAGACCTCCTTGGCCGTCATCGGCGGAAATAATGCCATAAGGACATTCAACATCGGTATCATAGGCGTGTCCTGTTGAGTTTTCCCAGTTTAAACCTAGATTCTCGTAATAGTCATACTGTGCGCCTTCGGCATTGAGGGACTTGACCATCCACTCGGAGTCTCGATTGACGTCAGGCATGCTCTCGGCATCGCCCAGGCACTCGGTCGCCGAAGGTGCCCACAACTTGACATCTTGCGAGGTTGCCTCGCTGGTCTTGGCACCATCGAGATAGACCGTCTTCTTGGAAATGGTAGCCAAACGGTCTTTGACCGAACTGGGGAAAATGTCAAAAGCGTCGACATAAAAGGCGTAAAGCGGACTGCCCTCGTATAATCCATCGGTAAATTGCCAGGTAAGCCCCGCTTTACCCGAGCCATCAGCCAAGTCATCGTGATACAGGCCAACAATCGTGACCGTGCTTTCGCAGTCATGGAGCGCCATGTGTTTGGTCTGACTACCGTCGAGCTTGCCCTTCTTGTCGCAGAGCTTGTATTTCTTGGCGATCTTGAGGGCGGCCTTTCGGCTGCCGGACTTGGTCATGGCGTCGGAGATCTTGGCGAGCTCGGCCCAAGTGTACTTGTCGACCTTCTTCTTGACCTTGACGCCCTTTACCGATCCGCCCTTGGACTTCTTGGACGACTTCTTAGATGCGGCGTACGCCGGGGTAGGCGCGACGACAGCGGCCACGCTGCCCACAACTAGGGAACTAATCGAGAGCGCAAGCGCTCCGACCAACAACCCATTACAGTCTGAAGTGGGCCACCGATAAATTTCGATGGCGAGCATTCGGCG